>JACPSH010000039.1:41407-59730 GCA_016193395.1 Gammaproteobacteria bacterium
ATTGAAAAATGGAGAAAAGCAAAAATCACACTTTTTGCTTTTCGAGTTGAAAAAGTCCATGGACGGACTTTTTCAACAACCTGCTAGGGACTGACGGAGCCACGAACGACCCATTGCGACCCGTTCGGCTATCTCCATCACAAGGCGAGGCAGGGAGATCAAAGCCAGTTCTATTATCCGTATAATGCGCCGCCGTACCGGCCTGCATCTTGCCTCCATTTCTCCCGATGAAAATTTCCGCCCTGTCGGCCGCCGTCGTCACGGTGGCCTTCGCCCTGCTCACGCTCGGGGCCTGGTCGCTGTTCAACCTGCCGCGCGCCGAGCCGCCGTGGCCCGTTACCCTCCAGGGCATCGCCTTTTCGCCGTTCCGGCTGGGACAGGACGCCACCATGGAGTCCTGGCCATCGGTGGAGGAAATCGACGCTGACTTGGCGCTGCTCGCCGGCAAGGCGCACGCGGTCCGGACCTACAGCACGGACGGCCCGCTGGCCGAGGTGCCGCGGCTCGCCAAGCAGCACCACCTTAATGTCATGCTCGGCGCGTGGCTCGATCGGCGTCTGGATCACAACGAAAGGGAAATCCAGAACCTGATTCGTCTCGCCGAGTACCGGAACGTCGTGCGTCTGGTGGTGGGCAACGAAGCCCTCCTGCGCGGCGACGTACCGCTCGAAACCCTGATCAGGTACCTGGATCGGGTGCGGGCGGCAAAACTTCGCCCGGTCAGCACGGCGGAAACCTGGCACACCTGGATGCGCACTCCGCAGCTCGCGGAACACGTGGATTACATCGCCGTGCACATCCTGCCGTATTGGGAAGGCGTCCCCGTCGAACAAGCCGTGCAGTATGTCGCCAGGCGGATTGACGAGTTGAAGGCGCGCTTTCCAGGCAAACCGATCGTGATTAGCGAAGTCGGCTGGCCCAGCGGCGGACGGACACGCGTCAGCGCTGAGGCGTCCACGGCGAACCAGGCCATGTTCCTGCGGCGGTTCCTCAGGTTTGCCAGCGAAGAGAAATACACTTATTACGTGCTCGAGGCGTTCGATCAGCCCTGGAAGCGCACCCTCGAAGGCGCAGTTGGCGAATACTGGGGGATCTACAACGTCGCCCGTCAGCCCAAATTCCCGTTGCGTGAACCCATCGTACGCCTGCCGCAGTGGCGGACACTCGCGGGGATCTCCATCGCCATTGGCGCGATCCTGCTCTTCGTGTTCTATGTCACCAGCCGCACGCTCGATACCGGCGGCCGCGCCTTTCTGGCCACCATCGTCTATGGAACCGCCACCCTCGCCGTGTGGGTGACTTATGAGTACATGAACCAGTACCACACGATGACTAGCCTCGTCGTCGGCGGCCTCCTTCTGCTCAGCATGCTCGGCGTCATCGCCATCCTGCTCGCGGAGGCCCACGAGTGGGCCGAGGCCTACTGGGTGACCTCACGCCACCGCAGCCTCGCGCCACAACCGGGTCCCGGCTTGTTCGCGCCCAAAGTTTCCATCCACGTGCCGGCCTACAACGAACCGCCGGCGATGCTCATCGAGACCCTGACGGCTCTTTCGCGCCTGGATTACCCGGATTTCGAAGTCATCGTCATCGACAACAATACGCGCGACGAAGCGGTCTGGCGGCCGGTCGAGGAGCATTGCGCCAACCTGGGTCCGCGATTCCGTTTCTTCCACCTCGCGCCCTTGTCGGGGTTCAAGGCGGGAGCGCTCAATTTCGCGCTGCGCCAGGCCGCGGCCGATGCGCAGATCGTGGCGGTGATCGACAGCGATTACGCCGTGGATCACAACTGGCTCGGGGACCTGGTGTCCCGGTTTGACGATCCGGATGTCGCGATCGTGCAGGCACCGCAGGACTACCGTGATTTCGACGGGAGTGCGTTCAAGGCGATGTGCTTCGCCGAGTACCGCGGTTTCTTCCATATCGGCATGGTCACGCGCAACGAGCGCAATGCGATCATCCAGCACGGCACCATGACCATGGTCAGGCGGAGCGCGCTGGATCAGATCGGCGGCTGGGCGGAGTGGTGCATCACGGAGGACACTGAACTCGGCCTGCGCATTTTCGAGGCGGGACTCGAGGCCGAGTATGTCCCGGCCAGCTATGGGCGCGGCCTGATGCCGGACCGCTTTCTGGATTTCAAGAAGCAACGTTACCGGTGGGCGTATGGCGCCATGCAGATCATGAAGCGCCACCTGCCGCAGCTTCTGTTCAACTGGCGAAGCCGGCTGACTGCGGGGCAGCGTTATCATTTCCTCGCCGGCTGGCTCCCCTGGATCGCGGACGGCGCAAATCTGCTGTTCAATCTGGGCGCGATCGGCTGGTCGGCCGCCATGATCCTGTACCCGCGCAGCTTGGATGCGCCGGTGATGGCCTTTTCCGCCCTGCCCCTCGCCCTGTTCGCGTTCAAGGTAGCGAAGATGGTGCACCTGTACCTGAACCGGGTCGGCGCGAATCTGGTGCAGACGCTCGCTGCCGCCGTGGCCGGCCTGTCGCTATCTCACACGATTGGGTGCGCGGTATTGCGCGGCCTGGTCACCCAGAACGAGCCGTTCTTCCGCACGCCAAAACACACCCACTCCGGCGCCACCGTCAAGGCGTTGCTGGCGGCGCGCGATGAAGCCCTGCTGCTGCTTGCGTTGCTGCTCGCCGCCAACGCGCTGCATGAAGCGAGCGCCTTCCACAGCCAGGAGATGCGGATGTGGGTGGTCGTCCTATGTGTCCAGGCCCTGCCCTACGCCGCCACACTGCTGACTTCCATTCTGAGCGCGTTCCCGCTGCCGGCGCGTATGATCGGCCGGGCCGGGGCGCGCCTTACGACGCGCCCGGCAGTCTAGAACGTCGTCTCTAATCAGCCCTGTCCTTAACCCGGTCCAGGCCGTCGGATTATGTCGGGTAGGGCCTTCCCTTCCCGCTTCGCGCGCTTCAGCGCCCGCTTCTCCATCATCGACAACTTCGGCTTCTTCAGTTGCTGCTTCTTTCGTTCGACGCCTTTAGGCATGTCTCTCACCTCCTCAATTTGTTCCAGGCGCAGTTACAGTACGAACATTGTCAGTATTAAACAAGGCACCCGAATTCCGGTGGACATTACTCTGTCTTGGCACGAAGGGCCGCGAGCTTGTCCGTGACCTCGCGGCCTTTTGCCTCGATGAGCGCCAGCAGCTCTTTCGGCGTGCGCGTGTCCGCTTCGGCGCCACCGTCGAACCGGGCAACAGGTGCCGCCCACCGCTTCACCATCGTCGGCGAAGTCGAAGCGCATGCGTCGCAAAACCGGATCAGCGGGGTATCGTCGCTGGCGGCGGCTCTGTTGAACCGGACGCACGGCGCCACAGTCACCTGGCGCCGCCCGGCCGGGGATGTGGATCGGCACGCGGTCTATGTATTCCCGTTTCGCGATGCGTTGACCGGCAGGCACATCTACTGGCGGGACGTCGACACCGTGGACGCCTACTCGCAATTGAATATGGAAATGATCGACAACACCCAGAATTGAATCTTCATGATCGCGACTGGCGGATCTAGACCTACCCGGAGCAGCTGGCACCGGCAAAGTTCGTCTTCGACGGGTACCGCCGGCGCGGGAAATTCGGCGAGCGGCCGCAGCGCAGTGGTCTTGCCGGTGAAAAAATCGAATTCGACGAACAGGTGCCCGTTGCTCGAAAACACGACAGCTTCACCTGTTCGAGGCCGTGCCCGGGCGGCAGGGTCTCCGCCTTGGCCTCGATCAGCGCGATCGCGATCGGCTACGATTCGGTATTAACGGCGATGCGCAGCGTGTAGTCCACGCGACCCCGCGCCCGCTTGTGCGGCCGCGGCGGGCATGTGACCCTTACCAGGCTATCCCGTAATCGTCCCCGTAATCACTCGAGCCGCCCCAGAACGTGTCGTGCTGGGTGTCGAAGTAGATGGCGTTGATCGGGCCCGAGGTGCGTTCCTTCGTGTCGATTTCGTAACCCATCGCGCGCAGCGCATCGATCGTTTCCGCCGGCGTCGATGCGTTCAGCGTCACCCTGCCGGGTCTTGCCTCGTGGGCGCCGAAGGAGTTGTGCATCTGGTAGCTGGTGATGTTGGCCGCTTCAGCGGCTTCCTGCACATTCATGCCGAACTCGACGACGTTGAGGAAGAACTGCAGCAGGTTCTGGTCCTGCGTATCCCCTCCCTGCACCGCGAAGGACAGGAACGGCCGGCCATTCTTGAGTGCCAGCGAGGGTGTCAACGTTGCCCGCGGTCGCTTGCCGGGCTCCAGCACGTTGAACGGATTTTCAGCGGGATCGAGTACAAAGCTCTGCATGCGCTGGCTCAGCCCCACGCCGGTCCGCCCCGCAATCACCGCGGGAATCCAACCGCCGCTGGGCGTGACTGAAACAACCCAGCCTTCCCGATCCGCCGCCTCGACGGAAGTCGTGCCGCGCGAGAAGATCTCTTTAAATTCGCGCGGTTCGGCCGATACCGCCGCAGACCGGTAGGTCCAACCCTCCAGCACGGAGCGGTAGGGGTTGCGACCACCCTGGAACGGGTAGGGATCGCCGGGCTTCACTGCCGGGTCATTGCGTTCCGGGTTCACAAGCCTGCTGCGATCCTTTGCGTATTCCTTTGAGAGCAGCCCGGCGACGGGTTCCTGCGGCGGGAAATACGGATCCCCGTAATAGAAATCGCGATCCGCGAAGGCGAGATTCATGGCTTGGTAGAGCGTGTGGATGTACCGGGCGCTGTTGTAGCCCATGGCCTTGAGATCGAAGTTCTCCAGGATGTTCAGCGCCTGCAGCATCACCGGCCCCTGCACCCACGTAGTCAACTTGTACACATCGATGCCTTTGTAGTTCGTCTTCACCGGCTCTTCGATCCGCGCCCGCCAGCCTGCCAGGTCTTCCATCGTGATCAGCCCGCCCTGCTCCTGCACCGAACGCACGAACTCTTCCGCGATGTCGCCCCTGTAGAACCGGTCATAGGCAGCCTGGATGGCCTGCTTGCGATGTCTGCCGGAAGCCAGGGCTTCCTGTTCAGCGTCAACGAGTTTCTGCAGCGTGGCCAGCAAATCCGGCTGCCGGAAGATTTCGCCGGCATGAGGGGCTTCACGCGGGGCGCCGGCGTGGGTCAGAAAGACCGCGCGGGAATACGGCCATTCGCGAAGTCGTTCCTTATTCTTCTCGATGCTGTCCGCGGTTTCGGTCTCGATCGGGTAGCCCGCGGCGAGATGCATGGCCGGGGCGAGCACCTCTTTCAGGCTCAGCGTGCCGAATTCCGCGAGCATCACCAGAATGCCGGCGGGGGTGCCTGGCGTCACTGCCGCCAGCGCGCCGTATTCCGGAGGATAATTCAAACCCCGTGTCTGGAAAAATCGCGGCGTCGCGCCGGCAGGCGCCACGCCCAGGGCGTTGATGCCGATGACTTCCCGCGAGCGTGGGTTGAAGACAAGCGCCTGGGTCTCCCCGCCCCAGCTCAACACGTCCCACATCGTTGCCGTCGCGGCGATCATCGCGCAGACGGCATCGACCGCGTTGCCGCCCTGCTGAAAGATCATCGCACCTGCGGTAGCGGCGAGCGGTTTGCCGGTGATGGCAATCCAGTCCTGGCCATGCAGGATGGGTTTGTTGGGCTGTTCGGCGCGGAGTCCCACTCCGGGACCGGACAGGAGCAGCAGGATTGCGGCAATTCGGCAAAGTGTTGACGTCATACCCAGCGCCCGGTGACTGACTATACTTGAGATGGGATCCGCATGCCCCCGGGTCATCTGGTCCGGGGACTGCGGGACAAAATAACCATAATCACAACTGCGTGTCCGAACACGCCCTCCCCGTACCGGAGGGCAGCCTCGTGTCCGACGCAGAGCAGAGGGAGGCAAAGATGACCCTATCCGAGCAGTTGTTATCATTCAATGGCAGGCTCAATCGCCAACCGTGGTGGATCCTTGGAATATCCGTGAGCGCGGTGGCCGTGGTCCTGCAGGTGGTCGTGTCCATTACCCTGGGTACGGTCTCCGCGCCGGGCGAGGCGGGAGCGCCGCCCGGAATGGCCGGAGGGGGGCTGGCGGGAATCATTGTCTTGATCGTCAGCCTGGCGGCGCTCTGGATCAACTTGGCCCTGACCGCCAAACGCTTCCACGACCGCGACAAGTCGGCATGGTGGATCCTGATTGGCCTCATTCCCGTGGTGGGCGCGCTCTGGATCCTGGTTGACTGTGGCTTCCTCAAGGGTACGGAAGGCGACAACCGGTTTGGGGCAAATCCCCTGGCCACCTGAACGCCGCAGGCGGTTCCGGCGGCCACGCCCGACCCCTCTTCGTCAATTCTCTCCCGCCCGATCCGTCGGCATTCCGTCCGGCGGCGGTTCAGTTCAGGCCTGGTTCGCCGGCCAGGAGCTGAATGGCCACGGGCGTTCTTCCGACTGAAAGGTGATATATCGCAGTATCTGGACCGCGAAGCTGGTCAATCCGCCGCTGAATTTCATCAAATTGTCGTTCAAGGTGCCGGTCAGAACCTTCATCAGGAACTGGAATATCACCAGCACCCAGATGACGGTGCAAAGCACATAAAAGATGACCGCAAATACGACGATGAACAGGCCCCGTATCCAGGTATCGACGTTTTTCGCATGCTCTTTGACGCTCATTGGCTACCCTCCCGAGTTCCGGATGAATCCGCCCGCCCATTAATATATGCCATCGGTAGGGTGCGTTGCGAACCGTAACGACGCCCGCCACAATGCGCCATGCAGCCGCGGGCTCAGACGGTCCGGTCAGGCGATGGACCCCTTCAGGGCAGATCGCTCGCGTTCACTTGCGCCCTCATCACCGCCGCGTCGGTCTACGCGCAGGAAAAGACGCTCGACCGCGCCGACGTACTGGCGCGGTTGCAGCAGTCCCGTGACGGCGTGCCACAACTGGTGGAGGTATCGGCGCGCGGGGTGGATCTCTCCGGGATCGATTTTCGGGGCGCCGATCTGCGCGGGAGTGATCTGAAGGGGGCCAACCTCGCCGCGGCAGACCTGGAGGGCGCCAACCTGGACGTGGTCGTTGCATCCAATGCGAATCTCTCGGGCACCAACCTTCGCAACGCAAGCCTTTACGGCGTCGTATTCCTTGGCGCGGATCTGAGCGGCGCAGATCTGTCCGGCGCGCTGCTGGTGGGCAACCTCGCCAGGGCGATGCTGAAAAACGCCAGACTGGATAACCTCCGCGGTGGCGCCAACATGAAGAACCAGTCCATGGGACTGATCCGCCTGCGGATGCAGTACGCGGGTCTCGATGGGGCCGTGCTGAAAAATGCCGACTTGTCGGTCTGCGACGCGCGTTTCGCCTCGTTTATCGGCGCCGATCTCGAGGGCGCCGATTTGTCCCGATGCGACCTCCGCGGGGCGGATTTCACGGGCGCCAATCTCGACCGCGTCAACCTGGCCGGCGCCAGGATCCATGGCGCGACATTCCGGCAGATCCGCGGCCGCGACGGCATCGTCGGACTGGACCAGGCCGAAGGCGTCGACGAGGCGCGCTTCGATTAACGGTCCCCGATCCGGATGAATCGCCACCACGACAACCGGGCGGCATTCGCGCTCGGCATGTTGACGGTGCTGTGCTGGTCCACGGTGGCGACCGCGTTCAAGCTCACGCTGCGCCACGCCGATGTGTTTCAACTGCTGCTCTACTCCAGTCTCACGGCCACCGTCAGTCTGTATGCCATGTTGGCCGCGCGCGGCCAGGCACGGTCGGTCTGGCATCTGCGGCGCGGCGATTATTTCCGCTGCGCCGGGCTGGGGCTGCTCAATCCGCTGGCCTATTATCTGGTGCTGTTCAAGGCCTATGATTTGCTTCCCGGCCAGGTGGCTCAGGCGCTCAATTACACCTGGGTGATCATGTTGATACTGCTGTCGGTGCCGCTGCTCCGCCACAAGATCACGCGTCGCGATGCCGGCGCGGCGGCGATCTGTTACGTGGGCGCGGTGGTGGTCTGCACCGGCGGCGGCGCGCTGCCGCAGGAAGCGATCGACAGGGTGGGCATCGGGCTCGCGCTCGGCAGTACGGTCCTGTGGTCGTTGTACTGGATCGCCAAGACACGCGACCCGCTCGATCCAGTGGCCAGCCTGTTCCTGAGTTTCCTGTTCAGCCTGCCCTTTGTCGCCGCGATCGCTTGGATCTACTCCGACCCCCTGCGCACGGACCTGCAGGGCGTGCTCGGCGCCGTCTATGTCGGCCTGTTCGAGATGGGAATCACATATGTTTTCTGGCTCCTGGCGCTGCGGTATGCCGAGTCCGCGTCACGGGTCAGCACGTTGATTTTTCTTACGCCGTTCGTGTCGCTGATCTTTCTTCATTTTGTGGCGGATGAGCCGATAGCGCCGGCCACCTTCATCGGTCTGGCGCTGATCGCGGCTGGGCTGCTCGGCCAGCGCCTTCCGCTACCCGCGGTCCTGTCGGCGGCGATGAATCCGCGCGGACCGGGCGCGGCCAGGCACTGATGGCGCGCGGCCGCAAGCCGCCCCGCAAAGGCGGGACCTCACGCCAGGTTGCGAAACCGGCGGTTCCCGGAATTTTCACGGCGGACATCAACCGCAATTACCTGGCGGATGAACCTGAACTGGTCCGGTCGCTTTGCGCGTTGGCGCAATGTCCCTCCGGACTTGCCGCAAAAATCGAGGAGAGCGCGCGTCGACTGGTCGAGGCCGTGCGCGCGCAACGGGACGAAACCACGGGACTGGATGCATTCCTGAGCCATTACGATCTCACGTCCCAGGAAGGCGTCGCACTCATGTGCCTGGCGGAATCCCTCCTGCGCATCCCCGACGTGGGAACCGCGGATCGGTTGATCGCGGACAAGCTCGGTTCCGCCGACTGGCGGCGGCACCTCGGTCGAAGCGAGTCGCTGTTCGTGAACGCCTCGACCTGGGCATTGATGCTGACCGGCAGCGTCATTCGCCTCGGCGAAGCGGCGCGAGACCATCCGGCGGACTACATGCAGCGCCTGCTGGCGCGCATGGAAGAACCGGTCCTGCGCGCCGCGCTGAAGAGCGCTATGCGCATCATGGCCAGCCAGTTCGTCATGGGTCGCAGCATTTCCGAGGCGCTCGACCGGACGCACGGCGGCGATTTCCACGGATCCCGGTTCTCTTTCGACATGCTTGGGGAATCGGTCGTCACGACGGCGGACGCCGAGCGGTACGAGGAGGCCTACCTGTCGGCCGTCGCGGCCATCGGTGCGCGGGTCGCCGATGGGGCTTCCCTGCCGGCTCGACCGGGGATTTCAGTCAAGCTCTCCGCCCTGTGCGCGCGCTTCGACTACCGGCATTCGGAACGCGCCTTGCGGGAGCTGGCCGGACGCCTGCGGCGCGTCGCACTCGCGGCGCGCAATGCAGGCATTGGCCTGACGGTCGATGCCGAAGAGGCGGATCGCCTGGAAATCATGCTGGCGGTGTTCGAGTCGGTTTACTGCCATCCGGATCTTGCCGGGTGGACCAGCTTCGGAGTGGCGGTCCAGGCCTACCAGAAGCGCGCGTTGCCGGTGCTGCGCTGGCTGGAAGCGCTGGCGGTCCATTACCGCCGCGACATTCCCGTGCGCCTGGTCAAGGGCGCCTACTGGGATACCGAAATCAAGCACGCACAGGAGTCCGGGGTGAAGGACTACCCGGTCTTCACGCGCAAGTGCAATACCGACGTGTCGTATCTTGCCTGTGCCCGCGTGCTGCTCGGTGAGTGCAACCATCTCTATCCGCAGTTCGCGACCCACAATGCACAGACGATCGCCTGGGTCGTGCATCATGCCGGGTCCCGCGAATTCGAGTTCCAACGCCTGCATGGGATGGGCATGGAGCTGTATCGCGCGGCGCGCCGCAACGGCCTGCTGGCCGCGCCCTGCCGCGTGTATGCGCCGGTGGGGGCCCACGAAGATTTGTTGCCGTACCTCGTGCGCCGCCTGTTGGAGAACGGGGCGAATACCTCATTCGTCAACCAGATCGCGCGTGAAGACATCCCGGTCGCGCGTATCGTCGCCGATCCTCTGCGAACCATCGACGGACTCGACGGCGCAATTCGCAATCCGCGTATCCCGGTCCCTCCGGACCTGTTTGCACCCGGGCGCCGCAATTCCGCGGGCATCAACCTGTCCGATCGCGGCGAATCGGCGGCGCTGCTCCAGTCCGCGCGCGCGGCCGCGCTGAAAATCCGTCATGCCGCGCCGATGATCGGCGGTGAACCGCGCGGGGGCGTGGCAAAGGACGTATTCGATCCGGCACAGTCCGGACGCAGGATCGGGACCGTCTGCTTTGCGAGTCCGGAGGAGATACGGGACGCCATTGACGTTGCGGACCGGGCCTGGCCCGGCTGGAACAGGATGCCGGCATCCGCGCGCGCCGCGATACTCGAAAGGGCCGCCGATCTGTTTGAAGGAAGGCGCGCCGAACTCGTCTCGCTTTGTGCGCGCGAGGCCGGCCGCACCGTGCCTGACGCCATCGCGGAAGTGCGCGAAACCGTGGACTTCCTGCGGTACTACGCCGTTCAGGCGCGCGCACTCTTCTCGACGCCTTTGGCCCTGCCCGGCCCGACCGGCGAGAGCAACGAACTGTTCCTGAGCGGACGAGGCCTGTTCTTGTGCATCAGTCCGTGGAATTTTCCGATTGCGATATTTGTCGGCCAGATCGCAGCCGCGCTCGCGGCGGGCAACAGCGTGCTCGCCAAACCCGCCGAACAGACGTCACTCACTGGCCAGTTGGCCGTTTCGCTCCTGTATGCGGCCGGCATACCGACTGCGGTGCTCAATTTCCTGCCGGGTGACGGGCCGGGCGTGGGCAGGATTGCGCTGGCCGATGCACGAATCGCGGGGGTCGCCTTCACCGGCTCAACGGACACCGCGCAGGGGATCCACCGCGCCCTCGCCGCGCGCGATGGGCCGATCGCGGCGCTCATCGCGGAGACCGGCGGACAGAATGCATTGATCGCCGACAGTTCCGCGCTGCCGGAGCAGCTCGTCCTCGATGCCGCGTATTCGGCGTTCAACAGCGCGGGACAGCGTTGTTCCTCGTTGCGCCTGTTGTACCTACAGGAGGACATCGCGGAGCGAGTGATTCGTCTCCTGAAGGGACATATGGACGAACTGGTGACAGGCGATCCGCTGGAATTGGCGACGGATATCGGGCCGGTCATCGATCGCGAGGCGCGTGATGCCATCGAGACGCATATAGGCGCGATGGCGGCGCAGGGCCGGCTGCTGCACCGGTGCGCCCCAGGGGCGCATACGGATGCAGGCTGGTTCGTGCCACCGGCACTCATCGAATTGGAGCGTATCGGCCAGTTGCGCGGCGAGGTGTTCGGACCGGTCCTGCACGTCGTACGGTATCCCGCGAAATACCTGGACCGCGTGATCGAAGAAATCAACGGCTGTGGTTACGGCCTGACGCTGGGAATCCACAGCCGCATCGAGGCAACGGCCGAATATGTCCGCTCGCGGGTCCGGGTCGGAAATGTCTATGTCAACCGCAACCTGATCGGCGCCGTGGTCGGCGTCCAGCCATTCGGCGGCCTCGGCCTTTCCGGCACGGGACCCAAAACCGGGGGTCCGCATTATCTGCAGCGCTTCGCCACAGAACAGACGTTAACGGTCAACACCGCGGCGGTAGGCGGCAACGCCACTCTGCTGGCCGACGACTCCTGAGCGGATCCGCCCGGATTTATTCCCGCTTCGTGGGCGGGCGGGTCCTGCCATCGGGTACCGTCTTCGTGCTCGCTTTCGCTGCGCGCGAACCGCGGTGACCCGATGTCACCCGCCCGTTCGGCGTCCGTGCCAGAATCCGGCCGGATTCACGCGCAGGAGAGAAACGGACGGGTGGCACCGGGCACTCCCCTTCTTCCGCGCGCAAGCGAGGGGACCGAGCGAGCACGGAAAAGGGGTGTCCGATGACAGGACCCGTCCGGCACCATCCGCAAGCATGAATCCGGCCGGCCTATGGGCCCGTTGGCGACTTTGATCGCGGGATTCCGTTAAGATCGCGCGAACATGACGCAGCCCGGATACCAGTTCGCCAGCGACAACACGGCGGGCGTCGCGCCCGAAGCCTGGGCCGCGCTCGAGCGGGCCAACCAGGGATTCGCCCCCGGCTATGGCGAGGACGAATGGACCGCCCTGGCGTGCGAGCTGATCCGCCGGATCTTTGAGACCGACTGCGACGTGTTCTTTGCCTTCAACGGCACGGCCGCCAATTCCCTCGCTCTGGCGTCCATGTGCCAGTCCTATCACAGCATCATCTGCCACGAACACGCACACGTGGAAACCGACGAATGCGGCGCCCCGGAGTTCTTTTCAAATGGCACGAAGGTGCTGCTGGCGCGGGGAGCGGGCGGCAAAATCGACCCGGCGGACACTGAACGGCTGGTCACGCGTCGTACGGACCTGCACTATCCGAAACCGCGCGTCGTCTCGGTCACGCAGCCGACTGAAATGGGCACGGTTTATTCCATACAGGAGCTTGAAGCGATTCACGGCCTTGCGCGCCGCCACCATCTGAAGCTGCATATGGACGGCGCGCGGTTCGCCAACGCGCTGGTCAGCCTGGACGTCCCGGCGGCCGACATCACCTGGCGGCGGGGAGTGGACGTGTTGTGCCTGGGTGCTACGAAGCTTGGGACGGCCGTGGGCGATGCAGTGGTGTTCTTCGATCGGACGCTGGCCGAGGAATTCGAATACCGCTGCAAGCAGGCGGGACAGCTGGCCTCGAAGATGCGTTACCTTTCAGCCCCCTGGGTCGGGCTGCTGGAAAATGGCGCGTGGCTGAAGCATGCGCGCCACGCGAATGAATGCGCGCAAAGGCTGGCCACCGCCCTTCTGGAGATCGACGGAATTGAACTGGTCGCGCCGGTGCAGGCCAATGCCGTTTTCGTGCGTATGCCCGAACCGGCACTGGACCACCTGAAGGGCCGCGGCTGGCATTTCTATACCTTCATCGGAGACGGCGGCGCGCGCCTGATGTGCTCCTGGCAGACCACGGATGAGGATGTCAGCCTGCTCGTACGCGACATCAAGGCCGGCGTCAGTCTGGCTAACTGAATCCGGAATTCCTGGCAGGTTGATGCAAAAACGAGTTTTGCATCAGCCTGTTAAGGAACCTCTGAACAAGTTCAGAGGTTCCTGCCGTACAAGGACGTACGGCCATGACCGCCATGGATGGCGGGAATGCAGAAGGCGCAGGAGCGGCTTTCTGCGTTCCGATCGCGTAAGCGATTGCAAAATGAAGGAAAGCGAAAATCACACTTTTCGCGCTGACCGCCACGGATGGCGGGAATGCAGAAATGGCAGGAGCACATTTCTGCCGTGCTCTGACAAGTCCCGGACGGACTTGTTCAGAGCTTCCTTAGAACTCGTACGCGACGCGGACGCCGATGCTGCGCGGTCTTGAAGGCCAGACGAGTGTGTTGTGCAACCCGTAGCCGAACAGGTCGTCGCTGTCCGCGTTCTCCCAACCGCGCTCGAAATAGGTTTCATCAAAGACGTTGTTGAGATACAGCACGCCGGACCAGTTGTGTCCTGAATCGAAGCCGACGCGCAGGTTCATTTCGTTCCAGGCAGGCGTCCTTGACAGGTCGATGTTGTCAGGCCCGGCGAACTTGGAACTCTCGTAGTTGTCCTCCACCGTGAAGGACACTTCACCGCTGAACAGCGGCCGGCGGTAGGTCAGGATGGCGGCCGTGCTCCATTTCGGCGCGAACCACAGGCTGTTGCCCTTGCAATCGGCGCATCCGCCCAGGTCGAGAAAATCCTGGTCCACCTTATCGATTTCCGTGTCCAGGTAGGCCGCCGTGAACAGAAGTTCCCAATGGTCATCTGGCACGAATTGCAGCTCCAGTTCGCCCCCGAAACCGGAAGCCTCGGCCACGTTGTCGACGAGGTTCGAGCCACCGACGAAAAAGCTCAGTTGCAAGTCATCGTAGGAATAATCAAAGATGCTCAGGTTCGTGGCGAGCCGTCCGTCGAACCAGCGCGACTTGACGCCGCCCTCGATGCTCAGCACTTCCTCGGGGTCGAATTTCTTGGGCAGGGTGCCGGGCGGGGCCGCGCCGCTTGGCAGCGGATCCCCGGGCAGGTCGAGGCCGAAAGTGGCAAACCCGCCCGACTTGAATCCTTTGGCGACGTTGACGTACAGCGAAACGTCGTCGGTCCACCGGTAGTTTACCGCGAAGCGCGGCGTAAAGTCGCTCCAGTCATCTTCGGTCCCTACAAAACCGTTGGTGAAGAATTCGAATGCGAAGTTGTTGCCGAGCGCGCCGCCCGAGTCGAACACGCGCAGACGATATTTCTTGTTGTCATGCGTATAACGCGCGCCCACGATCAGATCGATTTGATCCGTCACTGACCAGGTGGCGTCGCCGTAGATCGCCCATCCCGTGTAGACGCCGACGTTGACGTTGGTTTCCGGCTTGTTGCCGAGCAGTGCGGTCGGATCCACGTCGTCGCCCCATACGAGTTCGAACAGCGGATCGTCACAACCGGTTACAGTCGTCCCGGGCGCCCAGGTGAAGTCATCGGGGCTTGTCGTCGGTCCGACCTCGGTCTGGACAATCGCGCGGCACAGATCGTCCTCGCTGTAGATGTTCTGGAACCGGCCGTCGACGTCCTCATGATAGAAACTGCCGCCCACGAACCAGAACAACCGCTGGTCCTCGGGGGAATTCAGCCGCAGCTCGCCGCTGTAGTAGTTGACCTGCTGGTCCTGGAGATAGTGGTCCACCACCACCGGCAATGCGTCGTAATCTTCGAGATAGAAGAAGTCATAATCCTTGACGCCGCCGATCCCGCTGAGCGTGTATCCGGAATCGAATTCGTATTCCACGTTGGCGACGACGCGCAGGATGTCGGCTTCGTCCTTGCCGTTGTCGCCGAGGTCCGTGTTGACTCTGTCCTCCGGCAAGCCAGATGACGTGAGCCAGTACACCGACGGCGAGCCGCGCCGATCCTCGTACATGGCCGTCAGGGTTGCATCAAGCCGGTCGCCCGCGTATCGGATCGCCGCCTGGGCAGCCTGCCGGTTGTGGAAGCCCAGATCGTTACCCCCGGCCAGGTTTTGCAGATACCCGCTGTCCTCGAGGTGATGAAGGGTGCCGCGCAGATACACGCGATCCGTGACCGGCATGTTGAGGGTGCCGGTGGCCTCGAAGTGGCCGAATTCCTCGGCGCCGAGGCTGATCTTGCCCTCGATGACTTCGGTGGGTTTCTTCGTGGTGATGCTGATGGCGCCTGCGATGGCATTGCGTCCGAACAAAGTGCCCTGCGGTCCCTTGACCACCTCGGCGCGCTCGACGTCCATCATGGACGTGATGACCCCGCCGTTGCGCCCTTCGTAGAATCCATCGACGAAAATAGCGACCGATGGATCACCGCCCAATCCGTAATCATTCGTGCTGATGCCGCGCACCGACAGGGCGTCGATGAACCCGTCTTCGGTGCGTCCCGCGAATCCGGGCGTGATATCAACCAGGTCGCGGAGATCCTTGGCGCCGATATCGCTCAGGAACGCGCTGTCGTAGGCGGAAACCGCGACGGGCACATCCTGCAGCGATTGCTCGCGCTTCTGCGCCGTGACGACCATCTCTTCGATGCCGGCTCCATCGCCGTCGTCCTGCGCTGCCGCGGAGGTCGCCATCGTGAGCAATACGGGCATCAGAAATCCGCAACGGGAAAAGCAGAAGGCAACCGGCATGCCGAGGTTCTCCCTGGTCCAGGGAATCGCAGCGGGAGCTGCAATCCGTGCCGGTTATCGTGCCTGCCGGACGAACGCACCGTCAAGCGCCCGCTCGCCTGCGGAGCCGGGTTCATCCGTCTATAGCAGGCTGATGCAAAAGTCCGGCAGAAAATTGCTCCTGCATTTTCTGCATTCCCGCCGTCCATGGCGGTCTGACGGACTTTTGCATCAGCCTGATAGGGCTCAACCGTGCTCTTCGAGAAAGCGCTTCGCGTCCAGCGCCGCCATGCAACCGGATCCGGCCGAGGTCACGGCCTGGCGGTACACGGGATCGGCGACGTCACCCGCCGCAAACACGCCGTCGACGCTGGTCGCGGTGGAATAACCGCTGTTGCCGCCGCGAACCCGGAGGTAGCCGCCGTCCATTTCGAGCAGTCCGTCGAACAGCGCCGTGTTCGGCGTGTGCCCAATGGCGATGAACAGTCCGTGCACCTCGACGGTGCGTGCGGCACCCGATTGTACGTCGCGGATGCGGATCCCGGTGACGCCGGAGTCCTCGCCCAGCACCTCCTCCAGCACGTGGTTCCAGGCAATGGTCACGTTTCCGCCGTCGCCCGTGCGGGCGAGAAGCCGATCGCTGATTATCTTTTCCGCGCGGAACCGATCGCGCCGGTGGATGACGGTGACTTCCGAGGCAAGATTGGACAGGTACAGGGCCTCTTCGACCGCAGTGTTGCCGCCGCCGACGACCGCAACAGGTTTGCCCCTGTAGAAAAAGCCGTCGCAGGTCGCGCAGGCGGACACCCCCCTGCCACGGTAGGCCTGCTCGGAAGGGAGGTCGAGATACTTCGCAGAGGCGCCGGTGGCGATAATCAGCGCATCGCAGCTGTACTCGGCGCTGTCCCCTGTCAGGCGAAACGGGCGCTGGCTCAGATCTGCGCGCCGTATGTGATCGTGGATGAGCTTCGTCCCGAAGCGCTCCGCATGACGCTTCATGCGTTCCATCAGTTCCGGGCCCTGCACACCCGTATCGTCGCCCGGCCAGTTGTCCACGTCGGTGGTGGTGGTCATCTGGCCGCCGATTTCCATCCCGGTGACGATCACCGGGTCGAGCCCGGCCCGCGCGGCGTACACGGCCGCGGTGTATCCAGCGGGTCCGGAGCCGAGAATCAGCAATGAGTGGTGTCGGGAGGGCATGGTCGTCTCGGCAGATGCGGGGCTGCGACGTATATGGGGATTCCGGGAAGCGTTTTAAAGCGCGTCGTCTCTGGAGGTCGCTCCGGCCAATTCCTTCAGGAGCGCCGCGTAACCGTCCCTGCCCTTCTGCTCCCATGCCTCGAGGCACGCGCTGCCGACAATGGCGATGTCGGCGATCCCCCGGAGCCGCGTCATGTGTTCGCTGCTGCGGATGCCGAATCCCAGCGCGATTGGAAGGCGCGTGGCGGCGCGACAACGTTTGACGTAGGCGACCACGCTTTCGTCGAGCTCGGTCGCGCGCCCGGTCACGCCCTTGCGGGCCACGCAGTAGACGAAACCCGAAGCGCCGTCCGCAATCTCCCTGAGCCGCGCGGACGAGTTGGTCGGCGCCATCAGGCGGATGAAATCGAGTTGCCGGCTTTCCGCTTCCTGCATCAGGTCGCAGGCCTCTTCCGGAGGCAGGTCCGCGACAATGAGCCCGCCGGCCCCCGCCCGCGCGAGCCGGTCACAAAAGGCCGCGTGTCCCATGCGGAACACGCTGTTGTAGTACCCCATGAACAGCAGGCTAAACGTGAACTCCCGGCTGGCCCGCGCGAGCAGACCGAAGTAATCGTCCCAGTGCAGCCCGGTTGTCAAGGCCGACTGGTTCGCCTTGATAAAAGTCGGGCCGTCCGCAATCGGCTCGCTGAACGGGAGTTGCAGCTCGACCAGATCCACGCCGGCCTTCTGCATGCATTCCAGCATCTGCCAGTTGGCGTCCAGCGACGGGTATCCCACCACCGCGTGGGTCATGAGCAACAGTGGGCGATCCTTGAGGCGATCGCGGATGAAGGGTTCAAGAGCCATGGGAATGATATCCAACAGATAGCAGAGAGGGGCAGAAGTGTAACGAATTGCGAAAAGGTTTAGCGGTGGACCCCTTTCTTCTACCTTCTACCTGCTTTACTGGCCAAGAACTCCCTCCATCTCTCATCACCGAGCGCATCCGCGATCGTGAAGATGTCCTTGTCGCCGCGGCCGGACAGGTTGATGAGGACGTGGTCGTCGGGCTGGAGCGAGGGGACTTCCTTCAACGCGTGCGCGATGGCATGCGCGCTTTCCAGCGCGGGGATCAATCCCTCCTGTTTTACGACGACGCGGAAAGCGTCGATCACCTCCTGGTCGGTGGCGGATTCGAAGCGCACGCGCTTCTGCTGGTGCAGCCATGCCAGGATCGGTCCTACGCCGATGTAGTCGAGGCCCGCGGATATGGAATGGGTGTCGCGCATCTGGCCTTCATCATCCTGCACGAACCAGGACTTGTAACCCTGCGCCACGCCGATCCTTCCCTGCCCGCCGGCGATGCGCGCCGCGTGCCGGCCGCTTGCAAGGCCGAGCCCGCCGGCTTCAACGCCGATCAACTCCACTTCCCCGTCATCGAGGAAGCCGGAAAAGATCCCGGTCGCGTTCGATCCGCCGCCGACGCAGGCATA
>JACPSH010000040.1 GCA_016193395.1 Gammaproteobacteria bacterium
CGGTTCACGCCGACCGGGCCGCGCAGCGAGGCAAAGTTCGCCATCGCGTCCGTGCCCGCGGCCGCCGACAGGCGGAAACCGCAATTGAGAAGGCGATGCCAGACCTCCGCGCTCGCCCGGTGATCGCTGAAGCCGACCACTTCGTAGTAATCCACTTTTCCAAGCGCGGCATCCACCGGCAGGCTGTTCGCCAGCGCCGCATCCGTAACCGGCGCCGGCAGCACGTCGAAGGGATGCACGTATCCCACCAATGCATTCTGCTGGTGCGCGAGATCGGCGACGACGGCATTGCTCGGGTACGGGCTGGCCGCCGCTGTGCCTTCATAAGCGGAGTAGTCCGGCAGCAGGAAATGATCATCCAGCCCGAGCAGGCCGAGATGGCCCCATAGACTGGTATGAAATTCCTGGGCATGCAGCAACAGGACATCCGCGTTGGAGGCGGGATCCGGCCGCGTCGAGAAATACGCGATATCCGGGATGCGCTGTTCCTTGTTGACCACGAGGTTGTAGACCACGTCAAGATCCTCGGCCGCCATTTGCCGTACCAGCCTTTCCGGCGTGTTGCGGTAGGCGCCGCCGTAGTTCATGTGCAGGTGCACGTCGCCGCCCTGCCACTGTGGCCAGTCCTCCGGCAGCGGCAATCGCTCCGGCTCCAACGCCACGGCCGTGGTCCGGCCCGGCTCGACATGAACCGTGCGACGCGTCACGCGATGTTCCAGTCCGTACCAGACGGTCAACTGTGCTTCTCCGGCGGGCACAGTCACTACCGTATTGCCGTCGCTGTGGAAGTAATGAATTTCGAACGGCATGATTCCGCGATCGTATCCGTCGTCCGCATGTATCCATGCATCGTCCGGCGCGTACGCGCGACCATCCGGACCGGTCACGGCGATGCGGGCCGCGAGCCGTCTGCCATTCCCGTCGCGCACCTCCATCCGCAACTCGCCCATTGGCTTGAGGTAACGACGATCGCGAATCTCGACCGCGCGGCGCGCACCACCGACGATGTCCTGAATCCAGATCGCCGTGTCGCCGCTTTCGTTGGAGAGGTAGGCAATGCGCGCGGCATCCCGTGACCAGCGCGCACTCGTGATGTCGAATTCGCCATAGGAAAGCGGGGTCGGATCGCCTCCCGCCACGGTAGTCGCCCAGAGCTGGTGCCACTGGCGGCCGGCATAACTCGACCAGATCACGCGCCGGCCGTCCGGCGACCAGTCTGGCCGCGCCTTCCAGGTCGTCTCCTCGTTGTGGATGCGCACGGCCTCGCCGCTGCCGTCCGCGTTCATGCGCCACAATCCGCCGGTGCCGTAGCGCGTCTCGGGATTGGCGATGAAAAGCAACTCTTTCCCGTCCGGCGACCAGCTCGGGCTGAGTTCGTGATCGAAGGGACTGTAGTAATAGCGCGCGACTTCGCTTTTCCGTTCAGGCCGCAGCATGCGCCCGGAAAGGCGGCCGTTGGCGATGCTGCCGGTGAACACGTGAAAGTGGCCGGTGCCTTCCGTCGACACCCAGGCGATGCGCGCGCCGTCCGGCGACCAGCGCGGTTCGACGTTGACCGCGCCACCTTCGGTAAGCGGCGTCTGTTCTGCCGTGGCGAGATCGAGCAGGTGCAGCTCGATGGCATCGTTGAAGTACTTCGCGAAAACAATTCGCTTCCCGTCCGGAGACCAGTCCGGCTGGAAGTCGTAGCCCGGTCCCGCGCTGATCTGCACCGCCGTCGTGGAATCCAGCGCCTGCCGCCAGAGTGAACCCTGCATGGAGTAGACGAGTTCACGGCCGTCGGGCGACCAGCTCACCGAGGACGGTCCGCTGGTCACTTGCGGCAGGTACATCTCGCGGTAGTAATAACTGTGCGGAAGCGCGATCTGCCTGAGCACCGCTTCGCGATCCGCATACGCGGCGCCGGGCGCGACCAACGTGAGCAGCCCGGCCGCGAACAGTACGGCGATCGGCAGCTCAGTTGAGCGGCGCATCCCGCAACGTCTTCACGAATGCGTGTTCCAGGATCTCCACGCCCTCATCAACCAGCGCCTGGTCAATCATCAGCGGCGGCATGATGCGTACCGTGCTCTGGCCGCAGGAGAGCAGCAGCAATCCCTCGCGCCAGGCCGCGCGCACCAGTTCCTGGCAGAACTTTGCGGCCGGTTTGCGGCTCGCGCGGTCGACGACGAGTTCCACGCCGATCATCAATCCCTTCCCCCGGACTTCTCCGATGCACTCGAACCTCCCCATGAGCTCGAGCAGCCGGCGCTGCAGGTGCGCGCCGACGCGCGCCGCGTTGTCCATGTAGCCGCCACGGACGAGCTCGAGGGTCTTCAAGGCAGCCGCGCAGCAGATCGGGTTGCCGCCGTTCGTGTTGCCGTGCGCGCCGATCGGCCAATTTCCCATCAGGCTTCCGCGGGCTACAACCAAGCCGATAGGGAGACCCGAGCCCAGGCCCTTCGCCATCGTGATGATGTCCGGCTGCACGCCCCAGTGTTCGCAGGCATACATCTTCCCGGTGCGCCCCATGCCGGATTGCACTTCGTCGCAGATGAGCAGGATGCCGTGGCGATCGCAGAGTGCGCGCAGACCCGGGAGGAACCCGTCCGGCGGCACAATGTAGCCGCCCTCGCCCAGGATCGGTTCGACGAGGATGCCGGCGACTTCGGTGGCCGGGACGTTGCTTCGGAACAGGTGCTCGATGTATTCGAGCACGGCCGCGCCCTGGTCCGCGCCGGAAAGCATCGGCCGGTAGTTGTGCGGATAGGGCACGAGAGTCACGCCGGGCATGGTCGGGAAATAACCTGCCTGCTGCGTGTACTTGCTCGAGGTGAAACTGAGCGATCCCATGGTGCGGCCGTGGAACCCGCCGAGGAAGCCGATGAATCGCGGACGACCGGTGACGAAGCGGGCGAGTTTCAGCGCGCCTTCCACCGCCTCCGTGCCTGAGTTCGCGAAGAAGGTCATGGCCGGCTCGGCCAGCGGCGCGATTTCGGCAATGCACTCCGCGAGCCGCACCTGGCGCTCGTGCCAGAAGTCGGACGAGATATGCAGGAACTCGTCCGCGGCTTCCTTGATCGCGGCGACCACTTCCGGGTGGCCGTGGCCGGTCGCGCACACGGCGATGCCGGCCATGAAGTCGACGAAGCGGTTGCCGTCCACGTCCCAGACTTCCGCGCCGGTGCCGCGTTCCATCACGAACGGGTAGTCGCGCAGATAGCTCGGCGAGACGACCTTGCGGTCGCGTTCGATCAGAGCGCGAGCCTTCGGGCCCGGGAGTTCAGTCTTGATACGCTTCTGGGTCATGCCTCTCGCCGCGCCAGGGCAGGGCGATTTCAACATTGTGTCACAAGGCGGGAACTGGTTAAGCCGCCCCGATTCCGTCATTCCGGATCGAGGCCCGCGCAGCCGGCCGAGAGTCCGGAATCCAGCCAAGGCACGCCGCCTGTCGCAACGTTGGCGGCTTTCGATCAGAGCGCGTGAAAAGTAGAGGTACGGGGCTTATTTCACGTCCCCGTGCAAAGCCTGCATCATCGCAACTTACACGACACCAGGGCTGGATTCCGGACTGCGGCTGCGCCGCATCCGGAATGACAATGTGCAGGTAAATCGACGATCGGCTGCGCCAGCCTCGGTCCGGAATGACGATGTGTGGCAGGGTCAGTCCACGATCGTTTGCGACTGTTCGCGCATGTACTGGGCAAGATAATAAAAGGAGGCAATCGCCTTGCCCGTGTTGCCGGAACCCTTCCAGCCGCCGAACGGCTGGTAGCCCGGCCACGCCCCGGTCGTCGCCCCCTGCGGCCGGTTCACGTAAGTCACGCCCGCCTGGATCCGGTCGAGGAACCAGTCGACGTCCTCTTGCGCGCCGTAGAACCCGGCGGTCAGTCCGAGATCGCAATCGTTGGCAAGCTGCATCGCCGTTTCCTTGTCCGGCACGCGCGCGAGCAGGACAATCGGCAGGAACAGCTCCTGGCGCCATTGCAGATGCGACAGCGGCGCCTCGGCGAGCGTCGGCGCGCAATAGTATCCGCGAGCCAGATTACCTCCGGTCAGGATTTTACCGCCGGTATGGAGAACGGCGCCGTCGTCCGCCAGCTCGGCGACGCGGAACTGGAATTCGGCATAAGCGCGCTCGTTGATTACCGGGCCAAGCCAGTTTTCCCGGCGCGTCGGGTCGCCGATGCGGATCTCCCCGATCACCTTCACGAGCCGCCCGATGAGATCGTCCGCGACTGCCTCTTCCACGTAGATGCGGGAGAGCGCGGAACACTTCTGTCCACCCATGCCGAAGGCGGAACGCAGGATACCGAGCGCGGCCCGATCCAGGTCCGCGCCGCGCGCCACAATTACCGCGTTCTTCCCGCCCATCTCCGCGATGCACGGGCGCACGTACCGGCCCGCGGCGAAGTGGCGGACGATGCCCATGCCGACCTCGTGCGATCCGGTGAACGTGACCCCCGCCGTGTCCGCGTTGTCGAGCAGCGCCTCGCCGACGATCCGTCCCGGACCGGTCAGGTAATTGAACGCGCCAGACGGGACGCCGGCCTCGTGCAGGCAGTCGGCCAGCAGCCGGCCGGACCATGGCGTATCGCTTGCGCCCTTAAGCACGACGGTGTTCCCGGTCACCAGCGCCGCGGCGACCGGGCCGCCGGCCAGGGCGAATGGAAAGTTGAACGGCGTGATGACGACCCACGGTCCGTACGGTTTCATCATCGAACGGTTGCGGCTGCGGAACCCCGGCAGCGGATCGTCCGGCAGCGGCCGATTGAAGTTGTCCTCGCGTTCGAACAGATCGCAATAGATCCTGAAGAAGTCCGCCGTCTCCTGCACCTCGCCCAGCGCCTCCATGCGATTCTTCCCGACCTCGAGTGCGACGGCGGCGGAGATGTCGTAGACGCGGTTGTCGATGACCTCCGCCACTCGCCGCAGGATGCGGTTGCGTTCCGCGACGGGCGTAGCGCGCCATGCAGGGAAGGCAGCACGCGCCGCGGCCAGCGCCGCCGCGGCATCAGCGGCGGTGCCGGCCGGGAAGCGGCCGAGGACGAGATCCGCATCGATCGGACTGCGCTTTTCAACCAGCCCGTGGCCCGCGACGTCCTGGCCACCGATGTAGTGGCGCCAGGTCTGCCCAAGTTTCGACCTGACGCCTGCAAGGGCCGAATCAAAGCGCTCGTGCAGCTCCTGCGGCGGGTCGAACATCGTCGAATAGGTCAGACGGAAAGCCATGGAAACCCCGGGGTCGACAAACCGTTTCCCGGACACCGGACAGCAACGCCGCCGGTCCTGACATCGTTAATGAAAGTTTGCTCAAGAGCGGTCATAATTTTGTCGCCGTTCGGTCATGGAATTGTAAGGTATTCCCGCAAATGGACACGCCTACAACAAAGCCCGCGGGCCATTTCATCGATGAAATCTGGGGAGGACTGGCGGCGATGCTGGTCGCCCTCCCCTCCGCCATTGCCTTCGGGGTTCTGGTCTTTTCCGCGATCTCTCCCGAATTGTCCGGACAGGGGGCGCTGGTCGGCATGCTGGGCGCCGCGGCGCTCGGCATCATCGCGCCGCTGTTCGGCGGGACGCCGGCGCTCATCACCGGCCCGTGCGCGCCGGCCGCGGCCGTGCTTGCCGGCCTCGCCACCGAACTGGTGCGCGGCGGGATCGATCCGACCCGCATTCCCGCGTTGCTGGCGCTGACCGGACTCGCGTGCGCGCTGCTGCAGGTCCTGTTCGGATTACTCAAGGGCGGACGTTTCATCAAGTACATTCCCTATCCCGTGGTCGCCGGATACCTGTCCGGCGTCGGCCTGATCATCGCGCTCGGCCAGCTTCCCAAGCTGCTCGGCCTGCCGAAGGGTGTCGGACTGCTGCACGGCCTGGGCGATCCGGGATCCTGGCAGTGGCCCGGCATCATCGTCGGGCTCATCACCATGGTCGTGATGCTCAACGCGCCGCGCTTTACCCGCAAGATCCCGGCCGCCATTCTCGGCCTGTTCGCGGGCATATTCGGATATTTCGCCATCGGCCTGTTCATCCCGGGGCTGATGACCGTGGAAGCGAATCCACTCGTCATCGGCCCCATCAAGGCGACGGGTTCGTTCCTCGCCTCGGTCGCGGATCGCTTGAGCGGCCTGGCCCACATCCGCGGCGAAGATCTGAAGCTGGTGGCGTATTCCGCGCTCGCGCTCGCCGCGCTGCTATCCATCGATACGCTCAAGACCTGCGTCGTGCTGGATGCGCTGACCCGCGGCCGCCACAATTCGAATCGCGAGCTGCTGGGCCAGGGGATCGGCAACCTGGCGGCATTCGCCGTCGGCGGCATGTCCGGCGCCGGCCAGATGGGACCGACCCTGGTCAACGTGACCAGCGGCGGGAAGACCCGCCGCTCAAGCATCGCGGAAGGGATATTCGTCGTGCTCGCCGTGCTCGTGCTGGGTTCATTGATCGCCTGGGTGCCGATCGGCGCGCTCGCCGGGATCCTGCTGGTCGTCGCGTTCCGCATGTTCGACTGGCCGGCATTCCGGCTTTTGCAGAACCGGGAGACCCGCCTCGACTTCGCGGTCATCGCGGCGGTGGTGATTGTCGCCGAGACGATCGGTCTGATCGCGGCCTCCGCCACCGGTGTCGGGCTTGCCATCCTGCTTTTCATCCGCGACCAGATCCGCGGTTCGGTCCTGCGCCGGCGTGCCGCGCTCCGGGAAACGCGATCCAAGACACACCGGCTCCAGGAGGAGCTTGCGCTGTTGACCGAGCACGGAGAGCAGGCTGGAGTCTACGAACTCCAGGGCAACCTGTTCTTCGGCACCACCGACCAGTTGTTCACCGAGATCGAGCCCGACCTGAAGGTGCGCAAGTGGGTGCTGCTAGACATGCGCCGCGTGCAGTCCATGGACTACACGGCCGCGCACCTCTTCGAACAGATGCACGATCGCCTCGGCGAACACGGCGGGGAATTGCTGTTCTGCGGCATGCCTTCCAGCCTGCCGTCGCGCCAGGACATCCACAAGTACCTGGACAGCCTGGGCCTGGTTGGCGGCGAAGGCGGCGGCATCCGCGTTTTCGAAACCCGCGACGAGGCGCTGGAGTGGATGGAGAACCGCATTCTCGAAGGCGCCGGCTGGACCCCGCCGGACAAGCAGGCGCCGCTTGCGCTGGGGCAGATCGAACTGCTCAGCGACCTGGATGCGGCCGTGGTGGAGGAACTGCTCGGGTGCGTCCATACGCGTTCGGTGCGCGCCGGCGGCAAGGTCTTCAGCGTCGGCGACGAAGGAGACGAGGTGTTTCTAATCCGTTCCGGCAAGGTCCGTATACTGCTGCCCCTGAAGGGCGGCATGCGGCATCACCTCGCCACCTTCTCACGCGGCGATTTCTTCGGCGAGATGGCGTTCCTGGATCGCGGAAAGCGCTCGGCGGATGCGGAGGCCAAAACCGACTGCGAGCTTTATGTGATGTCGCGCAATGAGTTCAACGCCCGCTCGCGGGCCAATCCGATCCTTGGCGTACGCACTTTCGCGCGGCTGGCGCGCGCCGTGTCGCTGCGCCTGCGGCAGACGGACGGCGAACTGCGGTCGCTCGAAGAGCGCTAAACTTTTCCCCCTTTCCCCTCGCAGAAAAAGGTAGCGCGGTACCAGCCGCACTGGGTGACGGTCGCTGGAAATAATTGCTTTCAGACGCGCGACGCTCGAATAAGGGCTGCCGCCTTCGCATGGCTCGGCGAGCAGGTTACGCTGCATGGCGATGTACTCCCGAGGGCCGTTCTCGCGGAGGGTTTCCAATTCGACGGCGCTCTGCGCTTTGCCATGGAGCGGCGTCTTCCTCTCGTATATATACACGGCGTTGTTCCCGGAAAGTACCTAATTACGTGGCCAGTGTTCGTTATCGAAGATGATCCACAAAATCTCACGTTCAGCGTCGCCGTCGATGACGCCCAACATCTTGGGCTACCTGATACGACCGGATCGCTGTTGGGCGTAAGAGAAGAAGCCGACGCGGCGCGGCGAAGTTACGTGACCGCCGCGGTGCGAGTGCGCCTGCATCAACGAGCCTTCCGGGAGCGCGTTCTTGAAGCGTACCGAAGACAATGCGCCTTCTGCCGCCTGCGCCATGAAGAACTACTCGATGCGGCGCATATCGTCCCGGACACTGAACCCCGCGGGGAGCCCGTCGTCCGCAATGGCCTTGCCTTGTGTACGCTGCATCACGCGGCATTCCAATCAGCCGAATCGCCTCGCTGCCGCGGCTGCTCGTCCTGGCGGCGGCGCATGCGGCGCGGTTAGCCGCGCAGTTCCCGGCTGTGCCAAACCCGGATGACAACAATCGTATCGGCGCTCAGTCGGTTACGCAGGACATGGGCCCCGACTCCGAACGGAATGAAGAGTTCACGGCGCGCTGTTTCATCATCCATGCGATGACCGATTTCAGGGAATTCGCGTAATCGTCCGGCACCTGACTGGATCCACGGACGGCGCGTTCCGCGGCGCGCGGATCCTTCGCCAGCAGAAAGTCATACCGTCGCTGGATGTCGTCCCTGGCCTCCGCCAACCAGACGAGTCTCATCCGGACTCAGCCTTCCCTGCCGCGCGCCCGGCCAGACCCGCGAGCCAGGTCTCCATCTCTGCGCTTGAAATTTGCGTGCCGGTATCCATAAATTTCTGATAGCGAGCCTCGTCCTCTGCTTTTTCCCGCTCGAACGCCTCCTCCGCCTGCAAGTACCGTTCGATCGCATCCTTCATCAGCCAGTGCGTGGAACGCTTCTTGAGCCTGGCGAGCCGTTGCAGCCTGGCCCGGGTGGCTGCATCCAGTTTGATCCCGGTGGTGGAAGGAGGTATTTACCTAATCCTCATGTTTTCAGTGAGTTGGAAAAGGTGCAACCAGGTGGCACCAGCATAGTCCTCCGGCACCGGGACTGGCTACCCGCGGTATTTGCGGCGCGGTCGCTGCCGCAGCGTTTTCCCGGCATGGTCGCCGACCGGCTGCGGCGGCTCGGGATCCCGCTCGAACTGATCGGAACGGTTCCGTACCACCTGCCGGTGAGTCACTGGGATGCGGCGACGCCGCGCGAAACCGAAGATCTCCTGGCGAAGACGCCCTGCCGAGTCGCGGGTCCGTTCAAGGATGTCATCTTTCCGGATAAGACCGCGCCGAAACTACTTGCCGAACGATGGGCATCCGGCAAAAGGGCTCCGGTACTCATGCTGGTCCCGAACCCCCGGCGGCAGTGAGGGCCAAACGGGTCGTGTGTGCTGGTATTTCACTTTCTTCGAAAGTGGCCCGGCAAACTTTTTCGAGATGCTCTTCATAGCCCAGGCTGCGCGTCTGGAGCCAGAGCGGCGCCCATGGGATCGTAGTCCAAATCGACTCCGATCCCTGAAATATTCGGAGGTATACTTGGTTTATGGGCGAAACCGCTGAAGAGCTTCTGAAAAAGGCCTTATCTCTGGACGAAGGGGATCGGGCTTCCATCGCGGGTGCGCTGATCGAGAGCCTGCACGGCGAGCCAGAGCCCGGCGTCGAAGCCGTCTGGGAAGCCGAGATCAAGAGGCGCGTCATGGAACTGGATGCGCACGCCGTCAAAACTGTCCCGTGGTCTGAGGTGAGGGAACGCCTCTTCCGTGGCTTCGAATGAACCCCATTGGCATCCGGAAGCGATTCTGGATGCCCAGGATGCCCGGAACTGGTATGCCGAACGCAGCCCGTTCGCGGCGCGAGGCTTCCTGCTGCCCCTGGATGATGCCATGGCGGCGGTATTGGGTACGCCGCAGCGCTGGCCGGTTCGGGGCGACGATCGAGGGCGTCGTCGGTAAATGCGTGCCGCCGAGGTGGTCATGAACCAGCCGAAGAGCGGAACAGGACGTGCCCGGCGAAATGGAAGGGGTTGACCTTGATGAGCCGATGGGCAACCCGAAGGTTGTGCCGGACTTCCTGCCGTCCCCGGACCAGTTGGGATTCAAGGACGACACGGTGAAGGTCACGATTGCCCTGAGCCGGTCGAGCGTCGAGTTCTTCAAGCGGGAAGCGAAGAAGCGCGACACGCAGTACCAGAAGATGATCCGGCGACTGCTGGATGCGTACAGCGCCGTGCACCAACCACACGCGGCGGCTCCTGCAAAACGGCGCGCCAAGGCGCGCGCCTGATGTCGATGGGAAATATTGAATTTCCGATCCCTTCAAGGATCGAACTGACTCTCTATGGTCACATCCTTGCAGTCCGACGGCGCGCGATCGCCGAGCGGGATGATCAGCTTCCAGGCCTGCAATTCCAGCCGCGGCGCCGGCGCGCCGCCGTAAAGCGAATCGCCGATGATCGGGCAGCCGATCGCGGCGAGATGGCAGCGGATCTGGTGCATGGCGCCGCCGTGCAGCCTCATGATCAACCTCACGCGCCCGCCGGCTTCCTGGCTAGTTTCCAGGATCTCGGTCAGACATTCCAAGGGGTTGCCGCGGATCCGGCGCCAGTCTTCTTCCGTGCGGATCGCAATCATCTTCTTTCCCGAACGGCTGTCATGTCCCACTGGAAAGTCGATCCGATCTTCTAGAGGCGCTTGCATAACCCAGGCGCGGTAGATTTTTGCGACGCCGCCGGCCTTCCACAATCCCTTGAGGCGCTCGAACTCGTCCGCGCGCTTCGCGAACAGCAACAGGCCGCGCGTGTCGGTGTCGAGCCGGTGCACCAGCCCGGGTTCAAGTGGCGAATTGCCGACCTGCACAAGCGCCGGATAATGCGCGAGTGCAGAATTGACGGCCGTGTCCGTCTCCCGTCCGGAATGCGGCGTGGAGGGCGTTCCCGCGGGCTTGTCGAGCGCAAGCAGGAATTCATCTTCGTACACGACCGGGATGAAGGCGCCGCCCGGTGCGGACCGCGCCGTGAACTCCCTTCGCAGTTCCTCCATGTCCCAGTCCTGGATCTCGACGCGGTGATGGTCCGCCGCGAGGATCATCGAGGCGGTCGCCGCACGCCCCTTGAAGCGAATCCGGCCGGAGCGGAACAGCGGTTTCAGCCAGCGGCGGCTGAGCGGCAGATCCGGATGGAGCAGACGAAGTTGCCCCGCCAGGATGCGATCCAACCGATTCGCACCATCACATACCAGATCCAGTTGCAGGGAGCGGGTGTCGCTCATTTGTAGTTCCCGAATCGATCACATTCGTGCAAAGCCGACGTCATCGCTGCTCACGCGGTACGAGGGCTGAATTCCGGACAACGGCCTTCGGCCGTTTCCGGA
>JACPSH010000041.1 GCA_016193395.1 Gammaproteobacteria bacterium
CGTTATGTGCGAGTGGACTGGGCACTAGTAATGGTAGCGAAGCTGTGCGAGGAAAAGAGATTTCTTTTCGACCTTGTAAACAATCCTATGTTCATCGTTTATTCGTCGAGACCAGTATCCGGAAAGTCCGTGTTTCAGGGGTTCGGGTTTTCCGATTCCCTGGAAGGGTGAACGTTGGATCTCTCTGATGAGTTGATTGATTCGGTCGAGGATCTTTCGGTCGGTGCGTTGCCAATACAAATAATCTTTCCAAGCATGCTCGGAAAAGATCAGGGTCACTCGATGAGCGCCCGTTTAGTCCCACGGCCAGATTCCAGTTCGGCGATGGACTCAAGGAGTCGCCGTGCGTTCTTGGGGCTGCGAAGCAAGAAGGACGTCTCCTCAAGAGCCTCGTAATCGTCCAAGGAAATCATGACCACTGAGCGGGAGTTCTTCCGGGTAATAATGATGGGCGCGTGGTCATCGCAAACTTTCTCCATCGTTTCGGCAAGTTTGCTGCGGGCTTCAGAATAGGTAATGGTGGCCATAGTGCGGCTCCTTTCAGTTGTACGACTTATTGTACAATGGTGGCTCGCACATGACAAATCACTGGAGCCGACGCGGTGAAAGCTGGTTCCTCAAGTCTTGCATCCTTGCCCCGCGCGGCTCACTTCAATCTATATGGACCTCCCCCGATCTTCAAAGTCATGAGCTGTTCATTGGTGTTTCTCGTTTCTTGCTGTGCGGGTGTGCTGCAAGGCGGTTGACTGCAGTTCTATATTCGGCCTCGCGGTTGGGGTTCTGTCCCCGGACCAGGATGACAAGCCGCGCACACCGGCCTCATTCGTTAGCCGGTCGTGGTGGACCCTTGAAGTGACCAGGTTCCCGGTGTGGCGGGTGAACCGCTTGCATCGTGTCAGCAGGTTTCAGGTGGGTTGATAGGTTTCATGGCGAGCCAGCAGGGCCCAAGCGGTACGGGCATGTTTGTTGGCGAGCGCGACGGCGACCTTGTTCCACGGTTTGTTCTGTTTCAGTTGTTCGGCCCACTGGCTCTTGTGGTCCTTGAGCCAGTCGGCCCATGGCTTCATCGTCGCGCACGGCGGCGCGGATCTCGCGGTCGTAGTCGAGGATGGTTTGGTGCAGTTCGCGCAGGCGTTGCTGCAGGGCGTCGAGTTCGGTCCAGACGCGGGCGGGCACGGCTTCGGCCTGCTCCAGGCGCAGTCGGAACCAGCGCTGTTTGAGCTGATTGACGCCCTTGGGGAGCACGACACCGAACTCGGCCAGCAGGCCGCGCAGTTGATTGGCAACCCGGGTATGTTCGGCGACCAGGCCAGCGCGTACGCGATGCACCACCAGCAGCGCCTGCTGCGCGGCGCTCTTGACTGGAATGAAGCGCATGTTGGGACGGCCGGCGGCTTCGCAGATGGCGGCTGCATCATTGCGGTCGTTCTTACCGGTCTGGCCCTGACGCCGGTAGGGGGCGACGAAACATGCGGCGATGAGACGTGCATCGTGGCCGAGGCCGATGAGTTCGCGCGCCCAATGGTGCGCGCCGGAGCCGGCTTCCATGGCCACCAAGGCGGCGGGTTGCTGGGCGAAGAATGGCAGCAGCTCGGCGCGCCTGAGCGTGCGTTGCAATACCGGTTGCTCGCGCGCATCCACGCCACAGACGGCAAAGGTGTTCTTGGCTAGATCAATACCGAAGCGGATAATTCTCATGGTGGACCTCCTCACTTGCAGTTTGGAACGAATCGGCATCTCCATTCTGGCACTTCAGTGCAATCAGAGTGGGGAGGTCCATGTCATTCATTGGGCGGCGTGCGCTAATCACCTGGACCACAGAGCAAGACAGGGCGTCAGGATCGAGTAATGAAGGTTGCCTTCGGCATGAGAGCTCATTCAGGCTGGGCAGCCCTTGTCGTCGTCGGCAAACGTGACGGCAACGTCCTGGTAGTCGACCGGCGCCGCATCGAGCTCGTTGAAGACGAGTGGGCAAAGCAGCCCTATCACGCGGCAGAGAACTTGAAGCCGGATGCGGCGCGAGATGTGGTTAAGCGCGGCATCGCAGCGGCGCACCGGATCGCGGTCCGAGCAATGCGAGCGGCGGTGAAGCAAGAGCAAGAGCGGGAAAACGAAGTTACAGCCTGCGCGGTGCTTATCGCAAATCCCATGCCCGACTGGAGCACCCAAGAAATCCTCGCAGTGCACTTCCGTATGCACAAGGCCGAGGGCGTTCTGTTCCGGGATGCGCTGGTCCGCGCCGCCGAAGCGTGCGGACTGAGGCTGGTCGCGATCCCGGAGAAGCTGCTGACGAAACACGCCGAGAGGGCGCTCCGGACTCCAGCGAGCGGCCTCGTGAAGAAGATTAAGGCGCTCGGCAAGCCTGTCGGCCCTCCTTGGGGGAAAGACCAGAAGGACGCTGCTCTTGCTGGCCTGGTTGCGTTGCAGGGGCGCTCGAAGTGACGAGGAATGCCGCCCAAAAACCGGTTGCAGCGGACAGCGATCGATAAAGGGCCAAGTCACATGCGTCAGCGCGCCGCCGCTGAACCGGGACGTGTTGGGCGGCAGGATGAAAGTCCGATGAATGACAACGAGTTCCGTTGCCGACCAAGGTCTCTAGTCGCGATTCAAGCGGACGCCGAACGAATTGGATTCGGTATGGGGTCGGAGGCGAAAACGGGTGCTTTCCTCGCCGCACTTGCCGCTTCAAAACCTGGAGGACGATTTCTTGAACTTGGTACGGGGGTCGGCCATGGGACCGCATGGATCCTCGAAGGAGCAGATCCAGCGTCGCGCCTTGATACGGTCGATTCCGACGGAAACGCAGTGGCCATCGCACGCCGTCATCTCGGCACGGATCCTCGCGTGACATTTCACGTGATGGATGGCGCCGAATTCATTAAGGGTTTAAAGAGCACAAACTACGACTTCATTTACGCCGACACTTGGCCCGGAAAGTTTACTCACCTGGACGAGACGCTATCGCTTCTCCGCTTAGGCGAGATTTACGTTGTAGATGATCTTCTCCCCCAGTCAAACTGGCCCGACGGGCACAGCTTAAGAGTGCCACTATTGCTCGACGCGATTGAGTCGCGTCAAGGCTTCGCATCGGTTAAATTGGCCTGGGCATCGGGATTACTGCTGGTGGTTCGCAATGCCGCGCAACAATGCAATCGACCGGACAGTGGATAAAAGGTGGCGGCGCTTCACGGTCATTTCAGTGGCCGATGCCGGTCAGCACAAATGTCGGGCGGCAAGCCGGAGACCTCGATTTGCTATACTTCGCCGAGCGGACCGCGCTCCCGACCTAAGTCTCCCTATTGGGGATTGGAGCCCCCTCTGAGTCCCGATATTGAGACGGCCGCCATATACGCACGCAAGCTTTCATCGACAAGAGGAGGTGATTTATGAGTTTATATCAATGGATGTCGACTCGACCTGGAATGGGGATCGCTTTGGCGCTTGTCTTGGCGTTTTCAGGCCCATTCATCGCTTTTGCCGATGAAGACCGCAGTTCGCAGGTCGCGGTCCAAGCACAGGCCAAAATCGAAGCCACTATTTTTGCCTATGATGGGCAAGATTTTGTTCGAATTACAACCACGTTGGTCACAGAAAAGGGAGATTCCGCTGTCAATACAAAACTCGATCATGACACTCCGGCGTATAAGGCCCTAATTCAGAAACGGTCCTACACTGGAGATGTCACCGTATTTGGCCGGAAGTATGGGGCCAATTATGCGCCTCTCACCAGTGAAGATGGTCGATTGACAGGCGCTCTGTTTGTGGCTGTTACTAAGTAAATAGATCCGTCGTAGTAGCCCTGGTCCCGCTCGGTCCGGTCGGCGCTGAGGAACCGCCCAACCAGCCCATCGACCGGACGCCGGGGAAAACACGGCGGCGCTGCGCGGTAGTCCCGGTGGCCAGCGCCGGTCATGGGCAGCGTTGGGCGGAAGCGGGAATAAGCAAGAATGTCGGGCATGACACCTGTTGACGTGGTGCTTCGGTTCGTGGACGCGATCAACGCGAAGGACTTGCAGGGCATCGCGGCTCTGATGACCGATGACCACCGATTTGTCGATTCGCTCGGTACAACGGTCGCCGGTGCCGAGAAGATGCGAGAGGGATGGGAAGCGTACTTGCGCTTGGTGCCTGACTTTCGGGTTGAGGTTCGCGAAACCTATTGTAATGGGCAGGTCGTAGTGCTACTGGGCGCAGCGCGGGGGACCTACACCTCAGATGGCACTCTGCGCCCGGAAAACGTGTGGGAAACACCCGGAGCATGGCGGGCCCTTGTCAGAGGCAGCCGCGTAGCAGAGTGGCAGGTCTATGCGGACAACGAGCCGATCCGTCGGAGGATGACGGCACACTTCGGCCAACAAGGCGATGCAGCGGACCGACCTTCGACCGGCCGCTGATCGCCAGGACGTAGACCGCTCCGGGACAACTTCGTGTACTTCAGTTTGTCGGGTGGATATTGATGGTTCGGGTCGAGGATCCGCCGCGCGAGATTCCGCTTTCGCTGCAACTCACATTGTTTGCACATCGGGATGTGACGGGAAGCGTGTTTTTTCTTCTGCCGGCGGCCGCCGCTCTGATCGCTGGCGCTGTAGTTCGAGCGGACGCGCTGATCCGCGCCGCCCGACATGGCGTTAGAGCGCGTAAAATACGCAACCTATGACGAACCCTCCCTTGAAAAATCGCGTTGCGCCGGTCTCCGGCGGCAGCCAATGCCAGGCCCCGCAACATCACGTTGAATTCCAGATCTGACCATGTGGTACTACGCGGCAAAGGTTGGGTTGACGGTCACCGTTGTCGTCATGGTCTCGGAGATCGCAAAGCGCAGCAGTTTCTGGGCGGCGGTGCTGGCCTCGTTACCGCTGGCTTCCCTGCTGGCCTTCGTATGGCTGTACCTGGAATCCGGCAGTGCAGAGAAGGTGGCGGGCTTATCGCAGGGAATTTTCTGGCTCGTGCTGCCTTCACTGCCGTTTTTTCTCCTGCTTCCCGTCATGCTGCGCGGCGGCTGGTCTTTCTGGCCGAGCCTGTTGACGGCGTGCGTGGTGACTGTCCTGCTGTATTTCGGGATGGTGCGCCTGCTCGCCCGGATGGGGATCGGCATCTAGCGCGGCATTGGTCGCGGGTCCGCATGGCAACCGGCACTGACAGCTCCCCGAAAGTGACGCGCATCGCGTGGGGCAGGATGGAAGTTGAGGGGCTGGGCGCAGGCAAGGACTTCAAGCTCTACCCCGGCGGCGGGCGGCCGTGGGACTGGAACGAGACCGGCACGCGCCACGTGCCGGGGATCCAGCCTGTCGACGTGCAGGAACTGCTCGACCAGGGCAGTGAAGTCATCGTGCTTTCCCGCGGCATGCTGCTCGCCCTTCAGACCTGCCCCGGCACGCTTGACCTGCTGCGCGAACGGGGGATCCCCGTTCACGTTGCGGAAACCCGGGCCGCGGTGGCGCTCTACAACAAGCTCGCGTCGCGTCAGCGGGTCGGCGGATTGTTCCACTCGACCTGCTGATGCGCCGGAGACGCAGGCTGGCGCCCCTTCAGCCCAATCTGTCTCCCACTTTCAGGCGAAGTCGTTCCGAGGCCTTTGCCTGGTTCACCGCGATCTCGACCAGTCCGTTCGAGTTCGCGTACCAGAACGCCTGCCCCTTGCGCACGGCAGTGAAGGTCGCGGCGTTTCGGATCGGGCGCCTGCCGGCGCGGATGATTGCAGTGTTCTTGAGGTTATCGGCGCGGATCCCGGTGATGCAGTTGCCGAAGCGGTCTATGTAGATTACCTCCGCGAGATCGCCCGGCCAGTGGTGCCGTTCCTTCCAATTGACTGCTCTTGCGGGCACGGATTTCCCTTTCGCCAGCATTGCGCAGGCCGGGGCGTACAGATCGCGGCCGTGGAAGCTTGCGGACAGTTTCTTCGGCCGCCATGTGATCTCGCGGCATGTGACCCGCCGTGCGCGACGGGCGACGATGTCGAACAGCCCATTGTCGGGGCCGATGAACCAGCGGCCATCGATTTTCATGACCACAGGGCGGTCGCGGAACGACCCCACGCCCGGGTCCACCACGCAGAGAAAGATCGTTCCCGCGGGGAGAGCGGGCGCGAGCACGGCGAGGAAATACGCGCCGGCCTTCACGTTCTGTGGAGGGACGTCGGCCATCAGGTTAATGACGCGTTCGCGCGGCGCGAGGCGGTGCAACACCGCTTCGACCTGGCCGGTGTAGGGGCCTTGCACACCGTAATCCGTGAATAGAGCGATCATCAACGAAGTATATATCAGGCGAAAATGGATTCCGGATGGGCGTCGGTATAAAGCCGACGGCATCGTGGATCACGGGGCACGAGGGCTGGATCCCGGGTATCGCGCGCTGCGCGCGCTGCGCGCGCGATACCCGGGATGACGTCTTTGGTGTCCGAGCTGGCGCTCGGACGATCTCAATACAAAACAAAAAGCCGGAACGAGTCCGGCTTTCGTGGAATTGTACCGCCTTTATGGTTATTTTTTCTTTTTGGCCACCTTGGCCTTGGCCTCCTTGGCTGGTTTTTCTTCTTCCAAAGACTTCGGTTCGGGACGGTCCATCAATTCCACCAGCGCCATGAGCGCTTTGTCGCCGGGGCGGTAGCCGCATTTCAATATGCGCAGGTAGCCGCCGGGACGACTCTTGAAACGCGGGCCGAGTTCGTTGAACAGCTTGGTCACCGCGGTGCGATCGCGCAGGCGCGAGAACGCGAGCCGCCGCTTCGCCACGGAGTCGATCTTGGCCATGGTGATCAACGGCTCCGCGACGCGGCGCAGCTCCTTGGCCTTGGGAAGCGTCGTCTGGATGCGCTCGTCGCGCATGAGCGATGCCGCCATGTTGCGGAACATCGCCCGGCGGTGCGAGCTGTTGCGATTGAGCTTCCTGCCGCTTTGCTTGTGACGCATGGGATTCGCCTGGATATATCCGGCGGCCGCTCAGACGGCGCTGACGGCCTTTTCCCGGCTCTCGTACAGACCGGGCGGCGGCCAGTTCTCGAGCCGCATCCCCAGCGACAGGCCGCGGGCGGCCAGCACGTCCTTGATTTCGGTAAGGGACTTCTTGCCAAGGTTCGGCGTCTTCAGCAACTCCACTTCCGTGCGCTGGATCAGATCGCCGATGTAATAGATGCTCTCCGCCTTCAGGCAGTTGGCCGAACGCACGGTCAGCTCGAGATCGTCCACGGGCCGAAGCAGGATCGGGTCGATAGCCGGTTCGCTGCCTATCGCCGCTTCCTGGGCCTCCTCGGCTTCCAAATCCACGAACACCGAGAGCTGGTTGCGCAGGATGCGCGCGGCCTCGCGCACGGCATTCTCCGGATCGATGGTGCCGTTGGTCTCGATTTCGAGGATGAGCTTGTCCAGATCCGTCTGCTGCTCGACGCGCGCGCTCTGAACGTCGTACGACACGCGGCATATCGGGCTGAACGAGGCGTCCAGCTTGAGCTTGCCGATGGTCTGATCGCCTTCCTCCGTGCCAATCACGACCACCGGGCGATAGCCGCGCCCGCGCTCGATTTTCATGATCATGTTCAGCTCGCCGGCCTTGGTGAGATTGGCGATAAGGTGGTCGGGATTGGCGATCTCGACGTCGTGGTCGACGGAGATGTCACTTGCCCGGACCTGTCCGGGGCCGCTCTTCTTGAGCGTCAGCGTCGCCTCTTCCTTGGCGTGCATCTTGATCGCCAAGCCCTTGAGGTTCAGCAGGACGTCCGTGACGTCCTCCTGCACGCCTTCAATGGTCGTATACTCGTGCAGGACACTCTTGATCTCGACCTCGGTCACGGCGCAGCCGGACATGGACGACAGCAGCACGCGCCGCAGCGCGTTGCCCAGCGTGTGGCCGAAGCCGCGATTGAGAGGCTCGATAATGATCTTCGCGCGCGTGTTGCTCAAGGTCTCGACATCGACCCGGCGCGGTTTCAACAATTCAGTAAATGTAGACGGCATGCTGATTACCCTGTTGATGCTTACTTGGAGTAGAGCTCGACGACAAGCTGCTCATTGATGTCCGGCGGCAGATCGCTCCGCTCCGGAACATTTTTGAATACGCCTTCCATTTTCTTCGTATCGACATCCACCCATTCCGGGAACCCCACCTGCTCCGCGACGTTGAGCGAATCCTGGATCCGCACCTGGCGCTTGCTCTTCTCGCGGATGGCGACGCGGTCGTCCGGACGCACCTCGTAGGACGGCACGTTGACGATGCGGCCGTTCACCTGGATCGCGCGGTGGCTCACCAGTTGCCGGGCCTCGTTGCGAGTGCTGCCGAAACCCATCCGGTACACGACGTTGTCCAGTCGCGTCTCCAGCAGTTGCAGCAGGTTCTGCCCGGTAGAGCCGCGCCGGCGCGAGGCCTCGCGGTAATAACGCCGGAACTGCCGCTCGAGGACGCCGTAGATGCGCCGCAGCTTCTGCTTCTCGCGCAGCTGCACGGCATAATCCGACAGGCGCTTCGGGCGGGCGCCCTGCTGTCCCGGCAGTTTGTCGATCTGGCATTTCGACTCGATCGGCCGGGCACGGCTCTTCAGTTGAAGGTCCGTACCTTCGCGCCGACTGAGCTTGCACTTGGGTCCCAGGAAACGTGCCATGGTCTGTCCTCCCGCCTATACCCGGCGTTTCTTCGGCGGCCGGCAGCCGTTGTGCGGGATCGGCGTCACGTCGGTGATGTTCGTGATCTTGAATCCCACCGCGTTCAGCGCGCGCACTGCCGATTCGCGGCCCGGTCCCGGTCCGCGGATGTTCACTTCCAGACTCTTCACCCCGAATTCGAGCGCCTGCTCGCCGGCTTTCTGCGCGGCCACCTGCGCCGCAAACGGCGTACTCTTGCGCGATCCGCGGAAGCCGACGCCGCCGGAGGTCGCCCAGCAAAGGGTATTCCCCTGTCGATCGGTGATCGTGATGATGGTGTTGTTGAACGACGCGTGCACGTAGGCGATGCCGTCAACGACGACCTTTTTCACCTTCTTGCGTACCGGGCGCGCCGGCTTGGGTGTGGGTGCTGTTGCCATTTACGGTAATCCTCAGGTCGTGGGCGACGGCGCCGGGGCTTTACGGATGACCATGCGGCGCGGCCCTTTCCGCGTCCGCGAATTCGTACGCGTGCGCTGACCGCGGACCGGCAGCCCTTTCCGGTGACGCACGCCGCGGTAGCAGCCGAGGTCCATCAGGCGCTTGATGTTCATGGACACCTCGCGGCGCAAATCACCTTCCAGCTCGTAGCGGGCAATCATGGCGCGCACCTTGTCCAGCTGATCCTCGCCCAGGTCCCGGATCTTGGCCCCGGGGCTGATGCCCGTCTCCGCACAGATTTTCCGCGCCGTGTTGTTGCCGATGCCGTAGATATAGGTCAGGCCCACCCAGAGGTGTTTCTGATCCGGAATGTTGACTCCCGCGATTCGCGCCATTTCTTACTCCTGTGCTAAGGAAACTCTGAATAACCTACTGCGCTGCCCATCCGCTGCGTCGCGTGCTCGCTCGCGGCTGGCCTAACCATTTTGTTATGTCTCGCCGCTGCGGGTCGACTTGCGGCTGGGCATGTTCATGACGGTTCTTCATAGTTTCCTTAACCCTGGCGTTGCTTGTGCCGGGGATCCTTGCAGATCACCCGCACCGTGCCCTTCCGCCGGACCACCCGGCAGTGGCGGCACATCTTCTTGACTGAGGCTCTCACCTTCATGATCTAAGCTCCGTGTTCGTCGTCACGCGCGCCGGCCATGCATGCGCAGGTTGGCCTTCTTCAGCAGGCCCTCGTACTGGTGCGACATCATGTGCGTCTGGACCTGCGCCATGAAGTCCATCACGACGACAACGATGATCAGCAGCGAGGTGCCGCCGAAGTAGAACGGCACGTTGAACTTCAGGATCAGGAATTCCGGCAGCAGGCAGACCAGCGTGATGTACACCGCGCCGGCCAGGGTGAGGCGCGTCAGCACGCTGTCCAGGTAGCCCGCCGTCTGTTCACCCGGACGCATGCCGGGGATGAAGGCCCCCGACTTCTTGAGGTTCTCCGCCGTCTCGCGTGGGTCGAACACGACCGCCGTGTAGAAGAAACAGAAGAACACGATGAACGCGGCGTACAGCAGCACGTATATCGGCTGCCCCGGCGACAGCGCCCCGGACAGCTCCTGAAGCAAGCGCATGCCCTCGCCCTGGCCAAACCAGCCCGCCAGCGTCGCCGGGAAAAGAATGATGCTGGAAGCGAAAATCGGCGGGATGACGCCGGACATATTGAGCTTGAGCGGCAGGTGGCTGGACTGCCCCGCATAGAGCTTGCGTCCGACCTGGCGTTTGGCGTAATTGACCGTGATCCGGCGTTGGCCGCGCTCGATGAATACGACGAGAGCGGTGACGATGATCGCCAGCGCAAAGAGCCCCAGTACCGTGACGATGTGCATTTCCCCGGTGCGCGACAGCTCGAGCGTGCCGCCAATCGCCGGCGGCAGGCCGGCCACAATCCCGGCAAAGATGATGAGCGAGATGCCGTTGCCGACGCCGCGTTCGGTGATCTGCTCGCCGAGCCACATCAGGAACATTGTGCCGGTCACCAACGAGGTGACGACGGTGAGGCGGAAACCGAGTCCCGGATCGAGCACCAGCGCCATGCCGCTGGCCTGCTGGCCCTCGAGCGCGATGCTCACGCCGAAGGCCTGGAAGCTGGCGAGAAAGACCGTGCCGTAGCGGGTGTACTGCGTGATCTTGCGCCGTCCGACCTCGCCTTCCTTGCGCAACTGTTTCAGGCTCGGTTCCACGAAAGTCAGCAGCTGCATGATGATGGACGCGGAAATGTACGGCATGATCCCCAGGGCGCAGACGGACAGGCGCTGCAGTGCCCCGCCCGAGAACATGTTGAACATGTCGAGGATCGTGCCCTGCTGCTGGTTGAACACTTCGGCCAGCGCCACCGGGTTGATGCCCGGCACCGGGACGTGGGTAAAGACGCGGTATACGACCATGGCAAGCACGAGGAAAATCAGCCGCTGCCGCAACTCCTTGAGCTGTGCCAGTCCGCCGATCCCGCCGGGTCCGAGTTTCGATTCCGCCATTTCAGTCCTCGATCACGCCGCCGGCCTTCTCGATCGCCGCGCGGCTGCCCCTGGTTACGCGCAGACCCTTCACCCTGACCGGCTTTCCAACCTTGCCTGCCGCGAAGACCTTCACGCGCTTGATGTTCTTGCCGACGAGGTTCGCCTTCTTCAGCGCCTTGACGTCAACGACTTCGGCGCCGGCCCGCTCCAGGTCATCCAGCCTGATCTCGGCGCTGACGCGCTTGAGGTGCGAATGGAAGCCGAACTTCGGCAGCCGGCGCTGCATGGGCATCTGACCGCCCTCGAAACCGACCTTGTGATAGCCGCCGGACCGGGCCTTCTGGCCCTTGTGTCCGCGGCCGCCGGTCTTGCCGATCCCGGAGCCCATGCCGCGTCCGATCCGCTTGCGCGTCTGGCGCGAACCGCGCGCGGGCTTGATGGAATTGAGCCGCATGTCAGACCTTCACAATCTCGACGAGGTAGGACACTTTGCCGATCATTCCGCGCACCGCGGGCGAATCCTCAACCTTCGCGGTCTGGCCGATGCGGCGCAGACCCAGCCCGTGCACGCACGACTTGTGAGACTCGGTGCGCTTGTTCAGGCCCTTCTTCAGCCTGACCGTGAGTTTCTTTTTCGCCGCGGCAGACATGTTCATGCATCCACCAGCTCTTCGACGTTTTTGCCTCGCTTCGCCGCGATCCTCTCCGGGGCGCTGATGGCCTGGAGCGCCTTAATCGTGGCGCGCACGACGTTTACCGGGTTGGTCGAGCCATGTGATTTGGCCAGCACGTTGTGTATGCCCGAGCACTCGAGCACGGCGCGCATCGGGCCGCCGGCGATGATGCCCGTTCCTTCCGAAGCCGGCTGCATGTAGACCTTGGCGGCGCCGTGCTGCGCGGTGATCGCGTAATGCAGGGTGTTGCCCTTGAGCGGGATCTGGATCATGCTGCGGCGCGCTTTGTCCATGGCCTTCTGGATCGCCGCCGGTACCTCGCGCGCTTTGCCGCGACCGAAACCAACGCGGCCATTGCCGTCGCCGACCACGGCCAGGGCGGCGAACCCGAACACTCGGCCGCCCTTCACGACTTTCGCGACGCGATTCACGGCCACCAGCTTCTCCAGCAGCTCGTCGCTGCCCGTTATCGATTCTGTCATTGCCATATGTCTCTGGACCGCCGTTGTCTTCAGAATTCCATTCCGTTCTGCCGCGCGGCTTCCGCCAGCGCCTTGATACGCCCGTGGTACTTGAAGCCGGACCGGTCGAACGCCACCTTGGTGATCCCGGCCTTCTTCGCGCGCTCCGCGATCGCCTTGCCGATGATCGCCGCGGCTTGCGCGTTGCCGCCATTCTTCACTTTGCCCTTGAGGTTCTTGTCCTGGGTCGAGGCACTGGCGATGACGTTCGCGCCGCCTGGTGAAATGAGCTGCGCGTAGATGTGCCTCGGCGTGCGGTGCACGCACAACCGGTTCAGGCCGAGCAGCCTGATTCTGGAGCGGGTGCGCTGCGCCCGCCGGAGTCTCGCCTGTTTCTTCTTCATCGCCTTATGCCTTCTTCGCTTCCTTGCGGATGATGTGTTCGTTCGCGTAGCGCACGCCCTTGCCCTTGTACGGCTCCGGCGAGCGCCATGCTCGGATGTTGGCGGCCAACTGGCCGACCAGTTGGCGGTCCGCGCCCTTGACGATGATCTCGGTTTGGCTTGGGGTCTCTATGGTAATCCCCGCCGGTATGTTGATGCTCACCGGGTGCGAGAAACCGAGCGTGATGTTGAGGGCCTTACCCTGCACGGCGGCGCGGTAACCCACGCCGACGATTTCCAGTTTCTCCTGGAATCCCACCGAGACGCCCTTGACCATGTTGTTGACCAGCGCGCGGCTGGTGCCGGCGATGGCATCGGTTTCCCGGTTCCGGCCGCTGGAAACGATCTTCAGTACGTTGTCCTCGCGGACCACGCTGACGCTCGGGTGCAGATCGATCGACAACTCGCCCTTTTTGCCCTTCATGCGGACCGTGGAGCCGTTCACGGAAACGTCCACTCCGGCGGGCACGGGGATCGGTGTTCTGGCTATGCGTGACATATCAGGAAACGATGCACAGGATCTCGCCGCCCACGCCCTGCTGGCGCGCCGCCCTGTCCGTCAGCAGCCCGTTCGGCGTAGAGATGATGGCCGTGCCCAGCCCATTGAGAACGCGTGGCAGCTTGCCCTTCGGCCGGTAGCGGCGGAGGCCGGGCCGGCTCACCCGCTGCAGGCGCTCGATGACCGGCTTGCCCTCGAAATATTTCAATTCGACGGTCAGCTTCTTCTTGCTGTCCTCCGCCGTGACGCGGAAATCCGCGATGTAGCCTTCGTCCTTGAGCACGGTCAGCAGCGCGGCCTTCATCTTCGATGCGGGCATACTCACCTCGCGCCGCATCCGCGCTTGGGCATTCAAGATGCGGCTCAGCATGTCCGCGATGGGGTCCTGTAGGCTCATAATTCTTTCACCAGCTGGCCTTCACCAGTCCCGGCACGTCGCCGCGCATAGCGGCCTCGCGCAGCTTGTTCCGGGCCAGGCCGAACTTGCGGTAGAAGCCATGCGGCCGACCCGTCAGGGCGCAGCGGTTGTGCAGCCGCGACGGGCTCGAATCGCGCGGCATTTTGTTCAGCTTGGTGCGCGCCTGCTGGCGCTCCTCGTCGCTCAGCGACATGTCCCGGATGGTCGCCTTCAGCGCCTTGCGCTTGGTCGCGAACTTGCGCACCAGCCGCCCGCGCTTCGTTTCGCGGTACACCATCGAAGTCTTTGCCATGAACCTTTCCTCTCGCTGCTTCCGATCAGGTGCGCAACGGAAAATTGAACGCCATCAACAGCGCCCTTCCTTCGTCGTCGCTCTTCGCGGTGGTCGTGATGGTGATGTCCAGGCCGCGAATGACGTCGATCTTGTCGTAATCGATTTCCGGAAAAATGATCTGCTCCTTCACGCCGAGGCTGTAGTTTCCGCGCCCGTCGAAGGAACGCGAATTCAACCCGCGGAAATCCCGGATGCGGGGGATCGCGATCGTGATCAGCCGGTCCAGGAATTCGTACATGCGTTCGCGGCGGAGCGTGACCTTCACCCCCACCGGGAAATCCTCGCGGATCTTGAAGTTCGAGATCGATTTGCGCGCCTTGGTCACTACCGGCTTCTGGCCCGCGATCTTCGTCATATCCTCCACGGCATGATCGATAATCTTCTTGTCGGACACCGTTTCACCCACGCCCATGTTCAGCGTGATCTTCGTGATCCGTGGGACTTCCATGACCGCCTTGTACCCGAACTGCTTAATCAGCTGCGGGGTGACGCTCGTTTTGTAAAATTCCTTCAGCCTGGCCATAACGTCACACGTCGATGACTTCGTCATTGGATTTGAAAAATCTCACCTTGCGGCCGTCCTCGAGGTTGCGGAACCCCACACGATCCCCCTTACTGGTCACGGGGTTCCAGATCGCCACGTTGGAGATGTGGATCGGCATCTCCTTCTCCACGATGCCGCCTGGCTGGCCCTGCATGGGGTTGCCGCGCGTGTGGCGCTTCGCCATGTTGAGGTTTTCCACAACCACCTTGTCTTCATCCTTCAACAGGCGCAGGACGATGCCGCGCTTGCCCTTGTCCTTGCCGGCCAGCACGACCACCTCATCTCCCTTCCGAATCCTGTTCATAAAGGCGGTGAAAAGTTGAAAGTGAAAAGTGAAAAGGAAGAGATTCGGACTCCCCCTTCAGGAACTCGCGTCTGCACTGCGTCGACGATTTGCTTTCCACTTTTCACTTTACACTTTCCACTTTCACAGTACTTCCGGAGCAAGGGAAATGATTTTCATGAAACGCTCGCTCCTGAGTTCGCGCGTCACGGGCCCGAATATGCGGGTGCCAATCGGCTGAAACTGGTTGTTCAGCAGGACGGCCGAATTGGAGTCGAATCGGATCAGCGATCCGTCCGGCCGGCGCACGCCGTGGCGCGTTCGCACCACCACCGCGAGATACATCTCGCCCTTCTTCACTTTGCCCCGCGGTATGGCCTCCTTGACGCTTACGCGGATGACGTCGCCCACACCCGCGTAGCGGCGTTTCGAGCCGCCCAGGACCTTGACGCACATGAGCCGGCGCGCGCCGCTGTTGTCCGCGGCATCGAGGATGGTCTGCATCTGTATCATCGGTCTTCTCCAGCCGTTCTCGCGTTCGCCGCAGTGCCACGCCGTCCAATTCAGACTTCCTGCGCCCGGCTCAGGATCCGGTGCAGCCGCCAGGCCTTGCGCTTCGATATAGGCCGCGACGATTCGATGACCACCAGGTCACCTTCCTTGCACTCGTTCTTCTCGTCGTGCGCGAGGACCTTCGTCGAGCGCCGGACGTATTTCTCGTACATCGGATGCTTGACGATGCGTGGAATCTGGACGGAAATCGTCTTGTTCATCTTGCTGCTGACCACGCGCCCGGTCATCGTGCGCGGCGTTTTCTGCGTTTCGCTCATTTGTCCGCCTTCGCGGGCTTCTCGTTCAGTACCGTCTTGATCCTGGCAATGTCCCTGCGGACCGCGCGCATCTGGCTGGGACGGCCGGCCTGGCCGGACCCCATCTGCATGCGCAGGTTGAACTGCTCGCGACGCAGGTCAAGCAAAAGCTGGTTCAGCTCCCCCGGCTTCTTCTGCCGCAATTCCGCTGCCTTCATCAGAACTGCGTCCTCGACACGAAAGTGGTCCTCACGGGAAGCTTGGCCGCGGCCAGGCGGAACGCCTCGCGCGCCTCCAGCTCCGTTACTCCCTCGATCTCGTAAAGCACCTTCCCGGGCTGCACGACCGCGACATAGTACTCGACGTTGCCCTTGCCCCCGCCCATGCGCACCTCGAGCGGCTTCTTGCTGATGGGCTTGTCCGGGAAAATCCGGATCCACAGCTTGCCGCCGCGCTTCACTTCGCGGCTGACGGCGCGGCGCGCCGCCTCGATCTGCCGGGCCGTGATGAAGCCGCGCGTGGTCGCCTTCAGCCCGTAATCGCCGAAATTCACCTTGGTGCCGCTCGTTGCAACCCCGCGGTTGCGGCCCTTCATTTGCTTGCGGTACTTGGATTTTTTCGGCTGCATCATGACGGCTGTATCCCCTGCTTACTCGGGCGCGGACTGCCCCGCGGCCTCCGCCTTGGTGGTCCCTTCCATGCCAAAGACCTCGCCCTTGAAGATCCATACTTTCACGCCGATGACGCCGTAGGTGGTCTTCGCTTCCGCCAGGCCGTAATCGATGTCGGCACGCAGCGTGTGCAGGGGCACGCGGCCCTCCCGGTACCATTCGGTGCGCGCGATTTCGGCGCCGTTCAGACGCCCGGCGACGCAAATCTTGATGCCCTGCGCGCCCAGCCGCATGCTGTTGGTGACCGCGCGCTTCATCGCGCGCCGGAACATGATGCGCCGTTCGATCTGCTGCGCGACGCTCTCGGCGACCAGATAGGCATCGAGCTCGGGCTTGCGGATCTCCTCCACGCTCACCGTAGCCGGCACGCCCAGGATCTTCGAGATTTCTCTGCGCAGCCGTTCGATGTCCTCGCCCTTCTTGCCGATGACGATGCCGGGCCTGGCTGTGTGGATGATCACCCGGGCGTTGTTGGCGGGCCGCTCGATCTGCACGCGGCTCACTGAGGCATTCGCCAGCTTCTTGCGGATGAAATCGCGGATCTCCAGATCCTGCTGCAGGTACGACGCGTAATGCTTGCTGTCCGCGTACCAGGTAGACGTCCAGTCCTTGATGATGCCCAGGCGGAAACCCGTTGGATTTACTTTCTGTCCCATATTTGGTTTACCCGGTGGTCTCGGAGACCGTGATTGTCAAATGGCTCAAGCGTTTCGTGATCCGATCGGCGCGACCGCGCGCGCGGGTGCGGACCCGCTTCAGCGACGGACCCTCGTTGACGTAGATCGCGCTGACCTTCAGGGCGTCAATGTCGGCGCCGGCGTTGTGCTCCGCGTTCGCGATGGCCGATTCCAGCGCTTTCCTGACCAGCGCCGCCGCCTTCTTGTTGCTGAACTGAAGGATATTCAGCGCGCGGTCCACTGGCAGGCCGCGGATCTGGTCCGCGACGAGCCGCATCTTTTGCGCCGAGATCCTCGCGTATTTAAGTTTTGCCGACGTGCTCATGGTTCCGTGCCGTTATCTTGCGTTACTTCGGCGGTTCCGGCGTTTCGGTCTTCTTTTCGGCTGTATGGCCGCGGAAGACCCGCGTCGGCGCGAACTCGCCCAGTTTGTGCCCCACCATGTTCTCGGTGACGAACACCGGCAGGTGCTCGCGCCCGTTGTGCACGGCGATCGTCAGCCCGACCATCTCCGGGATAATCATCGAGCGCCGCGACCAGGTCTTGATCGGGCGCTTGTCGCTGGACGTGTGCGCGGCTTCCACCTTGGTCATCAGGTGATGGTCCACGAAGGGACCCTTTTTCACCGAGCGAGCCATTGTTTCCGGTCCTAAACCTTGCGCCTGCGCACGATCATATTGTTGGTTCGCTTGTTATGGCGGGTCTTGTAGCCCTTCGTCGGCTGTCCCCACGGGGATACCGGGTGCCGCCCGCCGGAGGTCTTGCCCTCGCCGCCGCCGTGCGGATGGTCGACCGGGTTCATGGCCACGCCGCGGTTGGTCGGCCGAATCCCGCGCCAGCGCTTCGCGCCGGCCTTGCCCAGTTTCTCCAGCGAATGCTCCCCATGGCTGACTTCGCCGATGGTCGCCCGGCAATCGATGGGCACTTTCCGCATTTCCCCGGAACGGAGCCGCAGCGTTGCATGCGGCCCTTCGCGCGCCACCAACTGCACGCTGGCTCCGGCGCTGCGCGCCAGTTGCGCACCCTTGCCCGGCTTGATCTCGACGCAATGCACGATGGATCCCACCGGAATATTCCGGAGCGGGAGGCAATTGCCGGTTTCGATCGCGGCGCCGCTGCCGGAAACAAGCTGCATATCCTTCTTCACGCCGGCCGGCGCGATGATGTACCGCCGCTCGCCGTCGGGATAGAGCATCAGCGCGATGTGCGCACTGCGGTTCGGATCGTATTCAATCCGCTCCACCTTGCCCGGAACGCCGTCTTTATCGCGCTTGAAATCGATCACGCGGTAGCGCCGCTTGTGGCCGCCGCCGCGATGACGCACCGTCATCCGTCCCTGATTGTTGCGCGCTGAAGTCTTCGCCTGTTTCTCGAGCAGCGGCAGGTAGGGCTCGCCCTTGTGCAGATCGGTCGTGACAACCCGGACTACCCCGCGGCGGCCGGGCGAAGTCGGTTTGGGTTTCATCAACGGCATATTCGCGCTCCGTCTCTCAGGTGCCCACGAAATTGATGTCGAAGCCGGGCATCAGACGCACGTAGGCCTTCTTCCAGCCCTGCCGGAACCCCGGCGCGTTCTTGAATATCTTGCGCTTCCCCTTGACGTTGCAGACGCGCACGGAATCGACCTTGACTTCGAACATCTGTTCGACGGCCTCTTTGATGTCCGGTTTGGTAGCGTCGGTCGCGACCCGAAACACGAACTGGCGGTGCTTGTCGCCGAGCATCGTGCTCTTTTCCGTCACGCGCGGGGAAACGAGGATCTTCGTCATTCGTTCTCGGTTCATGTCAGCCAGCTCTCCGCCTTTTCCAGAGCCGCCTTCGTCATGACGACCTTTTCGAAGCCGACCAGCGCATAGGGGTTCATCTCGGAGGTCCTGATGATCGAGATATTGGGGAGGTTGCGCGTCGCAAGCCGCGTCGCGTCGTTCACGCTCTCCGTTACAATCAGAGCTTTGTCCAGTCCCAGACCCGAAAGCAGGGCCGTCGCCGATTTTGTCTTCGGCTCGGCGACGACAAAGTCATCCACGCACACCAACCGCTCCTGCCTGGCCAGCTCCGAGAGGATCGAACAGATTGCCCCGCGGAACATCTTCCGGTTCACCTTCTTCGAAAAATCGCGCGGCTGGGCCGCGAAAATCTTCCCACCGCCGCGCCACAGCGGGCTGCGGATGCTGCCGGCGCGCGCACGGCCGGTGCCCTTCTGTTTCCAGGGCTTGACGCCGCCGCCTCTCACCTCCCCCTTGGTCTTCTGCGCCTTCGTCCCGGCGCGTCCGCCGGCCATGTAGGCGACGAGGACCTGGTGGACCAGCGGCTCGTTGAATGCCTGCCCGAATATGTCGTCCGACACCTTCACCTTCGAGGGCTTCTTCTTGCCGGCCACGTGCATGACGAGTTCCATCAGCGCTGCCCCTTTTTCTTCCCGGTGCGGAGTGTCGGCGTGACGATGACTTTCCCGCCGGACGGGCCCGGGACCGCGCCCCGGATCAGGATCAGGCTGCGCTGCGGATCCACGCGCACGACCTCCAGGTTCTGGATCGTGCGCAGCGCGTTGCCCAGGTGGCCTGGCATGCGCTTGCCTTTGAAAACGCGTCCGGGTGACTGGTTCTGCCCGACCGATCCCGGCGTGCGGTGCGCAAGCGAGGCGCCGTGGCTGGCGCGCTGGCGGCTGAAATGATGGCGCTTGATGGTGCCGGCGAAACCCTTGCCAATCGTGGTCCCGCGCACGTCGACCTTCTGTCCCGAGTTGAACACGTCCACGTTGATCTGCGCTCCGGGCGCAAGCTGCTGTCCCTCGCCCGCGCCGAGCCGGAATTCGACGACGCCCTCGGCCGCGTCGACCTCGGCCTTCGCCAGTATTCCCGAGAACGGCTTGTTCAGCAGGCTGCGCCGCTTCGTGCCCCAGGCGACCTGGACGGAGCGCGGGGCGCCATCGCCGTGGTCGATGAGGCGGGTGACGCGGTTCGACACCGCCTCGATGACGGTCACGGGGATGGCAGTGCCGTTGTCCGAAAAGACGCGGGTCATTCCCCGTTTCTTGCCTACGATCCCGATCGCCATGACTAGCGAACCCAGTGAAAAGTGAAAAGTGAAAAGTGAAAAACGAAAATGCCCCGTCCGGGAATGTCTTCTCCCCGTTGAATCCTCAGTTTCTTTTCACTTTCCACTTTCAACTTTCCACTTTTCACTTCAGTTGAGTTTGATCTGTACGTCCACGCCCGCCGCGAGATCCAGCTTCATGAGCGCATCCACGGTCTTGTCCGTCGGGTTGACGATGTCCAGCAGCCGCTTGTGCGTGCGGATCTCGTACTGATCGCGCGCATCCTTGTCGACATGGGGCGACACCAATATCGTGAAGCGCTCTTTCTTGGTCGGCAGCGGGATGGGTCCACGCACCTGGGCGCCGGTGCGGCGGGCGGTTTCGACGATTTCGCGCGTCGACTGATCGATCAGCCGGTGATCGAACGCCTTCAGCCGGATCCGGATACTTTGGTTCTTTGCCGCCATGGGAATCAGTTACTCGATGACCTTGCTGACCACGCCGGCGCCGACCGTGCGCCCGCCCTCACGGATGGCAAACCGCACCCCCTCCTCCAGCGCAATCGGGGAAATCAGCGTCACCACCATCTTGATGTTGTCCCCCGGCATCACCATCTCCGTCCCCGCAGGCAGCTCC
>JACPSH010000020.1 GCA_016193395.1 Gammaproteobacteria bacterium
AAGTCCCGGCCGAACACTACGTAGCTTTCGCCAGCATCACTGTCCCCGCCCGGGTCGGCGCGATTTGCCCCGATAATCACATCATCGAAGCCATCCCCGTTCACATCCCCGGCGGAGGCCACCGACCGACCGCTAAAGTCAAACACATCTATGCCATCCAGCCGGAAACCGTTCGTACCATCGAGTGCATCCAGGTCCACACTTGCGTTAAAGCCGGACGCCTTCCCGAACACCACATAGCTTTCTCCAGCACTAAAGTGCCCGCCCGGGTCGGCGCTAGCAGCGCCGATAATCAAATCATCAAAGCCATCCCCATTCACATCTCCGGCGGAAGCCACCGACCGGCCGCTATAGTCAACCGCATCGATGCCATCGAGCCGGAAGCCGTTCGTGCCATCAAGCGCACCCAGGTCCACGCTCGCGCCAAAACCGGAAGCCTTCCCGAATACCACGTAGCTCTCTCCGGCGTAGCTATCCCCGCCCGGGTCGGCCCTGTTAGCCCCGATGACCACATCATCGAAACCATCCCCGTTCACATCCCCGGCGGAGGCCACCGACCGGCCGCTAGAGTCACCCGCATCGATGCCATCGAGCCGGAAGCCGTTCGTGCCATCGAGCGCACCCAGGTCCACACTCGCGCCAAAGCCGGAAGCCTTCCCGAACACCACGTAGCTCTCTCCAGCACTAAAGTCCCCGCCCGGGTCACCGCCCGAGGCGCCAATAATCAAATCATCGAACCCATCCCCGTTCACATCCCCGGCAGAGGCGACCGAGCCGCCGCTCCGGTCGTCCAAATCGGTGCCTTCCAGCCGCAAGCCGTTCGTTCCGTCAAGGGCCGACAACTCAACGACTGCTGTGAAGGCGGTGATCCCGGTTACGTCGATTCCGTCCTGAACGTGCAACGTGGCATTGCCAAGTCGATATTCGGTGTAGCTCACATTGCCGAAGACGACCGAGCCGAAGTTCGCCCACTCCCCCTCCGCCACTACTGCATCTTCCGCCGTACCCCGGAGCTGAATGGTGTCGGAGGTGCTGGAGAGTCCCAACAGTGTGGCGGCGTCCAGGTGTACTGTTTGCGCCCCCGCGGCGCCCAGATTGATAATCTCGATATTCTTGAACAGCAGCATGTCCCCGCCGTTCAGCGTCACCAGATCCACCTCGGCGCCCGCGCCAGTCACCTTCAGCGTGTCTGTCCCGGCCCCGCCATCCACCCCGCGCGTGTCATTGACATCAAACACCAGCACGTCATTCCCGCCCGCACCGAGCAGACGGTCATCCCCCGTCCCGCCGGACAAGGTGTCATTGCCGGCTCCGCCTTTCAGCGTGTCATTGCCCCCTCCCCCCGCCAGCACATTGTTCCCGGTGTTGCCAGTGAGGAGGTTGTTGCCCGTATTCCCCGTGCCGTAGCTGTTCCCGGTACCCGTCAGCACGAGGTTCTCCTGCTGCGCACCCAGGGCGTAGGTCACAGCGCTCTGTACAAGATCTGTCCCCGCATCGACCGTTGCCTTGTTGATCTCGTTCAGCCGGTCAATCACATATCGGTCATTCCCCAGCCCGCCAGTTAACGTGTCTGCTCCCGCCCCACCTATCAAATGGTCATTCCCCGGCCCACCAATCAGCATGTCTGCACCCGCCCCGCCATTTAAGGTGTCATTCCCCGCTCCGCCGTTCAGAATGTTCACCCCGGCATTGCCAATCAACACGTTGTTACCCGCACTGCCCGTGCCGTTGAGCATCCCCGTCCCGACCAACGTCAGGTTCTCCTGCTGCGTCCCCAGTATGTAGCTCACCGAGCTCTGCACCCGGTCCGTTCCCGCGTCCGCAAAGGCCTTGTTGATCTCGTTGCCGTTGTCGATCACATAGATGTCATTTCCCAGCCCGCCAACCAACGTGTCCGCACCCGCGCCGCCATTTAAGGTGTCATTTCCCGCTCCACCGTTCAAAATGTTCATGCCGGCATTGCCTGTCAGCACGTTGTTGCCGCTGCTGCCAGTGCCGTTGATTGTCGCGTTGCCGATGAGCAGGAGTCGTTCCTGCTGCGTGCCGAGCGTGTAGGTCACGCTGCTGTTGACGGTGTCGACTCCGAGATCGGCAAGCGTCTTGTCAATCTCGGCGACTGCATCAATGATGTAGATGTCGTTGCCGCTGCCACCGCGGAGCAAGTCGATCCCGGAACCCCCTAGGAGTTGATCGTCGCCGCCTCCGCCGGACAGCGTATCGTTGCCGGCAAACCCGGCGAGACGATCATTGAAGCCGCTGCCGGTTACGCTGTCGTTATTCTGGAAGATAAAGTTGAGCAGGCCGGGCCCATTGTTTTGCTCGGCAAAATTGCCCAGCGTCTCGGCGTCAAGTGAAATGTTCCCAATCTGGAAACGTAGCTCGCCATCGATGAATGCGCTGATCCGTGTGACGGTTCCATCTGTTATGTTCGAGGGCGGCTCGACATTGATGCCCGTTCCCACCATCTCATATTGGACACCATTTTGGAGGTCCAACGAGATGGACGTGGGCGTGGCCGTCCCACCAGCGAAAGCCAGATCAACAAGCCTCGGGTCGAGAATATCCAATAATCCCAGTGCGGTAACCGTGGCCATATGCGCCTATAGAATCAGTGAGCTGGTTTTCTGCATCAATTTACGACGCTGAACTCCGGGGCATCGAGCGCGGCCGGATCGATGGACAGCACGGCGAATAACACCGGTTCGTGAAAATGAAGGATCGGAGTACACGCTTTGACCTCGCTCCGATTCAAATAATCAGAAAGTCGGAGGCATCGAGGGCATCGGGATCGGTGGCGAGCACGGCGAACAGAACAGGAGCGGAGCCCGCGGCACTGCCGTCTGCGTCGTAATACAGATTACCGGTCACGGTGTTGTAAATTATGCGCGTCGCCGCACTGTTCGCCACTGCATCCGTGCCGGACTCGAACGCCGCTTCAGCCAGCACCCCACTCCCGCCCAACGCCGTAAAAATAAACTGGTGGAGCAAGATCAAATCCAGCGTCGCGGCTCCGGCACCACCGAAGTCCATGATCGTATCGACGTTGTCGGGCGTGAGTGCGTCACCGAAGAAAAACCGATCGTTGTCGATCCCACCGACCAGAATGTCATTGCCTGGGCCTCCGTCGAGTACGTCTCGTCCTCCATCGCCCTCGAGCCGGTCGCTACCTGTCCCCCCATCCAGGGAATCGTTACCGGTCCCGCCGCGCAGAAAGTCCTCGTCTGCAGAGCCATCGAGAAAGTCGCTCCCTTGACCCCCGGTCAGGACATCATTGCCGAAGCTGCCATAAAGAAAATCCCTGTCCAGACCGCCGACGACGATGTCGCCGGCCGCCGTGCCAGAATGCGTGTCACCAGCGTCCGTGCCGAGGAAATCCGCCTCATCCCGAAAATCCCGACCGAACACGACGTAGCTCGCACCCGCGCTGGTCGTGTACTGCGCGCCGGCCCCGAAGGCACCGACGATGAGGTCGTCGAACCCATCACCGTTCACGTCCCCAGCGCCGCTCACGGAACGGCCGGTGAAGTCGGACAGATTGACGCCCTCGAGCGCGAACCCGTTTGTGCCGTTCAGTCCGCCGAGATCCAAATTAGACGCAAAGCCGCCGGCCGCTCCGAATATCACGTAACTTGCGCCGGTAAAATCCCCGTAAGCATCCGATCCAGGCGCTCCGACAATAAGATCGTCGAACCCATCGGCATTCAAGTCTCCTGCCGCGGCAACCGAACCGCCCGAACCATCGCCCGCTGCAACGCCGGAGATGCGGAACCCGTTGCTGCCGTCCAGCCCGGAGAGCTGGAAATCAGCGGGGAAACCTGAGGCCTTCCCGAACACCACGTAGCTCGCGCCCGAACGATCACCGCCGGGATCCGCGCCGGGCGCACCGATAAGCAGGTCGTCGAACCCGTCTCCGTTCACGTCTCCGGCCGCGGACACCGATGCACCGGAATAGTCGCCTGCCGCCACGCCCGAGATGAGGAACCCGTTCGTGCCGTTCAGGCCGGAAAGAAACACGTCCGCCGCGAAAACGGAGGCTGCGCCGAAGACGACATAGCTCGCGCCGGAATCCGCCAGACCATTCGCATCCGCATTCGGGGCGCCGATGATCAAATCCGCGTACCCGTCTCCGTTGACGTCCCCAGCGGAACCTACCGAGCGGCCCGAATGGTCCGACGCTGCAGCCCCGGAAAGCCGGAAGCCCGCGGTTCCATCGAGACCCGCAAGGTCGAAACTCGAGGTGAAACCCGACGCCTTGCCGAACACTACGTAGCTTGCCCCGGATTCGTCCAACCCGTTCGGGCCAGCGTCGCCCGCGCCGAGAACGAGATCACCGAAACCGTCGCCGTTCACGTCTCCCGCGTACGCCACCGAACCACCGAGACGATCGCCCGCAGCTTCGCCGGGGATCTGAAACATGATCTGCGGCTCCGACAGCGGTAAATCGAAATCCGCGTGAAATCCGAAATTGGAACCAAATACGACATAAGCTGCGCCGGATTGAGCGCCGTTCAAGTCCGCAAAAATCGCGCCGGCAACGATGTCCTGGAAACCGTCGCCATTGATGTCGCCTGCGGACAAGGATGTCCCAAGGCGGTCGAAATTGTTCTCGCCCGTGATCTGATAACCCAGGAAGCCATTCAGGTCGGCAAGGTTGAGGTCCGCGGGAAATCCGGAAGCATCTCCCAACACCACATAGCAAGCGCCGTACCCAAAGCCCGCCGGGGCTCCGTAGGCGCCGATCAGCAGATCACTGAAACCGTCCCCGTTCACGTCCCCGGCGCCAGCAACCGAGAAGCCGGCCCAGTCATTCACGTATTCGCCGGATATTCTGAAACCGTTTGCGCCATCGAGGGACGCGAGCGGTCCGGACCCGATGCCCAGTTCAACCTGGAGCGTCGCATCACCGCTTTGATACTCTCTGTACAGGTAGCCGCCGATCTCGACTTCCCCGACGAAGGTCCACGTGCCCCCGGCCTGAACGACATCTCCTTCCCCACCGGTGATTCGAACCGTGTCAGTCGTGCCGGACATTCCGAGAACAGTGTCCGCATCCAGCACCACGGTCTGCGCGCCCGTGGCATTGAGATTGATGACCTCGATGTTCCTGAAAAACAGGGTGTCCCCGCCGTTCAGCGTCACCAGATCCACCTCGGTGTCCGCGCCGGTCACCTTCAGAATGTCCGTCCCGGCACCCCCATCCACCCCGCGCGTGTCGTTGGCATCAAACACCAGGATGTCATTCCCGCCCCCGCCCAGCAGCCGGTCATTGCCCGTGCTGCCATTCAAGGTGTCATGCCCGCTGCCGCCATTCAGCGTGTCATTGCCCCCGCCTCCGGACAGCACATTGTTCCCGGTATTGCCAATGAGAATGTTGTTACCACCATTCCCCGCACCGTTGATGCTGACAGTCCCGATCAGCACCAGGTTCTCCTGCTGGGCACCCAAGGCGTAGGTCACAGCGCTCTGTACAAGATCTGTCCCCGCATCGACCGTGGCCTTGTTGATCTCGTTCAGCCGGTCAATCACATATCGGTCATTCCCCAACCCCCCAATCAGCATGTCCGCCCCGGCCCCGCCGTTCAAGAGGTCATTCCCCGCGCCCCCGGTCAGCACGTTCACCCCGGCATTGCCCACCAGCACATTGTTCCCGGCATGACCGGTGCCGTTGATGTTTCCGGCGCCGGTCAGCGTCAAGTTCTCCTGCTGCGGCCCCAGCACATAACTCACCGAACTCTGGACGGTATCGATACCCGCATCCAGCGTCGCCTTGTTGATCTCGTTGCCGTTGTCGATGACGTAGGTGTCATTCCCCAGCCCGCCAATCAGCAGGTCGAGTCCCAGACCACCAATCAACACATCATTGCCGCCGCCGCCTTCCAGCCGGTCGTTCCCCGCCGCACCGTTCAACCGGTCGTTGCCGTCCAGCCCGGTGATGAGGTCCGCTCCCGCGGTACCCGTCAGGATGTTGTTCGCGGAGGTGCCGGTGATGTTCGCCATTGCTGCAACCTTAAATTGGAGAAGTCCAAAAAACCGGGGGATTGTGACCTCGAATCACGACTCGGCCACCGTGATCATCCGCCGGATCTCGTCCGACATGAAGCCGAGCGCCATCGGCCGCACGACGCTAGCCAGCACGACGACGTCATAGAGTTCCTGCACGATCCCGGAGACGCGCAGACTGTGAACGGCGTCGCCGGAACGCAGATCAATGACCTGCAGGCCGCAGCGGCCGTCCACCTGTTTCTCGGCGAGCCGGTCTTTCAGCGGCAGATCGTCGAAGGTCTTGTTGTGGCGTGACTCGGACAGACCGACGATGGCGAAATCGCCGCTGAAAGCGAGACCGCGCATGTAACCGGGACAAAACGCCACGGGCTCGAAGCGGCCGGTCTTGAGATCGGCATATCCGAATTCGCCGGTGCCGGAATTCAGCAGCCAGAGCTTCTTCTGGTAGAGCCGCGGCGAGTGGGGCATGGACAAACCCTCCACCACGGTCTCGCCCGTCTTGACGTCGATGACGATGCCGCCATCGCGGCGCTTCTCCCGCCAGCCGTCGGCGACATCCGAGCGGCTCACGCTGGTGACGTAGCGCGGCCGGCCGTTTTCCATAGCCATGCCGTTCAGGTGGCAGCGATCCTCCGCCGCCAGTTTCGTAATGAACGGCGGGTGCCATACCGGCTGGAAGCTGTGCGTGTCGGAGGTCGTGGCGAGGCAACTGAACAGCGTGTTGACGAACACGACCCGGCCGTCCGCCCCGGTGGCGATATCGTGGATGTCCAGGTCCCCGGTGACGTAGCCGACCTGCGGGATGTAGAGGGCGTCGTAACCTTCGTGGGTCTGTCCCGTGGGATTGGCGCGTTCGAAGCGCCAGAGCTGGTAGAGGGTGCTTATATATAATGTCTGCGCGTCCGGGCCGGCGCACATCCCCATGCAGCGGTTCAACGTGCGCTCGAAGACGGACAGCCTGCCGTCCGGCTGCAAGCCGATGAAGAAGACCTTTCCGCTCTGATAGGTGGTGAACGCGAGGCTCGCTTTCTGTTCGGCGAGCCAGGCCGTGAATTGCCGCGTGCCCTGGATTTCGAGTTTCGGTTGTTCGGCACCGGCAGCCACGTTGCCTTTTCCCTACGCGGCCTTACCGTATCTGAAATCCAGGATCTCCAGGTCCAGGTCGCCCGCCGGGCGGCGCCAGTTCACGACGTCGCCGGCGCGCTTGTCGAGCAGTTCGCGGCCCAGTGGAGACACCCAGCTGATAAGTCCCCGTTCGACGTCGGCCTCGTCCTCGCCGACGATGGTGAAAGTATGGCGCTGGCCGCCCGCATCTTCCAACTGCACGGTGGCGCCGAAGCGGATCGCGTCCGCGCTCTGCGCCGCCGGGTCGATAGGGATCGCCTTCTGCTCGCGCTGCTCCAGATAGCGCAGCTCGGATTTCAACGCGCGCAATTCGCTGCCGGCCGACAGGTCCTCTTTTTGCGCCTCCAGCGCGAGCTGGCGCTCGCGCAGTTCCTGCACGCGCGCCTTCAGGCGCTCCAAACCCTCGAGCGTAATGTAATTGGGGTGGCTGCTCTGCGGGCGTTCCAGCAGATCGGCGTCGGTTTCGACGCCGTCCAGTTCTTTGACAAATGCCCTGCTCATTATGGCCCTCCTGCAGAGGGTGCAACGTAAGGGAAACTCTGAATAACCTATTGCGCTGCCCATCCGCGGTGTCGCGTGCTCACTCGCGGCTCGCCTAACTGCTCGTTATGTCTCGCCGCTCGCTCCGCGTCTCCTTGCGGCTGGGCATGCTCATGACGGTTCTTCAGAGTTTCCGTTGCTGAACCGGCGATCCGATCAGTGCGCGGAACCGGCCGGCGCCGGTCCATCGAGCGGCAATACCTCTTCCAGTTCGCTGATGCGCGCGAGGTTGATCAGCCCCGCGGGAAGGTTGCGAAGCGAAAACGGCTGGCCGGCGCGGCGCGCACGACCCTGCCATTCGAGCAGCAGCGCGAGTCCCGCGCTGTTGGCGCGCGTGACCCCGGAGAGATCGAGCGCAATCTGAGGACAACCCGCGAACAGACTGACGGCGCGCTCGTGCAGCGGGGGCACGCTCGCGAAATTGAGTTCGCCTTCGATGCGGAAACGGCCCTGTCCGCCGGCCGCCGGCTCGATCCGCGCCGCGTCTCCGCCTGCCGACGGTTCATTCCTGTTTTTCATCATCATCCGCCATCTTCTTGTACATGAACTGGCTGATCATCTGTTCCAGCACGACCGCCGAGTCCGTGAACATGATCGTGCTGCCCTCTTTCAGCATCTCTTCCTCAGCGCCGGGGGCGAGCCCGATGTACTGTTCGCCGAGCAGGCCCGCAGTATAGATGCTGGCGCTCGTGTCCGCCGGGAACCTGTCGAAGCGCTTCTCGATGCTGAGCGTGACCAGCGCCTCGTGCGAACCGTCATCGTAGCTGATGTTGCTGACCCGTCCCACCAGCACGCCGCTGGCCTTGACAGGGGATTTTACGTTCAAACCGCCGACGTTGGCGAAGCGCGCCATCACCTGGTAGGCATCCGCGGTACTGACGGTGGTCAGGTTGCTCGCCTTCATCGCCAGCATGAACAGCGCCAGGGCGCCGCCCAACACGAACAAGCCGACCCAGACCTCGATTGCGCGTCGCGACATCATGTGTTTGTCTCCAGCAGGAAAGCAGTCAGAATGAAGTTCAGTCCCAGCACCGCCAGCGAGGCGTGCACGACGCTCTGGGTCGTGGCGCGGCCGACGCCTTCCGATGTCGGCACGGAATCGTAGCCTTCGAAGAGCGCGATCCAGGTCGCGGCAAAGCCGAACGCGAGACTCTTCCAGAACCCCGTCATCAGGTCCTCGTCGAAATCCACCGCCTTCTGCATCTGCGACCAGAACGTGCCGGCATCCACGCCGAGCAGGTCCACGCCGATGACGTACCCCCCGAGGATCCCCACGGCGCTGAAGATCCCGGCGAGGAACGGCATGGAGATGAAACCGGCCAGCAGGCGCGGCGCCAGCACGCGCTTGTACGGGTCGACCGCCATCATCTCCAGCGCCGGGAACTGCTCGGTGGCCTTCATCAACCCCAGTTCGGCGGTCAGCGCGGAACCGGCGCGGCCGGCAAACAGCAGCGCGGTGACCACCGGCCCGAGCTCGCGGACCAGCGTCAGCCCGACGAAAGTACCTAGTGACGCCTCTGAATTGAAGCGCACGAGGATGTTGTAGCCCTGCAGTCCGAGCACCATTCCGACGAAGGCGCCGGCGACCAGCACAATGACGATGGTGAGCACCCCGACGGAATAGAGCTGCTGGACGATCAGCCACGGTCGCAGCAGCACGGAGGGAATACTCCTCAACACGCGCAGCAGGAACAGCGTGGCACGGCCGGTCCGTTCAAAGGACTGGAGCGCCCGCCGGCCCAGTGCGGGCAGCGAATCGCCGGGATTCGCGACGCTGTTGGCCACGGCTTCAGTCTCTGAACAGATCGGCGGCGTATTCGCGCGCCGGGTAGTGGAAATGCACCGGGCCGTCCGGCAGGCCGTTCAGGAACTGGCGCGTCCACTCCGAGCGGGTCGCGCCAAGCTGGTTGTACGTGCCGTGGTCCATGATGCGGCCCTCGGCAATGACATAGACATAATCCGAGATGGCGCCGGTCTCGGCGACGTCGTGCGAGACGATGATGCTGGACAGACCGAGGTTGTCATTCATGGTCTTGATCAATTTGGCCAGCACGCCGACCGAGATCGGATCCTGGCCGCTGAACGGCTCGTCGTACATGATCAGGATGGGGTCGAGCGCGATGGCGCGGGCCAGTGCGACCCGCCGCGCCATGCCGCCGGACAGCTCCGCCGGCAGCAGCCCGGCGGCGCCGCGCAGGCCCACGGCATGCAGCTTGGCCAGCACCAGTTGCCGGATCATCGTTTCCGGCAGTTCCGTGTGCTCGCGCAGCGGATAGGCGACGTTTTCGAAGACCGTGAGATCGGTCAGCAGCGCGCCGCTCTGGAACAGCATGCCCATGCGCTTGCGCAGATCGAACAGCTCATCGTCCGAAAGCGCGTGGATATTGCGCCCCTCGACCTGGATCGTGCCGGCATCGGGAAGCAGTTGCGCGCTGATCAGCTTGAGCAGCGTGGTCTTGCCGGTGCCGCTCGGGCCCATGATCGCGGTGACCGCGCCGCGCCGGATATCCATATCGACGCCGTCGAAAATCACGCGCTCGCCGCGGCGGAAGTAAAGCCCGCGGATACTGATAAGGACATCGTCGCCCTCTGCGGGCGGCCTGGGTCGGTCAGAAGTCATGGAGCCGGCAAGTTTCGGGGTTTCACCGGATGGCGTCAACGCGGGCACGGGCCGTTTGTCTGGTAAAATGTTGTTTGGACAGCGAATAGTGACGAAGGAGTCATCCATGAAGGAGCCGAAAGGCAAGCCCGCAGCGGAACTGTTCAGTCCCATCCGGATCGGGCCCCTGGAACTGCCGAACCGCATCGTCATGGCACCGATGTCGCGGAGCCGCGCGGGCGAGGGCAATGCCCCTAACTGCATGAACATCAGGTATTACAAACAGCGCGCCTCCGCAGGGTTGATCATCACGGAGGCCTCGCAGATCTCGCCGCGAGGGGTGGGTTATCCGGGCACACCGGGCATCCACAGTTACGACCAGATCGCGGGTTGGCGGCGCGTGGTGGACGGCGTGCACGAAGACGGCGGCCGCATCTTCCTGCAACTGTGGCACGTGGGCCGGATCTCGCATCCGTCGATGCAGCCGAACGGCCAGTTGCCGGTCGGGCCTTCCGCGATCGCGGCGCGCGGCGATGCTTTCACGCCTTCCGGCCTGCAACCCTTCCCGGTGCCACGCGCCCTGGAGACGCGCGAGATCCCCGACATCATCGCCCAGTACCAGCGCGCCGCGGAAAACGCGCGCGCGGCCGGCTTCGACGGCGTGGAGCTGCATGGCGCGAACGGCTACCTGCTCGACCAGTTCCTGCGTGACGGCAGCAACCGGCGGACCGATCAGTACGGGGGCAGCATCGAGAACCGGGCGCGGCTGCTGCTCGAAGTGGCCGCGGCCGTGGCCGGGGTGTGGGGCCCGGGGCGCGTCGGCGTGCGGCTGTCCCCGATCAGCGACTTCAACGACATGCGCGATTCCAACCCGGCGGCTACCTTCGGCTACGCGGCGGAGCAACTCGGAGGCATGGGGCTTGCCTACCTGCACGTGATCGAAGGTGAATTCGACAGCGCGCCGCTGCGCCGCGCATTCGGCGAGCCGTACATTGCCAACAGCGGTTACGACATGGAGCGCGCGCGCGCGGCGATTGCCAGCGGCGCGGCCGACATGGTTTCTTTCGGCAAGCTGTTTCTTGCAAACCCCGATCTGCCGGTGCGATTCCTGCGCGGGGCGGCGCTGAACGAGCCGGATCAGGCGACGTTTTACAGCGGCGGCGAGAAAGGCTACACGGATTACCCGGCCCTGGCGCCGCAGGGATCATCCGGCTCCGCGGTGTCCACCGCGGCCTAACAGATTGATGCAAAAGTCCATCCGTGGACTTTTGCACACCGCGGGCTACTTCCGTCGCTCAGCCGCCGCCGGTTTTGCCCGGGCCGCCCGATCTTGAATTTCCTGTTCCAGGCTGTAGGCCGACAGGTCCTTGAAGAAACACCGCTGCCCGTCGGGCAGCACGATCGCGGTCGAGCGGTCCAGTTCGAAGGGGCCCTGGGTGGAGAAACCCAGAGCGTTCGCGTACCGGATCCCGGTACAGAGATTCGCGAACGTTCCGAGGAATTTACCGTGGGCGTAGGTGCCGATGACCAGGGTGCGGTCATCCGGCGCGTACCAATCCTTGATGTCGCTCGAACCGAAGGTTTCGCGAATGATCGGCTCGCGTTTCGGGGCGCCGCCCTCCCCCGCTGCAGTCCCGGACTCGACGGCTTCGCCGGTTTGCGCGGGGACCTGGATTTCCTCCGCCCGCGGCAGCGGACCGGCAAGCAAGAGCCCTGCGGCAGTGGCGCAGCACAATGACTTCGTCGCCTGAATGGTTGTCCGGATCACCCGTATCCTGCCCTCGCGGGGGCGGCGGCACCTGTCGCTTCGTTAGACAGCCATCTCCCTCGTCGATTCCACAAGTCCCGGCCTGACTTCCTCCGCAAAGAGCGCAAGCGACTCCGCCGCCGCGCCCGGGTCCATGTCGCCGAAGGCGAATTGCAGAACCGAGTAATTGAATCCGCAGTATTCGATCTGAGAGGCCAACGCATCGCGCACGCGGTCAGGGGATCCGGCGATCACCATTCCCGCCGCGCGCGCGTCATCGAAGTTTTCCACTAGGCTGAGCAGCGGCGAAGTCGCCTTGTTCTCGCGCCACAGACGGGCCAAGTGCGTATACCAGAGTTTGAGCGCGGGACGCGCTTGCGCCTCCGCGACCGCATTGGTGGCTGCCACGTGGATCATGCGGCAGGCGCCGATGAGCGGCTGCGCCGTCCCCGGCTGGTGGCGCGCCCACGTCTCGCGGTACTGCGCGACGATGTCCCGCACGCGTTCCTTCGCGCCGAGAACCATGATGTTCATGCCCGCCTGGGCGGCGTGCACCTGCGCATCCGGCGTGGTCGGCGCCGACCAGAACGGGATCCGTTCCTGCACGGGCCGCAGCGGCAGCGGCACATTGTCGAAGCTGAAAAACCGCCCGGCATGGGTGAGCGGGTCGCCCGCGAGTCCGGCCCGCAGGATCTGCAAGGTCTCGACGTGCCGGGCGACCGCTTCCTGCGGGTCTACGCCGAAAAAGCCGGTTTCGAACGGGGATGCGCCGCGGCCGACCCCCACGTCCAGGCGCCCGTTGCTCAGATGATCGAGCATGCAGATCTCTTCCAGAAGCCGCAGCGGGTGGTATAGCGGCAGGCAGTAAACCATCGGCCCGAGGCGGATGCGGCGCGTGACCGCGGCCGCCGCCGCGAGGAACACCCCGGGAGACGGCGCCATGCCGAGTGGCGTCCCGTGGTGTTCCGCAAAGTGATACCCACGAAAACCGGCGTCCTCCGCGGCGCGGATCAGCGCGAGGCGTTGCGCGTAGGTGCGGGAAGGCGGCTCGAGCCGGTAATCGAGGTGATCGAAGAGTCCGAACTGGACGTGGCGGGTCATGGCTTGCCAGTCATATGGTTCCGACCGGCAGCTCGGACCACAAATCGCGCGCCATCTGCATGGCAGACTCGCGCCCCTGGTAGTAACCACGGGCCAGCCGCACGCTTTGGTATCCCATGCGCTCGTAGAAGCGGATGGCCGGGCCGTTGGACTCGCGCACTTCCAGGCGGACGATGGAGACGCCGGCCGTCAATGCCGATTCCTCCAGCCAGCGCAGCAGCGCGGTGCCGATGCCCCGGCGCCGGTAGCGCGGCTGGACGGCGAGCAGATCGAGATGGGTTTCATCCCAGCCAAAGCGCATGATCGCGAAACCGGCGATGACGGGGTCATCCCTGCTTTCATCGACCGCCTTGAGCACCACGGCATCCCGGTTGCGCAACTGGCGCAGCACGCGATCCGCGCGCCAGCTCCAGCCCAGCCCCGTTTCGATGAGATCACGCGACAAGTCCGCGATCGCTCCAGCGTCGCGGAAGCGCGCCAGTTCAATACGGATGCCGAGCGCGGGCCCCATGAGTCAGTGTTGTGGGAAAGCAATGCCGCGACCGCGCGGGGTCGCGGCATCGTCCGGAATAGGTCCATCCATGGAGCCGGCGTCTGGGGGGAGGAAGGGTAACGCCAGCCGGGAGACGTCCGCTGTTGCAGCCAGTCTACGCGCCCTTGCCATAGCCACAGTATCCCCCAAATGGGTGACATCTTGCCCGCGCAGCGGGTTCAGCCCCCGTGCTAACGTAAGCATCATGGTACCGCCCGCATGATGCACCTGCTGCTCGCCCCGTTTTATGCCGCCACCATATCCATCGGCGACGACGGCGGCCTGCTCGTGGCCAGCTCGCGCGAGCGCGTACTCGCCTGGGGCATCGTGTTCTGCGCCGCGGCGGCGGCGTCGCTGATCCTTTGGCTGTTCCGCATCCGCCGGCACTGGTCCCTCGCCGCGCTGGCCTGCTCGCTGGTCATTCCGGCGTTCATCATGCCGTCCGTCCGCCACGAGCAGATCCATGTATTGCGCGACCGCATCACCGTGGAAGACGGCGCCTGGTACCGTCCCTCGCGCTCCGTCATCGATCTCAGGGATCTGCGCGACATCCGCCAGGACGAATCGCATTTCCGCATCGCCGGCCTGCTCGTCGAACCGAATGCCGTCTGGCACGTGTCCAGAGGCGACGGCTCGCGCCAGCGTCTCGAGCTGAACGGTTTCTTCACGGCACACCGCATGGTCGTAGCGCAGTATCTCCGTGACCGCGGCCATATCGTCGAATCGACCGGCGCAGCCGGACTGCAATTCTGATCGATCCCCCGGGTCGAGCCGGCGCCAGTGGCGCCTGGCTGGCCGTCAGGGAGCCTGCATCGACTTGATGTCGGCGATCACTTCCGCGCTGTGCTCCTTCGGATCGACGTCCTCGTAGATCTTCGCGATTTTCCCCTGTGGATCGATGATGAAGGTGTTGCGGGCGGCGAACTTGATCGGCCCCATGGAAGTGAGCGATCCGTAGCGCTCCGCGACCCTGCCGCCTTCGTCCGCAAGCAACGGGAAAGGCACGCTGTATTTCTCCGCGAACTTCTTGTGGCTGTCCGCGTTGTCCACGCTGACGCCGACTACTTCCGCGCCGAGCTCGTGCAGCTTGAAGATATCGTCGCGGAAATTGCATACCTCAGTCGTGCAGCCCGGCGTGTCGTCCTTCGGATAGAAATAGACCACCAGCCACTTGCCGGAATAGTCGCTGAGACTGCGCACCTTGTACTGCTGATCAGGCAGCGAGAATGCCGGCGCCGCTTCGCCGGCCGCCAGCTCAGCGCGCGCGCCCATGGAACAGAGACACAGGGCGCCCGCTGCCCATAGTGCAATCAGGATTCGCTTCGTCATGGTTGTGACCTCGCATGGGATGCCCCGGCGAACGATTTTAACAGGCTGATGCAGAACCCGCCTTTGCATCAGCCTGTTGCGCCCCAGGGAAGGGACGCATCATTTATTAAGCACGCCAGTGCTTGATAAATGGAGCGAGGCCGAAGCTCCGCTTCGGCTGAAGCGCGATGCAAAAGTCCATGGACGGACTTTTGCATCAAACTGCTAAAGGCTTGCGCGCCGGCTGAGATAGGCCATGGGGTCAGGCGGTCCAGCGCTCCCAGTAGGGCACCGGGTAATAGCGCTCGGCGAGAAAGCTGACAAAGGTCCGTACTTTCGCCGCAAGGGATCGCCCACATTGGCCCACAGGCTGCCGCTCACCGGAACGGTCTGCACTACCCCATGCAGAGTGAACGTCCACTCACGAAACGGCTGACGGCCGGCGTAAGTCAGGCAGTTGTGATTGACCAGTTCTGTGGGGCTTGCCGGGGTGCCGGCGCGCTGCAGATATTCCGGGGAGGCGCAGAGCACAATGCGCACCTCGGCAATGCGGCGGGCCACCAGGCTGGACTCTTCGATCTCGCCGATACGGATCGCTAGATCGAAGCCCTCTTCAATGATATCCGGCGCCCGATCGGCCAGCGTCATGTCGACGCCGAGCTGCGGAAAGCGCTGGTGGAAATCGCTAATGGCGCGCGTCAGGTGAAACGCGCCGAACGACACCGGTGACATCAGGCGCAGCGTCCCACGGGGTTCCGACCCCAATTGCGCGATCTCGTCTTCCGTTTCCCGCAGGTCATCGAGTATGTCGCGCATCCGATCGCGGTAGACGGCGCCGGCTTCGGTCAGTCCGACGCGGCGTGTCGAGCGGTTCAGCAGGCGCACACCGAGGGAGCGCTCGAGCTGCTCAATATGCTTGGACGCCATGGCCTTGGAGATTCCGATCTCCGCGGCTGCCGCCGTGAATGTGCTGCGACGGGCGATGGCAAGGAACACACGAATGCTGCTCAGTTTATCCATTCAAGTAGGGAGTATTGTTTCCTATTAGTTTACACTATTTATGCTTTTAAGTTATTGTAAACCAATATCCAAATATCTACCTTTGTCCTCAACGAAACACTGAAACCAATCACTTCTAACCTTGAGGACAACCGACATGAAACCACAGCAATGGATGACCACAGCCCTACTGCTGGCAACCGTGGAGGCCACCAGTGCCGGCGCCGGCTCCACCGTTGCCCACACCACGACGGACTTCGAATCGGCCTTTAATGCGGGCGATGCAGGCCGCATCGCGGATCTGTACACGGAGGACGCGATTGTCGTGTCCCCGAGTCAGGAGATCGTCAAGGCGCGGCCGGAGATCCGCGAATTCTGGGCAGGGAAGATCGACTCCGGCACGAGCAGCTTCCGCGTGCACCCGATCAACCTGCGCGAGGATGGCGACTCGGCCTACCAGACTGCGGTCTGGAATGCGACGGTCACCTCAAACGGACGGCCCAGCGAGTTTTACGGGGAGATGACCAGCGTGTTCGCTCGCCAGCCGGACGGAAGCTGGAAGATCCAGGTGCAGAACTGGTATTGAGCGTTACCTGCCACGAGATACGGTTTTTTTGCCGTCAGCGGGCACGCACACGGTTGCCTTCAACCAGCTTGTCCGCGGGATGCACTATCACCGTTTCGCCTTCCTGCAATCCGGAAACGATTTCGGTCACCAGTCCGCCGCGGCGTCCCACGGTCACTTCGCGGCGCACCGCGCGGCCACCCAGGGCGATAAACACGTTCCAGCTATCCTGGTTACGGAACAGCGCGCTGGTCGGAATGTTGAGGACGCTGTTCCCCTCCCAGAGAATGAAATTCGCATCGACGCGATAGCCGTCGCCAAGGCGGTTCCACTTTTCCGCCGGCGAGGTGATGTCGGCAATCACGAGTACGCGCTGTTCTTCAACGCCGAGTGCGGAAACCTTGGTGAAACCGACCGGTTCGATGTTGCGCACCGCGCCTTCCAGCAGTTCGTCCCCGCCCCACTGATCGAACTGCACGCGGCTGCCCGGCCTGATCCGGACCGCGTCGCGCGACAACACCTCCACCTCGACTTCGAGCGACAGCGGGTCCCCCAGTTCCAGCAGGTCCTCGCCGGCGGCGACGACGCCCTCGCTCTCGTGATCGATCCTGAGCACCCTGCCCGCCACCGGCGCGGTGATGGCGACGGTTTCCGGCGCGCCACCGGCGGCGGACCCTTCGGCCGCTGAATAGCTCAGCGCGGCTTCAGCGGCTTTCAATTCGAATTGAGCGACCTGCACATTGAATTGCGCCGATTGCAGCGCGGCCTTCGTGCGCCGCGCATTCGCCTCGCCCTGCTGCAGGGCCTCCAGCGAGACGGTCTTTTTTTCGTGCAGGCGCTCGAGCCTCGCCAGTTCGGCGGCGGCATATTTCGCGTCGGCGTCCGCCGCCACGACATTTTCCCGGCTCGCCTGCATCGCGGCGCGCGTCGCGGCGACGCGCGACTCGGCCTCAGCCCGGCTCCTGGGATCGAGCACCGTGGAACGCAACGGTTCGAGAAAGGCCACGACCTCACCCCGCGTAACCGGATCGCCGACATTGAGTTCGACGCGGCGCAGGAAACCCGCGACCGGCGCGGAGACGACGAAGCGGTCGATCACGCGCGTCCGGCCTTCCTCTTCCACGGTCACGCGCAGCGTCCCGCGCGCGACCGCCGCGGTATCGACGACCATGGCGCGGGGGATGAAGCCGACGGCCACAATGGCCAGGACCAGGATCAGCCCCGAGATCGCGCCCAGATGCCTGCGCCAGATCGCCATGTCCTACTCCGGGGCCTTGAGCACGGCAACCAGGTCGAGATGGTCCAGCTTCGAACGCACCACCAAGCTGGAAAGTATCGAGGCGACGATGACGGTCGCCGCGGCCGCAGCGTAGGTGCTGGGTTCCACGACGAGAGGTATGCGGAAGATGTCCTGTTGCACGTTTCTTATCATGATCCAGCACAATGACCAGCCCAGGATCAGGCCGAAGGGCAGCGAGAGCACGGTGAGGATCGCCAGTTCGCCAAGCAGGATAAAGGAGATCTCTCCGCGCGTGAACCCGAGCACCCGCATGCTGGCCAGCTCCCGGCCGCGTTCCGCCAGCGCGATCCGTGAATGCGACGAACACGAGTATGAAGCGGCCCGAGGTTTCATAGAAGGCGGAGATGAGCGTATCCGCCGTATCGGAACTGGCGATGCGCGGCGCATTCGTGATCCAGTCGTTAATCTGCTGCTCATAGGCCGGGTCGATCTTGAGATAGACGCCGGATATTGCGTTCCCCTCGCGCATCACGTGGTTCAGCGCGTTGATTTCCATATACGCCCCGACACCGACGTACTGGCTGACCAGCGAGACCACCGGCAATTGCAGCACGGGCCGCCGACCTTCGAGAACTTCCGCCGTAATCGTGTCGCCCGGCTTGACTTCGAGGATGCGGGCCAGGTGATCCGTGAGCATGACGCCATCAGTCGGCAGCGGGAGCGCCCGGTGCTCCACGTCGAGCGTGCGGTTCAGGTCGCGTTCCTGCGCCGTGCCCTTGATGGCAGTGCGGTAGCTCAGGTGACCGTTGCGCAGCCGCACCGGCACCGTGCGGTACACTTCGGCGTATTCCACGCCCGGTACCTTCAGGACGTCATAGTAGGCGCGCAGCGAAGTCGGCTCGACGAAACGGACTGTCATATCCTGGCGCGAGGCAAGGCCGAACTCCACATCGATCATGTAATCGACGGCGTCGTTGAAGAAGGTGCCGACGACCATGATGGCGCAGGCGAGCGCAATGCCGATCACCGACAGCCCTGACTTGATTGGCCGCCGTTCGACGTTGCGCACGATCATTCGCACGGTCTGCGAAAGGAAACGGCCGAAGCCGCCGCGTTCCACGAGGCTCCGCCGGTAGCTGGCGGGCGCTTCGGGACGCATCGCCTCCGCGGGCGGGAGTCGCGCGGCGCGGAGCACCGCGGCCCAGGTCCCCAGGAAAACGGAGAGCAGGCTGACGACCATCGCCGTCGCCAGCACCTGGTTGCGCAGCTCGTAATTGAACAGGGGAAAGCGGTAGTACTCGATGTAGATCGCGCTCAGTCCCCGTCCCAGCCAGATCCCGGCGAGGATGCCCGCGGCGAGGCCGACCGCCACGATCAGGGCCACGTACTCAAGGTAGTGCAGGCCGACGTCGAGGTTGCTGTAGCCGAAGGCCTTGAGCGCGGCAATTTCCGCGCGCTGCGTGCTGATCAGCCGGGAGACGACGACGTTCAGCAGAAAGGCCGCAACGCCCAGGAAAATCATGGAGAAGATGTCCGCCATCTGTTCGAGCTGCTCGAACTCGTTTTCCAGGAAACGGTGCGAGGTCTGCCAGTAACGATCCTGCGCGTCGAGGCCGCC
>JACPSH010000042.1 GCA_016193395.1 Gammaproteobacteria bacterium
GACCCCCTGCGCGGCTTACCATCCTGGCCAGGAGCAGCCGTTGCGCTCCACAAACGGGCCGAATATACGGACGCAAACCAGTCCTTCGCCATCCACCCAAGTGTCATTGCAATACGGGATGGGTCCATATACGGAATCCAGGTGCGACGTGCGCTGTTTGGGATTCCGGACCCCCGGCCGAAGGCCGGGGCTGAAGGCTCACCGCCCGGCACGGCCGTGCTCGGTCCGGAATGACGTAGTATGCGGGGAATGAGGCCATTGGCGTGAACGTGACCATGATCGGCGCCGGATATGTCGGCCTCGTATCCGGCGCGTGTTTCGCCGAATTCGGCGCGCACGTGACCTGCGTCGATGCCAATCCGGATCGCGTGCGCCAGCTCGAGTCCGGACACATGCCGCTCTACGAGCCTGGCCTGGATGCGCTGGTCCGCAAGAACCAGGAACAGGGGCGCCTGCATTTCAGCGGCGCGCTGGAGTGCGTGGCCGGGAGCGAGCTGGTCTTCATCGCGGTCGGCACGCCATCGCGGCGCGGCGACGGCCACGCGGATTTGAAATTCGTGTTCCAGGCCGCGCGCGACCTCGCGCCGTTTCTCGGTGGCTATACCGTGGTCGTGGACAAGTCGACGGTGCCGGTAGGGACCGCGCGCGAGGTCAAGCGCATCATCGCGGAAACCAACCCGCGCGCCGATTTCGACGTCGCATCCAACCCGGAATTCCTGCGCGAGGGGGCGGCGATCGGCGATTTCATGCGGCCGGACCGGGTCGTGATCGGCATCGACAGCGATCGGGCGGGCGAGCGCCTGCGGGAGCTGTACCGGCCGTTGAACCTGATTGAAACGCCGATGGTCATCACTGACCTGGAAAGCGCGGAGTTGATCAAGTATGCATCCAATGCCTTTCTCGCCACCAAGATCAGTTTCATCAACGAGATCTCCGCCCTGTGCGAGGCGATCGGCGCCGACGTGCACGCCATCGCCAGGGGCATGGGCCTGGATGGGCGCATCGGCCGCAAGTTTCTCCACCCGGGTCCGGGGTTCGGCGGCGCCTGCCTGCCGAAGGACGCGCGCGCCCTGGTGCAGATCGCCTGGGAACGCGGTGTGTCGAGCCGCATCGTTTCGGCGGTGCTTGAAGTCAACGACGCGCAGCGGGCGCGGATGGTGGAGAAGATCCGCGCGGCCCTGGGCGGCCGTCTCGAGGGAAAACGCATCGCCGTGCTGGGGCTCACGTTCAAGCCGGAAACGGACGACATGCGCGAAGCGGCCTCGTTGTTCATCCTGCCGAAACTCGTTGAAGCAGGCGCGGCCGTCCGTGCGCACGATCCGCAGGGAATGGAGGAGGGGCGGCCGTTGCTGCCGGGGTCGGTGGAGTATTGCGACGATCTCTATTCCGTGTTCGACCGCGCCGATGCCGCAGTCCTGCTCACGGAATGGAACCTGTACCGGGGGCTGGACCTCAAGGAGATACTGAGGCGCATGGCCGGCCGGATTTTTGTCGACTTGCGCAACGTATACGAACCGCGGAAGATGCGCGCGGCCGGGTTTGAGTATTATGGTATAGGCAGGGCGTAGGGCGGGGTTCATTTTGGAGAATGATCATGAATCAGAACGTCATTTGGCATGAACCGACGATTTTCCGCGCGGATCGCGAGAAGCTGAACCGCCACCGCAGCGCAATACTTTGGTTTACGGGTCTTTCCGGGGCGGGCAAGTCCACCCTGGCGCACGCGGTCGAGGACGAGCTGCACAGCAGTGGGGTGCGCACTTTCGTTCTCGACGGCGACAACATCCGCCGCGGCCTGTGCAAGGATCTCGGTTTTTCCGACGCGGACCGCACCGAGAACATCCGCCGCATCGGCGAAGTGGCGAAACTGATGCTGAATGCCGGCGTCCTGGTCATGACGGCGTTCATCTCGCCGTTCCAGAAGGATCGCGCGCTGGCGCGCAGCCTCGTGGAGCAGGGCGATTTCGTCGAGATTTACTGCGATGCCGATCTCGGTGTCTGCGAATCCCGCGATCCCAAGGGTCTGTACAAGAAAGCCCGTGCCGGCCAGATCCCGGAGTTCACGGGGATCTCCTCTCCCTACGAGGCGCCGGAGAAACCGGAGCTGGTGCTGCCCACGGGCGTGGCCAGCATCGACGAGTGCGTCGCCGGCATCATAGATTTCCTTCATAAAAACAAGTACATGCCATAGATAGCCACGGCGCGGCGCGCAGGCCGTTCAATCCATGAACGCGGGCGGTGTAAAATGTTCACGGGATGAACGGCGAACACCGCGAAGAGAACCTCACGCTGGGTCTGCTCCAGGCGATTGATCAGCGGAGCGATCTGACGCAGCGCCATCTCGCCGACCGCCTCGGCGTTGCGTTGGGTCTGGCGAACGCCTACCTCCGACGCTGTATTCGCAAGGGGCTGGTCAAAATGAAGCAGGCCCCCGCCAACCGTTATCTCTATTACCTGACGCCGAAGGGATTCGCCGAGAAGAGCCAGCTGACCGCCCGCTACATGCGCCGGGCCTTTGACTTCTACCGCAGCGCCAGCGGTTCGGTGAGCCGCGTGTTCGGCGATTGCCAGCGCGCGGGATTCCAGGATCTCGTGCTCTGCGGCGTGTCCGAGCTGGCGGAGATCAGCCTGATCCGCGCGCGGGAATTTCCGGTGCGCGTCGTCGCCATGTTCGATCCGGCCTGTCGCGAGCCGCGCTACCTCGGTCTGCCGGTGTGGCATGACCTCGATGCAGGCCGCTTCGATGCCTGCATCCTGACGGCGATCACGGCGCCGGAGATCCTCTACCGCGCCATGTTGGCGCGCGTTCCGCCGGGACGCATCCTCGTGCCCGACTTACTCGGCCTGCCGGCGGAGACCGGCCGGGGGACCGCGGCATGAGCACGCAACGCAAGGGCATCATCCTCGCGGGCGGCAGCGGCACGCGGCTCTACCCCCTTACGCGCGTCGTCAGCAAACAGCTCATGCCGGTGTACGACAAGCCCATGATCTACTACCCGCTTTCCACGCTCATGCTGGCGGGGATCCGTCAATACCTGATCATCTCGACGCCGCGCGATGTTCCGCAGTTCGAGCGCCTGCTCGGCGACGGCAGCGACTGGGGCATTCACTTGTCCTATGCCGCGCAGCCTTCGCCGAACGGCTTGGCCGAGGCCTTCCTCATCGGCGCCGACTTCATCGGCTCGGGCAGTTGCGTGCTGATCCTGGGCGACAACCTTTTTTACGGTCACGAGCTCGCGGAGATGCTGCAGCGGGTCAACGGTCGCGACACCGGCGGCACGATCTTCGGCTACCGCGTCAACAACCCCAGCGCCTACGGCGTCGTGGAGTTCGCTCCGGACGGCACCGTGATTGGACTCGAGGAGAAGCCCGCGCAGCCGAAGTCCAGCTATGCGGTTCCGGGCCTGTATTTCTACGACAACGAGGTGGTCGAGATCGCCCGGCAGATCAGGCCGTCCGGCCGCGGCGAACTCGAGATCACGGATGTCAACCTCATGTACCTGAAGCGGGGACGGCTGCGCGTGGAACTGCTCGGCCGCGGAACCGCCTGGCTCGATACCGGGACGCCGGAAACGCTGCTGTCGGCCGCCGCCTTCATCGAGACCATCGAACAGCGCCAGGGTCTGAAAGTGGCGTGCCCGGAGGAGGTGGCGTACCGCATGAAGTTCATTGACGCCGGACAACTGCTGGAGCTCGCATCGAGACTGAATAACCAGTACGGAGCCTATCTGCGGCAGGTCGCCGAGGAATGAAGTCCCATGCAGTGCGTTGACACGGAAATCCCTGACGTCAAGGTCATCGTGCCCGCGGTGCACGGCGATGCGCGGGGTTTTTTCAAGGAGACGTGGAATGCGCTCCGGTTCGGCGAATGCGGCCTGCCGCAGCAATTCGTGCAGGACAATCAGAGCCGTTCCGTCGGGGGCACGTTGCGCGGCCTCCACTATCAGGTGCGGCAACCGCAGGGGAAGCTGGTCTGGGTGCTGGCCGGGGAGGTGTACGACGTCGCCCTCGACCTGCGGCGCTCCTCGCCCACCTTCGGCAGGTGGGTCGGTCGCCGGCTGTCCGCGGCCGGGCACGCGATGCTCTGGATCCCGGCCGGTTTCGCGCACGGGTTTTACGCCCTGGGCGAATCGGTGGAGCTGGCCTACAAGTGCACGGATTTCTATGCGCCCGAACACGAGCGCACGGTGCTCTGGAATGACCCGGATCTGGCGATTGAATGGCCGCTGACGGAGGGGCGACCGCCGTTGCTGTCAGCTAGGGACGCCGCGGGCGTACGCTTCAGGGACGCGGAGGCTTACGCGTGAAAGGATTGGTGACCGGGGCCGGAGGTCAGTTGGGCACTGAATTGCGGTTGAAGAAACCGGTGGGCGTCGAACTCGCCGCCTTCGACCGGCGCGCCCTCGACATCACGGATCGCGAGGCGGTCGAAACCGCGATCGGCAAGGTCCGCCCCGACGTCTTGATCAATGCCGCCGGTTACACCGCGGTGGACCGGGCGGAACAGGAACCGGAGCGCGCCTTCGCCGTCAACGCCGAAGCCGCCCGGATCCTCGCGGAGGCCTGCGCGTCGGCCGGTGTGCGCCTGGTGCATCTTTCCACCGATTACGTGTTCGACGGCGCCGCGTCGCAACCCTACACGCCCGCTCACCCCTGTAACCCGCTCAGTGTTTACGGGCAGAGCAAGCTGGAAGGCGAACAACGCCTGTTGGCC
>JACPSH010000025.1 GCA_016193395.1 Gammaproteobacteria bacterium
ATCAGCAAGACTCCCGGGCGGACCCAACAGATCAATTTCTTCGGGTTGGCGGACAACCATCGGCTCGTGGACCTTCCCGGATACGGTTACGCGAGCGTGCCGGAAGCGAAGCGGAAGCTTTGGGGGAAAACCGTCTCCGGCTACATGAAGTCGCGCGAATCACTGCGCGGTGTAGTCATCGTCATGGATGCGCGACATCCCATGACCGAACTGGATCTGCAGATGCTCGAGTGGAGCGCGGCGACAGGGAAACCCGTCCACGTCCTGCTGAACAAGTCGGACAAGCTCTCGACGAAGGCAGCGCGGCTGGCTCTGCGGCAGGCCGGTCGGGAGCCGGCGCTGGCCGGCGCCGGCGTACAGCTCTTTTCGGCTGCCGACGGCCGGGGCGTTCGCGAACTGCGCGCGGTCCTCGATCAGTGGCTCTCCGGGAAGCATCCATCCGGAAAGTAGCCGTCAGGCCGGGGAAATGCCTGGGGAAAAAAGAATGGCCCCGGTTTACAAGGGGAGGGAGGGCTACCGGGGCCTAATTCACCCGGTAGGGGTAACCGGGCTATCGATTCCGCTCAATCATGGAGCGGGAATTCATTGTTGTATCTGACCCACAAAGGCTCCAAATGTTCCCTTGACCGCGGTTTCCCGGCGCTGTGCTTATGCACAATTCCTCGGGGCTTGGGGCGGACCAAAACACATGCGGTACCGGAGATCGGCTACAAGCCGCAGACACACATGTAACCTATTGAAATAGCTGAAAGTTATTCGACTGCTTAAAATTTAACAGATTTGTCATCATTCCCGGCGCCATGCAGACCTCAGCCCCATTTCCCTATGTCATCCACAAAGTTATCCACGATAAATGTGGATAAAGAACGATCCTGAATTTTCGCAATAACTTACGTCCGGGTATTTGCAACTACCCTCATGTGGCGAGGACAGGACGGATGCGAAATGGGGCGCCGATCGCCGTGCCAAGGCTGGCCCGTGGCGAGCCCGCCCCTCTCCGGCATCAGCAGGAGATCCTTGCCGCCGGTGACCGCGTGGGTGGCCCATCCGTGGATATCAACGGATGCGCGGCGGCGCCCGCAGCACCGTCAGGTCCAGTGGATGGCGGATGCGCATGCGCAACTGCCCGCGCGTCCGGTAGATGCGGCCCCGTGCCTGCACGGGACGCCCGACCTCGCCGGCAAGATCCCGGCCCTCGAAATTTCGTTGATCCCCGCGCTCGATGCGCAGCGCGAAACGGGGGCCCATCTCCAACCACAAGGATGAGCGGCTTTCGCCGATGCGCGTCAGCCTGCCGTAAACCACCCGGTAACCCCTTGCATCCCGTTCGAGGTTCTCTACCGCGACGGGCTGGTAGCGCGGGAGAGCCCAGAGACCGCGGCGGGCCTCCTGCGCGCGGATGGTCGCCGCGTGGTAGCAATGCACCAGGCGCAGGTTGGGTGGGACGATCAGCGGCGTGGCCAGGCCCTCCTCCAGAAGACGCGACTGCACGAGGGTGCCGTCGTCGAGCAACAGGTGCGCAAGCACCCGTCCATAGCGATCGCGCGCCTCGGCATCCGGCACCAGCCGCACCGTTTGTTCCGGTCCGAGCAGCGAGCTCATGAAGGCGCGCGCCTCAAGCGCGCCGGGCTCGGACGGCGCGCCGCCGTGCCCCAACTCGGGCGTATCGATCCCGATGAGACGCACGTGCGTGGAATCGACAAGGATCACGGTGTCACCGTCAATGACCGCAACGATCCGCGCCGGAGAGCCGGGCTCCGTGATCGCGCACTCGGGGCCGGCCCAGGCAAAGCGGCCGACATGAAGGATGAGGAGCGTGAAGATCCCGGCCAGGACAGGACGGGATCGGAGGAAACCTGCCCCTCCCGGCGGAGGGACGAGGCTATTGCATTCCGTATTTGCGGCGGAAGCGATCGACACGTCCCGCCGTGTCCACGATCTTCTGCTTGCCCGTGTAGAAGGGATGGCACTGGGCGCACACTTCAATGTGCAGTTCCTTGCTGTGCGTGGAGCGGGTCTTGAACGTATTCCCGCAACTGCAGGTCACGCTGATCTCGGCGTACTCGGGATGGATGTCTTGCTTCATGGCTTGAATCCCAGCGGGGAGACGCGTCCCTGAGAGGCGCGGATCCGGTGCATAAAGGCGCTGGAGTGTATGGCAATCTCTCCGGACTTGCAAACCCGGTCCGTTCTTCAAATGTCGAATTCGGCAATCACCGGCGCATGGTCCGAAGGCCGTTCCCAAGCGCGTGGCAACCGGTCGATGCGGCAGGCGCGGCAGCGCGGAGCGAGTTCCGGACCCGCCAGGATATGATCGATGCGCAGGCCGAGGTTGCGCCGGAAACCCGCGGCCCTGTAATCCCACCACGTGAAGCTCTCCTCCGGCTGGGGAAACAGCCTGAAGCAGTCCTTGAGTCCGTTCGCGATCAGCTTGCGGAACTCCGCGCGTTCCAGCTCGCTGAACAGTACCTGGCCTTTCCACAGTTCCGGGTCATGCACGTCGGCCTCCTCGGGCGCGATGTTCAGGTCCCCGAGGATGATTAATTTCGCGTCGGTCCTGAGCAGATCGCGCACATATTGCTGTAAGTGGTTCAGCCACTCGAGTTTGTACGCGTACTTGTCGGAGCCCACCTCGGAACCGTTCGGGACATAAAGATTGAGAACCGGGATCCCCGCGATGCCGGCTTTCAGGATGCGCCGTTGCTCGTCGGGATACGACGGAATCGCCCGCACGATGTCGCAGGCGGGCGCGCGGCTGATGAGGGCAACGCCGTTGTAGGTCTTCTGTCCAGACACCGCCGCGCTGTAGCCCAAGTCGGAGAAGGGCGCATGGGGGAAGTCCGCATCAATGAGCTTGGTTTCCTGCATGGCCAGCACATCGGGGCGCTCAGCTTCCAGCCACTCGAGTACCTGCGGCAGCCGAACGCGAAGGGAATTGACGTTCCAGGTGGCGATCTTGAACATCGGTGCGCTGGCCGGCCCGACGGCGGCCGGGGCGTTTTCAGACGCGGAATCCGCCGTGCCGGCGCCGGTTGAGGTAGTCCATCAGGTAGATGCCGCCGAGCCATCCCGCGATGAGGGCCACCGCCAGACCCGTGGCGAGATTGCCCCATGGCAGCGTGACTCCCGCGGCCGCCGGCGCGCCCGGATCCGCGGCGGCTCCCACCGCGCCGTCTCCGGCGCCGTCTGCGAGCATCACCTCGAGTCTCTTCTTTTCCGACTCAAGTTCCTGAATGCGCCCGTACAGTGAGGCATTGTCATTGTTCACGCCCAGCCGCTTCTTCAATTCCGCAAGCTGCGCCTCCAGCTCGCCTGAATTCAAGCGTTCCCGCTTCAGCTGCTGTTCGAGGTCCTCATATTGTTTTCGCAAGGTTTCGTAGCGCTGCGATTCCATCACTGGCGCGGGACGGCCCGCGGACAAGGTGGCAATCTGCTGTTGCGCCTCGGCGAGCCGGCGCTCGAGGACGTCGCCATGCTCGAGCGCTTCCTTCAGCTGCCCGGAGGGCGTGGGCGTATCCGTGCTCAGATAGCTGCTGTCAATCCATCCGGACGCGCCATCGGGATCGCGCACGAACGACAACGAGTCCTCGCGCTTGATGATCTCGAGCACCGTGCCGGTGGACACCAGCTTGGTGATGGGGCTGTCGAGGGATTTCTCTTCATGCAGTCCCGTCCTGATCTGGGCGGTGACGTAGGCGGTTTCCGCGGCCGACGGACTGATCGCCCCAAGCGCCAGCGCCGGCACGAGCAGCACCATGGCAAGGCGCTTCATGAATGAACTCCCGAATTAGGCCGGCTGATCCCCGAGTGACGCAGGAGCGGTTCAATGCTGGGTGGCCGTCCCCGGAACTCGATAAACAAATCCATGGGATCGCGCGACCCCCCCTGTTCCAATATGGACCGCATAAATTGCCTGCCGGTGTTTTCGTCCAAGATACCGTTTTCCTCAAACTTGGAAAAGGCATCCGCGGACAGCACTTCGGCCCATTTGTAGCCGTAATACCCGGCTGCATATCCCCCGGCGAAGATATGTCCGAAACTGTGGGGGAAGCGGTTGAACGCGGGCGGGAACACAACGGCGACTTCCCCGCGCACTTCGTCGAGCAGCGCCTGCAGGTCGGCAAGGTCGGCGCCGCGTTGCTCGTCGTGCAGACGGAAATCGAACAACGCAAATTCGATCTGCCGCACCATCTGCATCCCGGATTGAAAATGCCGCGCGCCGCGCATCTTCTCCAGCAACGGCTGCGGCAGGGGTGCGCGGGTCTGATAGTGGCGCGCAATCAGATCCAGCGATTCGCGCTCCCAGCACCAGTTCTCCATGAACTGGCTCGGCAGTTCCACGGCGTCCCATGGGACGCCGTTGATCCCGGCGACGGGCGGGTGGTCCACGCGCGTGAGCATGTGGTGCAGGCCGTGGCCGAATTCGTGAAACAGCGTGACGACTTCATCATGGGCGAGCAATGCGGGTTCATCGCCAACCGGCGGGGTGAAATTGCAGGTGAGGTAGGCGACGGGTCGCTGCAAGCCGCCGGCATCGCGACGGCGCGAACGGCATTCGTCCATCCAGGCGCCTCCGCGTTTGTGGCGGCGCGCGTATAAATCCAGATAGAAGCAGGCGCGCGGTTCCTCTTCCTTGCCTGCCAATTCATAGAAGTGCACGTCCGGATGCCAGACCTCTACGCCGGTCCGTTCGCGGATGTGGATGCCGTAAAGACGCCGCGCGATATCGAACAATCCCTTGAGGACTTGTTCGATCGGGAAATAGGGCCGTAACTCCTCCTGTGAAAAACCATGTCGCTGCTCGCGCAACCGCTCGGCGCAGAAAGCGATATCCCAGGCGTTCATGCTAGCGAGGTCGCAACGCTCTCTCCCGAACCGTTCCAGTTCGTTCAATTCCGCCGCGGCCACCGGTTTCGAGCGGCCGGCGAGATCGCGCAGGAATTGCAGGACCTCGACGGGTTGGCGCGCCATCTTGCGCGCCAGGGACAGGGAAGCGTAGCTCCGGAATCCCAGCAATTGCGCCTGTTCGCGGCGCAGGGCGAGGATTTGCAGCATCAGGCCGCCGTTGTCCCAGCGCCCCGCGTTCGGACCCTGATCGGAAGCCCGCGTGACATAGGCTTCGTACATCTCGCGGCGCAGCTCTCCGGATTCGGCGTATTCGAGCACCGGCAGGTAGGAGGGATACTCGAGAGTCAGGACCCAACCCGTGAGGCCGCGCTGGCGCGCGTTTTCCTTCGCGAGCGCGCGTGCAGTCGGAGGCAGCCCGCGTAATTCGTATGGATCGGTAACGTGCTTGATCCATCCCTGTGTCGCGTCCAGCACGTTCTCTTCGAAACGCGTCTGCAATTCGGACAATTGCTGCCGGATGGATTTGAATCGTTCGCGCGGCCCGGCCGCAAGTTCGATCCCGGACAGCCTGAAGTCGCGCAGCGCATTGTCGATGGTTTTCCGCTGGGCGGGCGTGAACGACGCATACTCCGGTCCGTCGGCAATGCCGCGATAGGCGCGGTACAGGTCTTCATTCTGGCCGAGCTCGGTCGCGTAATCCGTCAATTTCGGGATGGCCGCCCAGTAGGCCGCGCGAAGCGCTTCGTTGTCTGCGACCGCGTGCAGATGATTGACGGGCGACCAGGCGCGGCTGAGGCGATCCTCATTGCGCTCGATCGGCTCGATCAGGTTGTTCCATGTGAACGGCGGTCCGGATGCAAGTCGTTCGGTGAGGGCAGCGCGGTTCTTCGCAAAGAGGATGTCCATCGCCGGTTCCACGTGTTCGGCGCGGATGCTGCCGAATGCAGGCAGCTTATCGAGGCACAGGAGCGGATTGATTTCGCGTCGGGGCATCAGCGATCAGGGGGCGGTGAAAACTGGTCATGCTACGATCATCGCCTCCGGAGCACCACAGGATCCTCCGCGGTTCCCGCGCCGCCAGGCGATTCGTCTTGGACGCACCAGGCGTCTCCATTAAGCTCCAGGTCAGATCCACAACGGTGGGGGGCGCATGCAAGGCGATAAAAAAGTCGTTGCCTATCTCAACAAGGTCTTGCGCAATGAACTGACGGCGATCAACCAGTACTTTCTCCACGCCCGTATGTTTGAAAACTGGGGCCTGAAGGCGCTCAACGAATACGAGTACAAGGAGTCCGTGGATGAAATGAAGCATGCCGACGCGCTGATCCGGCGCATCCTGTTCCTCGAGGGGTTGCCGAACCTGCAGGACATCGGCCGGTTGATGATCGGAGAGGGCCCGAAGGAGGTACTGGGCCTGGATCTGAAACTGGAGCGCCAGGCATTGCCGCTGCTGCGGGAAGCCATCGATCACTGCGAATCCGTGCAGGACTTTGTTTCCAGGGAACTGCTGGAGGACATCCTGGAAGGGGAGGAGGAACACATCGACTGGCTGGAAACGCAGTTGGGCCTGATTGAGAAGGTCGGCTTGGAGAACTACCTCCAGTCCAGGATGTAACCGCTTGATAGCAGACGGGCAGGCCACGACGGTCTGGCCGGTGGCAGACCTGTTGATAATGCTTCTCATTTGTGTAAAGATTGTCATCAAGTCTGTTTTGGGCAGGTGGCTTCCCATGTATATCTGCATGTGCCAGGCAGTGACCGAGGACGAACTGTACGCGGCCATTAAGGACGGCGCGGTCACGTTAAAGCAGCTGCGGAAGTGCCTGCAGGTTGCAAATTGTTGCGGCGGCTGCACCGAACGCGTCAAGGCCTGCGTCCGTGGCGCGCTGAAGCGGCAGGCAGAAAATGAGGCCGTTCTCATGGCACTGCTTCCGGAGCAGGCACAAGCTGCCCCCGTCTGAACCGGAACCGCTGGTTCCGGATTCTATCCCCCATCTGGTCGGCGTCGCGCGCGGGCTGCGTGAAGTCGCCGTTTTCGGATCTGCTTTCTACCCGCTGTCATGAAGCCATTGATGTGGCTCAGCTCCTGTACTTTTGGCTGGACTTGTGTATATAAATGATAATTATTATCATTCGCATTAAAGAAAGCCAAAGGAGAACCAGAAATGCAAAATCGAATTATTAGTAAAGGGTCAGTCACAGCGGCAATATTTCTCGCTGCAATGGGTCTGTTTGGGAACGCATCGGCCGCGCAAACGCCTTCGCTGGATGAAATGTGGCGGATGGTTCAGCGAGGAGGTCGCCACACAACGCGAAAAATCGGTGCCCGGTCAGCGCACCTCGATCGGCGGCTACGGCGAACTGCACTACAACAATCTGAACGACGATGAGGATGCCATCGGCGGCGACGATTCCCTGTCGCGTGCCGATTTCCACCGCTTCATCATCTATCTCGCGCACGAATTCAACGACAGGATGCGGTTCTTCTCCGAACTCGAAGTAGAACACTCGCTCGTCGCGGGCGACGGTTCCAGCGCCGGAGAAGTGGAACTGGAGCAGGCCTGGATCGAAATGGACGTCGGGCAGCGGCACCACGCGCGCGCGGGCCTGGATATCCTGCCGATCGGGATCCTGAATGTCACACATGAGCCGAACACTTTCTACGGCGTGGAACGCAACCGGGTGGAGAGCGAGATCATCCCGTCGACATGGTGGGAAGCAGGCGTCAGCGCATACGGTGAACTCGCTCCAGGCTGGAATTACGATCTGGTCGCGCATTCCGGGCTTACCGTCGAAACGGACGGCGATGCGCCATTCCGGCCCCGCGAGGGCCGTCTCAAGGTGTCCCAGGCTGACGATCAGGACATCGCCTTTACCGGGCGGTTGTGGTACACGGGCCTGCCCGGTCTCGAAGTCGGTGTCTCCGGCCAGTACCAGGCGGATATGACGGGCACGGCGGATGATGTGGATATCGATGCCACACTGTTCGAAGGCCATGTCGACTGGAAGCATGCCAGCGGTTTTGGATTGCGGGCGATTTACGCACGCTGGGAAATCGGCTCCGACAATGGAATCGATCCGGGGACCGTGAACGCAGATACGCTGGAAGGATGGTACGTGGAACCGGCATATCGGTTCCGGCTGCCGGCCCGATTCTGGGGCGAGGCCGGAATATTTGCCCGCTACAGCCAATGGGATGAACGCAACCGTCTGGCGGTACCCGCGAACCGTTATGTAGAATTCGAGCAGGCCGTCATTGGATTCAACTGGTGGCCGCATCCCAACCTGGTGTTCAAATTCGACGCGCAATGGGAGGATGCGGACGCCGAAGTCGATCAACTGCTCGACGGCTTCAACCTGGGAGTGGGGTATCAGTTCTAGCCGCAAAGCCTTCACGCGAAGCCGTGAAACTGCCGGAGGCAGCATCATCGCGCCGTGCCCGCCATGCGGGACGCAGATGAAGCCCGGCTTTCGCCGCCTGTTGTGCGGTTGTCTGCTGCTCGTCCTCGTGGCGCCGGCCCGCGCGCAGGGGATTTACCAGACCCCTGAGGCGTTCCTCGACGAGGTATTCGGCGGCGCCCCGCCTGCGCCGCGCAAGATGTGGATCAAGGCGGAACTGGCCGACTCGGTACGAGCCGTGCTTGGCCACGATCTCGGCGTGTTGCGGCTCAGCTATTGGGGCCAGTCGGGGCGTACGGTGTGGATCTTGGAGGAGATCGGCAAGGAGCAGCCGATCACGGCAGGTATCGTGGTGAACAACGGCGCGATTGAGAGTGTGCGCGTACTCGTGTTCCGCGAATCGCGCGGTTGGGAGGTGCGCCATCCCTTTTTCACGGATCAATTCAAGGGGGCGAGGCTCGTGGACGGGGATCGGCTCGACCGCGGCATCGACGGGATCTCGGGCGCCACGCTGTCGGTCGGGGCGCTGACCCGGCTCGCGCGGCTCGCGCTGCTGCTCCATGCATATAGCACGGGCGCGTTGCCCGGATGAAACTGTCCGTCTGGCAACGATGGCATCGCGTGGCCGGGATCGTCATTGCCGTGTTTGTGCTGCTGCTTTGCGTCACCGGATTCATGTTGAACCACACTGATGCGCTGGCCTTGCGGGACCGCAACCTTGCATCCGAGTGGCTGCTTGACTGGTATGGTATCGAGCCGCGGACGGCGCCGGTTGCCTTTGCCGCGGGCAGCCACTGGGTTACGCGCATCGGGGAACGGGTCTACCTGGATCGCCGCGAGATCGCGGATTCCGCGATGGCGCTTGTTGGTGCCGTCAGCTACCAGGACGAAATCGTGGCCGCCGTGGACAGTCGCCTGATGATCCTGGCGAACACGGGCGAGACGATCGAGATCCTGGACGGCGCGACGGGCGTGCCTGCCGGAATACGGGCCATCGGCACCGGACCCGGTGGGCGGATCGTAATTGACGCGGCCCACGGGAAATATTCCGCTGAACTGGATGCATCGGCCTGGAACGAAGGGAAATTCGCGGATGCCGTCTGGGCCGCGCCGGGACAGCCGCCCGAGGATCTGATCGCCGATCTGCTCGAAGCATATCGTGGCAGGGGCCTGTCTCTGGAACGCGTCCTGTTCGATCTGCACAGCGGCAGGTTCTTCGGATCGATCGGCGTCTGGATCGTGGATCTTATCGGCCTGGTTCTCATCTTTCTTACCGCGAGCGGCGTCTGGATATGGCTGCGTCGGCCCCGGGAATGGATCGACGAGGAAGAGGGCGACTCCGAAGGCAATTGAGGCCGTGGGACCGATGCGCATGCCGCGGATACTGGTCGTCCCGGTTCTGTCGCTGCTGGCATTCCCGGCGCTCGCGGACCGACCCCCGGACGAGTCGTGGACCTTCACGTTCCGGTTCGAAAATGACCTGTTCGCCGACACGGATCGTTTCTACACGAACGGCATCAAGCTGAACTGGGTGTCACCGGAACTGCAATGGTTCCAGGACCTCTCCTGGTTCCGAAATAACAACTGGCTGAGCCACTGGGGCAATCGACTGGTGGAAATGCTGCCGTTCAACGCTGATCGGGACCGCCAGCGCAACCTCTCGCTGTCCGTCGGGCAGATGATGTTCACTCCCGAAGACATCCAGAGGCGGGAATTGATCGTGGACGACCGGCCGTACGCCGGCTGGCTCTACGGCAGCGTCGCATTCCACAGCAAGACCTACCGGCGGCTCGACACCTTTGAATTGCAGGCGGGATTGACCGGGCCATGGTCGCTGGCCGAGGAGACGCAGGATCTTGTCCATGAACTGCGCGGGATCGAGAAGGCGAAAGGCTGGAATAACCAGATCGGCACCGAGCCGGGTTTTGCCGCCGTGTATGAATACAAGTATCGAATCGTCCCACGCCATGACTTTGCCGGGAAGTGGGGCGTGGATGCGATCACCCACTTGGGCGCCACCCTGGGCACCGTGTACACCTATGCGAATTTCGGGTTGGAGGCGCGCGCCGGCTGGAACATCCCGGCGGATTTCGGCACGGGGCTGATCCGTCCGGCGGGCGAGACCGATGCCCCGAGCGACACGCGCGATCCGCGCTACGCGAAGGATCGCCGGGAGTTCAGCGCCCACCTGTTCGCTGCCGCCAGCGGACGTCTGGTCGCGCGGGACGTGTTTCTCGACGGCAACACTTTTTCCGACAGCCATGAAGTGGACCACAGGCCCTTGGTCGGCGACCTCCTGCTGGGGGTGAGCCTGGTCTGGCGCAACTTCAAGCTGTCGTATTCCCAGGTGCTCCGCACCGAGGAATTCGAAAGGCAGCGCGGGACACAGAAATTCGGCTCGGTCAGCCTCTCCTTTACTTATTGATCGCGGAGTTCGGAGAAGTCCCTTCCGTCGAAGCGCCAGGCGCGGAAATCCGGGCTGGCGGGCAGCAGGGAGGCGATGTAATAGACGACGCCGGGGTAGAACGCCATCTCGCGATCCGCCGCGGAAGGTTCAGCGGGCGATTCCGGATGCGAATGGAAGATCCCGTGCAGTTCCTCGCCCCCATCCCGCATCCTGCGCATGGCCTCGAGTTGTGCCTCGGGGTGCATCAGGAACCGGCGCGCCGGGTCTGGCGCATCGTTGGCGACGGGGTAGTAGCTGACCGGCCTGCCGGCGATCCCCCCGACGAGTCCGCACACTTCGCGCCCTGGACTCGAGCGCGCGTGCTCAAGCATCCGCAGCCTGAGTCTTTGGGGGAGTCCGCTCATCCCGCTGCGCCCGCCCGCTGCCGCAGACCGGGCAGTCAGGGTCTTTTTTCAACCGCGCCTCGCGCCACTCCATTTCCAGCAGATCGAACAGGAGTAGCCGTCCGTGCAACGTGCGCCCGATCCCCATGATCAGCTTCATGGCCTCCGCTGCCTGCAGGCTGCCGATGATGCCGAGCAGCGGGGCAATGACGCCGTTCGCCGTGCAGGTTTCATCGATCGCGGCGCGCTCGCCGTACAGGCAGCGGTAACAGGGCGATTCCGGGTTGCGCGGATCGAACACGCTGACCTGCGCCTCGAACCGTATCGCCGCGCCGGACACCAGCGGCGTGCCCGCGCGCACGCTGGCCTCGTTGACGGCGAAACGCGTCCGGAAATTGTCCGAGGCGTCCACGACCACGTCCGCCGCGCGCACGGCGGCGAGAAGTTCCTCGCCTTCCAGGGCGCGATCGATCAGCGTCAGTTGAACGTCAGGATTCAGGGCGCGCAGGTGCGCAGCCGCGGATTCGGTCTTGCGACTTCCGACGTCCCGGGTGGCGTAGAGGATCTGGCGTTGCAGGTTGGAAAGATCGACCTTGTCATAGTCGACCAGCACGAGATGGCCCACGCCGCCGGTGGCAAGATAGATGGAGGCGGCCGAGCCGAGCCCGCCGAGCCCGATGACGAGCGCGGTGGCCTGTGCGAGACGCAGTTGCCCCCCGGCATCGATTTCGGGAAGCATGATCTGCCGGCTGTAGCGCAACAGCTGTTCGTCGTTCATTGGCGTTGAGTATAGGCGATCATGAAAACAAGGATTCGGGGCTCGGGGTTCGGGACTCGAGTCCCTAGTCCCTAGTCCCGAGTCCCGGCGTCAAGCTTACGCCATTGCTGACGCCGGGCGTCCACTGTCCTGAGGCGCCGACGCTCGTAGTACCGGGCATGGATCTCGCGCGCATGATGATGCCAGCCCCGCTGCGCATTGAGCCGATCCCGTTCATTCTGTTCCAGGAACGCGCGCATCCGGCAACGGAGGCGGCTGCCGGCGCTGAGCTGATCCGCAATGCCCGCGTTCGCCAGCGCATTCCAGATCTCGACCATGCAAAGCGAGGGGAACGGGTAGTCGATTTCCAGCATCAGGCCCCTGCACCGCACATCGGCGGGTCGAGACAGCTTGCGAAGCGATTCGCCGGCCGCCGGCCCGGCTTCGGAGCGCAGGCGCAGGTAGATAGTACGCTGGCTGATTGCGCTTGGTTCCGTCATTCCCATCTTCCGCAACTTACGCGGTCCAGTCCTGCGCTGTCGCGGAGCGTTTCGACGGCGGTAAAACCGCAATGGCCAAACAGCCGCCGCACGGCGTCGCCCTGGTCCGCCCCGTGTTCGAGCACCAGGATGCCGGACGAAACCAGGTGGCGCGGCGCGGCGCCCGCGACGGCGTTGATCGCCTGCAGGCCGCCGTGTCCTCCGTCCAATGCCAGGCGCGGCTCGAAGCGGATCTCGCCCTCGGTCAGGGCGCGGTCACGGGTATCCACATAGGGTGGGTTGCAGACGATCAGGTCGAATCGCCGGTTGGCGAGGGCGGCGAACCAGTCGGACTGTGCGAGCTCGACATTGCGAACCCCGATGTGGTCCACGTTGCGTTGCGCGATACCGAGCGCCTCCGCACTGATGTCGGAAGCGACGATGCGCCAGTCCGGACGCTCGCGCGCCAGGGCCAGCGCGATTGCCCCGCTGCCGGTCCCCAGGTCGAGCACCCGGGCCGATCTCCGATCGCGGAGCCGCTCGAGTGCGGCTTCGACCACGGCCTCGGTCTCCGGCCGCGGGATGAGCGTATGGCGGCTGACCAGCAGCTCCAGTGACCAGAACTCCCTTCGCCCGGTCAGGTAAGCGACGGGAATGCCGTCAAGGCGCCGGCTGACCAGCGCGAAGAAGTCGCGGGCAGTGGCCTCCGCCACTTCGTGTTCACCGTGCGCATATAGCCATTCCCGACCCGTGTCGAGCAGTTCCAGGAGCAGCAATTCTCCGTCCAGGCGCGCGGATTCGAATCCCCGCAGGCTGCGTTCCGCGGCGCGTAGCAGACCCGTCACGCTGTTCAGAGGATTCATAATTCGCCGCCGAGGGCCGCCAGCTGGTCGGCCTGGTACTCGCTGATCAGGGGTTCGACGACCGGGTCGAGATCGCCGTCCAGAAACCGGTCGAGGCTGTAGAGCGTCACATTGATTCGGTGGTCGGTGACCCGCCCCTGCGGGAAATTGTAGGTGCGGATGCGCTCCGAGCGATCGCCGCTGCCGACCAGGTTGCGGCGGGTCTCCGCGCGTTCGGCAGCCTGCTTCCCGCGCTCGGCGGCGAGCAGCCTTGCGCGCAGCACGGCCATGGCCTTGGCCCGGTTCTTGTGCTGCGAGCGCTCGTCCTGGCATTCCACGACAATGCCTGAGGGCAGGTGCGTCACGCGGATCGCGGAATCGGTCTTGTTGACGTGCTGTCCGCCCGCGCCGGAGGCGCGGAATGTGTCGATGCGCAGATCGACGGGATTGAGATCGATCTCGTCGATTTCCTCGGGCTCGGGCAGTACCGCGACGGTGCACGCCGAGGTGTGTATGCGGCCCTGCGCCTCGGTCTGCGGGACGCGCTGGACTCGGTGGACCCCTGATTCGAACTTGAGCCTTGAGAATGCGCCGCTCCCGGCGATGCGCACGACCACCTCGCGGAAACCGCGCAAATCGCTGACCGCAGAGCTGACGATCTCCGTCTTCCAGCCGCGCGAATCGGCGTATCGCGTGTACATGCGTAGCAAGTCGGCCGCGAACAGCGCCGCCTCCTCGCCGCCGGTCCCGGCCCGGATCTCAAGAAAGATGTTGCGGCTGTCGGCCGGGTCCTGCGGCAGGAGCAGACGCTTCAGTTCGCCCTCGATGCGGGCGACCGCGTGCAAGGCGTCCTTGAGTTCCACCTCCGCCAGTTCGCGCACGCCGGCATCGACGTCTTGGAGCATGTCTCGGGCGTGCGCCATCGACTGCAGGCGCCCGCGGTATTCACCGTAGCACTGGACCACAGGTCCGACTTCGGCGGCCTCCTTGCTCAGTTCGCGGAAGCGCCGGTTGTCGCGGATCACGGCCGGGTCTGCGAGCAGGCCATGGAGTTCCTGCTGCCTTTCGGCCAGTTTTTCCAGCTTGGTGATGAGGCTCTGGTTCATGTTTCGGGAGTCGCGTGAGGGATACTGCGCCGGCGTCGCGCCGGATGGGCAGACTGAAGATCCGGCCAGCTAGCTGCCCCGCCGGGGCGGGGGCGGCATATCGGGCAGGCTATACAGCTCGCGCGCGGCCTTGAGGAGCTCTTCGCGGCCGCGTGTTCCGGCGTTGCGCAACTGGGTGCTCGGGGTGTGCATCAACTTGTTGGTCAGGACGCGCGTGATGTCCTGGAGCACGAGCGCCGGATCTTCCCCGCGGGCAAGCCTGCGCCGGGCCGCATCCAGCACTTCCTGGCGGACGCCCTCCGCGCGATCGCGCATCGCGCGGATGGTCGACACCGCGTCGCGCGCGTTCATCCACTCCATGAAATTCACGACCTGGCTGTCGATGATTTCCTCCGCCTGAATCGCCGCCTCGCGGCGGCCGCGGAGATTCTCTTCGATTATCCCCCTCAGATCATCCACGGTGTACAGGTAGACGTCGTCGAGATCCGCTACTGCGGGGTCAACGTCGCGCGGCACGGCAATATCGACGATCAGCACCGGACGGTGCCGGCGTTTGCGCAGAGCCAGTTCGATGGTCTCCCGACGCAAGACCGGCTCCGGACTACCCGTCGCCGAGATGACGATGTCGGCCTCTTCGAGATGCCCGGAAATGTCGTCAAGGGTGATCGCGTAGCCGGAATAGTCCAGCGCCAGTCTCTGTGAGCGCTGCAGCGTGCGGTTGGCGATGATCATCCGGCTCAACCCGGTTTCCGCCAGGTGTTTCGCCGCGAGCTCGATGATTTCTCCGGCGCCGATCAGGAGCGCGGTCCGGCCTGCGAGTTCGCCGAAAATCTGCCGCGCCAGCCGCGTCGCTGCAAATGCGATCGAAACCGGATGGCTGCCAATGGCGGTGTTACTGCGGATCTCCTTGGCGACCCTGAACGAATGCTGGAAAAGGCGGTTCAGCAACTGTCCGATGCTGCCCGCGCGCACGGCCGTCTGGTAGGCGCTCTTCAGCTGTCCCAGCACCTGCGGCTCGCCGAGCACCATGGAATCGAGACCGCTCGCCACACGCAGGACGTGTTTCACAGCCCCGGCGTCGGGATGGGCGTAAAGATATTGACTCAACTCGGCGGTGCCGAGCCCGTGGAAGTCCGAAAACCAGCGTATCGGCCGCTCGGGATCCGGATCGTCCAGGGAGCAGTAGATCTCCGTGCGGTTGCAGGTGGAGAGGATGGCCGCTTCCTGCACGCCCGCGTGTCCAATGAGATCGGCAAGCGCTCCAGGGAGCGTATCGCCCGCAAAAGTGACACGTTCGCGCACCGCGAGCGGGGCCGTGTTGTGGTTCAGTCCGAATGCCAGAAGCGTCATATCGTTCTTGTGTTCGCCAGACGTCAAATTGTGCGCGTCGCTGCGCCCCGATACAAGTTCAAAACATTTGAAATTCAAGCTGTTGCGCATGAACCAGCGGGCTGTGTGCGGATGCCCTGCAGACGCCGTGCCCGCCCTAGGCGCCGCACCTCCCCGGGCAGTTCGGAACTACAGCCGGGGCACCCTGTCCTTTATCACAAATTATCGCTATCGTTGCGTCATGGATACAAATTCCCCACAGCTCAATGCGTTGATGCGGCTGGTGTTGCCGTTTTCCGCGCTGATCCTGGCGACGGCCTGTGCACCCGTGCCGCCCCGCGATGCGCCGGCGGAGGCGGCCGGCCCCGACACGATGAGCACGCCGCTGGTTATCGAGGACGAGCGGCCGGAACCGGTCCGGCCGAAGATCGAACTGACCGAGGACATCCTCTACAAGCTGCTGGTCGCGGAATTCGCCGGGCAGGAAGGACAGCTCGGTCTCGCGGTCGGCAATTACCTGGAACTCGCGCGCTCGACGCGCGACCCCAAGGTGGTCGAGCGGGCGACGCGCATCGCCGTGTATGCGCGCGACGTCGTGGCCGCGACAGAAGCCGCGCAGCTGTGGGTGGAACTGGACCCACACAATCCGGATCCGCACCAGGTGCTGGCCGTCATGTCGCTGCGCGACGGCGATTCCGAGCGGGCGATGGAACACCTGCAGAACATCCTCGACCATTCACGCGGCGATCTGGATCAGAAGCTCCTGATGATCGCGAGCCTGCTCAGCCGCGAGCAGGACAAGGAGCTGGTCCTCAGCCTGATGGAACGGCTCGTAGGCACGCGCGGCGACGACCCCGAAGCCCTGTACGCGCTGGCGCATGTCACCGCGCGTCTGGGAGAACTCGATCGATCCGAGGAACTGCTCAGGAAGACGCTCGATCTCGATCCGGATAATGACAACGCCGGGTTGAGCTACATCACCATCCTGCAACGGCAGGAGCGCACGAACGATGCGCTGACATGGCTGGAAGGGGCACTGTCGCGGCGCAAGGACAATGATTTTAATTTGCGCATCGCCTATGCGCGGTTGTTGACGGACGTGAAGCGCTTCGACGAAGCGCGCCGTCAATTCGAGATCCTCGCAGAGGCCGCACCCAACAATACCGATGTCCTGTACGCGCTCGGGCTGCTGAACCTCCAGGGCAACCGCCTGGAGGCGGCGGAGTCCAATTTTCAGGGCCTTGCCGAGACGGAGGAACACGGCGATGACGCGAGGTACTATCTCGGTCGCATTGCCGAGGAGCACAAGAACTACGATCGCGCCAGCGTATGGTACGAGGGTGTGCAGCAGGGCGAGAATTATTTCGACGCGCAGGTCCGGATCGGGTTGCTGATGGCAAAACAGGGACGCATCGAGGACGCGCGAGCGCACCTGAAGTCGGTGCGCTCGCAGGGGGAGAAGGAACGCGCCATCCTGACCCAGGCAGAGGGGGAGCTGCTGACCGAGCAGGATCGCTATGGCGAGGCCATGGCGGTCTTTGACGAGGCGTTAAGCCGCGGGTACAACGCCGACCTGCTGTACGCGCGGGCCATGCTGGCCGAGAAGATGGATCGGCTGGACATCCTGGAAAGCGATCTGCGCGAAATCCTGACGGAGGAACCCGAGCACGCGCAGGCGCTCAATGCGCTGGGATACACGCTCGCGGATCGGACCGACCGGTACCAGGAAGCTTACGAGCTCATCAAGCGCGCGTTGGAACTCAACCCCGGCGATTTCTACATCCTCGACAGCATGGGCTGGGTCCTCTACCGTCTCGGCAGGCTGGACGAGGCGGCAGACTACCTGCGCCGCGCGATCGCGCTGCGTCCCGATCCCGAGATCGCGGCCCATCTTGGGGAGGTGCTGTGGGTCCGGGGAGATCGCGATGCCGCCCGCCAAATATGGGACACCGCGTTGAAGGCCACCCCCGACGACGCCATCCTTCGGGACGTGATCAAGCGATTCAACCCCTGACAGGCCAGTGCAAAACTCGTTTTGCATCAACCTGTAAAGGGCCCGCGTCGGCTGATCTGTCCGAGTCAATCCCGGCATGACGCACCGCACTGTCCAGGGTCCGGGGCGTAGCGCCGAACAGGCGCAAACGTTCCGCAAACTCCCGCGATATCTGGCGATTTTCTATTGCGCCCTGTCCGTCGCCGGCTGCGCGGTGCAGCCGCCGGGCCCGGTCGCGGACCGCGCGGCGGTCTGGCAGGCGCGCAGCGCGCGGCTGGCGGGGGTCACGCACTGGATCCTGAAGGGCAGGATCGCCGTGCAGCTCGAACGCGAAGGCTGGACCGCGACTTTGCACTGGGAGCAGCGTCCGGACAATTACGTGCTGCGGGTCAGCGCGCCGCTCGGGCGCGGCACCTTCGAATTGACCGGGACCCCGGACGGCGTGACGCTGCAGACCTCCGACAACCGGTTGTACCATGCCGATCAGCCCGAATCGCTCCTACAGCAGACTCTGGGCTGGCAGCTTCCGGTCTCCGGGCTTTATTACTGGGTCCGCGGCATGCCGGATCCGGGCTCCAGGTTCGATGTGCTCGATCTCGACGATCAGGGGCGTATCAACGACCTGATCCAGGACGGCTGGCAGGTGAATTACGAGCGCTACCGGCTGGCCGGGGACCTGGAGTTGCCGGGGAAGATCACGCTGGAGAACGAACGGCTCAGGGTGCGTCTCGTGATCAGCGACTGGATCCTGTCCTCGTGACGGAATCGTTTTGGCCGGCGCCGGCGAAGATCAACCTGTTTCTGCACGTCACGGGCAGGCGGCCTGACGGTTATCACTTGCTGCAGACCGTCTTCCAGTTCCTCGATCTCGAGGACCGGTTGGAATTCGGCCCGCGCGCGGACGATCTGATCGTGCGCCACACGGACAACGATGCCGTGCCTGCCGGAGACGACCTTGCGATTCGCGCGGCACATGCCCTGCGCGCGGCGGCCGGGAACACGCCGGGCGTCGATATCCGGATCAGCAAACGCATACCGATGGGCGGCGGGCTCGGGGGCGGCAGTTCGGACGCGGCCACAACGCTGGCCGCACTCAACAGCCTGTGGAATCTGGGGTTCGACGCCGCGGAACTGGGACGGATCGGTCTCAAACTGGGCGCGGACGTGCCCGTATTCCTGTTCGGACGGGCGGCATGGGCCGAGGGCGTCGGCGAAATACTAGAGCCGGTGGCGGTTCCCGAGGACTGGTACCTGATCGTGCACCCTGGCTGCGCGGTTTCCACGGCCAAAGTGTTCGATCATCCTGATTTGACACGTCATACCCCTGCAATCACAATACGCGCCTTTCTGGAGGGGGCCGGGTCGAACGACTGCGAGGCAGTTGTCCGGAAGTTGTACCCGCAGGTCGCCTCCGCCATCGATTGGCTGCGGGAACGCGGTGATGCGCGCATGACCGGCACCGGTTCCTGCGTCTTCCTGCGCTCGCGGTCGGAGAGCGAGGTTCGGGCGGTGCTAAAGGCGCTGCCGCCGCAATGGACCGGTTTAGTGGCGCGCGGCCTGAACCGATCACCTCTGCTGGAACGCATGGCACGCGGTTGAATGGGGCGGGCGCGACGCCGGCGCGATCGGCGGCGGGCCACGGGATTGCGAAAGTTTGGGGTGTAGCCAAGTGGCAAGGCACGGGACTTTGACTCCCGCATTCCCAGGTTCGAATCCTGGCACCCCAGCCAGAAATTTGGCTTGCGGCAACGGACGGGACCCATGGCGCTGACCCATCTGACGTTGTTCACCGGCAATTCCAATCCGGCCCTGGCGTCGGAGATTGCCGGCTATCTGAACCTCCCGCTCGGCAAGGTCACCGTCGACCGGTTCAGCGACGGCGAGGTGATGGTCGAAGTGGCCGAGAACGTGCGCGGGCGCGAAGTGGTCGTGATCCAGTCGCTGTGCATGCCGGTCAACGACAACCTGATGGAATTGCTGGTGCTCGCGGACGCCGCCCGGCGGGCCTCCGCGACGCGCGTGACGGCAGTGATCCCCTACATGGGCTATGCGCGCCAGGACCGGCGCCCGCGTTCGGCGCGCGTGCCGATCACGGCCAAGGTGGTGGCCAGCATGATCGGCGCCGTGGGCGTCGATCGGGTTCTGACCGTGGATCTGCACGCGGATCAGATCCAGGGCTTCTTCGACATGCCGCTGGACAATGTTTATGCCTCGCCCGTGCTGCTGGGCGACGTATGGAAGCACAAGTACAGGAACCAGGTCGTCGTATCACCGGACGTGGGCGGCGTGGTGCGCGCGCGGGCGCTGGCGAAACGGCTGGACGACACCGATCTCGCGATTATCGACAAACGGCGGCCGCACCCGAACGAGTCCGAGGTCATGAACATCATCGGGGACGTCAACGGCCGCACCGCGGTGATCATCGACGACCTGGTGGACACGGCCGGGACGTTGTGCAACGCGGCCGCGGCCCTGAAAGAGGCCGGCGCGACGCGCGTGGTCGCCTATTGCACGCACCCGGTGCTTTCGGGCAGCGCCGTCCGCAACATCAGCAGTTCGGTGCTGGACGAACTGGTGGTGACGGACACGATCCCGCTGCGGGAAGACGCCCGGACCTGCCCGCGCATCCGCCAGTTGAGCGTGGCGGCGATGCTCGCCGAGAGCGTACGCAGGGTTTCGGAAGGAGAGTCTTTGAGTTCGATGTTTGTAGATTAGTAAAAAGTGAAAAGTTAAAAGTACAAAGAGGAAATTCTTTTCACTTTAAACTTTACACTTTGCACTCCGCTTGGTCGCGGGCGGAGCGCGAAATTCAACTTCGACAGTTAAGGAGTGCAATCATGCAGCAGTTTGAAATCAACGCGGAACTGCGCGGAGATGTGGGGAAGGGTGCGAGCCGCCGCCTGCGTCGTCTTGGCCGTGTTCCGGGAATCGTCTACGGCACCTCGCAGGAGACCACGCCGATCGTGATCGCCCATGATGAGCTGGCGAACCAGCTCCAGCACGAGGCGTTCGCATCGCACGTGTTGACCATCCACATTGGTGGAAAGAGCGAGAAGGTCGTGCTGAAAGATCTTCAGAGGCATCCTTTCCGACCGACGATCGTGCATGTGGATTTTCTGCGCATCGACGAGAACAAGGAATTCACCATGCGCGTTCCGATCCACTTCATCAACGAGGATAAGTGCGTCGGCGTCCGCCTTGAGGGCGGGGCGATCAGCCACGTCATGACCGAGGTCGAGGTGTCATGCCTGCCGCGTCACCTGCCGGAGTTCATCGAGGTCGATTTGGCGGAGATGAAGGTCGGCGACACCGTCCACCTGGGCGAGCTGAAACTGCCCGAAGGCGTGTCGATCTACACCCTCAGGCACGGCGGGGATCCGAGCAGGCCGGTGGTCAATGTCCACATCCCGCGCGCGATCGAGATTGAGGAAGAGGTCTCGGCGGAAGGCGCGGTCCCCGAGGAAGCCGCCGTGGCTGCCTTGCCGGAGGGCGAGCAGCCGGCGGCCGAGGTCGCGGCACCGGAGGCGAAGGAGGACACGGAAGTCAAGGAAAAAAAGGAATCGAAGGAGAAGAAGCAATCGAAGGAGAAGAAGAAGGACTGATCGGGCCCCGGTGGATGCCTGGTGCCTGTGGCGCTGCAACTCGTAATCGGGCTCGGCAATCCCGGCCCCCGCTATGCCGAAACCCGGCACAATGCCGGGTTTTGGTTTATCGAGCGCCTCGCCGCGATCCAGGCCGTGAACTTCTCCAGGGAGTCGAAGTTCCAGGGCGAGGTCGCACGCCTGCGCGGTGCCGGGTTCGACTGTTGGCTGCTCAAACCGGGCACCTTCATGAACGACAGTGGCGGCCCGGTGCAGTCATTCATGCAGTATTACAACGTGCCGCCGGAGCAGGCCCTGATCGCCCACGACGAGGTGGATTTCGCCCCCGGGACCGCGCGCCTCAAGCGGGCCGGCGGCCACGGCGGCCATAACGGCCTGCGCGACATCATCGAACGCGCCGGAAGCAGCGAATTCCAGCGGCTGCGGCTCGGGGTCGGGCACCCTGGCGACCGGGATGCGGTGGTTTCCTACGTCCTCAACCGGCCCACATCGGCGGAGCGGGAACTCATCGACGCCGCGATCGGCCGCGCGCTGGAGGTCATGCCGCTCGTCCTGGCAGGTGAACTCGAGAAGGCGATGACGGAACTGCATGGGTTTTAATTGCGGTATCGTCGGGCTGCCCAACGTCGGCAAGTCCACCCTGTTCAACGCCCTGACCAGCTCAAAGATCGCGGCGGAGAACTACCCGTTCTGCACCATCGATCCCAACGTCGGCGTCGTCGCGGTCCCGGATCCGCGCCTGGATCAGCTCGCCTCGATCGTCAAGCCGAAGAGCGTCGTTCCCGCACACATTGAATTTGTCGACATCGCCGGTCTCGTCGAGGGAGCCTCCGAGGGCGAGGGACTCGGCAACCAGTTTCTCGCCCATATCCGCGAAACCGACGCCATCGCCCAGGTCGTGCGCTGTTTCCGGAATGACAATGTCACGCACGTCGTTGACCGGCTCGATCCGATTGCCGACATCGACGTGGTTAACATGGAGCTGTGCCTGGCTGATCAGGAGACGCTGGAGCGCGCGTTGCAGAAGGCTGTCAAGCTGGCGAAGATCGGGGAGAAGGAGGCGCGGGCGCGCGCCGCCCTGCTGGAGCGCGTGGCCGCGCAGGTGAACGACGGGCGCCCGGTGCGGACGCTCGGGCTTGCAACGGAGGAATTGGAACAGTTGCAGGATTTGCACCTGCTGACTGCCAAGCCCGCCCTGTACATCGCCAATGTCGGCGAACACGATCTGCAGGACAGCCCGTTGCTGAAGGCGGTGCGCGATGCCGCCGACAAGGAAGGATCGGAAGTCACCCCGGTGTGCGCGGCCATCGAGGCCGAGATCGCGCAACTGGACGCCGCGGACCGCCAGGAGTTCCTGCAAGCGCACGGACTCGAGGAACCCGGCCTGAACCGCATCATCCGCGCCGGCTACCGCCTGCTCGGTCTGCAGACCTTTTTCACCGCCGGACCCAAGGAGGTGCGCGCCTGGACCCTGCCCGTGGGCGCGACCGCGCTGCGCGCCGCCGGCACGATTCACACGGATTTCGAGCGCGGGTTCATTCGCGCCGAGGTCGTCAAGTTCGCCGACTACCTGGCAGGCGGAGGCGAACAGGGGGCGAAGGAAGCAGGGAAGTGGCGCCTGGAAGGCAGGGACTACGTGGTGCAGGATGGCGATGTAATATTGTTCCGCTTCGCCGTCTGATTCCGAGGGTTTACGAGGCACGAAGCACGAGGAACGCTTAAGTTAAGTGCCTCGTTCCTCGTGCCTGGTTCCTCGTGAAAGAGGATCAATACATGCAGCACCTTCAGCTACGTAAGGAAATCATCCACACCGCCCGATCGTTCATGCCGCTGGGCCTGGGCGTGGGGACCGCGGGGAACGTAAGCGGCCGCGTGCGCGACGGGTTTCTGATCACGCCCTCCGGCGTGGCCTACGGCCGCCTGCGGCCCGCGCACCTGGTCCTCATGGCCGGTTCGGGCGCCGTGCGCGGCGGCGCGCTCAAGCCTTCCAGTGAATGGCGCTTCCATCGGGACATCTACGCCGCGCGGCCGGAAGTGCGCGCCATCGTGCACGTGCATTCGCCTTTTGCCACCGCGATCGCCTGCACGCGCAGGGGGATCCCGGCCTTCCACTATATGGTCGCGGTGGCAGGCGGCGATTCCATCCGTTGCGCGCCGTATGCCACTTTCGGCACGCAGGCGCTGTCGAGCCGTGCCGTGCGCGCGCTCCGGCAACGTTCCTCCTGCCTGCTGGCCAACCACGGCCAGATCGCGCTCGGGGAAGACCTGCCATCGGCCCTGAAGGTCGCGCTCGAAGTGGAGGAACTGGCAAAGCAGTACTGGCTCGCTAACTTGTTTGCCAAGCCGGTCACGCTCGGCCGGCGCGAGATGAGGAAAATTGTCGGCAAATTCCGGAATTACGGGAGACAGGGGGTTTAACATGCGCGCGCGCACAGACACCGTTCAGATATTCATGCGTTCACGCAAAGCACCGACACACCTGTTTGCACTGACGGTTATGGCGTGTTGGCTCTGCGCCTGTGCGCTGAGTCCGCAGACTGTCCGCATCAATCCGGTCCTGGACGTGTCGCAGTTGGCGTCGCGGGGACAGGGCACGACGATCGCGCTGAACGTGATCGATGCCAGGGCAGGCAAGACCGTGGGTTACCGGGGCGGCGTCTATGCGACGGCGAGCATCTCGACGGACGCGGGCATGGCTGCAGCTGTCCGCACAGAAATCGCCCGCGCGTTCGGGCAGCTCGGATACCGCGTCGTGGAGCCCGGCGCGGATGCGGGCATTGCACTCGAGGTGGAGATCGCCGAGCTGGGCTACGCCGTGACGGAGGACCGGGTCACACGCACCGTTGCGACCGTGGCCGCGGTGCGTGCTCGCGCCACTTCGGGATCCATCACCCGCACCGGGGATTACCGTGACCGGCGCACGAAGGAGGTCCTCAAGGCGCCCTCGGAGTCGGAGAACGAGGCGCTGCTGAACGACGTGCTGTCCGCGTCGCTGCAGCGCCTGGTCGCCGACCCGGACCTGTTGAAATTCTAACCAGCAGGTTTTCTTCCTTACACGTCATCCCGGACCGCGAAGCGGGTCCGGGATCCAGTTCCGCAATAAATCACTTCCCCCCGCCCGCGCCTTTGTACGCCGTCACCTTCCCGTCCATCATGAGCGGGATGACCAACATGTCGCTCGCCTGGATGAAGTCGAAGTCGGCGGTGCCCATCTTGATCTCGAGCAGCGTCGCCACCTCGCCGGTTCCCTTGACAACAAGGATCTTCCCCGCGGGCCAGTCGCTCAGGTAGTAGCTTCCGCCCGGTCCCGGTTCGACCGCGTCGATCACGCCGATGGTGCCCCCGCCGGTGACGTTCGATATCATCTTGTCCGCCATGGAAACGGCGAGAAACTGGCCCGGCCGCTTGGTCTGGAAGTCGCCCAATGTCCCGACCAGGATGCGCTCCTTCTCGATCAGCAGTCCATTCGGGGAATCCAGCGCCGGGTCTTCCAACCAGATCTCAAGTTTCCCCTTCAGCAGGCGGTAGATGCGGTTGGCGCCCGTGTCGGAAACGTAGATCGCCCCATCCAGCCCCGCCGCGACGTCATTCATGAACTTCGCATCGGTGACGGGGTAACGGTTGGCGATCGCAGCGGTCTTCGTGTCGATCTCGATGATCGTGTCGATGTCTGCGGTGTAGAGCTTGGCGGCGACGACGGCGAGTCCCTTCGGCGCGTTCAGCCCCTTCAGCCACTCCAGCGCCAGCACCTGTCCGTCCATCGATACCTTCGAGATGAAACCGTTTCCGTCCCTGGCGGCCGGGTCGCCGTTCACGTTCGACACGTACAGCACGTTTTCGGCGGGGTCGTGGACGACGGACTCCGGGTTGGCGAACCCGGCGGCTTCCCAGAGCGGACTGAAACCCGCGCCTTCCGCCTGCGCGCCCGCGGTGAACAGAAAGAGCAACGCGCCCACCCACGAGTTCGTGCGGCCATTCTTGTTCATGTACTGCTCCTGGCAAGTTGATGGATGATGAATTCGTAAAGGTCGTGCTCGAGCTTGCGCGCGACGTCCTCGAACAGCGCGCGCAGTTCCGCGGAATCGAATTCGGTGCTGGCCGAGAGCACCGGCGTGCTTTTCATGTGAAAGACACGTCCCTCCCCATCGTCCACGGCGTGGTGGGAGAGGCCGCCGTCCCGACTCCACGTGAGCGCCTGTTCGCCCGGCCCCTTGTTGTAGCAAATCTGGAACTGGATGACCTCGTCCTCTCCTCCGTACCAGACGTAAAGATCCAGTTGCGGGCTTTCAAACCACCGCCGCCGCGGCTCGCCGATGGGCTGTTTCGCCGTATGTACTTCCTTCAACACGCCGACACCTCTGCTTTCCTAGCAGAACAATTAAAGGGCCAGGAGTCAATTGCAATCAAGTCCCCTCCGGCTCCGGTCCGTGGAGGAACAGTTCCCTGAGCTTCGCGCCCGGATCGGGGGCGCGCATCAAGGTCTCGCCGACCAGGAAGGCATTGACCCCGTGCCTGCGCATAAGGGCGACGTCCTCGCGGGAGCGGATCCCACTCTCGGTGACGACCGTGCGGTCCGGGAAGACATCGACCAGCAGGTTCAGCGTGTTGTTCAGGTCGGTCTCGAAGGTGCGCAGATCGCGGTTGTTCATGCCGATAAGTGGCGTGCGCAGCATGAGCGCCCGTTCCAGCTCGGTGCGATCGTGTACTTCCACGAGCACGTCGACCCCGGCGTCAGCCGCCGCCGTCGCAAGTTCGCGCAGCGCGGGATCCGAAAGCGCCGTGACGATCAGGAGCACGCAGTCCGCCCCCAGCGCCCGCGCCTCGTATACCTGCCAGGGATCGAGGGTGAAGTCCTTGCGCAGGACCGGCAATCCGGCGGCGCGCTTTGCCTCCACGAGGTCCTGATCGCGGCCCTCGAAGAATGGTTCGTCCGTGAGCACCGACAGGCAGGTCGCTCCGCCTTGACAGCAGGACTCGGCGAGCCTGCGCGGGTCGTAATCCGGGCGGATGAGGCCGCGACTGGGCGAGGCTTTTTTCAGCTCCGCGATCACGGCCGGCCTGCCCGCCTCGATTTCCCGCCGCACTGCGGCAAAGAATCCCGCGGGCGCGGGGGCCGAGAGCGCGCGGCGTTTCATCTCCGCAAACGGCGTTGCGGCCTTGCGCTCCGCCACTTCCTCGCGCTTGCGGACGAGAATGCGCTCGAGGATGTCGGCCTTCGCTGCGATCGCCATGCCAGGTCTCAACCGGCCAGTTCGTGCGAGAGGCGCGTCAGCTGTTCCAATTTTGCCCCCGCCGCGCCGCTGGACACCGCGGCGCGCGCTTTTTCGATCCCGTCCCGCGGATCCTGCGCGATCCCGGCGGCGCACAGCGCCACGCCCGCGTTGAACAGCACGATATCGAGCGGCGCCCCGGGCTGGTTGCCCAGGGCGGCGCGCATGAGTTCGAGGCTCCGCGCCGGACCGTTGACCGTGATGCCACCGCGTTCCGCGCGGCCGAGCCCGAATTGCTCCGGCGCGATCCGGTATTCGTTGATCGCGCCGTCCCGCAATTCGGCGACGAATGTCGGCGCGGACACGCTGATTTCATCCAGCCCATCTTCCGAGTGCACGACGAACACGTGGGCCCCGCCGAGCTTCTGCGCCACCCGCGCCACGGGAGCGACCCATTCGCGGGCGTAAACGCCGATGAGCTGGTTCCTGACCGAGGCCGGGTTGGTCAGCGGGCCGAGCAGGTTGAATATCGTCCGCAGCCCGAGCTCCTTGCGGGGACCGGCGGCGTGCCGCATGGCGCCGTGGTGGACGGGGGCGAACATGAAACCGACGCCGACCTCCTCCACGCAACGCGCGACCTGGTCGGGCGAGAGGCCGGTCTTCACCCCGGCCAGCTCCAGCACGTCCGCGCTGCCGCTGCGGCTGGAAACGGCGCGGTTGTGGTGCTTGGCCACCCTGCCGCCGGCCGCGGCGATCACGAACGCGGCCGTGGTCGATATATTGAAGGTGTGGCTGGCATCCCCGCCGGTGCCGACGATATCGACGAGGTGCGGGTGATCGAAGCGCACCGGCGTCGCGAATTCGCGCATGACGCGGGCGGCGGCGGCGATCTCATCCACGCTTTCCCCCTTCATGCGCAACGCGACCAGCAGGCCTGCGATCTGGGCGGGGGTCGCTTCGCCACGCATGATGACGCGCATGACGGCCTCCATCTCGCCGGATTCGAGATCTCGGCGCGCAGCAACCTTCTCGATGGCGTAGGGGAGATTCACGGCGGGCCGCCCGTCAGGCGCGCACGGCAAGGAAATTCTTGAGCAGTTCGTGACCGCAGGAGGTGAGGATAGACTCCGGGTGGAACTGCACGCCGAAGACCGGAAGCTCCTTGTGCTGCAATCCCATGATTTCCTCCTCCTCGTCCTTGGTCCATGCGGTCACGCTCAGGCATTGCGGCAGCGTTTCGCGCTCGACGACCAGCGAATGGTAGCGCGTCGCCGTGAAGGGGCTGGCGACGCCGCGGAACAGGTCCGAATCGTCGTGCAGGATCTGGGAGGTCTTGCCGTGCATGATGCGCTTGGCATGCACAACCCGGCCGCCGAACACCTGGCCGATGCTCTGGTGCCCGAGGCACACGCCCAGGATTGGCATCTTGCCCGCAAAGCGCTCGATGAGCGGCATGGAGATCCCCGCCTGGTCCGGGGTGCACGGCCCCGGTGAGATCACGATGCGCTCGGGCACGCGTTCCTCGATCTGCTCTAGCGAGATCTGATCGTTGCGGAACACGCGCACGTCCTGCCCCAACTCGCCCAGGTACTGCACCAGGTTATAGGTGAAGGAGTCGTAGTTGTCGATCATCAGCAGCATGGATTATGGACCGCAGAAAACCGGAACCTATTAACAAGTCCCAGACTCGTTGTGATCAGAATGAAGACTATAGACCATATTCTGCCAACTGCGCTCACGTCAGTCCGCTCTCCGATACCGCGACGGCCCGCAGCAGCGCTTTGGCCTTGTTCATGGTCTCCTCCCACTCGGTCTGCGGCACGGAATCCGCGACGATGCCGCCGCCGGCCTGCACGTGCACGAGGTAATCCTTGACCACGGCCGTGCGGATCGCAATCGCGGTATCCATGTTGCCGGCCCAGGAAAGATAACCGATCGCGCCGGCGTAGATGCCGCGCTTCACCGGCTCGAGCTCGTCGATGATCTCCATGGCCCGCACCTTGGGCGCGCCGGACACCGTGCCGGCGGGAAAGGTGGCGCGCAGCACGTCCAACGCGCTGGCCCCCTCGCGGAGCCTCGCCTGGACGTTCGAGACGATGTGCATCACGTGCGAGTAGCGCTCGACGACCATCTGTTCAGTGACCTTGACCGTGCCGACCTGCGCTATGCGTCCCACGTCGTTGCGGCCGAGGTCAATCAGCATGAGGTGTTCCGCGAGCTCCTTGGGGTCGGCGAGCAACTCCCGCTCAAGCTTCTGATCCTCGTGCTCGCTTTTTCCGCGCGGCCGCGTGCCGGCGATGGGCCGGACCGTCACTTCGCCGTCTTCCAGGCGCACGAGGACCTCCGGGGAAGCGCCGACCACCTGGAAATCGCTGAAATTGAGGAAGTACATGTACGGCGAGGGGTTCAGCGTGCGCAGCGCGCGGTAAAGGTGCAGCGGCGGCGTGACGAAAGGGATCGAGAGCCGGTGCGACAGCACCACCTGCATCACGTCGCCCTCGACGATGTACTCCTTTATCTTGTTGACCGCGCGCGCATGCTCGTCTTGCGGGAATCCGGATTTCGGCTCCGCCCCGATGGGGCGCGCGGTCTTTGCCCGCTCATCCGCAATCGTCGATTGCGTGAGCTTGGCGGCGAGCAAGTCCAGATCGTGGCAGGCCTTGCCATAGGCGTCCGCATCCGAAGGATCGGCGTGCACGATGATGATCGCCTTGCCGCCCAGGTTGTCGAACACGAGCACGCGGTCGGCCACCATCAGCATGATGTCGGGGCAAGCGAGCGGATCCGGCTTCTGCGTCCGCGCCAGGCGCGGCTCGATGTAACGCACGCAGTCGTAGCCGAAATACCCGACCAGCCCGCCGGTGAAGCGCGGCAGTCCGGGCACCTGCGGCACGCGGAACTGGCGCTGGAAATTCCCGATCTCCGCGAACGGATCCGTGACCTCGTTGCTGGCCACCACCTTGCTGCCCATTTCCACGGTGAACTTGCTGCCGGATACCTTGAGGACGGTGTTCGCGGCGAGACCGATCATGGAATAGCGGCCCCATTTCTCCCCGCCGACCACGGATTCGAGCAGGAAGGTGCGCGCACCGCTCGCGAGCTTGATGTAGGCGGACAGCGGCGTGTCCAGATCGGCCAGGATCTCGCGCGCAACCGGGATGTGGTTGTAGCCCTGCGACGCGTAGGATTGGAACTGCTCGGCGGTAATGAGGTTCATGCTAAAAGTGAAAAGTAGAAAGTGGAAAGTGGAAAGGGAAGAAAAAGAATTCTATGCAGAGGACACCGGTAGGCAACGGTCTTTCTTTCAACTTTTCACTTGTTACTTTTCACTGCTTTTTTGAGTTCATCCCGCATGGCCCTGATTGTCCCTGCATAGTTCTTGCTGCCGAAAATTGAGGATCCCGCGACGAAGGTATCCGCGCCCGCCTCGGCGATCTCGCGGATGTTGTCCACCTTGACCCCACCGTCGATCTCGAGGCGGATGTCGCGGCCGCTCTCCGCAATCAACCGGCGCGCTTCGCGGAGTTTCGCCTCCGCCATCGGTATGAAGGATTGTCCAGGGAAGCCCGGGTTGACGGACATGATGAGAACGATGTCAACCTTGTCGATCACGTAGGGCAGGCAATTGAGCGGCGTCGCCGGGTTGAAAACGAGCCCCGGACTGCAGCCGCAGTCGCGGATGAGCTGCAGCGTGCGATCGACGTGTTCGCTCGCCTCTGGATGGAAGGTGATGTAGGTCGCCCCGGCCTCCGCGAAGTCCGGAACGAGCATGTCCACCGGTTTGACCATGAGGTGTACATCCAGCGGCAGCCGGATGCCGTGGGAGCGCAGCGCCTTGACGACGATCGGGCCGAAGGTCAGGTTCGGGACATAATGGTTGTCCATGACGTCGACATGGACCAGGTCGGCTCCGGCAGCGACGACCGCGTCCACTTCCTCTCCCAGTCGGGCCATGTTGGCGGAGAGGATGGAAGGTGCAATGTGGAAATCGGGCATGGCTGGGCCTGCAAGCCGGGAAGTGGAAAGTGAAAAGTTAAAAGTGCAAGGGTGCAGGGCTCGATGGAGTGCGCACTTTACCCGATCGGACTTGCCCGCGCCAAACACGCGGCCGGGATTGCATCGGGGCGGGAGCGGCCGCTCCGGCCCCTCAGGCACGAGTGTGTCAGAATCGAACGTGCCATGCACAGGTGTCGCTTGAGAGTTGCGCTGTGCGGCGCCGGATTTGTGTGCCTGGCCGGATGGTGCACTGCGGCCCTGCATTCCGCTCCTGCGGACTACGAAGAGACTGTTTCCGCGAAACTGGCCGAGACGCATCAGGATGAAGTGCTGCGGCTCAGGGCGGGCGCGCGGGAATTCACCGCGCTGTTCAAGCCGGCGACCACCGCAAACCAGGGCAGGGCCGTGCTGATCCTCCATGGAATGAGCGGGCATGCGGACTGGCCGGACGTGGTCGCGCCGTTGCGCAATAGTCTTCCCGCGCAGGGTTGGGCCACGCTCTCGATCCAGTTGCCGGTGCTCCCGCCAAGCGCGCCGTGGGCGGATTACGACACCACGCTGCGACGTGTCCCTGCCCGCATCGACAGCGCGCTTGCCTGCCTGTCCCGGCTGCGGTACGGCAAACTGGCGGTGATCGGATACGGCTACGGCGCCATGGCGGCCGCACAGTTTCTCGCGGCGCGCGGAAAGGGTTTTTCCGCTTTCGTCGGCATCAGCATGCTTGCGCCGCCATTCCTGATGCCGCGGCCGGACCTGCTGGACAGCCTGCGTCACATTTCCGTGCCGGTGCTGGATATCTACGGCAGCCGCGACCATGCGGATATACTGCGTGAAGTCGACGATCGGCGACGGGCCGGAACGCAGGACCGTACGCGCAGCTACGAACAGTTCGCCATTGAAGGGGCGGATCACGATTACGCCGGTTACGAGCCCATGCTGATCAGCCGGATCGCGGGATGGCTGGAGCGATCGGTACCGGGAATCGAACCACAGGATGCGCCGGCCGCGGCCGTTACCGGTACGCCAGCGGAATCCGGGAACGGAGGTGACGACACATGCAGACCGCAAACGAATTGACGCCATCGCCGCAGCAGCCGGACAAGAATGCGAGAACCTGGGCGATGATCTGCCATCTGGCGGCGTTGTCCGGATTCGCCGTCCCCGTCTTTCTGTTCGGTTTCCTGCTCGGGCCGCTCGTGGTCTGGGCGATAAAGCGCGACGATTCGCCGTTCATCGATGATCAGGGCAAGGAAGTGATGAACTTCCAGTTGACCATGATGATTGCCTTCTTCTTCTCGTTCATGCTGATGTTCATCCTCGTCGGCTTCCTGCTGGTCGCCATCCTCTGTCTCTACGAGTTCGTGATGATCCTCATTGCGGCGATCAAGGCAAACGAGGGCGTGCAGTACCGTTATCCGCTTACTATCCGCTTCATCAAGTAACCCGCCGGGCGCACGCTCCCGCTCCTCATACAACAGGAGTCACCATGCAGAACACGGCGAACCTTCCCCAGCTCTCGGTAAAGGCCGTACTGCTCGGGGTTATCCTTGCCATCATCATGGCAGGGGCTAATGCCTACCTCGCCCTGTTCGCAGGACAAACCGTCTCGGCCTCCATCCCCGCCTCGGTGATCTCGATGGCCGTGCTGCGGTTGCTGGGCGGCTCCAACATTCTTGAGAACAACGTCGTACAGAATGCCGCGTCCGCGGGCGAGTCGGTGGCCGCTGGCGCCGTGTTCACCTTCCCGGCGCTGGTGCTGCTCGGTTTCTGGCAGAGCTTCGACTACGGCTGGGTGCTGGCGCTCGCCGGCGTTGGCGGCGTGCTCGGCGTGCTGTTCACCATCCCGCTGCGCCGCTCGCTGATCCTCGAGGAGAAACTCGTATTCCCCGAAGGCACGGCGACCGCGGAGGTGCTCAAGGTCGGCGCGAGCGGGCAGGGGATCCGCGCGCTCGGATTCGCAGCGCTGGCCGGCGCGATAGTGAAATTCAGCGAGACCGGCCTGCACCTGTGGGACGAGGCGGTCGCCTGGGGCCGCTACGTGGGCACGCAGACCGTCGCCTACGTCGGCTGCAATATCTCCCCGGCGCTGCTGGCCGTGGGCTACATCGTCGGCATCAACATCGCGGCGCTGGTGTTCACCGGCGGCGTGATCGCCTGGTTCATGGCCATGCCGATCTTCACGACCTGGTTCATGGACAGCAATCCGCAGATAGCAGCGATGGCCGCCAGCGGCGCCTCCGCGGTCGATCTCGGCGGCGCGATCTGGTCAAAGGAGATCCGCTACCTCGGCGTCGGGGCGATGCTGGTCGGCGCCATCTGGGCGCTGATCTCGATGCGCCGATCGATCCTCTCCGGCATCCGCAGCGGACTCATGCAGTACCGCGGCGCTACGCTGGCGACCGCGAACGTGCCCGAGACCGACAAGGACATGCCGATGAAGTGGGTCGGCAGCGCGATCCTGGTGCTGGTCGTCCCGATCTTCTTCCTCTACCAATACATCACCGGTTCCCTGCGCATCAGCGTGCCCATGACGATCATCATGGTCGTGACCGGGTTCCTGTTCTCCTCGGTGGCGGGCTATATGGCCGGGCTGGTCGGCTCTTCGAACAACCCGCTGTCCGGCGTTACGATCGCCACCGTGCTCTTCACCTCGCTGGTTCTGGTCGGGCTGATGGGGAGCGGCAACGCGGCGGGACCCGCCGCCGCGATCATGGTGGGCGCGGTTGTGTGCTGCGCAGCGGCTATCGCCGGAGACAACCTGCAGGATTTGAAGGCCGGCCAACTGGTCGGCGCGACACCGTGGAAGCTGCAGTTGATGCAGAGCATCGGCGCCGTATCCGGCGTGCTCGTCATGGCGCCGGTGCTCAATCTGCTGAATACCGCCTACGGCATCGGCGTCGTCACACCTGAGCATCCGAATCCGCTCACCGCTCCGCAGGCCACGCTGATGGCGGCGGTCGCGCAGGGCGTGTTCCACGGCGACCTGCCCTGGGTGATGGTGAGCTGCGGGGCGGTGATCGGCGTGATCATCATCGTCGTCGATCAGATCGCGCTGGCGCGAAAGTGGCCCTGGCGCGCGCCGGTGCTCGCGGTCGCCGTCGGAATCTACCTGCCGCTGGAACTGTCGACCGCGATTTTCATCGGCGGCCTGGTCGCCTGGTTCGCCGGACGGTTCACGCGCCGGAGCGAGCCGGGGATCGGCATCAAGGTCGTCGAGGATCGGCTGCGCACCGGCATGCTGTTCGCGGCCGGGCTGATCACCGGGGAAGCCCTGCTCGGCATCCTGCTGGCGATCCCGATCGTGCTCAGCGGTCGGGTGGACGTGGTCGCCGTCCAACGGTTTTGGCCGGGGGTGGACCCCGGGGTCTTGGGCGCGTGGCCCGGCGTCGTCGTGATGGCGGGACTGGTCTATGCGCTCTATCGCGTCGCGACGAATGCAGCAAGGGGACGCGCCGCACAAACTGCCTCAAGCTGATCAGCCAACCATGGCGCAGGACAGCAGTACGTTAAGACAGGTTTACTTCGTTGTCGGAGTGATCCTTGTCCTGGTGCTGCTCAATGAGCGCTTCGGCGACACGTCAAAGATCAGCGATTTCTGGAATCAGGCATTTCAGGAACGGGAGCCGGAAACCTCGCCCGGCACATCACCCCCTGCGCCTGCCGCGGCGCTCCGAACGGTCAAGTCCGTCGAACCTGCCTTGCCAGCCCAGCCTCCAGAGACCGTGGCGGAACCCCCGGCGGTATCCCCGGCGGCACCCCGGATGGAAGAGCCTTTCGGCATACCGGTCGACGTTTACAGAATCCAGCGCTTCGGTCCAGTACCGAAAAACGTCGATCCTGCCGGTCAACAGCAGTTCCGCGATCACTTCGCGGCCAAACTCAGGAATCCGGACTATATCGCCCGGAATAACAGGAAAGGAATTCCAACCGATTTCCAGGACTATCCCGAAGAGGCGCTCATCAAGCAGGACCGGGCCCGTGTTGCGGCAAAGATGGAAGCGCCGAAAAATACCACGCCGGTGGACATTCCAATCCTATCTGGCAAGTCACCCGTGATCGATGGATTTGTCGACCCGAATGAGTGGGGAGAGGCCATTGTCCTGCCCGCCGGCGGAGCCGATATCCGAACGCGCATCTACCTGGTCGCGGACGGCAAGCGGCTTTATCTGGCCTGTACCGCGCCGGACGACACGACTGAAACGGGCTTCGATCAATTCCGGTTTTATTTCCACCTGAACATCACCCCGGAACTGGTCAACGAACGCATCCATGTTGGCGGAAGAGGGGGGGCGATGGCGCTGCGTCAAACCGGAGTTCGCTGGACCGGCCCTCCAGCCGCGAATGAGGACGAGCGATGGAAAAGCTACCCCATCAGCGACTGGGTCATCTACAAGCACCACGAGGGGGGCAGCGCCATTCATGAATACCGGCACTACGAAGCCTCGCTCGATCTGGAGGAAATCGGCCTCCATGCCGGAGTTCCTTTTCCGGCGAGGTTTGAAGTGGAAACGGATCCCACATTGGATCAGGACGGGAACTTCAAGCAGCGTAACGAACTCGGTAACCTGGGCTCCGATGACAAGCCGATTTGGTTCCTGTTAGCACGCCGGCAAAAGACGGCAAGCATTCCTTAGCCATTGCACAAATCGGGCGGCAACGCGCATGAGTAGCGTCCAAGGTGCACAGCGGAAAGGCAGGAGAATCGAACGCGGCTGGCGTTTGACGGCGATCCGGACGTCGCGCACTTTCGTGTGGAAACTGCTGCTGGCGTCAATCGGCCTCGGTGCCGGTGGATGGGTGTCCGTGGCGGGCGCGGGTGAGAAGGTCGTGGATCTCACCCATGCACTCCATGCAGGCATGGCCTACTGGCCGGGCGGCGTGCCATTCGGAATGGAACGCCTGGTGGATTACGACAGGGGCTACCGCCTGCACCGGTTCACGATGGGCGAGAACACGGGGACGCACGTGGATGCGCCGTCGCATTTCATCCCGCAGGGCAGGGATATCGACGATCTCGAACCAAGCCAGCTGGTTGCGCCGCTGGTTGTCATTGGCGTAGAGGCGCGGTCGCGCGCGAACCCGGACTACAGGTTGAGTGCGGCGGACATCGATGCCTGGGAAATGGAACACGGGGAAATCCCGCCGGGCTGTTTCGTTGCGCTCAATACCGGCTGGCATCGCAAGTTCGATGACCCGAAAAGCTACCTCAACCAGGATGCGCGGGACGTGATGCATTTCCCCGGCTACTCGGTGGAGGCCGCGAAGATCCTGCTCAAGCGCGATGTGGCCGGAATCGGCATCGACACGCTCAGCATCGACCCCGGCGACAGCCAGGATTTCGCCGCGCACAAGGTCGTGCTCGGCGCGGGTCGATACATGGTGGAGAACCTCGCCAACCTGGACGTCCTGCCCGCGACGGGCGCCACGATCATTGTCGGTGTATTGCCAGTGCGAGGCGGTTCACAGGCCCAGGCCCGCGTGCTGGCGCTGATCGGGAAGGCAGAATAAGGGGTCGGAGCGCGCCCTCCGACCCCGAATCCGACACGGTGCCTGTTTTTCCGGCCGGCTCAGGGCAGACCCGCGACGGGCACCAGCGGCTGTTTCCGGATCCCCGCCTTCTCTTCATGCAGCGCCGTGAGTCGCGCATTGCCGACCTGGTCGATGGCGCCTTCGAGCGCGGTCTTGTTGCAGCGCTTCCAATCCTTGACTTCCTCCAGACGGCGCAAATCCCTGTTGCCGCAAACTTGGCGCGCCGCCGTATTAAGCCGCCGATACAGCGTGACGATGCCGGCTTCCTTCGACAGATCCAGATCGGCGTAATTCACGATCACGGTGCGCGCCTTCATGTTGCGCGCGGCCGGGAGTCGATCGTCCCCCGCGACTGTACCGGCCGCGCCCAGGACTGCGGCGATGGCCGCCACGGCAATCAGCAAAAGTCTTCCAACCGGTTTGTGTTTCATGTCGGTTCTCCTCACTTCGTCAGTGAATGCTTCAGACTGGCTCGACCCGGTCTTTACGCTGGACGATACTAACGACGGCGCCGCGAAGGCGTGATAGACAGAACTGAAAGGGAACTTTGCAAAATTGAAAAGCCATGCGGCGGGATAATCCTGAAACCATGCAGCGGGATGACCTTCGATACGTTCTGGCTGTGCACCGGACCGGCACGCTTGCCGGGGCGGCGCGCTTGCTCGGCGTGAGCCACGTGACCGTATTCCGACGTATTGAAGCAATTGAGAAGACGCTGGGGGCGCGTTTGTTCGACCGCAAGCGGCAGGGATACATCGCCACGCCGGCCGCGGCGGAGATCGTGCAGCAGGCCGCGCAGATCGAGGAGCAGATCAAAGCGATGGAATCGCGCGTCTGGAAGCACGACAGCCGGATCCACGGTATCGTGCGCATTACTTCGACGGATACTTTCAGCGCGCTGATCCTGGCGCCGCTGCTCGCGCAACTGCGCCAGCAGTGTCCGGAGATCGTCGTCGATCTGGTTATCGTCAACGGCCTGCTCAATATAGGCAAGCGCGAAGCGGACATCGCCGTGCGCGCGACCCACTCGCCTCCCGAGATGCTGGTCGGTCACCGGATCGGGCCGCTCCGGTTCGCGGTGTACGCCTCGAAATCTTTCGCCGCGCGCCACCTGCGCAAGGACAAGGACCTCTCGAAGGTACCGTGGGTCCGGCTGGACGCGAGCCTCAGCGGCGACCGGAGCATGCAATGGATCGGCGAAAGCGGCTACCAGCCGCGCATCGCGCTGTTCTGCAATTCCTACCTGGGCCGAACCTACGCCGTGCACACCGGCGTCGGGGTCGGGGTCATGTCCTGCATCGTGGCTGCCGGGCTGCCGGGGCTGGTCCGGGTCAGCCCGCTGATCCCGGAGCTGGAGACGCAGGTCTGGATCCTCGTTCATCCGGACCTGCGGGAGGTCGCGCGCGTCGCGGCGGTCTACGCCTTTCTGCGTACGGAGCTGGGGAAGCTGCGCGCCAGGTTCGCCGGGGAGGAGTGAGCGGCGAATCTAAGGAACCTCTGAACAAGTTCAGAGGTTCCCGCCGCACAAGGAGGTGCGGCCATTTTCCGATTGCGTAAGCGATTGGAAAATGAAGGAAAGCGAAAATCAGACTTTTCGCGCTGACCGCCAGGGATGGCGGGAATGCAGAAATGGCAGGAGCACATTTCTGCCGTGCTCTGACAAGTCCTGGACGGACTTGTTCAGAGCTTCCCTAAAGACGGCCGGGTCCTGTCATCGGACCCACCTGTCCGTGCTCGCTCCGGTCCCCTCCGCTTGCGCGCGGAGCAGGTGGACCCGATGCCACCCGGCCGCCTTCAGATCCGCCGTTCATGAATAATCGGGGCTAGACAATCATCTTCTGGAAGCGCTTCGCGGCGAACAGCAGGATGCACACCCCCATCGATGCGAGCACCAAAGCGTCGATCCAGAGCTCCGTAACGCCCGCCCCGCGCAGGATGACGCCGCGGCTGATGTCCACCATGTAGGTCGCGGGGACCACGTAGCTCAGCAGGAAGAAGATGAGCGGCATGTTCTCTCGGGGAAAGATGTAGCCGGACAGGAACAGGCTCGGCAGCATGATCATCATGGAGAGCTGCATGGCCTCCGGGTGCGAATTCGCCTTGGTCGAAATGAGGATGCCGAGGGTCAGGTTGACGAACAGGTAGCAGGTGGACAAGAGCGTCAGCAGGAGGGCGTCGCCATGGATGGGCACCTGGAACACGAAGCGCATGAAGACGAGCAGGGCGCAGAGCTCGGACACGCCGAGCGCGAAGTAGGGCGCGATCTTCCCCAGCATCAGCGCCAACGGCTTGACCGGCGTCACCAGAAGCTGTTCGAGCGTCCCGCGCTCCTTCTCACGCACGACGGACAGCGCCGTCAGCATGGTCGTGACGAACAGCAGCAGCACCGCCAGCATGCCGGGCAGGAAGAAGTTCGGCGAGCGCGAGGCCGGGTTGAACAGGATCTTGGGCCGCGACTCGATCGGCGCGGGCGCGTGTTCCGGCAGCAGGCGGCTCAGGGATTCGTCGAGCGCGATCTGGCTGGACACGGTGAGCGCCTGGCCGGCGACCGCGGAATCCGATCCGTCCACCAGCACCAGCACCTGCGCGCTGTCGCCGTTGACGAGATCGCGCGCGAAATCCACCGGGATCTTGATGCCGACGCGCGCGCGGCCCGCGATCAGCTCCTCGTTCAGCTCCTCGTCGGAATGCACGAACTTGCGGATGTGAAACGTATCCGAATTTCGGAACCGGTCGAGGAAGGCGCGGCTCTCCGAGGTGCCGGCGTCCTGCGCGCCGGCGGACTGGCTCCTGCCGCTCTGGTCGTAGACCACCGTGTGCACCTGGCGCACGTTCGTGTCGATCGCGAATCCCAGGATGATCATCTGGAACAGCGGCACGATGAAAGAGAAGACCAGCGCCATCCGGTCGCGGACGGCGTGGAGGACCTCCTTGTAAATCATCGCCCGCAGGCCGCGGAACGCATTCATGCCGGGGTCTCCAATTCCTTCTGCCGGCGGTCAGTCAGCTCGACGAACACGTCCTCCAGGCTGGGCGCCAGCGACCGGATGTCCTCCACGTCGTAACCTTTCCTGCGCAGGATTTCGCCGAGCTCATTCCCGGACACCGAGTCTTCGATCAGCGCGTGGATGGAGCGGCCGAAGATGGTCGCGCTGCGCACTGCGGGGAGCGTGCGGGCCGTCCGCAGCGCCGAGGTCACGTCCTCGGTCGTGATTTCGACGCGGTGCGTCCCCGGCGGCGTCATATCGGGCAGGTGGCGCAGGGCCGCGGGCGTGCCGTCGGCGATGAGCTTGCCGTAATAGAGGTAGGCGAGGTGGCTGCAGCGCTCGACCTCGTCCATGTAGTGGGTGGTCACGAAAAAAGTGATGCCGCGACCGGAAAGCTCGAACAACAGGTCCCATAACTGGCGGCGCGCGACGGGGTCGATGCCGGCCGTGGGTTCGTCCAGGAACAGGATGTGCGGCTCGTGCAGGAGCGCGCAGCCGAGCGCGAGCCGCTGCTTCCAGCCGCCGGAAAGCTTCCCGGCCTGGCGATTGACGTAGGGGCGGATGTTGTTCTGCTCGATGATCTCCTCGATCTTGCGCTCGAGCTTGGCGCCGCCCAGGCCGTACACCTTGCCGTAGAAGCGCAGGTTCTCGAGCACGGTGAGGTCGTCGTAGAGGCTGAACTTCTGGCTCATGTAACCGATGCGGCTGCGCACGGAGTCAGGGTCCGCGCGCACGTCGATGCCGTCCACCCAGGCATCGCCACCGCTCAGGGGCAGGATGCCACACAGCATCTTGATGGTGACTGTCTTGCCGCTGCCGTTCGGTCCGAGGAAGCCGAAAATCTCGCCGGCCTCCACCTGGAAACTTACACCGTCCACGGCGGTGAATTCGCCGAAGCGGCGCGTAATCTTTTCCGCGCGTATGGCCGTCATGGCGCCCGGCCAGCGGCAAAGGTCACGTCGGCGCTCATTCCGGCGCGCAGCCGGCGGTCCGGGTCCTCGACGTGCAGCTTCACGCCGATGACCTGGTGCACGCGCTCCTCCGGGGTCTGCACGTTGCGCGGCAGGAATTCCGCCTGCTGCCGGACCTGCTCCACGTGCGCGCGGAACACGGTGCCCGGGAAGCTGTCGACTTGCAGATCGACCTGCTGCCCGGATTCGACCTCGCCGATGCGCGTCTCCGGAACGTACACGATCACGTAGAGCTGCTCGGTCTCGAGCAGCCTCGCGACCACGGCGCCCGGTTGCACCAGGTCGCCCGGGCGCAGATCGAGGACCTCGATGACGGCGGCAGCCGGGGACCGCACCTCGCGTTCCGCCCAGCGCGCTTCGGCCTCCTTCAACGCGCCTTCCGCGCGCATCATTTCGCCGCGCGCGGCGTCGATGTCCTCGCGTCTGGATCCCGTCTCGACCCGCGTGGTCACCGCGCGGGCGGCCTCCAGCCGGGCCTGCGCGGCCGCGAGCCCCTGCTGCAGGCTGCGGACACGGGCTTCCGCGGCGCGCCAGCCGGTTTCCGCGTCATCCAGCGCCTGCTGCGAGCCGAGGTTCCTTTCGCGTAGATCGCGGGCGCGGTCGTAGTTGCGCCGCGCGTTCGCGGCCTCGACTCCGGCGCGTTCAAGATCGGCCTGCGTCTGCGCGACCTCAGCGGCGCGGAATCCGGTCTCCCTGTCGCCTCCGGTCGCCGCGCGCGCTTCCGCAATCTCCTCCGGCCGCGAGCCGCGCTCCATCTTTTCGAGATTGGCCTTCGCCAGCGCCAGGTGGCCGCGGGCCTGCATGAGCCGTCCCTCCAGTTCTTCGGAATCGAAAGTCACGAGGAGCTGTCCGGCCTCCACCCGGTCCCCTTCGTGCGCCAGGATTTCGCGCACGCGCCCGCCTTCCTTCGAGCCCACCTTGATGTTGCGCGCCTCGATGGTGCCAGAAGCGAGGAGTGGGCCATTGTCTGACGCAAAGAACCGCCAGGCATAGACCGCCGGGATCGCGATCGCGGCGGCGATGAACAAGTAGCGTAACTTCATACGCGTTCCCGGGTCCGTGACCGTGTACGAGGTGCGGGCGGGCGCTCCGTGCCGATCCCCTGCCAGAATGCATCCAGTGCCTGATCGATCCAGACGTCAATGTCCGCGGCCGGGTGCAGCGACCAGACAATCTGCGTGCCGAGCATGAATTGCTGCAGCATGCGCGCGAGGTCGGCGGCGGCGAGGTCGCGACGCAATTCGCCGCGGCGCTGGCCCGCGGCGATCAGGATCTGCATGTGTCCGCGCCCCTGGGGGAGCAGCCCTTCCAGCAACGGCGTCAATGTCTCGTTTCCGAGACCGACGCCGAGCATCGTCCGGATCAGACGCTTGCTGCGCAGCCACCCGGCGGCAAGCTGGTGCACGACGCGCCGGATCTGATCGCGAAGGGGTTCGTCCGGGTCAATCGAGCCTGCGGCCGCGGCGATCCTGCCGACTTGTCTCTCGCCGAGCGCGACCAGCACGTGCTCCTTGCTGGGAAAGTAATTGAAGAAGGTACCTTTGCCGACATCGGCGGCCTGGGTAATGTCTTCCACCGTCGTGTTCGCGAAGCCGCGCTCGGCGAACAGACGTACGGCGGCATCCAGCAGGCGCTGGCCCGTCTCCTGGCGCCGGCGCTCGCGGCGCCCGGCCCGGGGGGTGAGGGCACTCGAAGTGCGGGGGGGCATAAATATGACCTGTGGTCATTTATGACTATAGGTCATAGTTGGCTCATGCGCAAGCCTGATACCGCGTCTCTTGCAAGGTCCCGCCGGATTCAGCTCTGGCGTGATTGCCGGGCGGGTCCTGCCATCGGGTACCGTCTTCGTGCTCGCTGTCGCTGCGCACGAAGAGCGGTGACCCGATGTCACCCGTCCGGCACGAGGCCCAACTGAATCCGGCCGGTCCGCTCTGGGCGAAGTAGTGGGTTAACGAACTACTGCGGCGATCCGTGGCGGTTGAGGGCCCACTGCACGTGCTCGCGCACCAGCTCGCTCGGATGGTGGGCACGCGCCTGCAGTGCCGCGACGACGTCAGGCGATGATGGGGCATTGCCGAGCGCAACGGCCAGGTTGCGCAGCCAGCGCTCGTAGCCAATGCGGCGGATGGCGGATCCTTCGGTGCGCTGCTGGAACTCCGCCTCGCTCCACATGAACAGATCGATCAGGCGGGCATCGTCCAATCCGTGCCGGGGAGCGAAGCCGCGCTCGGAGGTTTTCTGCGCAAAGCGGTTCCAGGGACAGACAAGCTGACAGTCATCGCAGCCGAACACGCGGTTGCCGATGAGCGGGCGGAATTCGATCGGGATCGGTCCGTGCAGTTCAATGGTGAGATAGGAAATGCAGCGGCGCGCATCGACCTGGTAGGGCGCAACGATAGCGCGGGTCGGGCAGATCTCGAGGCAGGCACTGCATGTCCCGCAATGACTCGCCCGGAACGGATCGTCCTCGGGCAGCGGCAGATCGGTGTACAGCTCGCCGATGAAGAACCATGAGCCGGCGCGCGGGTGGATGAGATTGCTGTGTTTGCCGATCCAGCCCAGCCCGGCGTTTCGGGCGATCGCCCGCTCCAGCACCGGGGCGCTGTCGACGAAGGCGCGATACCCGAACGGGCCGGTGACCTTCTCGATTTTTCCGGCGAGCCTGCGCAGCCGCGCGCGGATCAGCTTGTGGTAATCGCGGCCCAGCGCATAGCGCGAGACGAATGCCTTGGATGGATCAGCGAGGACTGTGTCGGTGTCCGTCGCGCCCACCGGCTGGTAGTCCATTCGGCCGGAGACGATGCGGACCGTGCCGGGAACGAGGTCCGCGGGACGGCTGCGATGCGTCCCGTGCCGGGCCATGTATGCCATTTCGCCGTGCCGGCCCTCCCTGAGCCAGTTGAGCAGGTGCGCCTCGTCGGGGCCAAGCTCGGTGCCGGTGATGCCGATCTGCTGAAAACCCAGTTCGTATCCCCAGGCCTTGATCTGCAGCGCGAGCCGCAGAAGATCGGGGAGGACGCGAGCTTCGTTCATCGGAGTGAAAAGCGGAAAGTGAAAAGTTGAAAGAGAATTCTCCTTTTCACTTTTAACTTTACACTTTCAACTTCCTACAGTGTTTCGCTTGCAAAATCGGCGAGCCGCGACCGCTCACCGCGGAGCAGCGTAACGTGTCCGCTGTGCTGCCAGTGCTTGAAGCGGTCAACCACGTAGGTCAGGCCGGACGTGGTTTCGGTGAGATACGGCGTGTCGATCTGGCCGATGTTGCCGAGGCAGGCGATCTTGCTTCCCGGTCCGGCTCGTGTGATCAATGTCTTCATCTGCTTGGAAGTCAGGTTTTGGGCCTCGTCGATAATGAGGTAGCGATTGAGGAAAGTGCGGCCGCGCATGAAGTTGAGCGAGCGCAGCTTGATGCGTTTGTTCAGCAAATCCGCAGTGGCGGCGCGCGCCCAGTCGCCGCTGTTCTCGCCGCTGGTCAGCACCTCGAGGTTGTCGAGCAGCGCCCCCATCCACGGCGCCATCTTCTCTTCCTCCGTTCCGGGCAGAAAACCGATATCCTCGCCGACCGGTACCGTTACGCGCGTGATGATGATCTCGCGGTAGCGCTTCGCTTCCATGGTCTGCTGCAATCCGGCGGCGAGCGCAAGCAGGGTTTTGCCGGTTCCGGCCGCACCCACCAGGGTCACGAGGTCGATATCCGGATCCATGAGCAGATTGAACGCGAAATTCTGCTCGCGGTTGCGCGCCGTGATGCTCCACACGCTGTTGCTGTCGCGTCGGTGATCGGTCGCGACGATGAGCGTCGTGCGGCCGGGCTCGATCGCATGCACGAGGGCCTCGAACCCCTCGGCCTCGGTGCTGTATAGGCACTGGTGCGGGTAGCATTCCGGCAGCGGCTTCGCCTCCAGGCCGTAAAAGGTGCGCGATTTCTCCTGCCATGAGCGCAGGTTTCGCGAGTTCTTCTCCCAGAACCCTTCGGGAAGGGCGGCGATGCCCGCGTAGAGGAGGTTCGGGTCGTCGAGGACCTTGTCGTTGTAGTAATCCTCGGTGTGGATCCCGAGTATGCGCGCCTTGATGCGCAGGTTGATGTCCTTGGAGACCAGCGTGACGACGCGGTCGGTGAAACGGTTCTGCAGAGACAGCGTCATCCCGAGAATGGTGTTGTCCACGTTGCTGCCGGGCAGGGTGGACGGGATCGGCTCGGAAAGGTGCTGCGTCTGGAGGAACAGCTTTCCGGAGGCGGGCGCTCCACCGTTGCTCAGGTCGATCTGGCAGAGTTCGAGTCCGTTCTCGATGGACGCCGAATCCCGGCCGTCGATCAGCTCGTCGATGAAGCGGCTGGCCTGGCGCGCGTTGCGCGCGACTTCCGAGGCCCCTTTTTTGCCGGCATCCAGCTCCTCGAGCACGGCCATGGGGACGAACAGGTCGTGTTCCTTGAAGCGGAACAGCGCCGCGGGATCGTGCATGAGCACGTTCGTGTCGAGGACGAACAGGCGCCTCGCGTTGTCGGGGAGCATGGGTGGTGGCGCGGGCCTCAGAGCTCGGCGATGGCCTCGAGCACTTCCTGCACGTGGCCTTCGACCTTGACTTTGCGCCATTCGCGGCGCAACACGCCCTCGCCGTCAATTAGAAAGGTGCTGCGTTCGATGCCTCGCACCTTCTTGCCGTACATGTTCTTCAGCTTGATGACATCGAAAGTCCTGCACAACTCCTCGTCGACATCCGACAGCAGGCTGAAGGGGAATTTCTGTTCGCGGCAAAACCTGTCATGCGACTCGACGCTGTCCCGGGACACGCCCAGCACCACCGTGTTGAGCGCCCGGAAGCGGCGCATGTGGTCGCGGAAGTCCTGCCCTTCCAGCGTGCAGCCCGGTGTATTGTCCCTGGGGTAGAAATACAGTACGACGTTCTTTGCCCTGTAGTCCGAAAGTTTCTCGACCTTCCCGCCGCTGGCGGGCAGCGAGAACGCCGGAACCTTTCTTCCGATCCCGATGTCACTCATGGGAAACGTGATGCGCGTGGAGGAGGAGCGGGCAGCGTCCCTGGCACAACCGGGTGAAAGAAATCTGGCGTCAACGTCGTCAAGGCCGCGTGCGCTCTTGCGCCGCTCTACTTCACGGGCTCCATGATAGCATCCAGGTTCAGACGATCACAGAAGTCCATGAACTCGCCGCGCAGCGCGGAGATCGAGACGTTGGTCGGGACGGCGATGGTCATGTGCAGCGAAAACATCGGGGTCTGCGTGTGCATCGCCTGGTAGGTACTGGTGTACATGTCCTGGATCTGGATATCGTTGTCGGCGATGAACTTCGCGATGTCGTGCACGACCCCGGGCCGGTCACAGCAGACCACGTCGATGGCATAGGGCATCTGGGCGGCGGCCGGCTTGCGTGCCGTGGTGCGCTTGCGGTGAATGGCCAGGCCGGTATCCTGTCCCAGCCTGGGCAGCTGGTCCTCGATCTTGGCGATTGCGTCCCAGGTGCCGGCGATCATCATGACCGCGGCGAATTCGTTGCCGAGCACCGTCATGCGGCTGTCGGTGATATTGCAGCCGCAGTCGCGCACGGCTTTGCTGAATTGCTCGATAGCGCGCGGCGAATTCTCGCCGAGCGCGGTCAGTACCAGGTATTGCAGCATGCGTGGAGGTGGGTGGGGGCGCGGCGTCCGGTGCGGAGATTGTCGGGGTTTGCACCGGCCTCCGCAAGACCCGGAGGCGCTTGTGGACCTTCGTCCGATCACCTTGTCACGCCAGCGCCGGATCAGTACTATGGCCGCGCCGTTTTCCCGCCGATCCAAATTCAAGCCATGTTCAAAGGCAGTCTCGTTGCGCTGGTTACGCCCATGAAATCCGGCGTCGGTCCGGCAACCGAGCTGGACAACGCGGGGCTCGAACGCGTGATCGAGTTCCACATGGAAAACGGCACGGACGGCATCGTCGCGGTCGGCACGACCGGCGAATCCGCCACGTTGAGCGAAGAGGAGCACTGCGGCGTTATATGCCGCATCATCGAAATGGTCCGCGGCCGGACCCCCGTGATCGCCGGGACCGGCGCCAATTCCACCGTCGAGGCCATCCGCCTGACCCGCTGCGCCAAGGAGGCCGGCGCGGACGCCTGCCTGCTGGTTACGCCGTATTACAACAAGCCCTCGCAGGAGGGACTGTTCCGGCATTACCAGGCCGTGGCGGAAGCCGTGGCGATCCCGCAGATTCTATATAATGTTCCGGGCCGCACGGCGTGCGACATGCTGCCGGAAACCGTGGCGCGCCTGTCGAAGGTCCGCAATATCATCGGGATCAAGGAAGCGACCGGTGACCTGGCGCGAGTCGGCCGGTTGCGGGAAACGTGCGGGGAGAATTTCATGCTGGTCAGCGGCGATGACGCGAGCGCGCGCGAATTCATGATGCGCGGGGGTGCCGGTGTCATTTCCGTGACCGCGAACGTAGCGCCGAGGGCGATGCATGACCTGTGCGCCGCGGCGCTCGAAGGCGACGGCCAGGGCGCCGCCCGGATCGATGAGCGGCTGGCGGATCTGCACCGCACGCTGTTCCTCGAGTCGAACCCGATACCGGTGAAATGGGCGCTGCACAGGATGAAACTGATCGAAGACGGGATCCGGCTGCCCCTGACCTGGCTGACGCCCAGGTTCGAAGCGGAATTGGAAGCCGCGATGCGCAAGGCAAACATACTTCACTAGGTTGATTCCCCGATGCCGAGAATTTTCATATTGATGCTGGTAGCCGCGATGCTGACCGGGTGCGGGATCGTCCCAAAATTTGACGATGTCATCCCGGACAAGCGCACCGAGTACAAGAAGAGCAAGAGTTTGCCGGACCTGGAAGTACCGCCCGACCTCACTTCGGGGGCCATCAGCGATTCCATGAACATCCCGAACGAAGATCAGGCAACCCTGTCCGAGTACCAGCGCCATCGCGACGCGCCGGGGCAGACCACGGCGCCGACGGAGGCCGTCGAGCCTTCCGCGGCGGGTGAGCAATGGGTGTCGGTGCGCGCCAGCCGCTACGACGTGTGGCCGAAACTGCGGACGTATTTCCAGGATCGCGGCTACAACCTCGAGTTGGACGATACCGAGCTCGGCGTGCTCGAAACCGACTGGTCGAAACCAGTGACCGAGGACGGTAGCGTATATCGACACAAGTTCAAGGTATTCTCGGAACAGGGCGCCGATCCTGCCGTGACAGTCGTTTTCGTCTCGGACGCGCGCCAGAAGCAGGCGCTGTCGGCGGACGGCGCCATCGCGTGGGTCGATGCTCCGAAAAGCGAGATCGCCGAGAAGCAGCTTGCGGGCGAACTGAACGTTCTGCTGAATGGAAGCCGTGCCGAGTCGGTTGCGACGGCGCCGGCGCAATCAGAGCAGGACTCGTCCGCGTCGGTACTGGCGCCCGCAGCGGCCGCGGATCGCAAGACCGCGGAACTGGTCGATGCCGGCGGCGGCAAGATGTACCTCGCGATCCCCGAGGAGTTCATGCTCGCCTGGCGCGAGACCGAACTGGCCCTGCAGCGCGGCGGCTTCATGGTCGAGCAGGTGGACCAGTCCAACGGCATCTACCACATCACATTCTTCAACCGGCCGGCCGGCGAGGAAGAGAAGAAGGGATGGATGTCGAAACTCAAGTTCTGGAAGGACGATGAGCCGGAAGGCCGGCCCTACCAGATCAACCTGACCGGCGTCGGCGACAAGACCGAGGTGGTCGTGCTGAACGCCAGCGGCGAATGGGAGACGAACGAGGACTCGGCCCGCATCCTCGCGGTGTTGCAGCATCAGTACAATACAAAAGAGTGAAAAGTGAAAAGTCTAAAGTGAAAAGGAGCATCAGGAGACGGGTTATCGCTTTCCCTTTTCACTTTCCACTTTTTACTTTCTACTTCCTTTCCGCCGGATCATTCGGCTCCGTTTCGCCAGTTCCTTTTTTTTCCGTTCATCGCGCCTGCCCTTGTAAGGATTCTCGCCGCGCTTGAAGTCCACGATGACCGGCGTGCCCACCAGCTTCAGGCCGCGGCGCAGGCTGTTCGAAAGGTAGCGCCGGTAGGCGTTCGGCACGTGCTCGGTCTGATTGCCGTGCACGATGACGCGCACCGGCCCGTGTCCGCCGATGTGCGCGTAGCGCAGCTTGATGCGCCGGCCCTGGACCAGCGGAGGCTCGTGCGCCTGGACCGCCTGACGCAGAATTTCCGTGACCATGGACGACTTGAACGTGCGCGCCTGCGTCTCGGCAATGGCGTCGAGGATATCGAAGAGTTTCCCCACGCCGGTCCCGTGCAGCGCGGAAATATAGCGGATGCAGGCGTACTCGACGAACCCGAGCCTGCGCCGGACCTGGCCGCGCACGGTGGCGCGTTGTTCCTGCGACAGCCCGTCCCACTTGTTGAGGGCGATGATCAATGATTTCCCGCTTTCCGCGGTCAGGCCAAGGAGCGCGATGTCCTGGTCCGTCAAGCCGGCGCGCGCATCCACGACAGCGATGATCACGTCAGCCTGCTCGACGGCCTGCAGGCTCCTGGCGATACTGACCTTCTCCACGCGATCCACGACCCGGGCGCGTCGCCGCATCCCGGGCGTATCCACCAGCACGTAGCGGTGGTCGCGCCGCTCGAAGGGCACCGCGATGCTGTCACGCGTCGTGCCCGGCTCGTCGTAGATCAACACCCGTTCTTCACCCAGCATGCGGTTCACGAGCGTGGATTTGCCCACGTTGGGCCGGCCGATGATGCCGACGCGCGGGCCCGGCGCCGCGGCCTCCGGCGCCGCACCGGTATCAGGGAATTCGTCGAGAACGCGGCCGAGCAGCGGCGCGATGCCATTGCCGTGCTCCGCGGAAATGGCACTGGGTTCGCCGATGCCCAATCGGTAGAAATCGGCGCAGGCCACGTCCGGATCGAGTCCTTCGGTTTTATTGACCACGAGATGCACGTGCCTGCCCGTGCGGCGCAGCGTGTCAGCCAGTTCCAAATCCTGCGCCACCGCGCCGACGCGGCCGTCCACCAGCCAGAGCACGGCGTCCGCTTCCTGCACCGCGCGCATTGCCTGATCCGAAATACGGGCCGCGAGACGCGCGTCGCCCTCGCCGCCTTCTCCCATGCCGCCCGTGTCGATCGCGATGAAGCGGCGGCGGCCGTGCTGCGCGAAGCCGTACTGCCGGTCGCGCGTGATCCCCGGCCTGTCGGCGACCAGCGCGTCGCGCGAGCGCGTGAGCCGGTTGAACAGCGTCGATTTGCCGACGTTCGGGCGGCCGAAGATGGCGAGGATGGGAATCAATGATACGTATACGCCGCCAGCGTGCCGTCGCTCGCGTAGGCGTAGAGAACCTTGCCCACGACGATCGGCTTAACGATGATGCGCGCGCCGGATAATTGCGTGCGAGCGACGAAATCGCCGGTCGCCTTGTCCATCCAGTGCAGGTAGCCTTCCAGGTCGCCGACCACGACGTAATCGCCGATGGACGCCGGGCCCGTGGCCGCGCGGGCATGCAGCTTCTCCTGCCTCCAGATGACGGTGCCGGTAAAGCGGTCGAATGCCAGGACGTGGCTCTGATCGTTGCTGAGGTAGAGATAACTTTCGTCGGCCGTGAAACCGGCGTACGAGGAGATCTCGCGGTTCCAGAGGATACGACCGCTTTCGAGCTGCACCGCGGCGATCTGGCCCTGGAAGGTGGCAACGTAGATGATGCCGTCCATCAGCAGCGGCTCGGAATCGATGTCCACCATACGCTCCAGTTCGGAGCGTCCCCGCGAGGTCGCAACGCTGGTTTCCCAGATCAGGCGCCCTGTGGGCAGGTCGAGAGCCGCCAGGCGGCCGGCATCGAATCCCGCGATAACGATGCCCCCCGAAACCAGGGGCGCGCTTGTGCCGCGGAGGGTGAGCGCCGGCACGGTCCGGTCGTACGTCCACAACCGCTTACCCGTGTCTCCGGCCATGCCGAAAACCCTGCCGTCGTTGGTGCGGACCACGACCGTGCCGTCGGCCTTGATGGGGGGAGAGAGGACTTCGCTGGATACGCGCGAACGCCAAAGCTTCTTGCCGGAATCGGCGTTCAGGGCAATCACTTCGCCTTCGCCGGTCCCGACCAGAACGACGTTTTCGCCAAATCCGGGCCCGCCAGTGATGTGCTCGTCGACATCCTCCGACCAGAGCGTCTTGCCGTTGCTGGCGTCAAGGGCCACGACTTCGCCGTCCGAATCAGCCGTGAACAGGCGTTGCCCGGCCACCGCGGGCTCGAGCTTGAGGTACTGATCATCGGTGCCGCTGCCGACGCCTTCGGACCAGAGGCGCACGACATTGAGGCGCGGGCGGAATTCAACGAGCGGCGACGGGGGCTCGGAGTTGTCCTTGCCGCCGCTGAACCAGCTCGCGACCTTTTCCGTGGTCCCGCAGCCGGCGCAGCACACTGCAAGCAGCGCGGCCAGCAGAATCTTTGTCATGCAGGGGGCTTGGGACCCAGAACGGCCAGTTTGACTTCGAGGACATCCGTCGCGCTGCCGCTGGCGCGCGTCTGCTTCAGCGCGTTTTCGTACGCCGCGCGCGCCGCCTCGATCCTGCCGCGGGCGGCTTCGATGTCGCCGCGCAGCTCCCCGTAATCCGCCTCGTAGGCGCCTGGGGCGCCGTCTAGCAGTGCGAAGGCTTCGTCGTGCATGTCCTGTGATTCGAGTACCCGCGCCAGCCGCAGGCGGATCTCGCGTTTCAGCACCGGATCCCTGTTCTTCGCCAACGCGGTTCGCAGGTGGCCGGCCGCAGCGCCAGGATCGCCGGCATCGACCGCGAGCCTGGCGTGGATCAGCGCGGCGAATATCGCATAGGGTGTATCGGAGAAACGTCGTTGCAGATCGGCGGCGGTCTTGTCGGCCTTGTCGGTCTCTGAATTACGGACGGCGATCGCCAGTTCCTGGTAGAGCGCAGAGGCGGCTTCCCCGCGGTTCAACTCGTGGCTCTGCCACGCGCGCCAGCCAAAAACCGCCGCGAGACCGATGACTACGCCGAGTACCGCGGACTGGCCGTTCTCCTTCCACCACCCCCGCAGCGCCTCGAGCTGCTCCTCTTCCGTCCTATAGACGTCCAATGACTTTCTCCCGATCTTTGCCTGCCGCGGGCGACTGCCCGCAGCCGCGCATTATAACGCGCGCGCCGGCTTCAGAATCCCAGGCTGCGCCCGAGCTCTGTGGCGGCCGCTTCCCAGGCGACTGTGCGCTGCTCCCCCTGTCCTCGCAAGGGCTTGATGGTGATCGTCTCCGCTCGCAATTCCTCCTCCCCCAGCACCAGGGCAAGCCACGCGCCGGACCTGTCGGCCTTTTTGAACTGGCTTTTCACCGTGCCTTTCCCGCAGTGGACCACGAGGCGCAATTGCGGCAACCGGTCGCGGAGTTGTTCGGCGAGTTGCAATGCCCTGGCCTGCGCTGCCGCCTCGGCAACCACTAGGTACGCGTGGGGTTCGCCGGCCGGCGCCGGTCCGCTTCCGATCAGTTCGAGCAGTCTCTCGATCCCCAGGGCAAAGCCGATCGCCGGGGTTGGTTTGCCACCGATGGTTTCCACCAGCGTGTCATAGCGGCCGCCGGCGCACACGGCGCCCTGGGCGCCAAGTCTCGTGCTGGCCCACTCGAAGACCGTGCCACCGTAGTAATCCAGCCCGCGGACGAGGCGTGGATTGACCACGTGCAGAACGCCGATGTGGTCGAGCATGCGCCGCAGTTCCGCGAAGTGCTCGCGCGACCCTCCGTCGAGGAAGGCGTCGAGCGTGGGCGCGCCTTCGATAATTGCCTTCAGGGCGGGGTTCTTGCTGTCGAGAATCCGCAGCGGGTTGCGCGCCAGCCGTTCGCGCTCGTCTTCGTTCAGCGCCTGCACGTACGCCTCGAAGTAGTCGACCAGCTTTCCCCGGTAGCGCTGCCGCGTCTGCGCATCGCCGAGGTTATTGATCTCCAGGCGTAGCCCGTCGATTTGGAGCTCGCGCCACAGCCGCGCCGAGAGGGCGATCAGCTCCGCGTCGATGTCCGGGCCGGGCAGCCCGAATGCTTCGGCGCCGACCTGGTGGAACTGCCGGAAGCGCGCCTTCTGCGGACGTTCGTGGCGGAACATCGGTCCGACGTACCAGAGGCGTTGCGCCACGCCCTGGAGCAGTCCGTGCTCGATCCCGGCGCGCACGCAGCCGGCGGTGCCTTCCGGCCGAAGCGTGAGTCGTTCGCCGTTGCGATCGGCGAAGGTATACATCTCCTTGGATACTATGTCCGTCAGTTTGCCGATTGTTCGCTCGAACAATTCCGTCTTCTCGACCAGCGGAAAACGGATCTCGCGGTAGCCGTAGCTTTCCAGCACGCGTTCCGCGACGCGCTCCAGGCGGCGCCAGCCGGAAACGGCATCCGGCAACGTGTCATGCATGCCGCGGACGGCCCTGATGGTCTCCACTCCAGATCTCTCCCACGCGCGAAGGCGGCATTCTAGCAGCCTGCCCGCGCCGCCGCGGAATCTGTACAGCTTCTCGCAAGTGGCGGATCGCCGGGTGTTCATTCCGCTTGATTTCGCCGGACTCGGGATCCCGTCACTCGGCGGGCGGGTCCTGCCATCGGGTACCGTCTTCGTGCTCGCATTCGCTGCGCGCGAAGAGCGGTGACCCGATGTCACCCGCCCGGTCAGCACCTGTGCCCGAGACCGGCTGGATACATACGACAGAGACAAACGGCCGGGTGGCACCGGGCACGCCCCTGCTCCGCGCGCAAGCGAGGGGACCGAGCGAGCACGGACAGGGGTGCCCGGTGACAGGACCCGGCCGCCGACCAATGCAAAGATGAATCCGGCCGGACTGCTCTATACGACGGACTGAGCGGAACGATTACCCGACGATCCGCACTCTGTGATTGCGGGGTCAGTTGCTGAGCGTGAAGCGGGCGATGCCGGAGCGGGAGTAGGGGGCGGGATCAAACGGGCGGCCGTTGAATTCCACGGCGACGCCCTGGGCGTATCCGAGTAGCACGGAGAACGGCGCCGTGCCGCTCAAGGACAGTACCTCGCCGGCGCGCGCGAGGCTCATGAACAGCCGTTCGCCGCGGGCATCGAATACTTCCACCCAGGAGTCCGCGTTCAGGCGGAAGACGATCCGATCCGGTCCGGGCACCGCACCGACGATGGAGCCGGCCGCGGCGCCGACCGCCGCCTCCAGTTGCAATGCGGCACTCGCCTCGTTTTCGCCCGGCGGCTCCTCTGCGGGCGCCGTATAGGCGCCGCCCTGCGGATCTTGCGCGGGCGCAACCGTGTATTGAGGTTCTGTCGGCTGCCGCGCGGCGCCCGTGACGTTGTTCAGCGGCGGTTCCGCCGATTCGGTCCGCGGGGTCACGGTCTTGACCACGAAACTGCTCTGCCACCACGCGATCAGGAGAATCACCAGGGTGAAGGTGACCAGGTAGGTAAAAACCTTTACAGGCTTATCGCTGCTGCTGGTCTGGGACGGGTGCTTGACCTCGGGGATGATCTCGGGGGGTTCGGACGGCGCATCCGAGTCGTAGAGTTCAACCAGCGCATTGGCATTCAGCTTGAGGATCTTGGCATAGCCGCGGATGTAGCCACGCACGTACAGCGGGGCCGGCAAGCCGTCGTAACACTCGGATTCCAGGGCTTCGATGATCCGTGGATCCAGGCGCATCTGCGAGGCGATGTCCTGAACGGCGAGTTTCAGTTCCTGGCGCCGCCCTTTCAGCAGGGCGCCGAGGGAGCGGTTGACGGGCGCCGCTTGCGGAGTCGCAGAAGTCATTTCGCCCCGGATTCGCGCAGCATGCCCGCCTGCTCTGAATCCGGGAAAGAATTGCGGAGCAGCAACGCGTAGCTGGAAACGGCATCCTTGTCGCCGAGCTGCTGCTCAATCTGGATCCCGAGCCACAGGCTCTCGGCGGTGTGCTTGGCGGCGACGATGTAGCGCTGCAGGTACCCGCGCGCGGGCAGATAGCGGCCCTGGGCAAAGGACAGTTGCGCCATGTTCAGCAGGGCGCCCGGGATCTTCGGGTTGCGCTCCAGCGCGCTACGAAAGAATTTCTCCGCGTCGTCGGGGCGACCGTCGCCCAGCGCGCATGTGCCGGCATTGGCGATCGGAATTTCCGGGGTTTCATACAGCGGGTTGGCTGCCGCACGCAGGAATGTTTCCTCGGCTTCCTTCGGCTGACCCCTCTGGCAGAGGTAGCGTCCGTAATTGTTCATCGTCGCGGAATTGTTCGGATCCAGTTGCAGGGCTCTCTTGAAGCTGTGTTCTGCCCGCTGCATGTCCCCGAGCTGCTGGTAGAGCACGCCGTAGGTGTTATACGTGAGCGGGTAGGCGGGGTCGGCCCGTCGCGCCTTCTCGAGTTTTTCCAGCGCCTTGTCGTACTCGCCGCGGCGCATGTATTCGACGGCCAGGCCCAGGTTGGTCAATGCGGCCTCGTTGGTGTGCGTGGATGGTTGCAGCTCCCGCGTGGTCGCGGTGGGCGTGCAGCCTGCGAGCAGGAGGCCGAAGACAAGCAGGATTACGGAGGGTCTCATGTGTGATGCTCGAGCCTCGGCCGGCGCAGGCGCGCGGCGCGCGGAAGGACCTGGCCTACGAGTTGTCCGCACGCGGCATCGATGTCCTCTCCTCGGGGCCGGCGCGTGATGGTGACCAACCCGGCCTCGCGCAGGATATCCCGGAATTGATCGATCGCGGGCATCGGTGATCGAGTATAGCCCGACTGGGGAAAGGCATTGAATGGGATCAGGTTGACCTTCGCCGGCAGGCCGCGCAGTAGCCTGCCGAGCTCGCGCGCCTCGGCCGGGCTGTCGTTGATCCCGGCGAGCATCACGTATTCGAATGTGATCGGCTCCCCGCCCGTGGCCTCCGCATAGCGCCTGCATGCGGCCAGCAGTTCAGCGAGCGGATAACGGCGGTTGATCGGAACGAGCAGATTGCGCAACTCGTCGGTTGGGGCATGCAGGGAAACCGCAAGGCTGACCTGGCTGGTTTCCGCCAGCCGGTCTATCCCGGGCACGACCCCGACCGTGCTCAGGGTGACGCGCTTGTGCGCCAGGCCGAAGCCGAGGTCATCGATCATGAGCGACATGGCCTGCACGACATTGTCGAAGTTCAACAGTGGTTCGCCCATTCCCATCATGACGACGTTGGAGACGATGCGCTGGCGCGATTCGAAATAGCCGAGCCGGCGGTTGACGAGCCAGAGCTGGCCGATGATCTCCGCGACGTCCAGGTTGCGGCTGAAGCCCTGCTTGCCCGTCGAACAGAAGCTGCAATCGAGCGCGCAGCCGACCTGCGAGGAAATGCACAGGGTCCCCCTGTCCGGCTCCGGGATGAAGACGGACTCAATGGAATTCTGCGCGTCGACCCGCAGCAGCCACTTGCGCGTCCCGTCCGCGGATACCTGCTCCGAGACGATCTCGGGCAGGGCGAAGCGCGTGGTTTCCGCCAGTCTCTGCCGCAGGGGTTTGCTGATGTCGGTCATGCTCCCGAGCTCGGTGACACCCCGGTGGTACATCCACTTCAGCATCTGCGTCGCCCGGTAGGGGCGCTCGCCCGCCGCGGCAAAATACTCGCGCATGGCGGCCGGGCCGAGATCGAAAAGGTTGGTGGCGGGCTCCATGACGATTTACCGGCCTTGGACGAAGATTTCCTCGGGCTTGAAGAAAAATCCGATCTCGGCCTCGGCAGACTCGCGGCTGTCCGATCCGTGCACGATATTCCTGTGCGTCTCCTCGTCGTCAATGCCGCGCGCAAAGTCGCATCGGATCGTGCCGGGCGCCGCCTCCTTCGGGTTTGTGGCGCCCATCAGGTCGCGGTTCTTGTGAATGGCATCGTTCCCGGTAAGCACCTGCACCATGATCGGTCCGGAGGCGATGAAGTTGATTAGGCGGTCGAAGAAAGAGCGATCCTTATGCACCGCGTAGAAACTTCGCGCCTGGTCCGGCGTCAGCCGCATCATCTTCGCCGCCGCGATAGCGAGACCGGCGCGCTCAAACCGGGAATAGATCTCCCCGATGATGCGCTTCTCAACGCCGTCGGGTTTGATGATGGAAAGCGTACTCTCGGTGGACATCTCGAATGCTCCCCGCATCCTGTTGTTTTGTCAGTGGTTCTGGCGCGAGATTATACGTGGTAATTCGGTGGCTGGGGACTGGGGGCTCGGGACTCGGGGCTCGGGCTCGGGGCTCGGGGCTCGGGACTCGGGACTCGGCCCGTCCCGAGGAGTTAAACAATGCGCTTCTCTTTCTACTTTTGACTTTTCACCTGTGACTGCGTCTATATCATTCCGGTTTCCAGGCGCGCGGCCTCGGACATCATTTCCTGGTTCCACGGGGGATCGAAGGTGAGCTCAACGCACACGTCGCTCACATTCGGAACCTGCGCCAGCTTCGCGCGCACGTCCTGCGCGAGGTATTCGCCCATGCCGCATCCCGGCGCGGTGAGCGTCATCACGACGTCGACGCGGTTGTTGCCGTTTTCGATCGGCGTGACCTTGCATTCGTAGACCAGGCCGAGATCGACGATGTTGATCGGGATTTCCGGGTCGTAACAGGTGCGCATCTGGTCCCAGAGCAGCGATTCGTCGACGGTCCCGTTCGGGGGCACGGTTTCGGCGATGGCCGGGCCGGTCCCCCGGACCTCGAATCCCAGGGCATCGGCGTCGCACGCCGCCAGCTGCACCAGGTTGCCGTTCACGTTCACCGTGTAATTGCCGCCCAGCGCCTGCGTGATCACGACCGGCGTGCCCTTGCGGAGCGTGATGGGCGTGCCGGCCGGGATCAGGATCGCGTCGCAGTCGCGCGCAATGGAAACGGGCGGGTTGGACTGCATCGCTACTCCGTGGATACTGGCGCCGCGCCGCCGTGGAGGAGGGAATGCAGCGTGTGCCAGCACAGGGTGGCGCACTTGACGCGCGCGGGGTAATCGCGCACCCCGGCGAGCGCCGCGAGTTTACCAAGTGCCGCACCGCGTCCGCCGCCGTCCCTCGCGGTCACCATCTCGTGAAAGGATTCGAAAGTCTTCCTGGCTTCGCCCAGGGTTTTGCCCTTCATCGCCTCGGTCATGAGGGAAGCGGACGCGACGGAAATGGCGCAACCCGTGCCATCGAAGCGGATATCCTCTATGCGATCCCCGGCCACCTTGACGTAGAGCGTCAACCGGTCGCCGCACAGCGGGTTGAATCCTTCGAGCTTGCGATCCGCATCCGGGAGAGCCCCGAAGTTCCGGGGCCGGCGGTTGTGGTCGACGATGACTTCCTGGTAGAGATCCTTGAGATCGAACATCAAGAGAAGACCTTCTTTACGGCTTCCACGCCGCGTATGAGCCGGTCGACCTCGACCGGCGTGTTGTAGGCCGCGAACGATGCGCGGGCGGTGGCGGGGACCCCAAAGCGCTCCATCACGGGCATGGCGCAGTGATGCCCGGAGCGGATGGCGATCCCCTGGTGATCGAGGATGGTTCCGATGTCGTGCGGATGGATTCCCTCCAGGACGAAGGACAGGATGGCGCCTTTGTGCGCGGCGGTCCCGATCAGCCTCAGGCCCTTGATCGCGCGTGCCGCCTCGGTCGCGTAAGCCAGCAGCTCCTGTTCGTACGCTGCGATTTCGTCCAGGCCCAGGCGCTCGACATAATCGATCGCGGCGCCAAGCCCGATCCCTCCTGCAATGTGGGGTGTGCCAGCCTCGAACTTGTAGGGCAGGTCGTTGTACTCGGTACGCTCGAAGGTTACGACCTTGATCATGTCGCCGCCGCCCTGATAGGGCGGCATCTCCTCGAGCAGCGCCTCCCGGCCATAGAGCACGCCGATGCCGGTCGGCCCGTAGAGTTTGTGGCCCGAAAAGGCGTAGAAATCGCAGCCGAGGGCTTGCACGTCGACGCGCGTATGGGCGGCGGCCTGCGCGCCGTCAATGAGCGTGCGCGCGCCGCGCTGTCGGGCCAGCTCGATGATGCGATCCAGAGGATTGATGGTTCCGAGTGCGTTCGAGATGTGGCCGACCGCGACCAGTCGCGTCCTTTCGCCGAGCATCCTTTCGTATTCCTCAATGATCAGCTCGCCCGCGTCGTTGATCGGAATGACGCGGAGCCTGGCGCCGGTCTGCCCGCACAATATCTGCCAGGGCACGATGTTCGAATGGTGCTCCATGGCCGAGATGAGAATCTCGTCGCCCGCCTGCAGCCGGCTGCGGCCCCAGCTCTGCGCCACCAGGTTGATGGCCTCGGTGGTGCCGCGCACGAAAACGATTTCCTGGGCGCTGGTCGCGTTGATGAACTGCGCGGCGCGGGACCGCGCGCGCTCGTAGGCTTCGGTCGCCCTCATGCTGAGGGTATGCACTCCGCGATGGATGTTGGCGTTGTATTCCCGGTAATAACGTTCGATCTCCTCGATAACCTGCCTAGGCTTCTGGGTGGTCGCGGCATTATCCAGATAGGCCAGCGGCATGCCGTGCACCTGTTGGGCCAGGAGGGGAAAATCCGCACGGACGCGTTCGGCGTCCAGCCCGGGGCGCGGCCGGGTGCGGTGGATGCTCCGCTCGGCGCTCATTGCATGAACTCCCCGATCACGGCCGCGCCAGGAAGCGTCCGGGCGACGCTGTGCTCGAGCCGATCGCGCACCATCCGGCACGGCATGGGACGGATGATCTCGTCGGCGAAGGCGAAGGTCAGGAGGTTGCGCGCCGTCGCTTCAGGGATGGCGCGGGTGCGCAGGTAGAAAAGCATGTCCTCGTCAAGCCGGCCGACAGTCGCGCCATGGCCGCACTTGACGTCGTCGGCGTAGATCTCGAGTTCGGGCTTGGTATCGACTTCCGCGTTACTGGAGAGGAGCAGGTTGGCGTTCGACTGCTGCGCGTCGGTTTTCTGCGCGTTCTTGTGCACGACCACTTTGCCGTTGAACACCGCCCGCGCCCGGCCGTCCAGGATGCCACGGTAATTTTCAACGCTGCGGGTCTGCGGTTGCTCATGGTCGATGCGCGTGTGGTTATCCACGTGTTGCCGGTCGACGGCGATGTACAGGCCGTCCAGGCGTGCGTCCGCGCCCCCGGCGGCAAGCCGCACATCTACGTCATTGCGCACGAGTAATCCGCCTAGATCGATGGAAAAGGAGTGAAAACGGCTGGCGCGCTCCTGGCGCACGGCCAGGCTGCCGACGTGGAACGCGGCCAGGCTTTCCTGCTGCACGCGGTAATACTCCAGCGCCGCGCCCGGGCCGAGTTCGATCTCCGTGACGGTGTTCATGAAGTATTCGCTGCCGGCCACCCCGGTATAGGTCTCGATGAGTGTCGCCCGGGCATTGGCGCCCACCGTGACGAGATTGCGCGTGTAGACGGCCGCCGGCGCGTTCCCCGGCGCACAGTGGTGCAGCAGGTGGAGCGGTTTCTGAGAATCCGTTCCGGGGGCGATGTCGATCACGGCGCCGTCGGACATCAATGCCGTGTTCAACGCAACGAAGGCGCGGCCGTCGTCGGCGGCGTGCCGGCCAAGTTGCTCTGTCACGCGTGCCGGCTCCGTTCCCGCCGCTTCCGCCAGGGACCGGATGCGCGCCCCGGATGGCGCGGGGAGCGCTTCGTTACCCGCGGACAGCCGGCCGTTCACGAACACGATTTCGTGGCAGTCCTCCGATCCGTAGCCGTGACCGGATGCGGCCGCGCTCGCCGCGGCAGCAGGGGCGAGGGATGCCGCGCGGAACCGGCGCCGCGTCAGCAGGCGGACGTCCGTGTATTTCCAGGATTCCTGGCGCGGGTTCGGCAGGCCGAGCTTGCGGTAGATCTCGATGGCGGCCCTGCGCTCCGGCGCGAGCCAGTCGAGGCGGCCGGGATCGCGCTCGAACTCTTCGAGAAATGCCTGTGCAGCGGGCTCCGTCATGCGGCGGCGGCCTCCTTCACCCAGTCGTAACCCCGCTTTTCCAGCTCGAGGGCCAGGTCCGGGCCGCCCGAGCGGAGGATCCGCCCGCCGCTCAACACGTGCACCCGGTCGGGGACGATGTAATTCAGCAGGCGCTGGTAGTGCGTAACCACCACGATGGCCCGCTCGCCGCTGCGCAGGCTGTTCACGCCTTCGGCGACAATGCGCAGGGCATCGATATCCAGCCCTGAATCCGTCTCATCCAGCAGCGCGAGGCTCGGTTCGAGCACCGCCATCTGGAAAATTTCGTTGCGTTTCTTCTCCCCGCCGGAAAAACCCTCGTTCACCGACCGGCTCATGAGGTCTTCGCTCATTTTCAACGTCTGCATTCTCCCGCGGACCAGCGCGAGAAAATCGACGGCATCCAGTTCCTCCAGCCCGCGGTAGCGGCGGATCGCGTTGAGGGCGGCCTTAAGGAGGTAGACGTTGTTCACGCCGGGGATCTCGACCGGGTACTGGAACGCCAGGAAAACGCCCTCGCAGGCGCGGACTTCCGGCGGAAGTTCGAGCAGGTTCCGGCCGCGGTAAAGGATTGCTCCCCGGGTGACGGTGTATCCGTCGCGGCCGGCCAGCACATTGGCGAGCGTACTCTTGCCCGAGCCGTTCGGTCCCATGATGGCATGCACTTCGCCGGCGCGGACCTCGAGGTTGATGCCCTTGAGGATCTCCCGGCCTTCCACGGAGACGTGCAGGTTTTTGATACTGAGCATTCCTCGTCACCTTGTGGTAAACGTGTCCTGAGTCCCGAGTCCGGAGCCCCGGTTCGATGGGGACTCGGGGCTCGGGATACGGGGCTCGCAATATTCACTCGCCATGCCAATCATCCGACTGCCCCCTCCAGCGTCACCGAGAGCAGCTTCTGGGCCTCCACGGCGAACTCCATCGGCAATTTACGGAACACGTCCTTGCAGAAGCCGTTGACGATCATGTTCAGCGCGTCCTCCTCGCTGATCCCGCGCTGGCGGCAGTAGAACAACTGGTCCTCGCTGACCTTCGAGGTGGTCGCTTCGTGCTCCACCCTGGCGCTGGCGTTCTTCGCCTCGATATAGGGGAAGGTGTGGGCGCCGCAGCAGTCGCCGATCAGCAGCGAATCGCACTGCGTGTAATTGCGCGCCTGGTCGGCGCCCGGCGCGATCTTCACGAGGCCGCGGTACGAATTCTGGCCGCGGCCAGCGGAGATGGCCTTGGACAAGATCGTGCTGCGCGTGTTGCGCGCCAGGTGGATCATCTTGGTCCCGGTGTCCGCCTGCTGGCAGTGGTTGGTGACCGCAACCGAATAAAATTCGCCAACCGAGTTCTCGCCACGTAGCAGACAGCTCGGGTATTTCCATGTGATGGCCGAGCCGGTCTCTACCTGGGTCCAGGAGATTTTCGAATTGGCGCCGCGGCAGTCACCACGCTTGGTGACGAAATTGTAGACGCCGCCGATGCCGTTCTCGTCGCCCGGGTACCAGTTCTGCACGGTCGAATACTTGATCTGCGCGTTATCGAGCGCGATCAGCTCCACCACGGCGGCATGCAGCTGGTTCTCGTCGCGCATCGGCGCGGTGCAGCCTTCGAGGTAGCTGACGTAGCTGCCCTCGTCCGCGATGATCAGCGTGCGCTCGAACTGGCCCGTCTTTGCCGCATTGATGCGGAAATAGGTGGACAGCTCCATCGGGCAGCGCGTGTGCTTCGGGATGTAGCAGAAGGAGCCATCGGTAAACACCGCCGAGTTGAGCGCGGCATAGAAATTGTCCGCGGCGGGCACGACCGAGCCCAGGTACTCGCGCACGAGGTCCGGGTGCTTTTGCACGGCTTCGGAGAAGGAGCAGAAGATGACGCCGGCCTCCGCGAGCTTCTCCTTGAAGGTGGTCGCTACGGAAACACTGTCGAACACCGCATCCACCGCTACGCCGGCGAGCAGCTTCTGCTCGTGCAGCGGGATGCCGAGCTTCTCGTAGGTTTCGAGCAGTTTCGGGTCCACCTCATCGAGGCTTTTCGGGGCCTCCCGGTTCGATCGCGGCGCGGAGTAGTACGAAATGGCCTGGTAATCGATGGGTTCGTATTTGACGTGCGACCAGCGCGGTTCGTACATCTTGAGCCAGTGGCGGTAGGCCTTCAGCCGCCAGGCCAGCAGCCATCCGGGCTCGGCCTTTTTCCTGGATATGAGGCGGATGACGTCCTCGTTCAGGCCCGGCGCCACGGTATCGCTGTCGATGTCCGTGACAAAGCCGTGCTCGTAGTCCTTGCGGACCAGGTCCTCCACTTCGTGCGAACGGCTGGACATGAGAATGCTGCGGCGTCGCTCAGCGCGCGGCGTCCCCGGCAACGCTGAAACTTTCCCCGCAGCCGCAGGTTTCCTGCACATTCGGATTGTTGAAGCGGAAGCCGGAATTCAGGCCCTCGCGGACATAATCGAGCTCGGTGCCCGCGAGGTATTGCAGGCTATGCGCGTCCACGACCACCTGTACGCCGTTGGATTCGAAAGTCTGATCGCCCGCGTTCACCTTCTCGGCGGCCTCGACGACGTATTGATAGCCGGAACAGCCCGTCGGTTTGACGCCGAGCCGCAGGCCCTGCGCGCCGTGCTTCGCCAGGTGATTCTTCACGTGCGCCGCGGCGCGTTCGGTCAGAGCAATGCCGGTTTGAGACATGGCCTCGTCCTACTGGAGATGCAGGTTGACGCGCACGGCGTCCTGCCGCTGCGAAACCTGGCGCACCATGCGCTGCTGGATCATGTCGGCGAGCGAGATCCCCGACAGGAAACTCGTAATGTGCAGGCTCAGGTCTTCCCACAGGTCATGCGTCAGGCAGCGCTCGTCGCCTTGGCAGTTCTTGAGCCCGCGGCAGCGGGTCGCGTCCACCGATTCGTCGACGGCGCCAATCACGTCGGCGATTGAGATCTCCGAGGCGTCGCGCCCGAGCAGGTACCCGCCGCCGGGCCCACGCGCGCTGGCGACCAGGCCGAATTTGCGCAACCTCGAGAATAACTGCTCGAGATAGGACAGCGAAATGGCCTGGCGCGAGGAAATCTCCGCCAGATTGACGGGGCCCTGTTCGCGGTGCAGGGCGAGATCAAGGATGGCCGTCACCGCGTAGCGGCCCTTGGTGGTCAGTTTCATGTTGGCTGCTCCCCCGAACGGTCTGAAGCCGTTGGAAACCGGGTCAGCTTCACATAGCCGACTAATTCAGTCAAGTATTCTTCCTAGAAAAATACTAGGAAATATAACACTTTGATTTATAAGTAAATAGTATAACGTAAGCGCATGCTCACATTATATCAAGGAGTCTGAGTGGACTATATGATGATCACCTCGGCTCCTCTTTCCGGGAGTCTTCTATTTTTTTCTCCAGCGCGGCGAGTTGCTGTTCCAGCGTATGCATGTGATCGAGCATGGTGTCGATCGCGTTCTGCACCGGGTCAGGCATGTCCTTTCGCTCCGCGTAGGCGTCGAAGCCGATCTTCTTCGCCATCGCTTCGCGCTGCGCCTCGCGGTCCTCGGCCTTGCGGCGCGTGACCACGTGCCCGGGCACGCCCACGACCGTCGCCCCGGCGGGCACGTCTTTGACCACCACGGCATTCGACCCGATGCGCGAGCCCTCGCCGAGGGTGATCGGGCCCAGTACCTTGGCGCCGGCCCCAATGATGACACCGCGCTCGAGCGTTGGGTGGCGCTTGCCTTTCTGCCAGGTGGTCCCGCCCAGGGTAACACCGTGATAGATCGAGCAGTCTTCAGCGATCTCGGTCGTCTCGCCGATCACGATGCCCATGCCGTGATCGATGAACAGGCGGCGCCCGATTTTCGCGCCAGGGTGGATCTCGACCCCAGTGAGAAAGCGCGCCAGATGCGAACCGAAGCGGGCCAGCAGGTTAAACCCCCCGTTCCAGAGCCGGTGGTTGATCCGGTGCGCGATGATGGCGTGCAGCCCGGGCGAGGCGAGCAGCGTTTCCAGCGTCGACCGCGCGGCCGGATCGCGCTCGAAGACGACCTGGATGTCCTCTTTCAACCGTTCAAACATAGTCACGTTTCCGTCATCAGCCCGCTGCGTCTTTTGCCGGAGGGCGCTTGAGGGTATCGATCTGCCGTTTCAGTTTGCCGATGATATCCTGAAGTTCATCGTGGCGGCGCCGTTCCTTGTCGACCACGTCCGCGGGCGCCCGTTCCGTGAACTTCGAATTCGCCAGTTTGGCGCTCACGCGCGCGAATTCCTGCTCATGGGCCTGCAGGTCGCGACTGAGTCGCTTGATCTGTTCCGCAGGATCCTCGGAAACATTGAGAAAAATGAAGATTGAGCCTGCAGAGCCCGCAGACGCGCCGGGTTCAGGCATGTTCGTTGACTGGATGCTCTCCAGGCGCGCAAGCGGCTTGATGTAACCGGAGAATTTCTCGACCCACGCTCGTTCTTCAGCAGTCCCGTCTTTGTACGTCAGCGGGCTCAGTCTCGCGGGTGAAACATTCATTTCCGAGCGCAGACGACGGGCTTCCAGCACAAAGGATTTCAGGAATTCGATTTGCCGCACGACGCCCATCTCGAGCGGTGCGTCCGCAGCCTTCGGGAACGGCTCCAGCATGATGCTGTCGCCCCTTGAGCCGCATAGCGGCTTGACCCGCTGCCAAATCTCCTCGGTGATGAACGGCATGATTGGATGCGCAAGACGCAACAACATTTCCAGGACGCGGACCAGCGTGAAACAGGTGCCGTGACGGGCCGCAGCATCAGCTCCGGAATCCGTGAGCACGCGCTTGGACATTTCCAGGTACCAGTCGCAGTATTCATCCCAGGTGAATGTGTAAATCGCCTGTGCGGCCAAGTCAAAGCGATAGGCATGAACCGCCATCGTCGTCTGGTCAATGGCGATGCTGAGGCGCGACCATATCCATTGTTCCGGTTCCGACAGTTTCTCGTCGCCGATGACGCCGCCGAATCGCTGCTCTCCGCAATTCATCAGTACGTAACGGGCGGCGTTCCACAGCTTGTTGCAGAAATTGCGATAGCCGCCGATGCGGCCCACGTCGAAGTTGATGTTGCGGCCCGGGGAGGCCAGCGCCGCGAAGGTGAAACGCAGGGCGTCTGTGCCGTAGGCGGCGATGCCGTTCGGAAATGCCCTGCGCGTGGCCTTCTCGATGGGCGTGGCATCCTTCTGGCGCAACAACCCGGCCGTGCGCTTGACCACCAGCGCCTCCAACCCGATGCCGTCAATGAGGTCGAGCGGGTCGAGGATATTGCCCTTTGATTTCGACATCTTCTGCCCGTCCGCGTCGCGCACGAGGCCATGGATGTACACCTCGCGGAACGGCACGTCGCCCATGAATCGCAGGCCCATCATGATCATGCGCGCGACCCAGAAGAAGATGATGTCGAAGCCGGTGACCAGCACGCTGGTCGGGTAGAAGGTTTTCAGTTCCGGGGCCTGCCGCGGCCAGCCGAGCGTGGAGAATGGCCAGAGCGCGGACGAGAACCATGTGTCGAGAACGTCCTCGTCCTGCTTCAGCGCGACCGAGGCGTCGAGCCTGTGTCTGGCGCGCACTGCCTTCTCGTCGCGGCCGACGTAGTGCTTGCCCGCGTCGTCGTACCACGCCGGGATCCGGTGTCCCCACCACAGTTGGCGGCTAATGCACCAGTCCTGGATGTTGCGCATCCATTCGAAATAGGTCTTCGCCCAGTTCTCCGGGACGAAACGGATGCGTCCGTCCTCCACGGCCCTGATGGCGACCTCCGCGAGCGGCGCGATCTTCACGTACCACTGCTCGGTCAGCCACGGCTCGATGACCGCGCCGGAGCGATCGCCGCGCGGCACCATAAGCTTGTACGCCTCGATCTTCTCGATCAGCCCTGCCGCCTGCAGGTCGGCGACGATCCGCTTGCGCGCCTCGAAGCGGTCCAGGCCGCGGTAGGCGGCGGGAGCCGATTCGTTCAGGGCCGCGTCCCTGGTGAATATGTTGATCAACGGCAATCCGTGTCGGTGGCCGATAGCATAATCATTGAAGTCGTGGCCGGGCGTGACCTTGACGCAGCCGGTTCCGAATTCCGGATCGACCTGGGCATCGGCGATCACCGGGATGCGCCGTCCCGTGAGCGGCAGTTCCACGTCCCTGCCGACGTGCATGCGGTAGCGCTCGTCATCCGGGTGCACGGCGACGGCCGTGTCGCCCAGCATTGTCTCGGGGCGCGTGGTCGCTACGGCCAGAAAATCCCTTCCGCCCGCGAGCGGGTAACGCAGTTGCCAGAGGCTGCCGGATTCCTCCTCGGAGACGACTTCCAGGTCCGAGATGGCCGTGTGCAGCACCGGGTCCCAGTTCACCAGGCGCGTGCCCCGGTAGATCAGCCCCTCGTCGTACAGGCGCACGAACACCTCCCGCACGGCCTCGGACAGCCTGTCGTCCATGGTGAAGCGTTCGCGCGACCAGTCCATGGATGTGCCGAGCCGGCGCGACTGGCGCGCGATCGTGTCGCCGGAGGTCACTTTCCAGCGCCAGACTTCGCGCTCGAACCGCTCGCGGCCGAGTTCGAGGCGCGACTTCCCCTGTTGTTCGAGCTGGCGCTCCACGACCATCTGCGTGGCGATCCCCGCGTGGTCCATACCTCCCTGCCAGAGCGTGTTGTCGCCGCTCATGCGGTGGTAGCGGATCAGCACGTCCATCAGCGTCTGCTGGAAGGCATGACCCATGTGCAGGCTGCCCGTGACGTTCGGCGGGGGGAGCATGATGCAATACGGGTTCCCTAGACCGCGCGGGGCGAAGTGCCCCGCCTGTTCCCAGGTCTCGTACCAGCGAAGCTCGATGCCCGCGGGATGGTAGGTCTTGTCCATGATGGTCAGGGAGTGAACGCGGTCGCCGCGATCGGCGCCAGGGGATTATGCCGTGGCCGCCCGCTTCCGGGACAGTGCGGGCGGCTGGCGCGGACTCGGTTCGTGCGCCGGCTTCCCTTCAACGCGGGGCGGGTGGACCGTTCGTGGGCGCGGGCCTGTCCGGCCCGCCGTGCGTCGCTTCCGGCGCGCGATCCTGCGTCGTGGATCTCGCGGCTGGTAGCCAGGCGCGCAGCTCCTCCAGGATGCAGCGCTTGACGACTCCCCGGATAACGCCGGCAAGGTCCGCGAGCTCCAGTTCCACGCGCTGCTCCAGGCGGCGCGCCAGTTCCGCCAGTAGCCGGGGATCGATGCCGGTGGAGGACACGGCGGACGATTCGACGGGCTGGGCGTCCGCGGGCCCGGCGAGTTCGTCCAGAATGGGGATCGGGGCCGAATCGGGCGCGGGCCGGTCCCCCAGCAGTGATTCCAGTTCCTCGATGCCCTCGTGCAGCGATGGGCGTTGCGGTGGACGGGTATCAGGCGCGGTCATGGTCGCCATCGACCTCGTGGCTCTCTGGAACAAGTCCCAGGTCGCGATACCGGCGGAAGCGCGCGCGGGCCTGCTGCTTCAGTCCCGGTTCGCCCGGCACCGGTTCCACGACGAACTCGAACGAACCCGCGAAGGGAGGCACATCCGGCGCGAGATTGATCAGCATGTCACCGCCGGGCGTCCCTTCCTGCCAGCCGATGGTGATTGGCTCGACGCGCGGTTCGCCGGCCTGCACCAGGTCGTGCGGCAGGAAACTGATGTCGCGGAAAGTCCAAAGCATCTCATCGAGCGCCACGGCCTCTTCGCGCGAGCCGGTGTGGATGTGGATCTCCCGTCCTTCGCCGTGCGCCTCGGCTGCGCGCGAGCAGGCAAATTGCTGCGGCGACATGGAGTCAGGCAGGACGTAGAAATCGATGCGCGGCAAGGGAAGAGGGCGACGTCAGCCCGCTGGGCACCTGTCGAGCAGATACTGGACCAGCAGCGGCACCGGCCGGCCGGTGGCGCCCTTGTACTTGCCGCCGGTCCATGCGGTTCCGGCAATGTCGAGATGCGCCCAGTGGAATTTCTTCGCGAAGCGCGACAGGAAACATGCCGCGGTGATGGTTCCGGCCTCGCGGCCGCCGATGTTGGCGATATCGGCGAACGGGCTGTCGAGCTGCTTCTGGTATTCGTCCCACAGCGGCAATTGCCACGCGCGGTCGCCGCTCGTGTCGCCCGCGTTCAACAGATCCCTGGCGAGCGCATTGTGGTTGCTGAGCAGGCCGGTGGCATGGTTTCCGAGCGCGACCACGCACGCGCCGGTCAGCGTGGCGATGTCGACGACTGCGGCCGGATGGAACCGTTCGCTGTATGTCAGCGCGTCGCACAGTATCAGCCTGCCTTCGGCGTCGGTGTTCAGCACTTCCACGGTCTGGCCGGACATGCTGGTGAAGATGTCGCCGGGCTTGGTCGCGCCGCCGCCGGGCATGTTCTCCGTGGAGGGGATGATGCCGATCACGTGCAGGGGCAGCCCCAGTTCGGCGATCGCGCTCACCGCGCCCAGAACCGACGCGGCGCCACACATGTCGAACTTCATCTCGTCCATGGCCTGCGCCGGCTTGATCGATATTCCGCCGCTATCGAAGGTGATGCCCTTGCCGACCAGGACGATCGGCCGGGTCTTGCGCTTCGCGCCGCGGTACTCCAGCGTGATCAGCTTCGGCGGTTCGTGCGAACCCCGCGCGACGGAAAGGAGCGAGTTCATGCCCAGCTTATGCATCGCCGCGCGATCCATCACTCGGACCTTGATCGACTTGTGGGCGCGCGCGAGCTCCTGCGCCTGGGCGGCGAGGTGCGAAGGCGTGCACACGTTGGCGGGACGGTTCGCGAGATCGCGCGCCAGCCTGATGCCGTTGGCAATCGCGCGGCCGTCCGCCAGGGCGCGCTCCCCGGCGCGCAGATCGCGGCGCGACGGCACCATCAGAGTCAACCGCCGCAGGACGCGGTCGCGCGTGTGCTTCTTGCTCTTGAATTCGCGGAACTCATAGGTGGCGTTGCTCGCCACCTCCAGCGCCTGCCGGACCTTCCAGTAACAGTCGCGGCCCTTCACGTTGAGCTCGGGCAGGTAGGTCGTTGCCTCGGCCGCGCCGGTCTGCCTCAGACAACGGATGCTGTTGTCGACGATGGTGCGATACTGACGATCAGTCAGGTCGCGCTCGCGGCCGCAGCCGATGAGGATGACCCGGTCGGCGAGCATCCCCGGGACATTGTGCAGGATGAGCGCATCACCGGTCTTGCCATTGATGTCCCCGCGGCGCATGACTTTGGAGAGAGTTTTCCTGCTCGATCCATCGATTGCCTTTGCCATCGGCGTCAGCTTGCGCGGTTCGAGGACCCCGACGATGACGCAGGCGCTGCGCTGCTTTTCCGGGTTGCCGCTTTTAATGCTGAATTCCATACTATCCGCCACCATGTGTGAGACCGTGCGTCAGTCCGGGGGTGCCGTGTTCCACGGCCCCGTCCCGCGGCGTAAGCCGAGGGTCCGCGCGCTGCGCGCGGGTCGATCCGGGAAGGGCGTTCATTATACAGCGCACCACGACAAATTCAGAGGCCGGGATTCGAGTCCACGATGATCCTCGAGCGCTATATCCATCGCGAAATTCTGGAGAAGATCGGATGGATTATCGGACTTCTGTTTCTCATTCTCGTCAGCAACCGATTCGTCGGTTATCTCGCCGACGCCGCGGCCGGAACATTGCCGGCCGGCCTGATCCTGCAGATGCTGTCGGCGAAGATGCTGGCGACGATGCCTCGGATGCTGCCGATAGCGGTGTTTCTCGCGGTCATGCTGGCGCTTTCGCGCATGAATCGGGACAGGGAACTGACGATCATGTCCGGTTCCGGGATGAGCGAAATGTTCCAGTTCATGGCCGTGAGCCGTTTCACGGCCGTGTTCGCGATATTCGTGGCCATCGCGGGCTTTTACCTTGCGCCATTGGGGGAACGGCAGGTCCAGGAGCTGAAGGCGCGGGCCAAGACCGAATCGGACCTTTCCGGCATCACGGCAGGCCAGTTCAGGGAGTTCAACGAAGGTGAACGGGTCGTCTACATCCAGCGGATTTCGGAGGACAGGGAGTCGATGGAGGAGGTCTTCCTCCAGGTGCGCCAGCAGGAGCGGCTCGGCGTGCTCGCCTCGGAAAGCGCCCGCTATGTCGTAGATCCCCGCTCCAGCCTCCGCTATGCGCTGTTCGAAAACGGACGCCGTTACGTCGGCAAGCCGGGAAGTCTCGACTACCAGATCACCGAGTACCGGCGTTACGGCATTCTCCTTGATTACACAGCGCCCGCCAGCGGTTACGAGGACCTGGAGTCGCTTCCGACCAGCAAGCTGTTGCAATCCAGCCAGCCGGGACACCGCGCGGAACTGCAGTGGCGGCTGTCCTACATCATCGCCGCGCTGCTCCTCCCGCTGCTTGGCGTGGCGATGAACCGCTTCGCGCTCTCGGAGCATCGTTACACGCCGGTGTTCGTCGCGGTGTTCGTCTATTTCATCTACAGCAACCTGCTCGGCATTTCGAAGACGCTTCTGAAGCGCGACCAGATCCCCGCGTTCGTCGGTCTCTGGTGGGTGCATGCCTGTCTCCTGCTGGTCATTGTGTTGATTGTCAAATTCCCCGCGGTCCTCAGGCGTTTCCGGAATCCGCCGGCCGCTCAAATCCTGCCCGCCGACCGATGAAAATCATCCAGCATTACGTCACGATCAACCTGTTGTGGACCACGATGCTGGCTCTTGCAGTGCTCGTCGCGCTGTTTTCATTCTTCTCGCTTATTGACCAGCTGGAAGACGCCGGGCGGGGAAACTACGGCGTCCTGCAGGCTGCGACCTACGTGTTGTTGACCATGCCGAGGCTTGCGTACGAACTGTTTCCGATCGCGGCCGTGATCGGTTCGATGTCCACGCTGGGCATCATGGCGCAGAACCGCGAACTGGAAGTCATTCGCACTTCGGGCGTTTCCCGCATCCAGCTGACGGTCGTGATGGCGAAGGCGGGAGGGGTGATGGTCGCGCTCGCCCTGGTCGTCGGAGAATTGGTCGCGCCGGTCAGCGAGGAGCATGCGCAGCAGCTCCGCACTATCGCGTTGACCCAGCAGATCACCCTGAAAACCAAGTACGGTTTCTGGGCTCGTTCCGGCAACAGCTACGTCAACATCCGCAAAGTCCTGCCGGGCAACCAGGTCGAGCAGATCTACATCTACGAGTTCGACAACGAGGACAGGCTGCGCAGCAGCACGCGCGCGCTGCGCGCGACCTACGAAAACCGGCAGTGGCGACTGAACGGGATAGAACAGACGGTCATTGACCGGGACTCGGTCACGCGCAGGAAAATGCGGCAGGCCGCGTGGGTGTCGCTGCTTCACCCGGAAATGATCAACCTCGTGATCGTGCAGCCCCAGTACCTGCCGATCTGGGGATTGTCGCGCTACATCGGATTCCTCAGGCAGAGCGCGCAGAACTCCCGGGTTTACGAGCAGGCACTGTGGATCAAGCTCGTGCGGCCAGTGACGATCATCGCCATGGTCCTGCTGGCGGTTCCACTGGTGCGCGGCCATTCTCGATACACGGCCATCGGCCAGCGCGTCTTCGTCGGTGCGTTGATCGGCGTGGGGTTTCACATCGTCAACGAAGCCTCGGGACACATCGGCGTGGTCTATGAATTGTCACCCGCGCTGAGCGCCGCGGTTCCGACTCTGGCCCTGCTCGCGATGCTCGTCTGGATGCTGCGCCGCTCCCCGTAGCTTCAATTCCGGCGCGCGGTCCCGGCGGTGGCGTCGTTGCGATCCGGATCCACCCGGATCAACCGGGTTCCCGAAACGAGATCGTGCAATGCGCGGCCATCCCGATCCGCCAGTGCGTAGAGGAAACCCAGACCGAGGGGCAGTGTGGAAACCAGCGCGCCCGCGAAGCGCAGCAGCGTATCGCGAACGCGCGGTGCGCCGCCGCCTGCGCGCACCAGCCTGATTCCCCAGGCGCGCATGCCGAGCGTCTGCCCGCCGTGGAGCCACGGCCACGCGTAGTAGAGGTACGTGATCGTCGTCAGATAGATCGCGTAAAGCGGGTTGTCGGGCCGGATGGCAACGCCGCCGGAGAACGGCAGGAGGGCGAAGGTGGCGGCAAACAGGACCGATCCGAGCAAAAGCGCGTCGTAACAGATCGCAAGGAGCCTGCGCGGCAACCGGCAAACCCTCACGGCCGCCCCGGAAGGAAACCCTGAATAACCGTCATGTGCATGCCCAGCCGCAAGGAGACCCGCAGTGGCGAGATATAGGATCAGTCAGGCGAGCCGCGAGCGAGCACGCGACGCCGCGGATGGGCAGCGCAGTAGGTTATTCAGGGTTTCCGTAAAAACGAAACGGAGCCTGGACGGTGATCGCCCAGCTCCGTTGTCAAACCGGCTGTCGCTCTTACTGGGCCTTTTCGATGTACAGGAACCCCAGCCCGCCGGACGCGCCGATGCCGGTGCTGGTTTCCAGCGCGAGGGGCTGCAGGCTGATATTGTTCTTGCCGCCGCCGATGAGGACCTTGGCGCCCACGCCGACGCCTGCCGCCGCCGAGGCTTGGCCACCGACATACTTGCCGGCCAGCGAGTAGGCACCGGGCGTGACATCGGAACTGGCCGCGATGACGCCGAAGGCCATCTGCTCGTCGTTCTTGATGCTGAGGTCGAGGCCCAGGGCAATTCCGGTCTCGCCGCGGTACTTTTCGACCACGCCGCCGTAGTCGAAGGTGCAGCCGACGTCGGCCGTGGAACGGACTAACAGGTTGACGCGTGTTCCCGGGATCACCTTGCACTGGAGGATGCCCAATTGCACGCCGGCCGTTTCGGCCGCGAATGCTCCCTGCAGGGCCGTGAAGGCCAGGGCGCAGGCAGCCAATGTTCCGATAAATCCTGAAGCAACTCGCGAGTTCATTCGATTTCCCCTCGGTAGAATTAAGGGCTGGACGGGCGATAATTATACACGAAATCCGCAACTTGGTGGCAAATGGAGCCGCCGCGCGAAGTGTCGTTCAGCCCCGCTGGCGGCCCGGAGAACCTTGGGAAGGCATGCGCCTGATAGAAGGTCGAATTGGCGCTCCCTAGGGGACTCGAACCCCTGTTTTCGCCGTGAGAGGGCGACGTCCTGGGCCACTAGACGAAGGGAGCGGGGAGGGCGAAACGCGGCGGATGATATCATAGGCAACGTGGCAGACGCCCGCGTCCGCGGGCTTCCACCTGACCCCGATGTCGGCAGAACAGCAGGAAAAACTCGGCTATCTCAAACCCGCTCCGAGGATCATCCCCCGCGGCGAGCACGTCATTTCACGGGACTCCATCAGCGAGAACGCGCTGAAAGTGCTGTACCGGCTCAAGAACGCCGGTTACGAGGCGCATCTTGTCGGCGGCAGCGTGCGCGACCTGTTGCTCGGGCGCGAACCCAAGGACTTCGATGTGGCGACCGATGCGCATCCGGAGCAGATCCGCGAGCTGTTCCGCAACTGCCGGCTCATCGGCCGGCGCTTCCGGCTGGCGCACGTGCACTTCGGACAGGAGATCGTCGAGGTGTCCACATTCCGCGCGCCCCATCATGTCTCCGATGACGCGGGACACACTGAGGACGGCGGGCGCATCGTGCGCGACAATGTCTACGGCACGATCGACGACGACGTGTGGCGCCGGGACTTCACGGCCAACGCTCTCTATTACAACATCCGCGATTTCTCCGTGGTGGATTACGTCGGCGGCGTCGCTGACATACAGTCCGGGCTGATCCGGCTGATCGGCGAACCGGAACGCCGTTTCAGGGAGGATCCCGTGCGCCTGCTGCGCGCGGTGCGGTTCGCGGTCAAGCTTGGCTTCCGCATCCATCAAGACACCGAGCGCGCGATCGCCGTGCTCGCTCCATTGCTTGACGAAATCCCCGCCGCGCGGCTTTACGAGGAATTGCTGAAGCTGTTTCTGGGCGGTTGCGCGCTGCAGACCTTCGAGCAGCTTCGCGGCCACGGGCTGTTTGCCAGCCTGTTCCCGCAGACCGAGGCGGTCCTCGCGCGTGAAGAGAACGGATTTCCACAGACCTTGCTTGCGCATGCTCTGGGCGACACCGACCGCCGTCTCGCCGAGAACAAGGCAGTCACACCCGGGTTTCTCGTGTCCGCGCTGCTGTGGTCGCCGATGCACGCCGAAGCGGCGGAGTTCATGGCGCGGGGCCTTGCGGAGCACGAAGCGATCAGCATGGCGTCAGACGCGGTCATCTCTCGCCAGGTGGGACGCATCGCGATACCGCGGCGTTTCACGCTCGTGGCGCGCGAAATTTGGCAACTGCAATCCCGGCTTGCGCGCCGGACGGGGAAACGTCCGCAACGCCTGATCCAGCATCCGCGTTTTCGGGCGGCTTACGATTTCCTCCTGTTGCGCGCGCGTTCCGGGGAACCGGTCGGCGAACTGGCTGACTGGTGGACGGAGTTCCAGCGCGGGGCGGTCATCCCGGAGCCGGTGGAGCCCCCGCCGCAGCGGAGGCGGCCGCGGCGACGCGGGCGCAGAGGCGGGATTCCGAATCGCCGATGAGTATTGCCTACGTCGCCCTCGGCAGCAATCTCGACGGGCCGGCGCGCCACGTGCGCGATGCGTTTTCCGCGCTGGACGCCCTCCCCGGGACGCGACTCAGGCGCCACTCCTCGCTGTACAGCAGCCAGCCGCTGGGTCCGCCTGGACAGCCGGATTACGTCAACGCGGTCGCCGAGCTGGAGACGTCTCTGGAGCCGCAAGCCCTGCTTGATGGCATGCAGGCGATCGAGCAGGCGCACGGCCGCATCCACAGCCTGGAGCGCTGGGGCCCGCGGCCGCTGGACCTCGATCTGCTGCTATTTGACGATAGGGAAATCCAGGACGCGCGGCTGATCGTGCCGCATCCGGAGATCGGCAGGCGGAATTTCGTTCTGGGTCCGCTGATCGAAGTGGCTCCCGACGCGCGCATCCCGGGAATGGGGAGCGCCCGGGACCTGCTTCGACAATTGGGGACCGCGGGACTGGAGCGCCTTCCGGATCATGGCATCGAGGCCGCCTGAATACATCGTTGTCGAAGGCCCGATTGGCGTCGGCAAAACCACGCTGGCGCGGCGCCTGTCGGAGAGCCTGCATACGTCACTGCTGCTGGAGCACGCAGAGGAAAACCCGTTCCTGCCCAGGTTCTACCAGGACCCCCGTTCCGCGGCGCTGCCGACCCAGCTGTATTTCCTGTTCCAGCGCGCGCGTCATATCGAAGTGCTGCGCCAGGCGGACCTGTTCCGCCCGGTGCACGTCGCGGATTTCCTGGTGCAGAAGGACGAGTTGTTCGCCAGGGCGACGCTCAGTCCGGATGAGCTCGAACTTTACTATCAGGTTTATAATCGGCTGACGCTCGATGCTCCCGCGCCGGACCTGGTCATCTACCTGCAGGCGCCGGTAGAAGTATTGCTGCGCAGGATCCACGCGCGCGGCGTCGCCCACGAGCGGCGTATCGAGGAGGCATACCTGAAACGCATCGCCGACGCCTACGTCGAATTTTTTTACCACTACCATGCCTCGCCGCTGCTCATCGTGAACACCGAGGAACTCAATCTCGGGGAGGGCGGCAGCGGCTACGTGCTGCTGCTCGAGCGGGTGCGCGCCAACGCGCCCGGCCGTCATTTTCTCAACCCACGCGAACTATGAAATCCGCCATTACCATCGAACGTCTGCGCCTCATGAAGCGGGAGGGCGAGAAGATTGTCTCGCTCACGGCCTACGATGCGGGATTCGCGCGCGTGCTCAACCAGGCGGGAATCGAAATGCTTCTGGTGGGCGATTCGCTCGGCATGGTCCTCCATGGAGAACCGACCACGCTGCGGGTCACCGTGGAGGACATGGTCTATCACACCCGCCAGGTGACGCGCGGGGCCGGGTCATCCTTCGTGCTCGCGGACATGCCGTTCATGAGCTATGCCACCCCCGCGCAGGCGATGGCCAACGCCGCGCGAGTGGTGGGCGAGGGCGGCGCGCACATGGTCAAGCTCGAAGGCGCCGCATGGTTGTGCGACACCGTCGAACAGCTGTCGGTCCGCGGGATCCCGGTTTGCGCGCACCTGGGGCTGACCCCGCAATGGGTCAACAAATTCAGCGGCTACCGGGTGCAGGGCCGCTCGCCGGAAGCGGCGCGTGTGATGCTGGCCGACGCCCGCTCGCTGGAATCCGCCGGCGCGGAAATGCTGGTGCTGGAGAGCGTGCCGACCGCGCTTGCGCATCAGATCACCGGGGCGGTCGCGATGCCGGTGATCGGCATCGGCGCGGGCCCGGATTGCGACGGCCAGGTACTGGTGCTGCACGACCTGCTCGGCATTTCCGAGCACATGCCACGCGCCGCGCGCAATTTCATGGACGGAACGGGCGATATCCGCTCCGCGGTACAGGCCTACGTGCGGGCCGTGAAGGAACGGACGTTTCCCGGACCTGAAAACACCTTCACCTGACACCATATATATTGGGGCCGGCAGAAGAAATGGGCAGCTTGCCGATCCAGCAACCCGCTGGCATGAATCGCATGCGAACGGTCTATGACCTGCCGGGCCTGCGCGAGAGCATCGGCGCATGGAGACGGGAGGGGCGAAGCATCGCCTTCGTGCCGACCATGGGCAACCTTCACGGCGGACATCTATCGCTGCTGGATCGCGCGCGCCAGATCGCCGATCGCACGGTGGTCAGCATCTTCGTCAATCCTATTCAGTTCGGATTGGGCGAGGACTACGCGCGCTATCCGAGCACGCTGAAGGAGGACAGCCGGCTGCTCTCCGGCCGCGGCCTGGATCTCCTGTTTGCGCCCGACCTGGCGCAACTCTATCCCGGAGGCGTCGACACCGACACACGCGTGACGGTTCCGGACCTCTCCAGCATCCTGTGCGGCAAATTCCGGCCCGGCCATTTTTCCGGCGTTGCCACGGTGGTCACCAAGCTCCTGATCAACGCGCAGCCGGACGTCGTGCTGTTTGGCGAGAAGGACTACCAGCAGTATCTCGTGATCCGGCGCCTGGTCGCGGACCTCTGCATCCCGGTAGAGGTCATCGCGATGCCGATCGTGCGCGAGCCGGATGGGTTGGCGATGAGTTCCCGCAACGCCTACCTGAGCGCCGCCGAACGCCAGCGGGCCCCGATGATTTACCAGGCTCTGCAAAACGCGGCGGACCGGCTGCGGCACGGCGAACGGGACTACGCGTCCATAGAACGGGCGGGAGTGGCCGCTCTCGAGAAGACTGGTTTTCGTCCGGAATATTTCAGCGTCCGGCGCTCCGAGGATCTCGGCGAGCCGCGGCCGGCGGATACGAAGCTGTCGATACTGACCGCGGCTTGGCTCGGGGTCGCGCGCCTGATCGACAACGTAAAGGTTTACCTGGATCCGCTTCCGAAGGGATGACTTGCAGCCGGAATGGATCATTCCTGAGCAAGGTCCGGCTGGAATGAAAGTGACGTGAACTCGTCTGGCGATGTCGGATTCGGAACTCTCCATGATGAACATTGCCCGGGCGATTGCGCTTCAGGCGCAGGTCCGTCCGGATGCCCCGGCGCTTGCCAGCGATCGCCTGATGCTTACGCACGGCGAACTGGAATCGGCAACGGCCCGCGCCGCGGAGGCTCTGGTCCGACTCGGGATGATGCCTGGCGACGTGATCGGCATCTCGATGAAGACATCGCCGCTACACCTGCTGGTGATACTGGCGCTGGCGCGTGCAGGCGCGGTTTCGGTGCACGTTCATCCCCGATATCCGTTCCACGCAAGAGAGGCGGTCATCCGGAACTTCGCGGTGACCGCCGTGGTCGTGGATCCCGGCGGGTTGGCGCCGGAAGGATGCAGTCAGATCGAGGCTGACCCGTCGTGGCTCGAGCCCGGTCCGTCCGTGCGCGATCAAATCGCCGCCGGCGGCGATCGGACATGGCGGATTTCACTGTCTTCCGGCACCACCGGCGCACAGAAGGGAATATTGAGGACTCACGCCGCCTCGCTGGCCTACCTCGAGCAACACGCAACGCTGTCCCGCATCGATGCACGGGGACGCTTCCTCTGTCACCGCGGGCTGGATGCGCTTCTCGCGCTCTACCCTTGCTTGCTGCATCTGCTCAGCGGAGCGGCGGTGGTGATCCCCGCGTCACTGGGTTTCGGCGGCTTCATCGAGGCCATTGACCGGCATCGCGTGACGCAACTCGTGATGTCGCCTGCCTTCCTGCGAGACCTCCTGCTGGAGTTGCCCGCCTGCACGAATCGCTTCCCCAGCGTGGAACATCTCCTTGTCGGTGGCAGCGCGTTGTCGCCGGCCTTGATAGAGGAGACATTGGTGCGCCTGACGCCGAACCTGCACGCAGGCTACGGGGCGAGTGAGACCGGGCGCCTCAGCATGGCGGTTCCGGACACGCTGCGCCGGGTGCCGCAGAGCGTCGGTACCGTTGTTAGCTGGGCGCAGGCCGAAGTCGTGGACGATGCCAATCGTCCCCTGTCGCCGGAAACTCCCGGCGTCCTCCGGTTCCGCAGCGCGCTGTTTCCGCGCGAGTATCATCGCAACCCGGAGGCCACCGCCCGATCATTCCGCGGAGGCTGGTTCTACCCGGGGGACACCGGCCGGCTGGGTCCGGACGGGCTGCTGTACATCGACTCGCGCCTGGATGACACAATCAATCTCGACGGCTTCAAGGTGGAACCATCCGAGATCGAGCAGGCGCTGGCGCGGCACCCGGCGGTCATGGAGGCCGCGGCGTTCGGCGCCGCGTTCGAGGAGAATCGAACAGGCCTGTTCGCGGCGGTGAAGACGCGTAGCGCGGTCGAAGAACGGGTATTGCTGGAACACTGCCGCAGACTCTTAGGCCCCCTGCAAGCTCCCGCCCGCGTATTCTTCGTGAACGAACTGCCGCGCAATGAAGCGGGCAAGGTGCTCCGCGGGGAATTGTCTGCACGCGTGATCAGAAAGAAGCCCACACCCCAGGCATGAAAGACGTCCCAAAGGCCTGTGTGGTCATCATCGGCAACGAGATACTGTCCGGCCGGACTCAGGACACGAATCTCGCTTTTCTCGGGCGTCGCTGCGACGAGCTGGGCATCTTGCTTGCCGAAGCGCGGGTCATACCGGATGTCGAGCAGACGATTATCGACCACGTCAACGAGTGCCGCGCGCTGTACGATTATGTCTTCACGACCGGAGGCATCGGTCCCACGCACGATGACATCACTTCCGCCAGTATCGCCCGTGCTTTCGGCGTGGCGCTGGAACGTCATCCCGCGGCGGTGGCGGTGCTCGAGCGTTTCTATGAACCCGGCCGGTTGAACGAGGCGCGCCTGCGCATGGCGGATATTCCGGCCGGCGCGACGCTGATCCAGAACCCGGTGAGCGGCGCGCCGGGATTCCAGATCAAGAATGTATTCGTGCTGCCAGGAGTGCCGGACATCCTGCAGGCGATGTTCGACGGCATGACCGACCGGCTGGTCGGGGGAGCGCCGATCCTGACGGGCAACGTCGTCACCGGTCTCTTCGAGGGCGAACTCGCGCTCGGTCTTGGCGCCGTACAGCAGCGGTTTCCGGATGTGGCGATTGGGAGCTATCCGTATTTCCGCCAGGGGAGGCCGGGCGTGAATCTGGTCTTGCGATCAACGGATCGGGCGCGGCTCGACGCGGCCACGCTCGCTGTTCGCGGGCTGATTGCCGGCCTTGGGGGGTCGGTTCTCGGCGGCTGAAAACGCAGGGATCAGGAATTCCCCCGTCTCGCGATGCAGTTCGCCGATCGTGTGGACCGGTCCGGAATTCCGGGGCCGCCGAGGAAAAATATCAGCGCGCCGGTCACGCTCATCCAGAGGAAGATGGCAAAGTTCAGTCCCTGAACCCGCCCGGGATTCAAGGGCTTGCCGGCCCCTGCCGTGGACACGCCACGGGGAACATACAAAACACCGCAGTTGAACTAAGATTAACCCCGGGAAGGCAGAAAAAAAAGGGGTACACGACCATGTTCGAAGCCGTGGAGTTACATAAAAAGGTTTCCAAGGAGGATTTCACCAAGGAGGTACTGGAACTGCGCACACAGTTGTTGAAGGCGCAGTATGAACTCAAGGACACGAAGAGTTCCGTCATTGTCATCATCTCGGGGGTCGAAGGCGCCAACAAAAGCGGCGTGGTGAACCGGCTCAACGAATGGCTGGACTCACGCTGGATCCGCAATCACGCCTTCTGGGATGAGACCGACGAAGAACGGTTGCGCCCGTTCCAGTGGCGCTTCTGGCGCGCGATGCCCCCGCGCGGGACTATGGCGATCATGTTCGGCTCCTGGTACACGCAGCCGATAGTCAATCACGCGCTCGGCAAGTGGCACGGCTCGCAGCTTGATGCGGAAATGCGGCGCATCGAGGAACTGGAGCGGATGCTGACCGATGACGGCCACGTGATCATCAAATTCTGGTTCCATCTGTCGAAGTCCGCAGAGAGAAAGCGGCTGAAGGGGAAGGCCAAGAACCGGCTGACCAAGCTGGCGAAGAAGTACCTCAAGAGCTATGACGATTTCGTCGCTTCCTCGGCCCGCGCGATACAGCAGACTGATACCGGCAACGCCCCCTGGCACCTGATCGATGCCGAAGACAACCGTTACCGGGATCTGAAGGCCGGCAAGATTTTGCTGGAGCGCGTGCGCGAAATACTGGAGCGCCAAAAGAGCAGCGCGCCGTCGGCGTCCAGGGCGCCCAAGACGATGCCGACGCTGACCGGCAGGACGGTGCTCGACACGGTCGATGTAGAGAAGAAGATCAGCGACGCGGAATATAAGAAGCAGCTCGAGAAATACCAGGACCGACTCCGACAACTTGCCTGGACTGCCCGAGAGGCCCGCCGCTCAGTCGTGGCCATGTTCGAAGGCTGGGACGCTGCCGGCAAGGGCGGCGCCATCCGGCGGGTGACCGCGGCCCTGGACGCGCGGTTGTACAGCGTGATCTCGGTGGCGGCGCCCACGGACGAGGAGAAGGCGCGCCATTACCTGTGGCGCTTCTGGCGGCACCTGCCGCGTGATGGTTACTTCACCATCTACGACCGGTCATGGTACGGGCGCGTGCTGGTGGAGCGCGTGGAGGGGTTCGCCCGGCAGGACGAATGGATGCGCGCCTACCAGGAGATCAACGACTTCGAGGAAAACCTCGCCCTGCACGGGGTCATTCTCTGCAAATTCTGGGTGCACATCTCGGCGGACGAACAGTTGCGACGTTTCAAGGAGCGGGAGGCGACGCCGTGGAAACAGCACAAGATCACGGAAGAGGACTGGCGCAACCGCGAGAAGTGGGATGCCTACGCGCAGGCCATCAACGAAATGGTCATGCGCACCAGCACGACCTTCGCGCCCTGGACCGTCATCCCTGGCAACGACAAGAAAGTGTCGCGCGTCGAGATCGTGAAATACCTGAGCAACCGGGTGGAGAAGGCGCTGGAGAAAAAATAGCGCAGCGGTGGGGCGAATCGGCACGAACGGTCGCTCGCTCCGCCGGTTTTCTCCCGGAGAGGGCATCGCGGCTGGCGCGTAGTCGCGCTTCGCGCCTGGGCCGGAACGAGGGAGAGGCTTCGTGCAGAGTCGGCAACCCTACGAAATATACGAAGACCGCAGGAAATATCCCCGCATCATCATCAACTCACCGGTGGAGGTCCGTTTCCAGGACAAGACCCTGCAGGCGAGGGTGCATGACCTCTCGCCCGATGGACTGCAAATCCGGTGCAGCCGCGCCACGCTGCGCGAGATCCGCCCCAGCGGACGCGCCATCAAAAAGGACAATGCCCCCGTCGTGGACGTGCGCTTTGCGCTCGCCGTCAGCCGCGCCGAGCAGACGATCGAGGCAACCGCGGCCCTGTATTACTTCGTCCTGCTTCCAGGAGAGAAAGGCGAGGATGTCGCGTGCGGCCTGGAGTTCAGGGAGCTCGTGGGAAAGAGCAGGGAATCTGTCGACGCGTTCATCGTAGATGCCATGACGCCCGTCGAGAGCAAGGTCCTCGATTTCCTGTCGGAACCACGCACGCCCCGCGAAATTGCCGAACATGTCGGGGCGGGCACCCAGATCCTGGCGACGCTGCTCGCGGAACTGGTTGATGATGGACGGGTCCTCTGCATCGAAAGGAACCGGCAGGTCATGCACGTGCGGCCCGCCGCGGCGATGAAGGCCCTGTTCGAGAGGACCGAGGATCTCGAGGCGCGCGTCGCCCGGCTGGAGCGCGCGACGCGCCGAACGTCGAAAGGATAGGGCATCATGCCCGACACGCTGCTTCAATGGATGGAATTCCTGAGCTACATCGTCACCGTGTTCGGCCTGCCGCTCGCCATATACGTATTCGTCGTTGAACAACGCAAGGAGCGCGAGAGCGACGAGGAAGAGATCTACCAGCGCCTATCGGACGAGTACGCGAGCTTTCTCAAGCTCTGCATCGAGAATGCCGATCTCGCCCTGCTGAGCGAAAAAGTCGCGGACCTTCCCGTGACCGTGGAACAGGCCGAGCGAAAGAAGGCGATTTTTGGGATCCTGATCGCGCTATTCGAGCGCGCCTACATCCTCGAGTTCGAGGAAGGAATGGGCCGGCAACGCCAGCGCCGCTGGCAATCTTGGGAGGACTACATGCGCGACTGGTGCACTCGCCGTGACTTCCGCGAAGCCCTGCCGCGGCTCCTTGACGGCGAAGACCCGGACTTTGCCCGCCACATCCATCGGTTGTCTCAGGGAAACGCAGAGAAATAACCCGGCGCATGCTGATCCTCAGTTTGGGTGTCCCGCGTTCGGGGACCATCCTGGTCTTCAATATTCTCAGGGAAATCCTGACGCGGCAGAAGGTCCCCTTCTCATCCGTGAACGCCAATTACCCCGAAACGACGGCGTTCCTGTCCCAGTACGATTTCAGCGGCAACGTGCTTATGCATGCCCACAACCTGCTCCCGGCCGTGCAGACGGTCTTGCCGCGCGCGGACGTTTGCGCATTCTTCAATTACCGGGATCCGCGGGACGTCGTCGTTTCGATGATGCGGCTGCACGACTACAGTTTCGAGAAGTGCATTGAACTCACAGACATCTCTTTCGACCAGTTCCGTTCGGCCCGGCGTTATCCGAAAGTCATGCTGATTCCCTATGCGCAACTGCTGGGTTCAACCGCCGAATTCATCGGCCGGATCGCGGAACGGCTCGGGTACGCCATTTCGCCGGAAGTGGTGTCGCAGATCCGGGAGGCGACCAGCCTGGACGCGCACAGGCGGATCATGCGCGAGGTCGCCGGCGCGGAGATTGAGGTCCAGGAGCGCCGCAACCCGAGGCGGACGCTCCTTGAAAGCACGACCTACTTCATTAATGACCGGCACATCCAGTCGGGCAAGCCGGGACGCTGGCGCGACGAACTCACGAAGGCGCAACAGCAGCACGCAACCGCGCATTTCCTTCCATTACTCCGGGAGCTGGATCTGAAAGAGTAGCGGTTGCGAAGCACGTCTCAATGTCCGGCGACGTTCTGCGAATTCCATCACCTTGGCCAGGCTGCGGTTGTGACCGTATTCAAAGTAAAGCCGCGAACTTCGCGGACAATAAACGACCGTAATTTGTAGACCGGCCGAGCGGCCTTCGGGCGGCGCCGGGACCTGTAAGCGGAGGTGACACACCATGAGCGCATTTCTACTCGAAGACGACGGCACCCCGGGCGACGATGAACTCTTTGGCGGGGGCGGAAACGACGTCGCTTACGGCGATGCCGGCAATGACTCCATCAACGGACGGGCGGGCGACGACACCCTGTGGGGCGAAGCGGGCAACGATCAACTCACCGGCAGCGTCGGCGATGATGAATTGCATGGCGGGTACGGCGCGGATCACCTGGACGGCGGCACCGGCAACGATGTCGCTTACGGAGATCAGGGCCAGGACCACCTGAACGGCTGGACCGGCGACGACACGCTTTACGGAGGCGACGGCACGGACCACCTGACCGGCTGGACCGGCAACGATCATCTCGATGGCGGATATGGGAACGACCAACTGTTCGGCTCCGCGGGCAATGACGTTCTGTTCGGCGGTTACGGCGATGACCACCTGAGGGGCGACAAGGACGACGACACGCTGGACGGAGGCGCCGGAAACGACTTCCTGTGGGGAGGGATCGGCAACGACACGATCAGCGGCGGCGGCGACGACGATCGGCTGTGGGGCAACCAGGGCGACGACACGATGGACGGCGGCGACGGCGATGATCGCCTGTTTGGAAGCATCGGCGACGATAACCTGTCCGGCGGGTATGGAGACGATATTCTCAAGGGCGATCCGGGCAATGACATCCTGTCGGGTGGCTACGGTGAAGATCGACTGTCTGGAAGCGTCGGACATGATGACCTGGCCGGCGGGTACGGAAACGACAATCTCAGGGGCAACCCGGGCAACGACACGCTCGCCGGAGACGGCGGCGACGATGTCCTGCGCGGCGGACCCGGGCAGGATGTCCTCTCCGGCGGATATGGAAATGACACGCTGCGCGGCGATCCGGGCGCAGACTTGCTGGATGGCGGCTACGGGGACGACACGCTGGATGGCGGAGCACACAACGACACGCTCTATGGCGGTCTCGGGACGGATGATCTGCATGGCGGATCTGGAAGGGACGTATTGGACGGTGGCGACGGCGACGACACACTTGCCGGCGGCAGCGGCGCCGATTCGTTCTTCGGCGGTTACGGCGACGACAGTCTCAATGGTGGCAGCGGCTCGGATGACCTGAACGGCGGCTATGGCGACGACGAACTCCTGGGCGCGGCAGGCGCAGACGCGTTGAATGGGGACGCCGGTGCGGACGTGCTGAAGGGCGGCGCCGGAGACGACACGCTGGACGGCGGCGATGGCGACGACGCACTGAAAGGCGGTGATGGCAATGATGTATTCGTGCTTGGTTCCGCCTACGGAAGCGATAACGTCGATACGCTGGAGGACTTCGTTTCGGGCGAGGATCAGATCTCGCTGGATCCGGCGGTGTTCGCGGCGCTCGCCACGGCCGCGGGCAACGCGCTCGGGGCGGAGGAGTTCGAGTCGGGGGACGGCCTCACCGCAGCGACGGATGGGGATACGCGCCTGGTCTACGACTCGACGAGCGGGGATCTCTACTACGATCCGGACGGCAACGCGACATCCGGCGATGAAGTCCTGATCGCGACCCTCACCGGGGCGCCTGCGATCGATGCGGACGATTTCATCGTGGGCACGTAACCCGGGATTCCCCGGAACGGAAAAGCCGCCCATCGGGCGGCTTTTCTTTTTCAGCTCATGGATTGTCGAGGTCACGGTCCGCGGGAGGCGCGGACTGCGCCGGGACCAGTATCGTCATCCGTAAATCCGGATCGCCAGTGTTGAGCTGGTGCGGAACGCAGACGGACTCGTCCTTCATATCGCGTGGATTGAACAGGGTTAGAACCTGTTCGCGAAGCTGCTCGACCAGTTCGCAATCACCCGGGTCCAGGCCGCTGGGTGAGTTCGCGCGCCAACGCACCTCGCGCCATTCGGCCGGAAAGGTCTCACCGGGCAATCCCTGGCCCTCGGCCAGGACCGGAATGGAGAACCCGATCACTACGTTATGGGATTGCTGCGGTTCGTTGAACGACTTTCCTCCGCATCCGCCCCGGATCGTCACGTCATCGCGTGCGCCGAGCGAGCGTAGCAGCACTTTCACCTTGGAGCGAAGGCCGTCGCAGGTGTACTGGCTGGTGAAGCCTGCAAAGTGAAACCTGGCCTGTTTTGCCTGCCACGTTCCTGGAAGGGCATCGGCGAATGCCGCCGTACCGGCCACGAGGGCTACTGCCGCGGCAATGAAAGCGGGGGACAAGCGTTTGACCCGGTTGATCATGGTTCGATCCTCCTTCTTCCGATCGTCACATTCACTTCGACTGCCCGGGCGTCACGGAGTTTAGTCCGGTTTTGACCGCGGCCTCCGGGCAGCTCTCGCCGGAAGGCGCGTCCACGCAACAACGCCCGTCAAGCAAGCAGGAAACCGCCCAAGCATCGCCGTGACACTCCCTGATAATCGCCGCGGCCTGGTCGTACAGCCGCTCGGCCTCTTCCACGTGCGTGGCCAGGGTGGTCTCCGTTTCCTTGTTGTAAGCGTCGATGTGCCAGCGGCGCAGGCGGATGAGGCCCGGCAGCATCCTGGGATCGCCGGGGTCATAGTTTCGCCGGTAGAGCCAGTGCATCAACGCGTAGGCCGATTCCACACCGCGCCAGTCGCCGAGCTCCCCGCGGACCTCAATCAGCCGTTTGACGATGGGGAGTTGATCCAGGCTTTGCAGTCCGTCGTTGGCCCGGAGCACATACAGTGCCCGCCCGAATGCCTGTGACGCGTTTTCATGATCGCCGGCTTCGCGAGAGCGCAGGCCAAGGGCAATCAGGCCGGGGAGAAGACGTGGGTCGTATGGGCCGAACCGGGCTTCCAGCCGGGCCAGATCCGCCCGGATGGCGCCAGGGGCCTGCGCGGCAGCGCCGCCCAGCCGCGACATCAGGCGATCCTGGAGGATCGCTTCGCTCGCGGCGCCGCTGCTCAGGCATTGTTCGGGCGTGCCATAGGCCAGGCTCGCGGCGGCGGCGAGGAACCCGAACAACGCGTGCAGGACTCCGTGCATCAAGCATCTTCGTGCCCGATAGTTCGGGCACAGCCGTTTGCGCTGGTGCCGGGAGAGGGAGTCGAACCCACACGGTGTCGCCACCACCGGATTTTGAGTCCGGCGCGTCTACCAGTTCCGCCATCCCGGCCTGGAAGAAGGTGGGGCAGTATAAGAAATGACGCCGGCCGCGCAAAGCGGGCGCCGCGCGATCTGCTAACATCGCGCGCCATGCGGCGCAGCGCGTTCGCCTACGAATTGCCCGGTGAATTGATCGCGCAGGTTCCGGCCGCGGAGCGCGACCAGAGCCGCCTACTGGTGCTGTCCCGATCCGGCGGCGGCGTCGCCGATCGCCGGTTCGCCGATCTCCCCGAACTGCTTCGCGGCGGCGATCTGTTGGTGCTGAACGACACGCGCGTGATTCCGGCGCGGATGTACGGTCGCAAACCGGGCGGTGGCCGCGTGGAGGTCCTGCTGGAGCGGGTGCTGGAGCGCGGGCTCATGCTCGCCCAGGTGCGGTCCGGCCAATCCCTGCGGCCGGGGTCGACGATCCTGATCGAGAACGGCGTCGAACTGGAGGTGCGCTCCCGGCAGGGGGGGTTTTTCGTGCTGGCCTATTGCGGAGAGCAACCTCTGCTGGAGATGCTCGAGGCCGCCGGCCACGTTCCATTACCGCCATACATCAGGCGCCCGGACCGGGACACCGATCGCGACCGTTACCAGACAGTTTTTGCAAGGCATCCCGGGGCCGTGGCGGCGCCGACTGCGGGACTGCACTTCACCCAGGCATTGCTTGAACGGCTGCGGGCGCAGGGCGTGCAGATCGGATTCCTCACGCTGCACGTGGGTGCCGGGACCTTCCAGCCCGTGCGCTCCGAGAAGGTGGAGGACCACCGCATGCACAGCGAGTGGTTCGAAGTGACGGAGGCCCTTTGTTATCAGGTGGCGCGGACTCGGCAACGCGGCGGGCGGGTCATCGCGGCCGGCACCAGCTCGCTACGCGGGCTGGAAGCGGCGGTAGATGGCAGGTCATTGCGGCCGGTGCGCGGGGAGACGGATTTGTTCATCTATCCCGGATTCCGCTTCCAGGTCGTCGACGCCCTGCTCACGAATTTTCATCTCCCTGAATCTACCCTGTTGATGCTGGTGTGCGCCTTCGCCGGCACGGAGAATGTGCTGTGTGCTTACCGCCATGCCGTGACTCAACGCTACCGGTTCTACAGCTATGGAGATGCGATGTTCATTGCTTGATGCGTTCCTCGTGCCTCGTTCCTCGTGGGCATCGAGGCACGAGGTACGAGGCACGAGGTACGAGGCACGAGGTACGAGGCCTCGCCACCGACGGCCCCGCCCGGCGCGGGCGCATGACCTTTGCGCGCGGTACCGTCGAGACGCCGGCATTCATGCCCGTCGGCACCTATGGCGCGGTCAAGGCCATGACGCCGGAGGAGCTGATTGACACTGGCAGCGAGATCATCCTTGGCAACACCTTCCACCTCATGCTACGGCCCGGGACGGACATCATCGCGCGCTTCGGCGGGTTGCACCGATTCATGCACTGGGATCGCCCCATCCTCACCGACTCGGGTGGCTACCAGATATTCAGCCTGGCCGAATCGCGCCGGATCACGGAGCAGGGCGCGCAATTCCGCTCCCCGGTGGACGGTGATCAGATTTTTCTGGGGCCCGAGGAGGCGATCCGGATCCAGCAGCGGCTCGATGCCGACATCATCATGGTGCTCGACGACTGCACGCCCTGGCCCGTCGAGGAGGCGCGGGCGCGCGCGTCCATGGAATTATCACTGCGCTGGGCCGGGCGCTGCCGCGACGCGCATGGCGCGCACCGCGCCGCCCTGTTCGGGGTCGTGCAGGGCGGTACCTACCGGCACCTGCGCGAGGCATCGTTGCGCGGACTGCGGACCATCGGTTTCGACGGCTATGCCATCGGCGGCCTGTCAGTGGGCGAACCGCGGGATGAGATGATCAAGGTGCTCGATTACCTGGCGGCGCAGATGCCGGAAGTCAGACCCCGCTACCTGATGGGCGTGGGGAAGCCGGAGGAACTGGTTGCCGCGGTGTGCCGCGGCGTGGACATGTTCGATTGCGTGTTGCCGACCCGCAATGCCCGCAACGGCCAGCTGTTCACGTCGCGCGGTGTGCTGCGCATCCGCAATGCCCAACATCGGCAGAGCGAGCAGGCCCCGGATCCGGACTGTGGGTGCTACACCTGCCGCCACTACTCGCGTGCCTATCTGCATCACCTGGATCGCGCCAATGAAATCCTCGGCGCCCGGCTCAACACGCTGCACAATCTTCATTACTTCCAGAACCTGATGCGCGAGATGCGCTCCGCGATCGAGTTGCGGCGGCTTGATGCCTACGCGCTCGAATTCAGCCGGAGGGCAGCGGAAGCCGAGCAGGCTGTGTCATAATACGCCGCTTTATCGGGCCGACACCGCGATGGACATCATCATCAACAATGCCTGGGCGCAAACCGCGCCCGCTCAGGGGGGAGGGATCTCCGGGCTCGTTATGTTTGTCATCCTGCTGGTCGTGTTCTATCTCGTGCTGATCCGACCGCAGATGAAACAGGCCAAGGAGCACCGGAAACTCGTCGAGTCCCTGAGCAAGGGAGACGAGGTCGTTACCGGTGGCGGCCTGCTCGGACGCATCAGTGAGGTGGGCGACAATTTCATCGTGCTGGAAATCGCCAAGGACGTAGAAGTCAAAGTACAGAAGCAGGCCGTTTCAGCCGCCATGCCGAAAGGGACCGTGAAGACGCTCTGAAGCCGCGGTTGCCGTCCATCCCATGAATCGTTACCCGCTCTGGAAGAATCTCCTCATTGCCATCGTGGTGCTGGCCGGAGCCGTCTACGCCCTGCCGAATCTGTACGGCAAGGATCCGGCGCTGCAGATCTCGGCAAGCCGCGCTGCCGAAGTGAGCGAATTGACCCGGCTGGAGATCGAGACCGCGCTCGACGGGGCCGGCATCAGGCCGGTGGGCATCGAACTGCATCCCGGTTCGCTGATCGTCCGGCTGGCGGACCAGGACGCGCAGCTCACCGCGCAGGAAGCGGTCAAGAAATCGCTGGGACCGGCGTATGTCGTGGCGCTCAACCTCGCGCCGGCCACGCCGGCGTGGCTTGCCCGGATCGGGGCGGAACCGATGTTCCTCGGCCTCGACCTGCGTGGTGGAGTGCATTTCCTCATGGAAGTCGACATGGAGGCGGCGGTGTCCAAGGCGGACGACCGCTACGTCAACGACATCCGTTCGCTGCTCCGGGAACACACAATCCGCTACAAGACCGTCAGCCGCCTGCAAAGCGGCGGGGTGGGGGTCCGGTTCCGCGAGGCCGATGAGCTCGCCGCGGGCATGAAGCTGATCGCCGACAACTTCCAGGATCTCGCGGTCACCCGGGTCGAGGGCGGCACGGAGGAGTTTGCGGCGAACGCAGTGCTGTCGGAAACGGCCCTGACCGAAACCCGGCGCTTTGCCCTGCAGCAGAACATCACCACCCTCCGCAAGCGCGTCAACGAACTCGGCGTGGCCGAGCCCGTCATCCAGCAGCAGGGCCAGAACCGCGTCGTCGTCCAGTTGCCGGGCGTTCAGGATACGGCGCGCGCCAAGGAAATTCTCGGCGCGACCGCCACGCTGGAGTTCCACATGGTGGACGAGGATCACGATGTTCGCGACGCCGAGGAAGGCCGGGTCCCCGCCGGTTCGCGCCTCTATCGCGAACGCAACAACCAGCCGGTCCTGCTGGAAAAGCAGGTCATCCTCACCGGCGACACGATCATCGACGCCGCTTCGGGGATCGACCAGGCGAGCGGCGGCCCGGATGTCACGATCACGCTGGATGGCAAGGGCGCCCGGATCTTCAGCCGGGTCACGCGCGACCAGGTGGGCAAGCGCATGGCGGTCGTGTTCATCGAGAACAAGACCGAGACGGTGGAGGAGAATGGCGTCGAGGTGAAGAAGAAGGTGACCGTCGAAGAAGTCATCAACGTCGCCACGATCCGCGAGCAGCTCGGCAAGCGCTTCCACATCACCGGCCTCGATTCCACGCAGGAGGCGCGCAACCTCGCCCTGCTGCTCCGTGCAGGCGCGCTCGCCGCGCCCATCGAAATCATCGAGGAGCGCACCGTGGGGCCGAGCCTGGGCGCCGAGAACATCGAACGCGGGTTCCATTCCATCTGGGTCGGCTTCGCGGCGATAGCCGCGTTCATGATCGTCTATTACCTGAGTTTCGGCGTCACGGCGGTCATCGCCCTCGGCGTCAACGTCGTGCTGCTGATCGCGCTGCTGTCGCTCCTCCAGGCGACGCTCACACTGCCCGGCATGGCGGGCATCGCGCTCACGGTCGGCATGGCCATTGACGCGAACGTGTTGATCAACGAACGCATACGCGAGGAACTGCGCAACGGCAATTCGCCGCAGGCGAGCATCACTGCGGGCTATGACCGCGCGTTTGGCACTATTCTCGACACGAATATCACGACCTTTATCGCCGGACTGGCGCTGTTCCTCTTTGGCACCGGTCCGATCCGCGGCTTCGCCGTGGTCCTGTGCCTGGGGATCATCACCTCCATGTTCAGCGCCGTGATGGTTTCGCGCAGCCTGGTCAACCTCGTGTACGGCGGCCGGCGCAGGCTCACCCGTATCGCGATCGGCAATACCGCGTGGAAGTAGCGCGCCAGCCCGGGGAATTCATGAACCATGCTCGACTCAATGCGGCCGGGTCCTGTCATCGGATGCCGCTGTCCGTGCTCGCTCCACCCATCCCCCAGCGGGGCCCTTCCGCTGCGCGCGGACAACGGCACCCGATGCCACCCGTCCGCTCGTTGACCCGTGCATCATTGATCCGGGCTAGACGCATCGAGGGCTGATCATGGAATTTTTCAAAATCCGGAAAGATATCCCGTTCATGCGCCATGCGCTGGTGTTCAACGTGATATCGCTCGTCACGTTCATCCTCGCGGTGGTGTTTCTCGCCGTGCGCGGATTGAACCTGGGCGTGGACTTTACCGGCGGCACGGTCATGGAGGTTCATTATGCGGAGTCGGCGGACCTGGAGCGGATCCGCGAGTCCCTCGGCGAACTCGGATTCCACGATGTCCCTGTGCAGAACTTCGGCACGTCACGGGACGTATTCATCCGCCTGCCGGCGAAACAGGACACCGCCGGCGCGAAATTGTCAGAACAGGTCGGGGCCGCGTTGAATGCCGTCGATCCGAGCGCCGAGGTGCGGCGGGTGGAATTCGTCGGTTCGGCGGTCGGCGAGGAGCTCGTGGACAACGGCGGTCTGGCATTGCTGTTCGTCTCGATCGGAATCGTGCTCTACCTGTGGTTCCGTTTCGAATGGAAGTTCGGGGTCGCCGCGATTATCGCCAACCTTCACGACGTCGTGATCATTCTCGGCTTCTTCGCTTTCTTCCAGTGGGATTTCTCCGTGAGCGTGCTGGCGGCGATACTCGCCGTGCTCGGCTATTCGGTGAACGAATCCGTGGTCGTGTTCGATCGGGTGCGCGAGAACTTCCGCAAGATGCGCGAGGCCTCGGTTCCGACCATCATCGACAACGCCATTACGCGCACGCTGTCTCGCACCATCATTACCCACGGTTGTACGCAGCTCGCCGTGCTGTCGATGCTGCTCCTGGGCGGCGAAACGCTGCATTATTTCGCGCTGGCCCTCACCATCGGCATCCTGTTCGGAATTTACTCCTCCGCGCTGGTGGCGAGCCCGATCGTGATGTGGCTCGGCGTGTCGCGCGCCGATCTCGTCCGGCCGCCGGTCCGCAAGGAAGGCGCGGAACACGTTTAGCCGGCTCGCCCCGCGGGGATCGCCGCTGCCTGTACCGCCCAGTCCGTCGTGCGGGGCGCTTCGGCCGGATTCATGCGAGGGAGATGAACGGCCGGGTTATGAAGAGGTCGAAGAACGGGTTGAAGTGAAAATCGTCGCGGACCGCGGGATCCCCTTCGTGCGGCAGTTCTTCGCCGATCTGGGCAACCTCGTGCTGGCGGACGGCCGCGCGATTGACGCGCGGTTGCTCCGGGACGCCGACATCCTGGTCACGCGCACGGTGACGCAGATCGGTGAGCAACTGCTCCGCGGCAGCCGCGTGCGTTTCGTTGCGACTCCAACCAGCGGCGCGGACCATGTCGACCTGGACTACCTTGCGAAGAACGGGATCGGTTTCGCGCACGCGCGCGGCTGCAACGCCCGCTCCGTGGCGGAATACGTGGTCAGCGCCCTTTGCGCGCTCGCCGAAAGCGGCGGCCCGGCACTGCCGGGAAGGCGCGCCGGCGTGATCGGTTGCGGCGCGGTGGGGAGCATGGTGGCGCATTTCCTCGAGGCATTGGGCATCGTATGCCTGCGCAACGATCCGCCGCTGCGCGAGGCGGGGATCCCCGGCGATTACCGCGAGCTTCCGGAATTGCACGACGTGGATATTCTCACGCTACACGTCCCGTTGACGGACGCCGGACCGCACCCGACCCACGGCCTGTTGGGACCCTCCCTGTTGTCAGCGCTGAAACCGGACGTCGTGATCATCAATACTTCAAGGGGCGGGGTCGTGGCCGAGCCGGCTTTTTGCCGGTTTCTCGATCGCAACCGCCGCGCCTCGGCGGTGCTCGATGTTTGGAACGGGGAACCGGGCATCGATCCAGAGATGCACGCCAGGGCAAAGATCGGCACGCCGCATATCGCCGGCTACAGCGCCGATGCCCGCCTGCGGGGGACGCAGACCGTCAGCCGCGCCATCCGTGCGCGTCTAGGCCGCGATCCGGACGAGGCCAGCGTGCCGACCTTGCCCCCGCCCGCCGTCGCGGCGATCCCGATCGCGCCGGGGATGGGGGAGATGGAGGCGGTCCAAATGGCAGTCCTCGCAGGCTATGATGTGCGCAGCGACGCGGCGCAACTGCGTCGAATCGGCGGTCTGGACGAAGGTGAACGCGCCGCGTACTTTACGGCGCTCCGCGAGGGTTACCCGATGCGTCGTGAATTCCCTGCGCATACGGTGAGCGTGCCCCCGCACATGACGTCCTGCTCGGACAGGCTCGCGGCGCTGGGCTTTTCGGTCACGATCGATGGTTGAACCGGGCGAAAAGCGCTGGCGGCTGGGCTTTCTCGCCTCGCACCGCGGGACCAACATGCAGGCCATTATCGACGCCTGCAACAGCGGGCGCCTGCCGGCAGTGCCCGTCGTCGTGGTGAGCAACAGTGGTTCGTCGGGCGCGCTGGATCGCGCGGTTGCGCACGGGATTCCCACCTGCGTACTGGGCGGCGAGAAATTCCGTGAACCGGCGGACCTCGATCAGGCTCTGGTCGAGGTATTGCGAAAATATCGCGTCGATCTGGTGGTGCTGGCGGGCTACATGAAAAAAATCGGACCCATGACGCTCTCGGCGTTTCCGCGCCGGATCGTCAATGTCCATCCGGCGCTGTTGCCCGCCCACGGCGGACGGGGCATGTACGGAAGTCATGTCCATTCCGCGGTGATCGCTGCGGGCGAGACCGAAACCGGCGTCACGATTCATCTCGTCGATACAGCGTATGACACCGGCCCGATACTCGCACAGTGCCGGATACCGGTATTGAAAGGCGATACGGCCGAATCCCTGGCTGCGCGCGTGCTTCCCGCGGAGCATCAGCTGTACGTCGAAACGCTGCAAAGAATCATGCGAGGCGAGATCGACCTTGACGAGGGGCACGCGGCCAAAGGAGATACGCCGCACAGGGAATAGAATGCAGAATTCTTGTTCATTCCGCCAGCGAACTCAGGAGCAACAATACATGCGCATACTTCACACAATGCTTCGGGTTGGTGACCTCGAACGATCCAAGAGTTTCTACCGGGACGTGATGGGAATGAAGGTCCTGAGGGAGAAAGAGTTTCCGGACGGCCAGTACACGCTCGCCTTCCTGGGGTACGGCAGCGAGCAGGACAGCGCGGTGATCGAACTGACTTACAACTGGGGAAAGGATCAGTACGATCTCGGCAATGCGTACGGCCACATCGCCATCGGGGTGGACGACGTCTATGCGGCCTGCGATCGGATCCGGTCACGCGGTGGCAAGATTGTGCGCGAACCGGGGCCGATGAAGGGGGGCACCACGGTACTGGCCTTCGTCGAAGACCCTGATGGCTACAAAATCGAGCTCCTCCAGGACAGAGCAGTTGCCTGATTTATCTTTATATATCAATCTGATGGGCATGCGGGTTTCACCGCTGCGCGACAGGGGGCGCAGGGCGCCGGGAGGGAACCTTTCCCGGGAGGCCCTTTCTCACTTCAGGCATTGCCCTTAAAATAACGCGGCGTCCTTACAACGCTGCGGCGTGTCCGCAACACCCAGTTTGGACAAACTCCCGGGAATAAACACGACCTACGCGTAGCCGTCCCTAACGGACCGCGTGGCCGGAAGCGGGCGTTTTCAATTAAATATAACGGTCGGGTTTAGGCCATTTGAGGAGAGGCAGAGAGATGAACCTTAAGTTCGTGCCGGGCCTTGCGTTTTCGGCCCTGTTGGTTTTTTCATCGGTGCAGGCCGCTACGCCAAGCGCCGAAGAGGTGGTGCGCAAGACCACCGACCAGGTGGTTGCGCGGCTGGTCGACCAGAAGTCCGAGCTGGAGGCGCATCCGGAGCGGATTTACGATCTTATCCACGAACTGGTCATACCGCATTTCGACTTTGCCAGTATGTCCAAGTGGGTGCTCGGCAAGTCCTGGAAGGGCGCTTCTCCTTCCCAGCGTGACGCCTTCATCAGCCAGTTCCGGACGCTGCTCGTGCGCACCTACGCCAAGGCGCTGCTGGAATATTCGGAAGAGGTCATCCGCTTTTTGCCGGTGGAAGACAACCCCAGCTCCAACCTCGTACTGGTCAAGACCGAAGTCGAGCAATCCGCTGGCAGCGCCCCCATCCCCATCCAGTATCGCCTGCATATCAGCGACGGTTCATGGAAGGTGGTGGACGTCGCGGTGGATGGCGTGAGCCTGGTTTCGACCTACCGGGGCTCATTCGCGTCCGATATCCAGAGAGAGGGACTGGATGCGCTCATTGGCAAGCTGACCGAACGCAATTCGAAGCTCGTGATTTCCTCCGAGACGCAGCCGGCGACGGCCTCGCCCTGAATCCATCCTGATTTGCCGGCCGTCGGGGCCGCCGCGGGGCGGTGCGCCGGTTTATTCCCGCGCCCGTTGTCTGGCAATTCGCCATGGGCGACTGGATAATGAGCCGGGCATGACGGCGGAGCACGACGCCTGATGGCCTTCCGACTGCCGCCAGCCGTTTCTTCCAATCCTAATTTGCAGGCAATCGATGGAGCCGGCCGAGATCAAGCGACTGATCGAATCGGGGATTCCCGGCTGCGCAGCCGAGGTCGAGGGCGACGGGACGCATTTCTCCGCCCGCATCGTCAGCGAACGGTTTTCCGGCAAGAGTCTGCTGCAGCAACACCGCATCGTCTACGAGGCGCTGGGTGGACGTGTGGGCACCGAGATCCACGCCCTTTCCCTCCAGACTCTCACGCCCGAGCAGTGGTCCCGCAAGCTGGCGTTGAAGGTCGACTGACCGTAAACCGGATCGGCGTATGGACAAACTGATCATTCAGGGCGGCATTCCGTTGCAGGGAGAGATCAACATCTCCGGCGCGAAGAATGCGGCCTTGCCTATCCTCGCCGCGACGCTGCTCACCAGCGAGCCCATGGTGATTGGCAACGTCCCGCATCTGCACGACATCACGACGACGATGGAGCTGCTGGGCAGGATGGGATCCGAACTGATGCTCGATGAGCGCATGAATATCGAGGTCAATAACGGCAGGATCCGCGAATTCTTCGCCCCGTATGAACTGGTGAAGACGATGCGCGCGTCGATACTGGTCCTGGGCCCGCTGCTCTCGCGTTATGGACGGGCCGATGTATCGCTGCCGGGTGGGTGCGCAATCGGATCGCGCCCGGTAAACCTTCATATTGTCGGGCTGACTGCCATGGGCGCGGACATCCGGGTGGAGAACGGGTACATACGTGCGCGGGCCAAGCGGCTCAAGGGCGTGCACCTGACGATGGACATGGTGACCGTCACGGGCACGGAAAATCTCATGATGGCCGCGACGCTGGCGGACGGTGTCACTGTGATCGAAAACGCCGCGCGCGAGCCCGAGGTGGTCGACCTGGCCCGCTGCCTCAACTGCATGGGGGCGCGGATCGAGGGCGCCGGGACCGATACGATCAGGATCGACGGCGTGGAGTCCCTGCACGGCGCGCATCACCAGATCCTTCCCGATCGGATCGAGACTGGCACTTACCTCGTGGCGGCGGCGATGACGGGGGGCAGCGTGCGTCTCAAGAACACGCAGGCGCATCTGCTCGACGCGGTGCTGACCAAGTTGCGCGAGGCTGGCGCGGAGATCCGCTCCGACGAGAACAGCATCTCGCTGCGAATGGAACGCTCGCGACCGCACGGCGTGGATGTGCACACTTCGCCTTTCCCGGGATTTCCTACGGACATGCAGGCCCAGTTCACGGCGCTGAACTGCATCGGGGAGGGCAATGGCACCATCACTGAGAATGTATTCGAGAACAGGTTCATGCACGTCCAGGAATTGTTGCGCATGGGCGCGGACGTCCGGGTCGAGGGGAACACCGCCATCTGCCACGGCGTGGAACGCCTCACCAGCGCGCCGGTCATGGCGACCGACCTTCGCGCCTCGGCCAGCCTCGTGCTTGCGGGACTGGTGGCGGAGGGACTGACGACCGTGGACCGGATCTATCACATCGATCGCGGCTACGAGACCATCGAGGAGAAACTGCAGCAGCTTGGGGCGAAAATCAAGCGCGTCCCATCTTAGCGAAAAGTAAAAAGTGGAAAGTGAAAAGAAGGAAGCGATGGCTACGCCGTCGTAAGCCCGGGGCATGGCGCGAAGCAGATAGCTCTTCGCTTTTGCTTTACACTTTATACTTTCCACTTTTAACTGACGTTCAATGTCTGACGAACTGACCATCGCGGTTTCGAAGGGCCGCATTCTCAACGGCTTTCTGCCGCTGCTTGAGAAGCTGGGCATCACCCCGCAGGAGGATCCGACGACATCGCGCAAGCTCATCCTGGAGACCAGCCGGCCCGACGTACGGCTCGTGATCATCCGCGCGTCCGATATCGCCACGTACGTGGAGCACGGCACGGCGGAACTGGGCATCGCCGGGAAGGACATCCTCATGGAGTACGAAGGTGACGGCCTGTATGAACCGCTCGATCTCGGCATTGCGCGTTGCCGGATGGTGCTGGCGGGTCCCGAGAACGAGCGGCCGGTCAGCGGGCGCCTGCGCGTCGCGACCAAATACATACGCACGACGCGCGCCTGGTTCGGCGACCAGGGCCGGCAGGTCGAGATCATCCGGCTGCATGGATCGATGGAACTTGCCCCGGTCCTGGGGCTCGCGCATCGGATCGTCGACCTGGTAGACAGCGGACAGACGCTGCGCGCCAACGGACTCGTCCCGATTGCGACCATTGCCGAGATCAGTTCGCGCCTGATTGTCAACAAGGCCGCAATGAAGATGAAGCACGGCGCGATCCGGCCGTTCATCACGCAACTGGCGGGCGTGGTCGGCGCATGACCCCGATGCGCACGATCGACAGCCGCGCCGAGGGCTTCGGCGCGGAACTGGATCGCCTGCTCGGCGCCTCGCCCGGCCAGGACGCGGAACTGGATCGAAGCGTCGCGGCGATACTCGCCGACGTCCGCGCGCGCGGTGATGCCGCGCTCATTGAGTACACGAACCGCTTCGACAGGAACAACCTCGCGGCCGGGGAGCTGGAGGTCCCCGCGGAACGCCTGGCCGCGGCCGCCGGATCGATCGATCGGGGACTGCGGGAAGCGCTGGAGCAGGCCGCGCGGCGCATCCGCCGGTATCACCAACGCCAGCGCCAGGAATCCTGGTCGTACGATGACGGCGAGGGCGTGGAGCTCGGGCAGAAGATGACGCCGCTGGACCGCGTCGGGGTCTACGTTCCGGGCGGCCGGGCCGCGTACCCTTCATCCGTCCTGATGAACGTCATCCCGGCGCAGGTCGCCGGCGTAGGCGAAATCATTATGGTTTCTCCGGCCATGGACGGGCAACCGAACCCGGCCGTTCTCGCCGCCGCGCAACTGGCGGACGTGCGTCGCGTCTTCAGCATCGGCGGGGCGCAGGCGATCGCGGCGCTGGCCTTCGGGACGGAGACCGTGCCCGCCGTGGACAAGATCGTCGGCCCCGGGAACCGCTACGTCGCCGCCGCCAAGCGCCTGGTCTTCGGCGTCGTCGGGATCGACATGATCGCGGGACCATCCGAAGTCGTTGTAGTCAGCGACGGGACGACCCCGGCGGAGTGGATCGCGCTCGATCTCTTTGCACAGGCCGAACACGACGAAGACGCGCGGGCGATCCTGTTGTGCACCGACGCCGAGTTCGCTGAAAAAGTGAAGGCCGCCATTGACCGACTCCTGCCGGAGATGGATCGCGCTCAAACCATCCGCGCGTCGCTTTCCGGGAACGGCGCAATCGTCCGGGTCAGGGATCTGGATGAGGCGGTGGCGATTGTGAACCGGATGGCGCCGGAACACCTGGAACTGGCGGTAGCCGATCCGCGCGCGCTTCTTGAGCGCGTCCGGAACGCCGGAGCGATTTTCCTCGGCTGCCATGCGGCCGAAGTCCTGGGTGACTACTGCGCCGGCCCCAACCACGTGCTGCCGACCGGGCGCAGCGCGCGTTTCTCGTCGCCGCTCGGGGTCTATGACTTCCAGAAACGATCCTCAGTGATCGCCTGCACGGCTGGCGGCGCCGCGAAGCTTGCCGGCACGGCCTCGGTGCTGGCGCGCGCCGAAGGATTGACGGCGCACGCCCAATCGGCGGAGTGCCGGATGCGCAGGAACTGAAACGCAGGCCTGGTCATGCCAGCCGAGGATCGGATCAGGAGGTGGGTGCGCGCCTCTGTGCGGGCGGCCTCCGTCTATCCGGTGGGGAAGGCCCCTGGGCTGATCAAACTGGATGCCATGGAGAATCCGTACCCATGGCCCGAGCCCATGCGCGAAGCGTGGCTGCGGCGCCTCCGGAACGTGGCGCTGAACCGCTATCCCGACGCGGAGGCCGCCGGCCTGAAAGGGCAGTTGCGCGCGGTGTTCTCCCTTCCCGGGAGCGCGGGCATCCTGCTCGGCAACGGTTCCGACGAAATCATCCAGATCATCGCCTGCGCGCTGTCCGGTCCGGGGGCGTCGCTGCTGGCACCGGAGCCGAGTTTCGCGATGTACGAGTCGATAGCCAAGGGTACCGATCTGAATTATGTGGGCGTCCCGCTGCAGGCGCCGGATTTCTCACTGGACGTGGATGCCATGCTTGCCGCTGTGGAGCGGGTCCAGCCGGCCGTGGTATTCATCGCCTGGCCCAACAATCCCACCGGCAACCTGTTCGATCGCAATGCAGTCGAGTGCATAGCGCGGTCCACGCCCGGCATCGTCGTCGTGGATGAGGCCTACCACGCCTTCGCCGGCGCCACCCTGATGCCTCTGCTGGAGCAGTACGACAACGTGCTCGTCATGCGTACCCTGTCGAAGCTTGGACTGGCCGGGCTGCGCCTCGGGTTTCTCGCGGGCCCGCCGGCCTGGCTGCTTGAATTCGAGAAACTCCGGCTCCCCTACAACGTCGGCGTCCTCGTCCAGGAAAGCGCGGGTTTTTTCCTCGAGCACATCGATGTGCTGCAGGAACAGACGCGGCGCCTGTGCGCGGATCGGGAGCGCCTGTACCAGGCGCTGTTGAAGCAGCCGGGCGTGACCGTCTGGCCCAGCGCGGGGAATTTTCTGCTGTTCAGAACCGACACGATGCCCGCCTCGGAAGTGCATGAACGACTCAAGCGTGCCGGACTGCTGGTCCGCTGCGTCGCGGATATGCATCCGTTGCTGGCCGGCTGCCTGCGGGTCACGGTGGGCACGGCCGGGGAAAACGACGCGTTCCTGACCGCGCTCTCTGAAGTCCTCGCGCGCCACTGACTGGCGCGCAGGAAGAGCCGGTGGTCCGCTGGTCATAGTCCCCGGCCGGATTCATCTTTGCGCGAGTTTCCGGACGGGTCCTGTCACCGTGCACCCCTGTCCGTGCTCGCTCGGTCCCCTCGCTTGCGCGCGGAGCAGGGGCGGCCCGGCGCCACCCGTCCGATTATCTCCTGAGCCTGAATCCGGCCGGATTCACGAGCCAGCGCTTATCAGGCGGGTGACATCGGGTCACCGCTCTTCGCGCGCAGCGTAAGCGAGCACGAAGACGGTATCCGATGGCAGGACCCGCCTGCCGAAGGACGCGCATTCAGAGCCGGCCGGTTAGCGCAGGAACGCCGGCCGTTGCCCAACCTGCGCCTGCACGCGGAGCTGGTCCCAGCCCCGGACGAGTTTGATGCCGATTACGCTGCCCGGCTTGAACCCGGCGATGAGTTCGATGGTCTGGCGCGGATCGGAAAGCGCAGTGCCATTGATCTCGGTCAAAATGTCGCCCGGACGGATCCCGGCGTTCGCAGCGGGTCCGCCACGAAGCACGACGGCGACCAGGACCCCTTCCGGCTGGGCACCGGCGCTCTCCGTGGTGTCCCGGGGGACGACGCGCGCCTCGATTCCGAGCCAGCCGCGCGCGACCTGGCCGTGTTCGATCAACTGGCGCATCACGTTCGTGGCGAGGTTGATTGGGATCGCAAAGCCGATACCCTGCGATCCACCTCCACCGGTCTCCGAGTAATTGGCGGTGTTGATGCCTATCACCTGTCCGGCCGCGTTGATCAGCGCCCCCCCGGAATTGCCCGGGTTGATGTCGGCGTCCGTCTGGATGAAGTCCTCGAACGTAGTAATGCCCAGGCTGTTGCGCCCGGTCGCGCTGACGATCCCCTGGGTCACGGTCTGGCCGAAGTCGTAGGGGTTGCCTATCGCGAGCACGACGTCGCCCACGCGCAGCTGATCGGAATCGCCAATGGGCGCGACCGGGAGATCGTCGGATTCATGCAGGCGTAGCACGGCAAGTTCGGTAGCGGGGTCGCTGCCGACCCGCTGCGCCGTGGTCTGCCGCCCGTCCTTGAGGGTGACGCGCAATTCCACGGCGCCATCGATGATGTGGGCATTGGTGATCACCAGCCCCTGCGCGTCGAGGATCACGCCGGACCCGAATTCCCAGTCCAGTGGCCCGGACGGATCCACGTCCGGGAACAGCCGTTTGAAAAGCGGGTCCTGGAATAGCGGATGGGTGCTCGGTTCACGCGCCTTGATGGCGTACACGTTGACCACGGCCGGGGCGACGAGGTTGACCGCCGTATGGTAGGAAAACACGTCCCCGCCCCGGGCCGGGACCGGCGCAGCTGTCGCCGGCTCCGCGGACCGGAACCCGCCCGCCATGCCGGGGAATAGCCACAGGATGACAAAGGCGGACGCAAGCCCGACCACCGCCGCCTGCAGAAGGAACTTAAACGTATTGACGAACCGGTGTTGTTTCATGGAACGCATGCCGCCGCGACACAACGGGGATGGAACCGCCCGACTAGTGTACCAATTTCGGGGGACTGGCCACGCCTGAGATGCTATTGCGCGGCGGCGCGCCCGGCCCACGATGATGACGACATGATATAATCCGCGCGGGTCAGAGGTCGTCTATCCAGCCTGCCTGGGGATCGGAATACCAATGAATCAGGATGGGATCGATAAGAGCCGGCGACGCTTTCTGACCACCGCCGCCACCGTCGTGGGCGGCATCGGTGCCGTGGCCACCGCCGTTCCCTTCATCTCCACGATGATGCCGAGCGCGAGGGCGCGGGCAAGCGGTGCGCCCGTTGAGGTGGACATCGGCGATCTGAAGCCGGGGGAGTTGCGCGTAGTCAAGTGGCAGGGCAAGCCGGTGTGGTTCCTGCGCCGCGCGGAGGACGAGGTGGCGGCCCTTCCGGAACTGGACGCGGAACTGCGCGATCCCGCTTCCGAGGAACCGCAACAGCCGGCGTACGCGGTAAACGAGCATCGCTCGGTCAAGCCGGAGCTTCTCATCGTCGTCGGCCTGTGCACGCACCTTGGCTGTTCTCCCACGCATGTACGCGTCGGTGATGCGCAGTCGCATGGCTTGCCGACCGACTGGAAGGGCGGGTTTTTCTGCCCCTGCCATGGCAGCCGTTTCGATCTGGCGGGACGCGTGTTCAAGGACGTGCCCGCGCCGCGCAACCTGCTGGTGCCCCCGCACCAGTACCTGAGCGAAACGCGTATCCTGATCGGGAACGACCCCGGGGTGACTTCGTGAGCGCCGTCGTCCGGACCCTGGTCGGCCTGCGCGACTGGATCGACGCGCGCTTCCCGCTCATGGAACAGTGGAACGCGCACCTGGCAAAGTACTACGCGCCGAAGAATTTCAATTTTTGGTATTTCTTCGGCTCGCTCGCCCTGTTCGTGTTCGTGCTCCAGATCGTCACCGGGATCTGGCTGACCATGAACTACAAGCCGTCGGCGGACCTGGCATTCGCCTCGGTCGAGTACATCATGCGCGACGTCGAGTGGGGCTGGTGGATCCGCTACTTGCATTCCACCGGGTCATCGGCCTTCTTCATCGTGGTCTACCTGCACATGTACCGCGCGCTACTGTACGGATCGTACAAGCGCCCTCGGGAACTCCTGTGGATTATCGGCATGCTTATCTACCTGACGTTGATGGGCGAGGCATTCTTCGGCTACCTGCTGCCCTGGGGCCAGATGTCGTACTGGGGCGCGCAGGTCATCATCTCCCTGTTCGGCGCGTTGCCCATCATCGGCGATCCCCTGGCGCTCTGGATCCGCGGCGACTTCGTCGTGTCCGACGTGACGCTGAACCGCTTCTTCGCGTTTCACGTCGTTGCCTTCCCGCTGGTATTGTGCGGATTGGTCGTTGCCCACCTGCTCGCGCTGCACGAAGTCGGCTCGAACAACCCGGACGGCGTGGAGATCAAGGAGGTCAAAGGCGTGGATGGCATTCCGCTGGATGGCATCCCGTTCCATCCGTACTACACGGTCAAGGACATCGTCGGTGTCGTGGTGTTTCTCATCTTTTTCTGCGCCGTGGTGTTCTTCACGCCGGAGATGGGCGGATATTTCCTCGAACACGCCAACTTCGTGCCCGCCGACCCGCTGAAGACGCCTGAACACATCGCCCCGGTGTGGTACTTCACGCCCTTTTACGCGATCCTGCGCGCCATCCCGAGCCAACTCGGCGGCGTGCTGGCCATGGGCGCCGCGGTCACGCTGTTTTTCTTCCTGCCGTGGCTGGATCGGAGCCCGGTCAAGTCTGTCCGGTACCGTGGCTGGCGGTACAAAACCGCGCTTGGAATCGTTACCGTCAGTTTCCTCGTCTTGGGTTATCTCGGGGTGCAGCCGCCGACCCCGACCTTTTCGTGGATGTCCAGGTTTTTCACAATTATGTATTTCTTCTTTTTCCTGTTTCTGCCTGCGCAGACAAGCGTTGACGAACATGGATTTGCGAAACTTTATCGTCAGGCGATCCGGTTGTTGTTGTGGGTCCTGATCGCGGCATTTGATATTTCTTTCCTTGGTGAATTCCGGGGAGACAAGCCCATTGCCGAACGCATGAGCGAACTCGCTCCATTTGCGATCTTTGCGGTTGCCCTTACTGCCTTTGGAACGTTTGTTGAATTCACGCGTTATTACAGAAGGGATCAGGATAAACCGGTGCCGCAGCGGGTGACGTGGCCGTGAAGCGCCTCGGCGCCTTTCTCTTCGCGTGCGTGCTGGCGGCGCCGGCCTTTGCGAAGGGCGGGACCGCGATGCATTTTGAACCGGACCTGTCCAACCGGCAGTCACTGCTGCGCGGCGCGCGCACCTTTGTGAATTACTGCCTGAGCTGTCATTCCGCGGCGTTCATGCGTTACAACCGGCTCGGGCTGGATCTCGACATTCCCGGAGAGGTGCTGAAAGCGAACCTGATGTTCGGCACGGACAAGCCGGGCGAAACCATGACCGTGGCCATGAACCCCTCGGATGCGGAGCGGTGGTTCGGCGTCGCACCGCCGGATCTCTCCGTCACGGCCCGGGCGCGCGGCGCGGACTGGCTGTATACCTATTTCATGACTTTCTACCGCGATCCCGCGAGACCTACGGGCGTGAATAACCTTGCGTTCAATGACGTCGCCATGCCGCATGTGTTGTGGGAGCTGCAGGGATGGCAACGGCCCGTGTATCGGGAAGAGGGCGGGGGCGCGCAGGCGGTCCGGGTCATCGATCACTTGGAACTTGAGTCGCCCGGCCTGTTGAATGAAGAACAGTACGAAGCGACCGTGCGGGACCTGGTGAATTTCCTCGTCTATCTCGGAGAACCGATCAAGCTCAAGCGCTACACGATCGGTGTTTGGGTAATCCTGTACCTTTTGATTCTGCTGGGTATCGTCTATCTCCTGAAGAGGGAATACTGGTCAGACGTCCATTGACGAACCGGGCCGCCGTGCTCCATCGTCATCCACGGGGTAAACGCCGGGGATCCGTCGCGACAAGTTGCGCCAACCCTGAATCATGATCCTTTACTCAGATTCCACCGATGCGGTAGATCACAGCGTCAGGATTGTCCTCGCGGAGAAGGACATCAACGTCGACATCCGATATGTGGACGGCGACGAACGGCCCGAGGAACTGGCCGAACTCAACCCCTACAATTCCGTACTGACCCTGATCGATCGTGATCTCGTTCTCTACGACGCGCAGATCATCATGGAGTACCTGGACGAGCGTTTCCCCCACCCGCCGCTGATGCCCGTCGATCCCGTGGCGCGAGCCAACAACCGCCAGCTTCGCTACCGGGTGATGCGGGATCTCTATCCGCTCATCGAGGAACTTGATGCGGGCCCGGACTCCGCCGCCACGGCGGCAAGAAGGAGTCTGCGCGATCACCTGACCGCCATCGCCCCGGCCTTCAGTCAAAACCGGTTTTTCATGTCCGACGAGTATTCACTGGTCGACTGCTGCATGGGACCGATGCTGTGGCGGCTGGAATATTATGGTGTGAAGCTTCCGAACTCGGCGCGCGTACTGCAGAAATACGGCGAGCGCCTGTTCGAGCGGCCGGCGTTCCGGGCCAGCCTGTCGGAGCAGGAGAAGGAATTGCACGCCGCCTGAGCGGTGTTGCGTACAGGGCACTCCGCGATGTCCGGCACAGCAACGACGATGACTTCCACCCGGCCCTATCTCCTGCGGGCGCTGAACGAATGGATCCTGGATAACCACCTCACGCCGCACATGCTGGTGGATGCCACCGTGTCCGGAGCGGTGGTGCCGCAGGAACAGGTAGAAGACGGCAGGATCGTTTTCAATGTCTCGCCGGCCGCGGTTCGCGGACTCGAGATCAGCAATGCGGCCGTGACGTTCCAGGCACGTTTCGCCGGACGGCCTCTGGGCGTGTGGATTCCGATCCAGGCCGTGCTCGCCATCTATGCGAAGGAAAACGGGAAGGGCATGGCCTTTCACGTGGATGAGCCGGCGGACGACGGAGGCGGCCGGCCCACGCCCACCCAGAAACCGGCGCTCAAGATCGTGAAGTAAGCGTGCTCCGGTGACGTCCTGAACTGGATTGCCGCGCCGGACGAGGGCCCCGGCGGGCCGGGCCTTCAATCGGTGTATTCGAACAGTTTGACTACCCTCTGAACCCCGCCCGTCTGCCGAGCGATTTCCCCGGCCCGCTCGCCTTCCGCGCGCGACACTACGCCCATCAGGTAAACGACGCCGTTTTCGGTCACGACCTTGACGTGCACACCCTGGACGCTGGAGTCGGCGAGCAGCTTGGTCTTGACCTTCGAGGTGATCACCGTATCGCTGCTCCTGGACATCATTGCGCTGGGCGCCGCCACGGTGATCTCGTTGTGCACGTGGCTGACCTTGGTCAGATTGCGCACGATGTCGATGGCGCGGTTGCGCAGCGCCTCGGTGGGCGTTTCGCCCGTGACCAGCACGACTGTATTGAAGCTCGTGACGTTCAGGTGCGCCTGCGCGTTGAGGTCCTTGTCGGCTGACAGCGCCGAAACCGCTTTCAGCTCGATCGCCTGATCCTCGACCATCGTGCCGGTGGTGCGCCGGTCGACGACCGCGGAAGTTCCGGCGGCAATGCCGGTGACGGCCACCGCCGCACAACCGCCCAGCTGGAACGCCGCAGTGACCAGAAGCCAGATACTGATTATTCGTCGAGACATTGCCATTCAACCCTCCACGCCAAGCAACTGATGGTCAATGAGATCACACAACGAGTGCAGGATCGTGATGTGCACTTCCTGGATTCGGGCCGTCGACCAGCTGGGTACGCGGATCTCCACGTCATGCTCGCGGATCAGGTCCGCGATCTGGCCGCCTTCGCGGCCAGTAAGCGCCACGACCCTCATCTCGCGGTCATGCGCCGCATCGACCGCATGAATGATGTTTGGCGATTCCCCGCTGGTGCTGATTGCCAGGAGGACATCGCCCGGGCGCCCAATGGCGCGGATCTGCTTCGAGAATACATCGGCGAACTGGTAGTCGTTGGCAATGGACGTCAGTGTGGATGTGTCCGTAGTCAGTGCGACAGCCGGCAGCCCCGGACGTTCCATTTCGTAGCGGTTCAGCATCTCGGCTGAAAAGTGCTGGGCGTCCGCCGCTGATCCTCCGTTCCCGCAACTCAGTACCTTGTGTTCGTTCAGCAGGCACTGGGTCATCAGGTCGGCGGCGGCCGCGACCAGCGGCGCCAGTCTCTCGGCCGCTTCCGTCTTGACCTGTATGCTCTCCGCGAAATTGTTCTTGACGCGCTGGATGGGATCCATGACCGGCTCAGATCGTGAGACTGATTGCGCGGGGATTATGCATCAAAAGCGCGCTTGATCCACTCGATTTTCCGGTTCGCCCCGTCGCCCGTGACGGCGATCACGTCGAATCGGCACACGGTATGACCGGGATGATTTTGCAGGTACTGCTGGCCGGCGAGGATGATGCGCCGGCGCTTGCGCCGGTTGATCGTTTCCGCCGGGTGGATGAATGTGTCCGACTTCCGCGAGCGGACTTCCACGAACACGAGTATTGCGCCGTCAAGCATGATCAGATCGATCTCGCCGCGCGGCGTGCGAAAATTGCTGTCGATTCGCCTCAGCCCATGCTGTTCAAGAAAGTCGCACGCCAGACGCTCCGCCTGGATGCCCTGGCGGCGGACGCCCGCCCGCGAGTTCAATGCACGGGATCGAGAAGGCGCGGCACGCCGTCCACGAACTGGGCCCACGTCAGCTTCCTCTGGATGACGCCGTCCGCGCCGAGGGAAAGGTCGCCGGTGAGTCCGCGCATACCCCCGCCGCCCTGTGCCGCGAGCCGGCCGAGTCGCGGGATGAGCAGGAAAGCATCTGCCCCGAGCGCATAGAGTCGCTGCGCCGCGGAGGTATCCGCCGACCAGTTGCGGACGACGGCCTGCTCAAGCGTGGACGCCGCGGAGTCGGCCTCCAGCACCCAGGGCATATCAGGGAACCTGACGTCATTCATGTCGCTGTCGAACTGCGGGTTGGGATTACCGGTGTAGACGTGCGAGGAGGCGTATACCGCGATCCGGTCGGCGCCGAAGAAGCGCAGTTGCGGAACGATCTGTCGTGCCGTAACCGGCACGGCGGCCATGAAGATCACGTCCGCATCCTGCCGCAGCCTGCCTCCGCCATGCAGAGGCCTGCCTATCCTCTGGCGCAGTTGCGCGGTTCGGGCGTCGCTGCTGTCGACGTTGAGCAGTTCGCGGGTATCGGCCGAAAAATCGTTGTTGCCGGTCGGGTATTCCACCTGCTCCAGAATCGTGCCGCCCAGCGCGCGCCACCGTTCCTGGAACGCCGCGGAAAGCCGCCGGCCCCACTCGTTGCCCGCGGCAATCACCAGCGCCCTGCTGTGCCCGTCCTCGAATGCGCGCTGGGCCGCGAGTTGGGCCTCGTCTTCGGCGGCGAGTCCAAACTGGAACAGCCCGGGCAGGAGGGGAGGATTGCCACCGTCCAGGCGATCCGCCTGGCGCGTCTCAAGGCGGTTCAACGTCAACGTCGCCACGGTCTGCAAATCGGATTGCAGCAGGCTGGCCACCGCCGGTCTCTCGAGCGGTCCCACCACGAAGTCCGCGCCTGCTTCCACCGCTTTCCGGTACTGATCCAGAATGTTGAGCGAGTTGGCATCGTAAATCGCGACCGCCGGCCGGAATTCCTGCTGCAAATACCATGCGGCGAGAAAGCCGTCGCGTATGGCCTGCGCCGCGTCGCTGAACTGGCCGCTCAGCGGCAACAGCAGGGCAAGCTGTTTCGGCACGGCATGGAAGCGCTCGGCGTCGGTGAGCATACGCCCCGTGATGTAGGGAAAGGCGGGGTGCGATGGATGGGCCTCGCCCCAGGATGCCAGCGCGCTGCGGAGGTCCTCCGGCTTGCCGGCCAGGCCCCGGTTCATTTCCATCAGCTCGATCCAGCCCTGCATTTCGGGTTCGTTGGCATCGCCGAATTTACGCGCGGCATCGGGACCGACCGCGTTCAGACCCGACCAGAGCGAGTCGAGGTTCGATTCGGCGGCATCCGGCGTGGCCGGCAAGCGGCTGAGCGCGAGGCGTTCCGTAATAGCGCTGCGGACGTCCGCATTCTGTTCGAAAGCCTGCGCGCGGATTGCGTGGCGCAGGATGCGCAGCCAGTCCGGCGCGTCGCGCTCGATTTCGGCGGTGAACGAGAGGGCCTCGGCGGGACGACGCTGCAGCAATAACAGCCTGGCTTGCAACAGCTCCCGGTAGTTGGAGTCGGTGCGGGTTCGGGTATGGATCCCGTCCAGCAGGCTTGTGGCGATTTCGGTATCGCCCGCATCGAGATACGACTGTACTGCGCGCAGTTGAAAATGCGACAGGCGGCCCGGGTGTGTCTCTGCCAGTTGCAGATATTCTTCAGCCGCCGCGCGGTAATCCTTCGCCGCGATCAATTGCTCCGCGTGCTGCTCGGCGGCGCCCTGGACCGCGGGCCGGATCGCGCCCGGTCCGCATCCCGCGCCGAGCGTTGCGGTGATCAGTACAATGACGGCCTTTCGCACTGGAGTTCCACGTCAGGAAACGGCAACCTGCGAGACTTGGGTCAGCCTATCCAAGCGGAGTCGGAAGTGTCAATTCGCCCTGGAACGCTGTTTGTGGTCGCCACGCCGATCGGCAATCTCGACGATCTCGGCACGCGCGCGCGCACGATACTGTCCGGCGTTGCGCTCATTGCCGCAGAGGATACGCGGCACAGCCGCAAACTGCTCGATCATTATGGGATTTCCGTCCCGCTCTTTGCCTACCACGAGTTCAACGAAGCGGAGGCCGCGCCGCAATTGATGAAACGGCTGCAGGAAGGGCAGGACATTGCATTGATCTCGGATGCGGGCACGCCGTTGATCAGCGATCCCGGTTACCGGCTCGTCAACCTGGCGATGACTGCAGGGGTGCAGGTGGTGCCGGTTCCGGGCCCCTCGGCGCCGATTTGCGCCTTGTCGGCCTGCGGCCTGCCCGTCCACCGTTTTGCCTTCGAAGGTTACGCGCCGGAGAAGGCGGAGGCGAGGCGCAAATACCTCGCGGGCCTGGAGACAGAATCCCGGACCCTCGTCTTCCTGGAAGCGCCGCACCGCATCGAAAAACTGCTTCTGGATTGCGTCGCGGTGTTCGGGGCGGAGAGACCGGCTACGCTGACGCGCGAATTGACCAAGAAGTTTGAAACGATCAGACGCGACACCTTGGGCGGGCTGCAACAATGGCTGGCCGGCGCGCCGGAACAGCGCCAAGGCGAATTCGTGGTCCTCATCCAGGGCAAGCCGCCCCTTCCTGAACCGGCCGATGCCGAGAGCGAGCGCATACTGCGCGTGCTCATGCAATACCTTTCGGTGAAGGATGCCGCGGCGGCGGCGGCCGAACTCACCGGCGGGAGGCGCAACGCGCTGTACGACCTCGCGGTGCGACTCCAACCGGAAACAAAGCCGGACTAGCGCCCCGGAGACAGACGCGGTCCCGCCCATCTCCGCCGTGCAGCGAATTTCCGCTTGTTACTTTCCACTTTTTACCTTCAACTGATCGCCGGGAGTCGGCCGGACAATCGCCCCTTCGCCGGGGAGGAAAGTCCGGGCTCCGCAGGGCAGGGTGCCAGGTAACGCCTGGGCGGCGCGAGCCGACGGAAAGTGCCACAGAAAATACACCGCCCAAGGGGACGGGATCCTTCCCGTCTTCCCGGCAAGGGTGAAATGGTGCGGTAAGAGCGCACCGCGCTCCTGGCAACAGGGGTGGCAGGGCAAACCCCACCCGGAGCAAGGCCAAATAGGGGAACCATGGTGTGGCCCGCACCGTTCCCGGGTAGGCCGCTAGAGGTGTGCGGCGACGCGCACCCCAGATGAATGATTGTCCTCGACAGAACCCGGCTTACAGGCCGACTCCCTTCCTTTCTTCAATCTTGCCCCGGCCCCCCGATCTATCCTGCGGTGTCGCTTTAAGTAATCACTTCAACCCTGTGAAATTAATAGACTAAAAAATCCACCATCTCCCGTCCAAACGCCAAAACCAGGCTGTCTTACATAAGTCTCTGTTAATTAAGGCAGATTCAGCAAAAAAAACCGCAAGTTTTCCTTGACACCTCCGATCTCCAGTTCCTATAGTTCACTGCTGTGGGGAAATGTGGGGGAATGTGGTTTTCCTTCTTAAAACAGGGGCTTTCGATTGTTCCGCGGTTTCAGCACAGTCAGCATCGACAACAAGGGGCGGGTGGCCATCCCGAGCCGCTTCCGGGAACGCCTGCGCGGCCTGGCCGACGGCCGCCTGGTGCAGACACTCAGCCCACTCGACCGCGCGCTCTGGCTCTACCCGCTGCCTGAGTGGGAGAGCATCGAGACGAAACTGGCGGCGCTGTCCGACTTTGATCGACAAAGCCGCCGCGCGAAACAGATGATGCGCGGGTACGCGACGGATGCGGAACTGGACACGCAGGGACGCATCCTCATTCCCCAGGTCCTGCGCGAGTACGCATCGCTGAACCGTCAGGCGGTCGTGCTCGGGCAGGGTAACAAATTCGAGATCTGGGACCTGCGAGCGTGGCAGGAACAGCGCGATGCGTGGCTGGAGCAGGTGGGCAGGGAGGCCGGTGAGCCGTCGGAAATGCTCAAGTCCCTGTCGCTCTGATGCGCCGATGATCGCGCGTCCGGCCCACTGCAGATTTGAATGAATCCGGACACAGACCGGTATTGCTCGACGCGGTACTGCGCGGGCTTGCGATGCAGCCCGCGGGTACCTATGTGGATTGCACCTACGGCCGCGGCGGCCACGCCTCGGCCATTCTCGAACGCCTCGGCGATCGCGGCAGGCTGGTGGTGTTCGACCGTGATCCCGAAGCCATCGGCGCCGCGCGGAAGCGATTTGACGGCGATGCGCGGGTCGGTTGCGTCCATGGCCCGTTCAGCCGCATCGCCGCGGAAGTCCGCGGACTCGGACTGGGATCGGTGCACGGGATCCTGTTCGATCTTGGTGTTTCGTCTCCCCAACTCGACGACGGCGAACGCGGTTTCAGCTTTCAGCACGACGGCCGACTCGACATGAGGTTCGACCCGGGAAGCGGCATTGCGGCCGCGGACTGGCTCAAGCGGGCGCCGGAGCGCGAGATTTCGGATGTCCTGAAACGCTTCGGCGAGGAACGCCACGCGCGGCGGATCGCGCGCGCGATTGTGCGGACGCGCAGCGAAGCGCCGCTGACCCGGACCCGGCAGCTCAGCGAACTGATTGTCTCGGCCGTGCCGACGCGCGAGCGGCACAAGCATCCGGCGACACGCACGTTTCAGGCCATCCGCATCCATATCAACGCCGAACTCGAGGAACTCGAATCGGCATTGCCGGAAGCAATGGACATTCTTGCGCCGGGTGGCCGCCTTGCAGTCATCAGTTTCCACTCCCTCGAGGATCGCATCGTCAAACGCTTCATGCGCAACGAGGCGCGCGGCGGTGATTATCCCAGGGGGCTGCCGGGGGCCGGACCGTTGCATCCGCCGCGCCTGAAAATCGTTTCCAAAGCGACGCGGCCGGACGAGGACGAAATCATCTCAAACCCGCGGGCGCGCAGCGCGGTGCTGCGCGTCGCCGAGAGGATCTAGGCGTGCGAATTCCGCTCGGCGCGTTCCTGGCCTGCGCGGTGTTCGCGTCCGCGATCGGCTGCGTGGTGGCGCAGCACCAGTCGCGCAAGCTGTTTGTCGAGATTCAGGACCTGGAAATGATGCGCGACGATCTGAATGAGGAATGGGGGCGGTTGCAGCTGGAACAAAGCACCTGGGGCACCAATGACCGGATCGAGGCGCTGGCGCGCACCCGGATCGGCATGCGCGAGCCCGCGCCGGAGTCCCTCATCCTTCTGGAGCAGTGATGGAAAAAGGGCAGACAAAATCCCACGCGGGCCGCCGCGGGTTCCTGACCGGCACGTTTGTCATCGCGAGCGCGCTGCTGCTATGGCGCGCCGCCGACCTGCAGATTTTCAGCGCGCCATTGCTTCGCCAGCACGGGGACGCGCGCTCGGTGCGGGATGTAGCCATCGCCGCGCATCGCGGCATGATCGTGGACCGGAACGGGGAACCTCTCGCCATCAGCACGCCGGTCAGTTCCGTCTGGGTCACGCCGAAGGAGGTGCCGTGGCGGGACGCGCGGCTGGCGCAGCTGGCGCGTGTCCTGGAGATTGAACCGGCCGCGCTGCGCGGGGCGCAGGAAATGCGACTGCAGCGCGAATTTGTCTATGTCAAGCGTCAGGTCACGCCAGACCAGGCAGAGATGGTTTCAGCGCTGCGTATTCCCGGCGTCCACCTCGAGCGCGAATACAAGCGTTACTACCCGGCCGGTGAAATAGCTGCGCACGTCATTGGCTTCACCAACGTTGATGATTCAGGGCAGGAAGGCATGGAACTCGCCTTCGATCACTGGCTTCGCGGCGAGCCAGGCGTGAAGCGTGTGCTGAAAGACCGCATCGGCCGCACCGTGCAGGACATCGAAAGCATCCGGCCGCCGGCGCCCGGCAAGCTGCTCGAGCTGAGCATCGACCGGCGGCTGCAGTATCTCGCCTACCGGGAACTGAAGTTGGCGGTGGCCGCCAACGGCGCACGGGGCGGGTCGATGGTCATGCTGGATCCGGCGACCGGCGAAGTGCTCGCCATGGCCGCGCAACCCTCGTTCAACCCGAACAACCGGAGCGGTTTCAAGAATGAGTTCTACCGTAACCGGCCGGCGACAGACCTGTTCGAGCCGGGCTCCACGCTCAAGCCATTCACGATCGCGGCGGCGCTCCAGTCCGGCCGGTTCACGCCGGCGACGATCATCGAAACCGGACCGGGCGTCATGGCGGTCAGCAACCATTTCATACGCGACATCCGCGATTTCGGGACTATCGATGTCGCAAACGTGATCCGCAAGTCGAGCAACGTCGGGGCGAGCAGGATCGCGCTGTCACTCGGACCGGAGCCGCTCTGGCAAATGTTCAGGGCCGTCGGATTCGGCCGCGGCACGGGTAGCGGATTCCCCGGCGAGGCCACGGGCCAGGTGCAGGGGTTCAAGCACTGGTCGGAGCTGGAACTGGCCACGGCCGCTTTTGGCTACGGCATTTCCGTCACGGCACTGCAACTCGCCCAGGCCTACGCAGTGATCGCCAACGAAGGCGTGTTGCGGCCGGTCTCGCTGCAGAAACAGTCCGGGCGCGTTCCCGGGCAGCCGGTGATGCCGGCGGCAGTCGCCGCGCAGGTCCGCGCCATGCTGGAGACGGTGGTCGAGCCGGACGGCACGGGGCATCGGGCCGCGGTCCGGGGATACCGCGTGGCGGGCAAGACCGGCACGGTTCACAAGGCGGTCGCCGGCGGCTATGCGGAAAACCGGTACCTGTCGCTGTTCGCGGGGTTTGCGCCCGCCAGCGCCCCGCGTCTCGTTCTCGTGGTCATGATCGACGAACCGCAGATGGGTGAGTATTACGGCGGCCTGGTGGCGGCTCCGGTCTTTGCCAGGATCATGCACAGCGCTTTGCGCATTTTCGCCGTTCCTCCGGACGATCTGCCCGCGCTGGAGGGCAGGGTCGTCGTTGCGGGACAGGACGCTTCTACCTTATAGCCCGATAGCCATGATGGCGCCCCAACTCAAGTCATCGGACATTTCACTGGGCACGCTTCTCTGTGGATATGCGGCGGTGCGCGCGCAGGATGAGCGGCAGATTTCCGGTGTCTGCATGGACAGCCGGCGCGTGCGTTCAGGAGACCTGTTCCTGGCGTGCACCGGGACGCGCACCAGTGGTGTTCGCTACATCGATGAAGCGTTGAAGCGTGGGGCCGCGGCGGTCGCGATTGAAGCGGACGGTGCTGTCGCGCGCCTGCAGGACGGCGTGCCGGTCATTCCAATCGCGGATCTGCGCGCGCGCGCGGGCATTATTGTTTCGCGCTTCTTCGGTGATCCGAGCGCTTTCCTGAACGTGATCGGAATCACCGGGACCAACGGCAAGTCCTCGGTCGCGCATTACATCGCCGGGTCCCTTCACCGGCTGAAGCCCGGTTCCGCGGGGATGATCGGCACGCTCGGCTACGGCCCGTTCGGGCAATTGGCCCCGGCGGCCCTGACTACGCCGGATCCAGTCACGCTGCAGGGTGAGTTCGCGTACCTGCGCAATCTGGGCGTGCAGACCGTCGTCATGGAGGTTTCATCGCATGCGCTCCAGCAGGGGCGCATCGCGGGCGTGGCGTTCCAGACGGCCGTGTTCACCAACCTGAGCCGGGATCACCTGGACTTCCACAGGGACATGCAGGATTACAGCCTGGCGAAGCGCCGGTTATTCGAGCAGGCGGGCCTGCGTCAGGCCGTGCTCAACCTGGATGATGCATTCGGTCTCGAACTGTACCGCCAGTTCGCCGATCGGCTCGAGACCGCCGGTTTCACGGTCGCGGAGGAGCCGGAAGCGCGGCCGCAGGCCGGCAGGATCGTCACGGCCTGGATCGAAGAGGCCACCCTCGGTTTACAGCGCCTGCGGATCCGGAGCCCCTGGGGCGAGGGGCCACTTCGATGCGCGCTGACCGGCCGTTTCAATGCTTCCAATGTTCTTGCGGCCCTGACCGTCCTGTGCCTGCGGGGCGTGTCCTTCGAACAGGCCGTCACCGTGCTGCAACTGGCCGTCCCGGTCGCCGGGCGCATGGAGTGTTTCACGGCCCCGGGCCGGCCCACCGTCGTGGTCGATTACGCGCACACTCCGGATGCCCTGGCTCAGGCGCTGGAGGCGCTGCGCCCGCATTGCCGCGGCACCCTGATTTGCGTATTTGGCTGCGGTGGCGACCGGGATCGCGGGAAGCGGGCGGAGATGGGCGCCGCCGCGGAGGCGAATGCCGATCGACTGGTGATTACCAGCGACAACCCGCGCAGCGAGCCGCCGCTTCAGATCATCGAAGAAATTTCCACCGGTCTGACGCGCGGCGTTCCGGTGCGCGTCGAGCCCGACCGGATCGCGGCGGTCACGGCCGCGATCCGGGAGGCGCGGCCCGTTGACGTCGTGCTCGTAGCCGGGAAGGGTCACGAGACCTATCAGGAGATCGCCGGCCGACGCATTTCCTACAGCGATCGCCTGCTGGTTCAGGACCTGTTGCGGGAGCGGGCGTGATTCACATGCGACTCGCGGAGGCCGCCCAACCTCTCAATGCCAGGCTTGTCGGCCAGGACCGGGAGTTCCGCGGTTGCAGCACGGACAGCCGCAGGCTCAATCCGGGCGAGATGTTCATCGCGCTACGGGGTGAGCGCTTCAATGGCCATGACTTCGTGCTGCAGGCGGAAAGGAACGGCGCCGGCGCCGCGCTGGTCGAATTCGCGCCCCCGTCCGTGACCCTGCCCCTGCTGCAGGTCGCCGACACGCGCAAGGCAATCGGGATGTTAGCCGCGCACTGGCGTGCCCGCTTCGACATTCCCGTGGTCGCGATCACGGGCAGCAACGGCAAGACCACCGTCAAGGAACTGGTGTCGTCAATATTGTCCCGTCACGCACCGGTCTGCTCCACGCAGGGCAACCTCAACAACGATATTGGCGTGCCCATCACCCTGTTCGCACTGGGCGAGGAACACCGATTCGGGATCGTGGAGATGGGCGCGAATCACAAGGGGGAGATCGCCTACCTGACGCGCCTGTCCCGGCCGACCATCGCCGTCATTACGCAATGTGCTCCCGCCCACCTCGAAGGTTTCGGTTCCATCGAAGGCGTGGCGCGCGCCAAGGCCGAGATCTATGAAGGATTGCCGCCCGGTGGCGCCGCCGTCATCAATGCGGATGATCGCTATGCCGGGTTGTGGCGGGAGCTCTGCTCCGGGCTGCGGCAACTCACCTTCGGGCTGAAGCACACGGCGGACGTGACGGCCCGGGACCTGCGCCCGGGCGCCGGGCCGGAACAGGGCAGATTCACCCTCATCACGCCGCGCGGCGCCATCGACGTCGGCCTCTCCCTGCAGGGACGCCATAACATAATGAATGCGCTCGCGGCCTCCGCCTGCGCTGAAGCGATCGGGATTCCGCTGGGGCAGATCTGTTCCGGCCTGGAGGCCGTGCGTCCGGTGAAGGGACGTCTGCAGCTGAAGCCGGGATTGAACCGGAGCCGCATCCTCGACGATACCTATAATGCCAACCCGGCATCCCTGCTGGCGGCGCTCGACGTGCTGCGTGTATACCCCGGGCGGCGCTGGCTGGTGCTCGGCGACATGGGTGAACTGGGCGAGGCGGCGGCCGGCATGCATCGCGACGCCGGTGAAGCCGCGCGCGAACGGGACGTCGAGCAGCTCTTTGCCTTCGGCGACCTGAGCCGGATCACCGCGGAGGGATTCGGTTCCGGTGCCCGCCATTTCGAGTCCATTCAGGAACTCGTTCGTGCCGTACAGGCGGAACTGGCGCCGGATGTCACGGTGCTGGTCAAGGGATCGCGCGCGATGGCGATGGAACGCGTCGTCGACGCGTTGTGCGCGGGGGGCTGACGATGCTGGCCTGGCTCGCTGAATACCTGGCGCAGTACTACAGCGGTTTCAATGTCTTTCAGTACATCACTGTCCGCACCATCATGGGTGCGCTCACCGCGCTGCTGGTCGCGCTGCTGGTCGGCCCGATGCTGATCCGCTATCTCAGCAGTTACCAGATTGGCCAGACCGTGCGCAGCGACGGGCCGGAATCGCACTTGAGCAAGAGCGGCACGCCGACCATGGGAGGTCTGCTGATCTTGGTGTGCATCGCATTCAGCACCCTGTGCTGGTCGGATCTGGCAAACCGGTTTATCTGGACCGTGTTTCTGGCGACCCTGGCGTTCGGTGCGATTGGCTGGGTTGACGATTACCGCAAGGTGGTCAACCGCGATCCAAAAGGGCTGGCGCCGCGCTGGAAATACCTCTGGCAGTCCGTGGCCGGCGGGGCGGCGGCGCTGTTTCTTTTCTTGAGCGCCGAATCCGCGGCGGAGACACAGCTCATCGTGCCGTTTTTCAAGAACGTCCATCTGGAACTCGGCTGGGGCTACGTCGTGCTGGCCTACTTCGTCATCGTGGGATCGAGCAACGCAGTGAACCTGACCGATGGGCTCGACGGCCTGGCCATTCTGCCCACGGTGATGGTGGCCGGCGCGTTGGCGATCTTCGCCTATGCCGCGGGCCACGCACGCTTTGCGGATTATCTGGGCATACCGTACATACCGGGCGTCGGGGAACTGAGCATTTTCTGCGGCGCCATCGTCGGCGCCGGCCTGGGATTTCTGTGGTTCAACACCTATCCCGCCCAAGTGTTCATGGGTGACATCGGGGCGCTGGCGCTGGGCGCTGCGCTCGGCGTCATCGCCGTCATCGTGCGCCAGGAACTCGTGCTGTTCATCATGGGCGGCGTGTTCGTGATGGAGACCGTGTCGGTCATCCTTCAGGTCGCGTCATTCAGGCTGACGGGCCGGCGCATTTTCGCCATGGCCCCGCTGCACCACCATTTCGAGCTGAAAGGCTGGCCGGAACCACGCGTCATCGTGCGCTTCTGGATCATCACGTTCGTCCTGGTCCTGGTCGGACTTGCCAGCCTGAAGATACGGTGAACGGAAGAGCATGGGCACAGGGGGCGCATTGAGGGAGATCGTGGGCGCGCAAGAACACGAATACGACTGCGTGATTGTCGGTCTTGGAAAGACCGGGTTGTCGTGCGTCCGGCATCTGGCCGGAAGCGGCCTCCGCATCGCGGTGGTCGACAGCAGGGCCGCCCCGCCGGAACTGGCAGCGCTGCGCTCCGCCTATCCGGATGTGCCTGTGCATACCGGCGGTTTCAACGCGGAGATGCTGCGGCGCGCCCGGCAGCTGATTGTCAGTCCCGGCGTGGCGCTGACGGATCCGGCCATCCGATCGGCGGCCGCGGCCGGCGCTGGGATCACGGGAGACATTGAATTGTTCGGGCAGCGGGCGCGGCGGCCGATCATCGCCGTGACAGGGTCCAATGGGAAAAGCACCGTCGCCACGCTGGTCCACGAAATGATCCTGGGGGCGGGGCGCCTGTCGGCGCTGGGAGGCAATATCGGCACGCCCGCGCTCGATCTGCTTACCCGCGCTGAACCGGACTATTACGTACTGGAGTTGTCCAGCTACCAGCTGGAAACCGTCCAGTCGCTTTCGACAGCCGCCTCCGCCGTCCTCAACGTCACCGCCGACCATATGGATCGGTACCCGGACCTGCGGGACTACGCTCTGGCGAAGGAGCGCATCTATGAGCGCTGCGAGGTGATGGTAATCAACCTCGACGATCCGATCGTTGCTGCAATGGCACGGCCGGGACGCCGGGGCCTGGAGTTCACCGCGGCCGCGCCGAAGGCTGACCAGTTCGGGATCCGCGCCCTGCGCGGCGCTTCCTGGCTGGCGCGCGGGCAGCGCGCGATCATGCCGGCTGCCGAACTTGGGATCCGCGGCGAACACAACGTGGCGAACGCGCTCGCCGCGCTCGCGCTGGGCACCGCCATCGGGCTCCCGGAGCCCGCCATGTGCGCCGCCCTGCGATTGTTCGCCGGCCTGCCGCACCGCTGTCAGAGGGTGGCCGTGTGCGCCGGAGTGGACTGGTACAACGATTCCAAGGGAACCAACGTCGGCGCCACGTGCGCCGCGATTCGCGGGCTGGGCGCGAACCGCCGGATCGTCCTCATCGCGGGCGGCGACGGCAAGAATGCGGATTTCACGCCGCTTGCGGAGGCCGCGGCCGGGCGGGTGAGGCACGCGGTCCTGATCGGCCGCGATGCCCCGTTGCTCGCCCGGGTTCTCGAGCCGGTCCATCCCGTCTGCCATGCCGTGGACATGAGCGCGGCGGTGGCCGCGGCCGCGAAGCTGGCGCAGCCCGGCGACGTCGTGCTCCTCTCGCCTGCCTGCGCCAGTTTCGACATGTTTGAAAATTACGAGCACCGCGGCGCGGTCTTCGTCGAAGCGGTCCTTTCCCACTGCAGCGGACCGGGGCGCGCCCCATGAGCCGGTTCCAGGCGCGGATGGCGGCGCTGGTGAACCGGCGCGCGGCGAATCGCCCGCAGTTCGACGTGTGGCTGATCGGCACAACCATGGCGCTGGTGCTGCTGGGACTGATCATGGTGGCGTCATCGTCGATCACGGTGGCCGACCGTGTGCATTCGCAGCCGCTGTATTTTTTCTGGCGCCAATTTTTCGCGGCCGGGGTGGGCATCATCCTCGCGATCGCCATCATCCGCATCCCGCTTTCGATCTGGGAGCGGTCCAGCGTCCCGCTGCTGGTTTGCGGAAGCGTGCTCCTCGTCCTCGTGCTGATCCCGGGGATCGGCCGCGAGGTAAACGGCAGCATGCGCTGGATCGGGCTGGGTCCCGTCAGCCTGCAGAGTTCCGAACCGGTGAAATTGTGCGTCATCGCCTATCTCGCGGGGTACCTGGTGCGCCACGGAGAGAAAGTGCGCACTGGATTCGCGGGGTTCATCCGGCCCATTGGCGTGGTGACCGTGATTGCCGGGCTGCTTCTGCTTGAGCCGGATTACGGCGCGGCAGTCGTCGTGTTTGCCACGGCGCTCGGGATGCTTTTCATGGGCGGCGTGCCGCTGAGCCGGTACTTCGCGTGGGTCCTGACCGCGGTGGCGGCGCTCGGCAGCCTCGCGATCATTTCGCCGTATCGTCTGCAGCGGCTCACGAGCTTTCTCAACCCCTGGGAGGATCCCTTCAACAGCGGTTTTCAGCTTACGCAGGCATTGATTGCCTTCGGTCGCGGCGAGTGGTTCGGCGTCGGCTTGGGCAGCAGCGTGCAGAAGCTCTTCTACCTGCCGGAGGCCCACACGGACTTTCTGTTCGCCGTGCTGGCCGAGGAACTGGGGCTCGCGGGATCCGCGCTTGTCATCCTCGCGTACTTCTTCATCGTCTGGCGCTCCTTCGTCATCGCCCATGTCGCCGAGCAGGCGGGCAAACCGTTCTCGGCGTACCTCTCCTACGGCATCGGACTGATCATCGGTTTGCAGGCCTATATCAACATCGGCGTCAACATGGGCGTGCTGCCGACAAAGGGGTTGACGCTTCCCCTGATCAGTTTCGGCAGCAACAGCATGGTGATCAGCTGCGCGCTCATCGCCCTGCTCCTGCGCGTGGAGTTCGAGAATCACGAAGTGCGCCGCAGGCAGTTGCCGGAGGCCATGACCCACTATGCTGCTTGATACGTTGACGCAAAAGTCCGTCAGACCGCCATGGACGGCGGGAATGCAGAAAATGCAGGACCAATTTTCTGCCGGACTTTTGCATCTCGCGTCAAGCAAAGCACAGCTTCGGCGTCGCTCCGTTGCTCAAGCTCTTGCGCGCTTGAGCAACGATGCGTCCCATCCGACCGCCAGGGATGGCGGAAGTGCAGATTTCGCAGGAGCAGGAAATCTGCCCCGGGGCGCCACAGGCCGATGCAAAACTTCGTTTCACATCAGCCTGTGAAACCCGTGTTGATCATGGCGGGAGGGACGGGCGGGCATGTCTACCCGGCCCTGGCGGTCGCGGAATATCTGCGCGATCGGGGCGTACCCCTTTTCTGGCTCGGCACGCGGCAGGGGCTCGAGGCCCGCGTCGTGCCGGGCAACAATTTTCAGCTTCTGACGATCAATATTGGCGGTCTGCGGCGCAAGGGACTGGGCGGCTGGCTGCTGGCCCCATTGCGTCTGTCTCTGGCCATCCTGCAGTCCCTCCGGATCATGATCTTCTGCCGTCCCGGCGCCGTGCTGGGCATGGGTGGTTTTGTCAGCGGGCCCGGCGGGGTTGCCGCCTGGCTGCTGCGTGTTCCGCTTTTCATCCACGAACAGAATGCCCGGGCCGGGCTGACGAACCGGCTGCTCGCGCCGCTGGCGCGAGTAGTCATGGAAGGTCTTCCCGGATCTTTCGGCAGGCGCCGGAAGGTGCGGACCACCGGCAATCCGGTGCGCGGGCAGATCACGCTCCTCCCGGCGCCGGCCCAGCGGCTGGCCGGCCGCGATCCCGGCGCCGTGCGGCTTCTCGTCCTGGGCGGCAGCCAGGGCGCAAGGGCGCTCAATGAAACGATCCCGGCGGCGCTGCGGCGCCTGGGGTACGCCGGGGATATCGAAGTCTGGCACCAGACCGGCCCGGACCACTATCGGACCACGCAGGTTTTGTATGCGGAACTTGCGTTGCGCAGCCTGAAGCTTGAACCCTTCATCGACGACATGGCGGCTGCGTATGCGTGGGCGGATTTCGTGCTCTGCCGCGCTGGCGCGTTGACGCTCGCGGAGCTGTGCGTGGTCGGCCTGGCTTCCATTCTGGTGCCGTATCCGTTTGCCGCGGACGATCATCAGACGGCCAACGCCCGCCACCTGAGCGACGCCGGCTGCGCAATCCTCCTGCCCGAGTCGCGACTGACCGAAGCGACGCTCGCGGACCTGCTGTCGGAACTGTGCGGGGACCGGCAGCGCCTGCTGGAAATGGCGGAGAAATGCCGCGGTCTCGGCCGTCCGGACGCGGCCCGCGCAGTCGGCGATACCTGCATGGAGGCGCTCCGTGTCTGAACTGAACGGCCAGGCCATGGGTCGCGTGCGCCACGTCCACCTGGTCGGGATCGGCGGCGCCGGAATGAGCGGGATTGCTGAAGTGCTGCACAATCTGGGCTACGAAGTATCCGGCTCGGACATCCGGGAAAGCGCAGTGACGCGGCGACTCCTGGACCTGGGCATCAAAGTGATCAGCGGTCACGACGCGCGCCATGTCAATGGCAGCGACGTCATCGTCGTCTCGAGCGCCATCGCCTCCGACAACCCGGAATTGCTGGCGGCGCGGCGCCAGCGCATCCCGGTCATCCCGCGCGCCGAAATGCTCGCTGAACTGATGCGCTTCCGCCAGGGAATCGCCGTGGCCGGGACGCATGGCAAGACGACGACGACCAGCCTCATCGCCAGCCTGCTCGCGGAAGGGGGACTCGACCCGACCTACGTCATCGGCGGGCAGCTGAACAGCAGCGGCACGCACGCAAAACTAGGCAGCGGCCATTACCTGGTGGCGGAGGCGGACGAGAGCGACGCCTCGTTCCTCCATTTGCAGCCGATCATGGCGGTCGTGACCAACATCGACAGCGATCACCTGGGCACGTACGGCGGGGAATTGAGCTCCCTGCGCAACGCCTTCTCCGAATTTCTGCACAACCTGCCGTTCTACGGTCTCGCCGTGGTCTGCGCGGATGACGCAGGCGTGCGGGAAATACTCCCGGGGATCTCCAAGCCGGTCGTGACCTACGGCGTCGACCAAGCGACGGATTTCCAGGGTTCGTCCCTTGTTCCGAGCGGCGCGCAGACCCGATTCGCAGTGTCTCGCCGCGGAAAGGCGGACTGGCTGAAGGTGACGCTCAACCTGCCGGGACGGCACAACGTATTGAATGCGCTCGCGGCCATCGCGGTGGCTTCCGAGCTGGGCGTGGCGGAGAAGTATCTGCTGTCAGGCCTGCGTTCGTTTCAGGGGATCCGCCGGCGTTGCGAGGTGCAGGGCGAAATCCGCATCGGCAACGCCCGGGTGACCATCATCCATGACTATGCGCATCACCCGACGGAGATCGCGGCGATCCTGGACGCGGTTCGCAGCGCCTGGCCGGGACGCCGCATCGTCACTGTTTTCCAGCCGCACCGTTATACGCGCACCTTCGACCTGTTCGATGATTTCTGCAACGTGCTTTCCGGTCTCGATGTCCTCGTGGTGCTGGATGTCTACGCGGCGGGCGAGGCGCTGATCGCGGGGGCCGACAGCCGCTCGCTATGCCGCGGGATCCGTTCGCGCGGACGCGTGGAGCCGATATTCGTGGAGCGGCGCGACGAACTGCAGGTTCTTTTGGCCAGCATGGTTTCCGATCAGGATGTGCTGCTCCTTCTCGGCGCAGGCGATATCGGCTCGCTGGGCGGCGAGCTGGTGTCGAAATTCACCCATTGAGCGGACGGGGAAATGCAGGCAATCCACATTCCCGGGATGGACGACGTGACTGAGCCGCGACGTACCGGGACAGGGGCGGCAAGCGGCGCGTTGCGCGGCAGGATGCTGACTTCCGAACCGATGGCAAAGCATACGTCGTGGCGCGTGGGCGGTCCCGCGGACCGGTTCTATGTCGCGACGGACGTAGAGGATCTTGCGCAACTGCTGCGGAACCTGCCGGCGCAGGAGCCGCTGGTCTGGGTCGGCCTGGGAAGCAACCTGCTGGTGCGCGACGGCGGCATACGCGGAACGGTGATTCTGTTGAGCGGGTTGCTTGGGGAGATCGAGTTGCGGGACGAGCGCGAGGTCATTGCAGGCGCAGGCGCGCCATGCGCCAGGGTCGCACGCTTCGGTGCAACGCATGGGCTCGCGGGCGCCGAATTTCTCGCGGGCATTCCCGGAACGGTGGGCGGCGCCCTGGCGATGAACGCGGGGGCATTCGGGAGAGAGACATGGAACATCGTGGAGCGCGTGGAGACCATCGACCGTCACGGAACAAAACGGCACCGGAAGCGCTCCGAGTTCCGCGTCGGGTACCGGACCGTTGTCGCGCCGGCGGAAGAATGGTACCTCGCCGCGGAATTCCTCCTGCAGGCGGATCCGTCGCGCCAGGGCCCGGCCAGGATTCGGCGCCTGCTGGAGGAGCGGGCCGAGCGCCAGCCAACAGGGGTGTTCAGTTGCGGCTCGGTGTTCCGCAACCCCGAGGGCGATTATGCCGGCCGGCTGATCGAGAAATGCGGTCTCAAGGGGGAGCGGGTCGGCCATGCCAGTGTCTCCACCAAGCACGCGAATTTCATCATCAATGAAGGGGGGGCGACTGCGGCCGAAATAGAGGAACTGATCCTGCACGTCCAGGACGCCGTGAAGGCAATGACCGGCGTGCGGCTCGTGCCGGAGGTGCGCATCGTCGGCGAGGCGCCCCGGCCTCGGGGGGAAAACCATGTGGCGTGAGCCACTCGCTCCGGCAGGACATGTACGTCCCCCCGGCCGGGGAAGGTCGCGATCGGCATCGCGCTTCGGCCGGGGCGCTCCGGGTCATAGGAGCAGAAGCGGGCTGCTGTTCAGCGCCGGGCTTGCCTTGCTGCTGATCGTGGTGGCGGCATACGTGATTAATCCACGCACCCTGCCGATCCGGCACGTCCGGGTCGACGGGGAATTCCGCCACCTGTCGACGACGGCGCTGCAATTGCGTGCCGGGGACGTGGTGCGCGGCGGATTTTTCGATGTCAACGTCGAGGCTATACGCGCGGCCTTGCTGGCGGAACCGTGGGTGCTGGAGGTGACGGTCCGGCGCATCTGGCCCGATGAACTCGGACTCCACGTGCAGGAGCAGGTCGCCGTCGCCCGCTGGGGCGCGGACCAGTTACTGAACGAACAGGGCCAGTTGTTCAGGCCGGCGCCGGACACGCTGCCGCCGGATCTGCCTTTCCTGGAAGGACCCGCCGGTACGCACGCGGAAGTACTGGCGAGGTTCCGCGCTCTGGAAAGGGCGCTCGGGAAGCGCGGGATGCGCGCAATGAAGCTGAAGTTGAACGAGCGGCGCTCCTGGTTATTCGCGTTCGCGGAGGGGCCGTCGGTGGATCTGGGGCGCGGCGACTTCGACGCGCGGTTAAGCCGTTTCGCCTCGATGGTGCCGGCCTACCTGGCCGCGGATCTGAGCCGTATCGAAGTGATTGATATGCGTTATACGAATGGGTTTGCCGTGCGCTGGAAATCCTCCGGCGCGGGCGTCACCAGCGGTGCACCGGAAAACCATGGCCAAACGGAAAGCTGACAAAAACCTGATCGTGGGTCTCGATATCGGAACCTCCAAGGTGGTTGCGATAGTCGGAGAAATATCCCCTGACGGGGAAATTGAAATCATCGGGCTCGGCTCGAGCCGCTCGCGCGGGCTGAAAAAAGGCGTGGTGGTCAACATCGACTCCACCGTGCATTCGATCCAGCGCGCGGTCGAAGAGGCCGAACTCATGGCGGGATGCGAGATCCATTCGGTCTACGCGGGGATCGCCGGGAGCCACATCCGCAGCCTTAATTCGCACGGCATTGTCGCCATTCGCGACAACGAAGTGGCGACAGGCGACGTCGATCGCGTCATCGACGCGGCGCGCGCCGTGCCCATTCCGGCGGATCAGAAGCTGCTGCATATCCTCCCGCAGGAATTCGTCATCGACAACCAGGAAGGTATCAAGGAACCGATTGGCATGTCGGGTGTGCGGCTGGAAGCCAAGGTGCACATGGTCACCGGCGCAGTGAGCGCGGCCCAGAATGTCGTCAAATGCGTACGGCGGTGCGGCCTGGAAGTGGATGACATGATCCTCGAACAGCTGGCCGCGAGTTACGCGGTACTGACCGAGGACGAGAAGGATCTCGGCGTGTGCCTGATCGATATTGGCGGCGGCACGACCGATATCGCCATCTTCACCGACGGCTCCATCCATCACACCGCGGTGATCCCCATTGCGGGCGATCAGGTAACCAATGACATCGCCGTGGCGCTGCGCACGCCCACTCAGCACGCCGAAGACATCAAGGTCCGCTACGCCTGCGCGTTGACGCAACTCGCCAAGTCCGAGGAGACCATCGAAGTGCCCAGCGTCGGCGATCGGCCGGCGCGCAGGCTGGCGCGGCAAACGCTGGCGGAAGTAGTGCAGCCGCGTTACGAGGAACTGTTTTCGCTTGTCCAGGCGGAACTACGGCGCAGCGGGTATGAGGACCTCATCGCCGCGGGAGTCGTGCTGACGGGTGGAAGTTCGAAGATGGAAGGCGTCGTCGAACTTGCGGAGGAGATCTTCCACATGCCGGTGCGCGTGGGCATGCCTCAGCACGTCAGCGGTCTGGCGGATGTGGTCAAGAACCCCATCTATTCGACCGGCGTCGGCCTGCTGATATTCGGACAACGCCAGGCACGCGACAGCGTGCGCACGGCAAGACCGGACGGCGGCATGCGTGGGGTATGGGAGCGTATGAAGAGCTGGTTCCAGGGCAGTTTCTAGAAGTAGAAATTCAACACTATCCGGAGGGTGCACGAATGTTTGAACTAGTCGATGCCGCCAACCAGGCGGCCGTGATCAAGGTCATCGGGGTCGGAGGGGGTGGAGGAAACGCGGTGGAGCACATGCTGGCCGCCAAGATCGAGGGCGTCGAGTTCATCTCTGCCAATACCGACGCCCAGGCGCTCAGGAGTTCCACGGCGCGGACCATCCTCCAGTTGGGTGCGAACGTCACCAAGGGACTGGGGGCGGGCGCGGATCCGGGAGTGGGACGGCAGGCGGCGCTGGAAGACCGCGATCGGATCATGGACGTGCTCGAAGGATCCGACATGGTGTTCATTACCGCCGGGATGGGCGGCGGCACCGGGACGGGGGCCGCGCCCATCGTGGCGCAGGTCGCGAAGGAAATGAACATCCTCACCGTGGCCGTCGTCACCAAGCCTTTTGCCTTCGAGGGGCGCAAACGCGCACAGGTCGCGAGCGACGGGATAGCCGAACTGAACCAGTACGTCGACTCACTGATTACGATCCCCAACGAAAAGCTGCTGACGGTGCTGGGCCGGGAAGTGAGCCTGCTAAGCGCGTTTGCCGCCGCGAACGACGTGCTGCTCGGCGCCGTTCAAGGCATTGCGCAGCTGATCACGTGCCGTGGGCTGATTAACGTCGATTTCGCCGACGTGCGCACCGTCATGGCCGAAATGGGTATGGCGATGATGGGATCCGGAAAGGCGCAGGGCGAGGATCGCGCCAGGCTGGCCGCGGAAGCTGCCATCTCCAGCCCGTTGCTCGAGGATATCAACCTGAACGGGGCCAAGGGCATTCTCGTGAACATCACGGCGGGCATGGACCTGTCCATCGGCGAATTCGACGAGGTCGGTACGACCATCAAGCAGTTCGCGTCCGAAAATGCGACCGTCGTGGTCGGCACGGTGATCGATCCGGACATGAGCGGAGAGATGCGCGTGACCATCGTGGCCACGGGGCTTGGGCAGGGCGGGGCCGCTGATTCGTCGCGGATTAAGCTCGTGCAGAATGCCATGGGGCAAGTGGATTACAAGGAGCTGGAGCGGCCGACCGTCATGCGCCAGAAGTCCGGTCCGGGCAAGGTCGAAACGCGGCCGGATGACCCGGATTATCTCGACATCCCGGCCTTTCTCAGGCGCCAGGCTGATTGACTCTCCGTCGACTACAAAGAGGAGGAACGAAATGGGAATTTATTGCTTGACAGGCGGGGGTCTTTGCCCGTAAAAGAAGGCCTTATCGCATAAGGACTTAGCCACGGCCGGCTAGGGATAATAACGAATGATAAGGCAGCGTACGCTCAAGAACGTCATCCGTGCGACCGGCGTCGGCCTTCATACCGGCAAGAAAGTCTTTCTCACCCTGCGACCCGCGGCGGCAAACAACGGCGTCGTATTCCGCCGCGTGGATCTCGATCCGACCGTTGCTATCCGGGCGCACCCGGACAATGTCGGCGACACCAAGCTCTCAACAACACTGGCCAGGAACGGCGTCAAAATCTCCACTGTTGAACATCTCCTCTCCGCGCTTGCGGGGTTCGGCGTCGACAATGCCTTCATTGATGTCAGTTCCGCCGAATTGCCGATCATGGATGGCAGCGCCGGTCCGTTCGTATTCCTGATCCAATCGGCCGGAATCGAGGAACAGAACGAGCCGAAGCGTTTTTTGCGAATCAAGCAGACGCTTAAAGTGGAGGACGGCGACAAGTGGGCGATGTTCGAGCCGTTCGACGGTTTCAAGGTCGGTTTCACAATCCAGTTCGATCATCCCGCGTTCAGCGAGAAGAACTGCAAGGCGGAGATAGACTTTTCGACGACTTCCTTTGTCAAGGAAGTGAGCCGGGCGCGCACTTTCGGTTTCATGAGGGACGTGGAATTACTGCGGCAGAAGAACCTGATCCTGGGGGGCAGCCTGGATAATGCCGTGGTCGTGGACGATTACCGCGTGCTTAACGAAGATGGATTGCGTTACCAGGACGAATGCGTCAAGCACAAAATCCTCGACGCGATTGGCGACCTGTACCTGCTCGGACACAGCCTGATCGGAGCATTCGTCGGATACAAGTCCGGCCATGAACTGAACAACAAGTTGCTGAGATTGCTTCTGGAAACCAAGGCAGCGTGGGAGCTCGTGAGCTTCGAAGACGAGGTCGATGTTCCGATCACGTTCATGCAGCCGATTCCATCGGTATAACAACAAGACAATCCGGTTTATTGCGCGTGGCGCGAAGTCAATTCAACCGCGCCGGGAAAGCCTGAGCAGAGACCCGCGTACTGCGTCGTCGTTGGTGGATTGAGCGCTGTTCCGGAGTATTTCCGCGGCGCGCGGGCTGAGGTAAACGCTGCGACTGCGGGGCTGCCGATTCTGCACGGGGGCTGCAACCAGGACGCGCACCGTCTGCAGCATGGGGAGATTACACTTTGCGCGCGCCAGTTCCAGGAGGCGCGGTGTTTCGAATCGCAATCTGGCCGCCCACGCGGGGCCGTCAGTCTGCAGAACGATAGTCTTCTGGTCGTAGCTGGCGACCATGATGTGCTCGCGGAGAGGGGGAGGCAGTTCGCGTTCGAGCGTCTGCCGCATTCGGGCGAGTTCGGCAGCCCGCTCAAATAAATCGGAGAGCTGAACGGAACGGCGTGTCAGGAGTTCCTGAATCGCGACGGGGCCTTGGGTTACGGTCACCGGCATGGCAAGGCAGGCAGAAATAACATGAACATAATAGTACTGCTGGATTCGCGAAGAAAGAGTTTCAGGATGTCCCTGAACGCGTGGGCATTCGCGCTTGCCGGAGTCGCTGTTTCCGCGCTTCTCGCCATGCTATTTCACGCCGGCACTGAATTCGGGGTCCGGCGTTCCACCAGTTACGTCTCCGGGATGGGCGACCGCACCGCGTCCGTATTCCAGGAAGAACTGGATGCGCAACGCGCGGACCTGGAACGGGCAAAGGCCAACGCGGAGCGATCGCTGGACGTCATGGCCAGCCGCGTCAGCCGCCTGCAGGGGCATGTCATGCGTCTCGATGCCCTGGGGTCGCGGCTCGCCGCGATGGCGAAACTGGACGACCTGGAATTCGGCTACGACAATCCTCCGGGCATGGGCGGTCCGGAATCCGAATTTGCCGAGGAAACCATGCGAGTCCCGGATTTCCTCGCCATGCTCGACAATCTGGAAGGCAGACTCCAGGACAAGGAAGAAAAGCTGGGTGCGATGGAATCCATGCTGATCCGCCGCACGTTGCAGGAACAGACGCAGCCGGACGGCCAGCCAGCGCCGACATCATGGGTCTCCTCCATATTTGGGTTCCGGACCGATCCGGTGACCGGCAGGCGGGAGTTTCACCAGGGCATCGATTTCGCAGGACGGCCGCAAGCCCCGATCACCGCCGTAGCGGCCGGGATTGTCACCTGGTCGGGTCCGCGTCAGGGATACGGCAACCTCGTCGAACTCAACCACGGCAACGGTTATCTCACGCGCTACGCGCATACGGAGAGGAATCTTGTCGGCGTGGGCGAGAAGGTCGAGAAAGGGGAAGTCATCGCGCTCATGGGAGACACGGGCCGGGCAACCGGCACGCACGTTCACTATGAAGTCGTGCTTGACGGCAGACATGTCAATCCGCGGCAGCAGCTTTCCCTGAAGTAACCCCTTCCCATTCCCTCCTGAAGATCGTTTAAACTCTACGCCTTTCTGACGCCGGGCCGCCCGTTCGCGGCTTGCGCACAGGTCTTCGTTCACCCAGCGGTCCGGGATGCTTACCAGGCTTTTTACCAGAATATTCGGCAGCAGAAACGAGCGCACGCTGAAACGCATGCGCCGCACGGTCGAGAGTATCAATGCGCTCGAAGGCCGCGCTGCCGCGCTCTCGGACGCCGATTTTCCGGAACAGACCCGGCAGCTGAAAACGCGCCTGGCTGCGGGAGAGAGTCTGGACAGCCTGTTGCCGGAGGCGTTTGCGCTGGTCCGCGAAGCGGGGAAGCGCAGGACCGGCATGCGCCATTTCGACGTCCAGCTGATCGGCGGCATAGTCCTGCATGAAGGCAATATCGCCGAGATGCGGACGGGCGAAGGCAAGACGCTCGTGGCCACGCTGTCCGCGTATCTCAATGCGCTGTCCGGCGCGGGCGTGCACATCATTACCGTCAACGATTACCTTGCCCGGCGCGATGCGGAGTGGATGGGCGGCATCTACAGCCTCGTCGGGTTGAGCACGGGCGTCGTCGTATCGGGACTGTCCAGGGATGAGCGGCGGGCCGCCTATGCGGCCGACATCACCTACGGAACGAATAACGAGTTCGGGTTCGATTACCTGCGCGACAACATGACCTTTCGCAGGGAAGATCGGGTCCAGAGAATACTCAACTACGGCATCGTCGACGAAGTGGATTCTATCCTGATCGATGAAGCGCGGACGCCGCTGATCATATCCGGGATGGTGGACGATCGGTCGGATCTGTACATCAGCGTCAACCGGCTGGTTCCGCAGCTCAGGCGCCAGGAGACCGAAGGCGGGGCCGGCGATTACACCGTGGATGAGAAGACGCGTCAGGCCTTCCTGACGGAAGAAGGTCACGACCGCGTGGAAAAGCTGCTCGGCGGCGCGGGGATCATCAGGGCCGGACAGAGTCTGTACGATCCCGTGAACATACCGGTGCTTCACCACCTGAACGCGGCGCTGCGGGCGCACTCGCTCTACCGCCGCGATGTCGACTACATCGTCAAGGACGGGGAAGTCGTCATCGTCGACGAATTCACCGGACGCACCATGCCGGGCCGGCGCTGGTCCGAAGGGCTGCACCAGGCGATCGAGGCGAAGGAGGGCGCGGCGATCCAGAACGAGAACCAGACGCTCGCGACCATCACCTACCAGAACTATTTCCGGCTGTACGGGAAGCTGGCTGGGATGACCGGCACGGCCGATACCGAGGCCTACGAGTTCCAGCAGATTTACGGACTGGAGGTGGTCGTCATCCCGACCCACATGCAGATGGTGCGCGATGATCAGCCGGACGTGATATTCCTCACCGCCGGGGAGAAATTCAGGGCCATCATCGAGGACATCAAGGATTGTGTCCGCCGCGAACAGCCCGTCCTGGTCGGCACCGTATCCATAGAAGTCTCCGAGTACCTGTCGGGCCTGCTGAAGCAGGAGAAGATCCGCCACCAGGTGCTGAACGCGAAGTTCCACGAAAAGGAAGCCGAGATCATCGCGCAGGCGGGACGGCCCGGCACCGTGACCATTGCCACCAACATGGCGGGTCGCGGCACCGACATCGTGCTCGGCGGCAACGTCGAGGCTGAGCTCCGCCAGCTCGATAACGCGGACAACCCGACCCCGGCGCAGATCCGGATGGAGTGGCAGAAACGCCATGACCAGGTCGTCGGCAACGGCGGCTTGCGGATCGTCGGGACCGAGCGGCACGAATCGAGGAGAATCGACAACCAGTTGCGCGGCCGCTCCGGAAGGCAGGGCGATCCCGGATCGAGCAGGTTCTATCTCTCGCTAGAAGACAACCTGATGCGGATTTTCGCATCGGAACGCGTCGCGGCAATCATGCAACGCCTGGGCATGAAGGAAGGGGAGGCCATCGAATCCAAGCTGGTGACGCGCGCCATCGAAAACGCGCAGCGCAAGGTGGAAGCGCACAACTTCGACATCCGCAAGCACCTTCTCGAATTCGACGATGTCGCCAATGATCAGAGGAAGGTCATCTACGAGTGGCGCAACGAGCTGCTGGAAGTCGACGACATTTCAGGGGACATCAAGTCGATGCGCGACGACGTCTGCGCGGCCATCATTGATCTTTACATTCCCGCGGGCAGCATGGAGGAGATGTGGAACCTGCAGGGGCTGGCCGACGCCCTGGAGCACGAGTTCGGGTTGCGCCTGCCTGTCGCGGACTGGTTCAGGCAGGACCCGGATTTGCACGAGGAGTCGCTGCGTGAGCGCATCGTGGAGGAGGTCGACCGCTACGTCGCCGAGCGCGAGAAGTCGCTCCCGCCCGCGCTCCTGCGCAGGATTGAAATGGACTTCATGCTGGACGTGCTCGACCGGCACTGGAAGGAACACCTGGTGGCCATGGACCATCTGCGCCAAGGCATCGGACTGCGAAGCTACGCCGCCAAGAATCCGAAGCAGGAATACAAACGCGAAGCGTTCGCGATGTTCAGCCAGATGCTGGAGAACATCAAGCACGATGTGATCGGGATCCTCTCCAAGGTGCACGTTCGCACTGAGGCGGATGTACAGGCGGTGGAGGACCGGCCGCCGCCCGGCAAGATGCAGTTCAGCCACCCGTCGGTACCGAACGCGCTGACCGGGAAGCCGGGGTCCGCGGCCGAGCCCGTGCAGGCGCCGTTCGTGCGCCGTGACAGGAAGATAGGACGCAACGAACCCTGTCCCTGCGGCTCCGGGAAAAAATACAAGAACTGCCATGGCCGGCTCGCTTAGCAGGATGCCATGGCGGTCGGACTGAGACCCCCACAGGATCTTTTGCCGGTCCCGGGGGTGACGTTGGCCGCATGCTCCGCCGGCATCTACAGGAAGCCGCGCCCTGATCTCTGCCTCATGGCCTTCGCGCCCGGTTCGCGCGCGGCTGCCGTGTTTACCCGCAACGCCTTCTGCGCGGCGCCCGTGCAGGTGGCGCGTTCCCACATTGCCGGCGCCAGTCCGCGTTATGGCCTGATCAACGCCGGCAATGCGAATGCCGGAACCGGGCAACGGGGGATAGACGACGCCGTTGCGGTTTGCCGGGCCGCAGCCAGCCTCGGCGGTTGTCTGGAAACCGAGGTCCTGCCGTTCTCGACCGGCGTAATCGGGGAGTTTCTCCCGGTCGACTCGATCCGCAAGGCATTGCCGGCACTGCACGGGCGCCTGAGCGCGTCGGGGTGGATAGAGTGCGCGCAGGCCATCATGACGACCGACACCATCGCCAAGGGTGTGTCCCGGCGGGTCGAAATCCAGGGGAGGCCGGTCACCGTGACCGGCATCGCCAAGGGGGCCGGGATGATCCACCCGCGCATGGCGACCCTGCTCGCATTTATTGCCACCGACGCCACGCTGGACAAGGCGGTGCTCCACGAACTCCTCGGCGATGCCGTGCGTGGCTCATTCAACCGCATCAGTGTCGATGGCGATACTTCAACCAATGACGCGGTATTGCTGGTGGCCACCGGCAAGTCGGGCGTGCCGGCCGGGGCAGCGGGATCCACGCCAGACGTACAGGCTGTGCAGGCTGCCGTCAGCGCGGTATGCGTGGAACTGGCGCAGGCGGTGATTCGCGACGCGGAAGGCGCCACCAAGTTCATCAGCATCCGCGTGGAGCAGGGCGCGAGCGAAGCGGAATGCGTCAGGGTTGCGGAGGCGATCGCCGGATCCCTGCTGGTGAAGACGGCGTTCTACGCCTCCGATCCGAACTGGGGCCGGATACTGGCGGCCGTGGGCCGGGCGGGGGTCGAGGGGCTCGATACTTCGAAAGTGGGGATCGATCTCGCCGATGTCCGTATCGTGGAGCACGGGGCCCGGGCCGCGGCGTACACGGAGCGCGCGGGGAAGGAAATCATGTCCCACGCGGAAATCCCGCTGCGGATCCGCCTCGGTCGGGGTTCGTATGCCGCTACGATCTGGACCTGCGACCTGTCGCACGACTACGTGAAGATCAACGCGGAATATCGATCCTGACCGGCGCCGGGCGCGCCGCACAAAGATGTCCAGAGCGCACATTGCCGTTGGCGTGATATTCAACGCCACGCGCGACCAGATTCTGCTGGCCCGCCGTCCCGACCACGCCTCCCACAGCGGTCTCTGGGAATTCCCGGGAGGCAAGCTCGAAGCCGGTGAAAGCGTGCAGGAAGCATTGCACCGGGAACTGGAGGAGGAACTCGGCCTCACCGTGCGAAGCGCGGCGCCGCTGTTCCGCGTGGACCACGACTATCCGCACATCCAGGTCAGGCTCGATGTGTGGGCGGTGACGGACTGGGACGGGAAAGTGCAGGGCAGGGAAGGCCAGAAGATCGGGTGGGTGCCCATCGCGGAGTTGTGGCATCGGGATTTCCCCGAAGCGAATCGGGCGATCGTGCGCTGGCTCTGCCTGCCTTCCGTCTATGTCATTACGCCGGACCTGCCTGCATATGATCACGCGTTCTTTTCCAGGCTTGACGCATTGATCTCGGCAGGCGCGAAACTGTTCCAGTTTCGCAATACCCGGCTTTCCCCGGAAGACCGGCGGCACGTATTGCGCGACATCGCGGCGAGGTGTGCAGCGCGTGGCGTCGATCTGCTCGTGAACGGGACGGCAGATGAAGCACTGGACGCGCGGGCGCGGGGTCTCCACCTGAACAGCGCCCGTCTCATGGCCATGGGAGAACGACCGCTGGATCGCGGGTATCTGATCGCGGCCTCCGTCCACGACACGGCCGAAATGGAAAAGGTTGCGCATCTGGATGTCGATTTCGCCGTCCTCGGCCCCGTGGCGGGGACGATCACCCACCCCGGAGTGGCGCCGCTGGGCTGGGCCCGGTTTGGTTCACTGGCTCGCGATGCCGGCAGGCCGGTCTACGCGCTGGGAGGAATGCGTCCCGCGGACTTTGAACGCGCAAAACGAGAGGGTGCGAGGGGACTGGCGATGATCCGCGGCGTCTGGGAAGCCGAGGACGCCGCCGCGGCCATTCGCGCGTGCCAGGACTGACTGGCCAACTGCCCCGGATTATTCATGAACGTTCAAGGCTTCAGGCGGACGGGTCCTGTCACCGGGTACCCCTGTCCGTACTCGCTCCGGTCCCCTGCGCTGCGTGCGGAACAGGGGCACCCAGCGCCACCCGTCCGGCCGACGATTGAACGATGCGGCCGGGTCCTCTCATCGGGTACCGCCGTCCATTCATCGCATCGCCGTTACTGAACAATCCGGGCTAATGCTTGATGTCGGGGTCCCGCGGACGAACCGCTTCGGGCATGGTTTCCCCCGATGTGATCTGGCGGTTGCCGTTCATCCATTCACCCAGATCAATGAGCCGGCACCGCTCGCTGCAGAAGGGACGCCACGGGTTGTCGTTCGCGGTGCTGACGTGCTTGCGGCAGGTCGGGCAGGTGGTCCGCCGGATCACAGGATGCAGCAATGCAGTTCGAAATCTACGTCATCTTCGGTTTGCACCGGCCGATCCAACGTCCTTTGCTGCTCCATGAAACGAACCGTAAAGCGGTGCCGACCGCCGCTGATCTCCGGGAAGTACCTGGAATCCGCGGACAGCAGCACGCGGATCATCTGGCAGGCGACGTTCGCCTCGATGGGCCGCTGAAAGAAACCGCTGCCCGCGCGTTCTCGCGTCGGCGTCGTGCTGTTCCGGATCATGTGCAGTGCGAGCTTCAGGCCGCGCCGGACGACCGTCAGGTCCTGCTGCCACTCGTCCAGACGTGCTTTCCGCAGTTCCACGGGTTTGTTGAGCCAGTGGTGATAGCCGGGCAGATCGAAATTGCACGTGCCGCTGGCAATCACCACCCTCTGTTTGATGGTTCCGACGAGTTCATCCTTGCGCAGCGCCTGGCCGGGCTGGCATGCGCCGTCGCGGAGCGTGGTGACAATGTTGTTGATGTCCTGGAGGATGGAATGCAGGCGCTCCTGGTCCACGCCCGGGTTCCTTTGCAGCGCGGACAGTGTTGTCGAATGCCGCTCGAGTTCCTTCATCAGTTCATTCTTGACGTCCGACCGCCCCAGCAGATCCAGGATGTCGAGCAGCGCGACAATGGTCAGGCGGTTGTCCCACTCCGATTCCCGATCCCGGTAATGTTGAACAAGGTCGAAAAGGTGCTCGATGCGCAGGAAGGTGCGTACCCGCTCATTCAGTGGCTGCTCGTAGACAATGTGCGATGACAAGGGAGTGGGGGTGCTCGGGGGCTACGGGATTCTCCACTACTCACCGCGCCGAGGCAATCCGGTCGTGCGCCAGACGCAGGTATTCGGCATGCAGACGTTGCACCTCGGTTTGCAGGTGCTGAAGGTCGGACGCGTTGTCTATGACATCGTCGGCGGCCTGCAGTCGATCGGCGCGCGCGGCTTGAGCCGCTGCGACAGTATGGATGTCACCGGCCGTCTTCCGATCCCGCAGCGCGGCGCGATTGATCTGCTGTTCCTCGGGGAGATCGATGATCAGGACGCGATCGACCGACTGCTTCATGCCCGTTTCGATCAGAAGTGGAACACTGATAATGCAATACGGATAATCGATTTCTGCCGCCCGGCGATCGATTTCGGCGCGGACCAGGGGATGAATGATCCCCTCGAGGTCCCGGCGCAACCCGTCGTTGCTGAAAACCTTCTGGCGGATCAGGTCGCGCCGCAATTCCCCGTCGTTTCCCACGACCTCCGGTCCGAACAGCGAAGCAACGGCGTCGTAGGCGGCTCCCCCGCGGCGGGTCAAGTTGCGGGAGATCTCATCCGCGTCGATGACCGGCACGCCGAGTTCCGAAAAGAATTTTGTCGCTGTTGTCTTTCCGCTGCCCACGCCGCCGGTCAAGCCGATCTTCAATGCCCGGTTCACTGTGCTTGAGCCCAACCCAGCATGCGGGTCAGCCGACCGCCCCAGAGCAATGCGATCCATCCGGCCACGGCCAGATAAGGTCCAAAGGGGATCGGCTGGCTCCGTGAAAGCCGTCGCGACAGGATCAGGCCGATCCCGACGATCGAACCGCACAGCGAGGACACGAGAATGATCAACGGCAGCATCTGCCAGCCGAGCCAGGCTCCGAGCATGGCCAGCAGCTTGAAGTCGCCATACCCCATCCCCTCCTTGCCGGTAGCCGCCTTGAACAATTTGTAGACCAGCCAAAGCAGAACGTACCCGCCCATGGCCCCCACCAGGCTCGACTTGACGTCGACGAACGCGCCGAGGGAGAGCAGGCTGCAGAAAATCCCCAGCCACAGCATCGGCAGGGTGATGTCATCCGGCAGGTACTGGTGGTCCAGATCGATGATGCTGAGTGCGATCAGGGACCAGGTCAGAAGCGCCGCGCTCGCCGCCTGCGGTCCGAAGCCGAAACGCCACGCGACGACCATCGTCAGGATCGCGCTGGTTACTTCAATAATCGGGTAGCGCGGGGAAATCCGCGAACCGCAGGCGGAGCATTTGCCACGCAGGAAAATGTAGGAGAAGACAGGGACGTTTTCCATGGCGCGGATGGGGTGGCCACAGGCCGGACAACGTGATCGTGGCCGGATCAGGCCCAGATCCTGACCTTCGGCTTCTTGCGCCTCCACGCCGAGCAGGGTCCGGCATTCCCGGCGCCAGTCCCGCTCCAGCATTTTCGGCAGCCGGTATGCCACGACGTTGAGAAAACTGCCGACAACCAGACCCAGAATGCCCATCACCGCGATGAACATTGGAGCGTTGGACTGCAGCAGATCCAGCAGGGGCATTAACAGGGACCGTGCCGGCGAATGGGCGGGTCTGATCCTGTGTCAGTTCGCGGCGGCGCCGGTGCGCCGCCACCCCGGGAGCAAGACGGGAACTCTGGCGCTAGACCACGGAACCCATCTTGAAGATGGGCAGGTACATGGCGATGACCAGGCCGCCGATGATCACGCCGAGAAACGCCATGATCATGGGTTCGAGCAGGCTGGTGAGGGCGTCCACCGCGTTATCCACTTCTTCCTCGTAGAAATCCGCGACTTTGCTCAGCATCTGGTCGAGCGAGCCGGCTTCTTCGCCGATCGCCACCATCTGCACGACCATGTTCGGAAACAGTTCGGATTCGCGCATGGTGACCTGTAACTGCGTCCCGGTCGCCACTGCATCGCGCATTTTCATGGTCGCGTTGTAATAGACCACGTTGCCGCACGCGCCCGCCACCGACACCATCGCTTCCACCAGCGGCGTGCCGGCCGCGAACATGGTGGCCAGGGTCCGGGCAAAGCGCGCGATGGCGGACTTGTTGAGAATGTCACCGACGATGGGGATCTTCAGGGAGGCGCGATCCAGGAACTGGGCGAAGGCGCGCGAGCGTTTTTTGGCCTCGACAAAGGCATATAGCGTCGCAAAGATCCCTCCAAAGACCAGATACCAGTAGGATGTGAAGAATTTGGAGCAGGCCATGACAAAGAGCGTCATTGCCGGCAGGTCCGCGCCGAACGACGCAAACAGGTCTGCGAATTGTGGTATGACGAAAATCATCAGGATCGTGGTGATCACGAATGCCACGACGATGACGGCGATGGGATAAAATAGGGCCTTCTTGATCTTGGCCTTCAGGGATTCGGTCTTTTCGAGGTAAGTTGCGAGCTTGTGCAGGATCGCCTCGAGAATACCAGCCTGCTCGCCGGCAGCCACCAGGCTCACGTACAGGTCGTTGAACTGCAACCGGTGTTTGCCCAGAGCCTCCGCAAGCGTGCTGCCCGCCTCGACGTCCCCCTTAATCGCGATGATGAGTTCCTGCATGGACGGGTTTTCGTGCCCGCGTCCGACGATCTCGAATGACTGCACGAGCGGCACGCCCGAGGACATCATGGTGGCCAACTGGCGGCTGAAGATGGTGATGTCCTTGGTGGTGATCTTCTTGCCGCCACCGCCGAGCAGCGGTTTGCTTTTCTTCTTGACCTTGATGGGCTTGATCCCCTCCCGGCGCAATACCGCCTTGACCAGGGCTTCACTCTGTCCGCTTCTCTCTCCCTTTACCTTTTTCCCGGCTTTGTCCGTGCCTTCCCACTGGTACATGTTCGACTTGACGGTGGCCGCCGCTTTGGCTCCCGGTGCCGCCCTTGCCGCTGGTGTCGCCATGGATATCCGCTCCGTTATTCAACCGTAGCGTCGTTGATCTCTTCGAGCGTCGTTACGCCGTCGATGACCTTCTGTATTCCGGAACGGCGCAGATCCCATATCCCTTCAGCTTTGGACTGGTCGGCCAGTTGCACGGCGTTCGCCCCCTCGATGATCAGGCGCTTCATGGCATCCGAGATCGGCATGACCTGATAAATGCCGCAGCGTCCCTTGTAACCGCTGGGACAATCCTCGTTGCCCTCGGCGGGCACGTAAATCGTGATGCCTTTTTCCACGAGCTCGGGCGGGAAACCTTCTTTCAACAATTGTTCCTTGTCGATTTCCATCGGTTTGCGGTATTCCTTGTGCAGCCTGCGGCAGAGCCTTTGCCCGGTGATCAGGTTGATGGTGGTCGCCACGGCGAACGGGGCAATGCCCATGTCCTGGAGGCGCGTCAGCGTCTGCGGGCAGTCGTTGGTATGCAACGTGGACATCACCATGTGGCCAGTCTGCGCCGCCTTGACCGCGATGCTCGCAGTTCCCAGGTCGCGGATCTCGCCAACCAGGATAATATCGGGATCCTGGCGCAGGAACGCCTTCAGTGCCTTTTCGAAGCTCATGCCGGTTTTTTCGTCGACCTGCACCTGGTTTACACCGGGCAGATTGATTTCGACCGGGTCTTCCGCCGTGGAGATGTTCACGTCCTCGGTATTGAGGATGGCGATCCCGGAATACAGCGAAACCGTCTTGCCGCTGCCGGTCGGGCCGGTGACCAGAAACATCCCATACGGCTTTTGCAGGTTCTTGAGAAACAGGTCCTTCTGGAAGGCCTCATAGCCGAGCATGTCGATCTGCAGGGCGGCGGCGTCCGAATTGAGGATGCGCATGCACGCCTTTTCGCCGAACAGCGTCGGACACGTGCTGACACGGAAATCGATCGCCTTGGTCTTGGACAGCTTGAGCTTGATGCGGCCGTCCTGCGGGACGCGACGTTCGGACACGTCCAGCCGCGACATGACCTTGATGCGTGCCGCAATCTTGCCCGACAGACTGAGCGGCGGTTTGGCGACTTCCTGGAGGATGCCGTCTATGCGGAACCGCACGCGGTAGAATTTTTCGTAAGGCTCGAAATGGAGGTCCGAGGCCCCTCTCTTGATGCCATCCAGGAGCACCTTGTTCACGAAACGCACGACTGGTGCGTCGTCGACTTCCGATTCGTCCGTTTTCTGTTCCTTAGTCTCGGCCACTTCGAGCCCATCCAGATCCTCGAGCCCTTCCTCCTCCCCCATATCGCCGAGTTTCTCCTCCATGGACTCCAGCGCCTTGTCGATCGCCTTGGCGAGCTTGTCTTCCTCGACCAGGATCGCTTCCGTGTTGATGCCCGCGGCGAACTTGATTTCGTCCAGCGCCTGCAGGTTGGTCGGATCGGAGACCGCGACGTAGAGGCGCTTGCCGCGCTTGAAGATGGGCAAGGTGCGATGCTTCTTCAGCAGGTCCTCCTTGACCAGCTTTACCGTGTCCATGTCGAGATCCAGCGCGTTGATATCGAGCAGGGGAACTCCGAATTCCTGAGCCGCCGAAAGGGCGATCGCGGCGCTGGGGATGATCTTGTTTTCGACGAGGTAGGCGACGAAAGGCTGTTTCTTCTGCAGCGCCTTCTGGAAATGCTCCTGGGCGGCAGCCTCTTCGATCAGGCGATCCAGCACGAGCCGCCTTGCCAGACCCGTCAGGTTAATCTTTGGGGAAACCGCCATGAAAACATCCGGGGAAATTGTCTGGGTTTATCGTGTAAATATTAGATTATATGGCGAAAATAGCCAAATGCTTTCTCCCTTTCAAACCGGGGCGCAAGGCGCTGTCCGGCCGCCATAAATGCCGGTTATGTGATTGATTTCACGAAGCGGCACTGGCCGCGACCCGCTCGAAAGCGATTTGCCCCCGGACGGCGTCGATGAGGATGCGGTCGCCGGGGCCGGCCCGGCCGCCGAGGAGTTCCTGGGCCAGTGCTGTCTCGAGACGGGTCTGCACCGCCCGCTTCAACGGGCGGGCCCCGTAGACGGGGTCGAATCCGGCGTTGGCGATGAGGTCGCGGGCGCGCGCGGAGACTTCAATCTCAATGTCCTGTTCACGCAGCCGCCTGGCGAGGCGCTCGATCTGGATATCGGCGATGGCCCGCACCTGTCTCTTCTGCAGGGCATGGAACACCACGAGGTCATCGATGCGGTTGATGAATTCGGGGCGGAAGTGGCGTGAAACGACATCCAGCACGGTGGACTTCATGGTTTCGTAATCCGCTTCGTCGGCCATCGCCTGGATGCGATCGGATCCGAGGTTCGAGGTCATGACGACCACGGTGTTGCGGAAATCCACGGTGCGCCCCTGTCCGTCGGTCAGGCGGCCGTCATCCAGGACCTGCAGCAGGATGTTGAAGACGTCCGGATGCGCTTTTTCCACTTCGTCGAGGAGCACCAGGCTGTAGGGTTTGCGGCGCACGACTTCGGTCAGCTGGCCACCCTCCTCGTAGCCGATGTAGCCCGGCGGGGCGCCGATGAGCCGGGCCACCGAGTGTTTCTCCATGTACTCGGACATGTCGATGCGCACCAGCGCCTCTTCGGTGTCGAACAGGAATTCCGCGAGCGCCTTGCACAGCTCCGTCTTGCCGACGCCGGTTGGGCCGAGAAACAGGAAGGAGCCGTTCGGGCGGTTCGGATCGGACAGGCCGGCGCGCGAACGGCGGATGGCGTTGGCCACGGCGGCCACGGCCTCGTCCTGACCGACCACGCGCCGGTGCAGTTCTTCCTCCATGCGCAGCAGCTTTTCGCGCTCGCCCTCCAGCATCTTGGCCACGGGAATGCCCGTCCATTTGGAAACAACCTCCGCGATTTCATTCTCCGTCACCTTGTTGCGCAGCAGACGCATGCGCTGCATGTCGGCCTGCGCGGCGGTGCCGAGCTGTTTTTCGAGATCCGGGATGACGCCGTACTGGAGCTCGGACATGCGCGTGAGATCGCCGGCCCGTCGCGCCGCCTCGAAGTCGAGCCGCGCCCGCTCGAGTTTCTCCTTGATAGTGTGCGAGCCCTGCAGCACGGCCTTCTCGGCCTTCCAGATCTCCTCGAGTTCGCGGTATTCCGCGTCCACCGCGCGGATCTGTTCCTCCAGCTTCTCCAGCCTCTTCTTCGAGGCCTCGTCTGTTTCTTTCTTGAGCGCCTCCCGCTCCATTTTCATCTGGATGAGGCGCCTCTCGAGCCGGTCCATGGATTCGGGTTTCGAATCCATTTCGATGCTGATCCGGCTGGCCGCTTCGTCGATGAGATCGATGGCCTTGTCCGGCAATTGGCGATCGGTGATGTAGCGGTGCGAGAGCGTCGCCGCCGCGACGATAGACGGATCCGTGATTTGCACGTTGTGGTGGACCTCGTAACGCTCCTTCAGCCCGCGCAGGATGGCGATGGTGTCCTCGACGCCGGGCTCATTCACCATGACTTTCTGGAACCGGCGTTCCAGGGCCGCGTCCTTCTCGATGTTTTCACGGTACTCATCCAGAGTGGTCGCGCCGACGCAATGGAGCTCGCCGCGGGCCAGCGCGGGCTTGAGCATGTTGCCCGCGTCCATGGCGCCTTCGGCCTTGCCGGCGCCGACCATGGTGTGCACTTCGTCGATGAACAGGATGATCTGGCCTTCCTGTTTGGCGAGGTCGTTCAGCACGGCCTTGAGCCGCTCCTCGAATTCACCCCGGAATTTCGCCCCCGCAATCAGCGCGCCCATGTCCAGCGCGAGCAGTCGCTTGCCCTTGAGCGCCTCGGGCACTTCGCCGTTGACGATTCGCTGCGCAAGGCCTTCCACAATCGCCGTTTTGCCGACGCCGGGCTCGCCGATGAGCACGGGATTGTTCTTGGTGCGCCGCTGCAGCACCTGGATAGTGCGGCGGATCTCGTCGTCGCGACCGATGACGGGATCGAGCTTGCCCAGCTCGGCGCGCGCCGTCAGATCGATGGTGAATTTCTCCAGCGCCTGGCGGTGCTCCTCGGCGCTGGGATCGTTTACCCTGCCGCCGCCGCGCATTTTGTCGATGGCGGCCTCGAGCCTGGACTTGTCGGCGCCACAGGCCTTGAGCATCTTGCCGAGTTCGCCGCGATCCTCGACGGCCGCCAACGGGAACAGTTCGCTGGAAATATATTCATCCTGGCGCTGCTGGGCATATTTGTCCGTCAGGTTCAGCAGCCGATCGAGATCGCGCGAAATGTGGATCTCGCCCCCGGCGCCCTGCACCTGCGGCAGCCGGGCGAGGGATTCGTTCAGGCGCGCGCGCAACTGGTTGACGTCGACGCCGGCGGAGACGAGAAGAGGCCGGGTCGTCCCCCCGGACTGTTCCAGCAGGACGGACAGGACATGGACGGGTTCGAGGAATTGATGATCGCGGCCCAGCGCAAGGCTCTGCGCGTTGGCGAGGGCCTCCTGGAATTTTCCGGTGAGCTTGTCAGCGCGCATGCGATGTCAGTCCTGTGTCGCCCGGTTGGGAGATACCGGCCAAGATGCGGCCAGTTGGCGGGTTTTCAAGGGGAAATGCCGGCATCCGGCACGGGGCGCCTTGGGTTCAGCGTTTCTCGATCCAGATCAGGCTCGCCATCCGGCCAGTGCGTCCGTCCCGGCGATAAGAATAGAACAAATTCCTTTCCAGGAAGGTGCAACGGCCGTCGGCGTGGATCTCGTGCAGGCCGCAGTCCCGCAACTGGCAACGCAGGATACGGCCAAGATCGGCGCGCCAGGCTGATCGCCCGGTGGGAACGAAAGCCTCTTCAGCGTCGGGCGCGGCCCGCAGGCATGCGTCGCGCACATCGTCGTGTACGTCATAACGGGCGGCGCTGATATGCGGGCCGATCCATGCCAGCAGCTCCGGTGGGGAATGGCCGAAACTGTGCAGGGCGTTGCGCGCGATGTTGGAGGCCAGCCCGCGCCATCCGATGTGAACCGCCGCCACCTCGGTCCCCGCGCGATCCGCAAGGAGGAGCGGTATGCAGTCCGCCGTCAAAACGCCGCAGGCCAGCCCGGGACGACGCGTGTATGCGGCATCGGCTTCCGCGTTCAAAGCTCCCTGCCCCGCATCGACAAGCCGTGAACCGTGGGATTGTTTCAGCCACGCGGGTTCCTGTCCCAGCCCGAGCTGCGCCGCCAGTCCGCGCCGGTTTTCCCGGACGGTCTGCTCCGCGTCACCAACGTGCAGCGCAAGGTTGAATGAATCGAACGGCGCGCCGCTCGCCCCGCCGCGCCGCGACGTGATCCCCGCGCGGATCCCCGGCGGGGCTGGCCACTGCGCCGCGAGCCACCACGCCGGTTGTTCAGGGTTCATCGGCAAGCAGCTTCAGGAGCGTCTGCATGTCGAATGGCGGCGGAGCGCTCCATTTCATCTCCTTTCCCGTTTCGGGATGCGCGAGCGACAGGTCGCTGGCGTGCAGCGCCTGCCGGGGGAAAGCGCGCAGGGCTTCGCGCAGCGTGTCGGACAGATTCTTGGGGGCCGGCTGCTGGCCGCCGTAAACACGGTCACCGACGACGGGATGCCGGATATGCGCGAGATGGACGCGGATCTGATGAGTGCGCCCGGTCTCGAGAATCACCTGCAGGTAGCTGTGGGCGCGGAATCGCTGCAGTATCCGGTAATGGGTGACCGCCGGCCTTCCGGCCGGGGCGACCGCCATGCGTTTGCGATCGATGCGGTGACGGCCGATCGGCGCGTCGATACGTCCTCCCGCGGCAAAAGTCCCGATGACAATGGCGCGGTATTCCCTCCTGACCTTCCGATCCTTCAGGCGCCGCACCAGCCAGGTGTGCGCGGGCAGGGTCCGGGCGATCACCATGATTCCCGACGTGTCCTTGTCCAGACGCTGCACGATCCCCGCGCGCGGCACGCCCTGCAGTTCCGGGGCGTGGTGCAGCAGGGCATTCATGAGCGTGCGATCGGGGTTGCCGGCGCCGGGGTGCACCACCAATCCGGCCGGCTTGTTGACGACGATGATGGCGCGATCTTCGTAGAGCACGTCGAGCGGGATGTCCTGTCCCACGCTGCCCGCCTGCGGGGGCTCTCCGGCACATTCCAGGATGATGTGTTCGCCTGCGCGCACCGGGTCGCGCTGACGCCGCGCGCCACCGTCGACGGTGACCCGCCCACCGCGGATCCAGGACTGGAGTCGGGCACGTGAATACTCCGGGCAGAGTAACGCCAGCGCCTGGTCGAGGCGCTTCCCGCCCAGTTCAGGCGGAACGACGAAGGTCGGTTTTTGCATGGGCATGAACCGGGGGGCGTGCGGCGGGCGTAAAGTCGTTACGAGCATGGTACAGGCGTTTTACCGGGGCGGGTGCCTTGGTATAGGCTGTCCGGCATGCGCATTCTTCTCATTATTATTGCCCTGCTCGCGGCGGGTTGTGCCTTCCTCAAGGGCGACAAGGAAGACGAGGCGAAGAACTGGACCGTGGAACGTCTCTATTCCGAGGCCAAGGGCGCGCTGGAGAGCAGCAATTATGCCAAGGCCGTACAGTATTACGAGTTCCTCGAAACGCGCTTTCCGTTCGGGGTCTACGGCCAGCAATCGCTCCTGGATCTCGCCTATGTCTATTACAAGACCGAGGACTTTGATTCCTCGATATCGGCCTGTGACCGGTTCATCCGTCTGTACCCTCAAAACCCCCATGTCGATTATGCGTACTACCTGAAGGGCCTCGGCAACTTCAACCGCGGCAGGGGATTCACGGAGCGTTACCTGCCCATCGACCTCTCGCAACGCGATACCGGGGCATCCATGCAGTCGTTCCAGGATTTCTCCGAGTTGCTCGCCAAGTTTCCGGACAGCCCATACCGCGAAGACACGGGAAAACGGATGGTCTATCTGCGCAACATCCTGGCGCAGAACGAAGTCAACGTGGCCAATTACTACATGCGGCGCGGCGCATACGTGGCGGCAGCCAACCGCGCCCGCTACGTCGTCGAGAATTATCCCCGCACACCGGCCATGCCGGACGCGCTGGTGCTGATGGTGAAGGCCTACAAGGTGATGGAGATGGACGATCTCGCCAACGACGCGTTGCGCGTGCTGGAACTGAACTACCCCAATCACCCCGGTATCGCCGAGATCCAGAGAATCGAGGTCAACTGACGCAGCGTTCCGCCGGGTGTCTTCCGCACTTGTCTCGGATAGTTTAATCTCGGCGTCGCCGGACGGCTGATCTCCGTTAACGAGTCTGTAGAAAAACCCCGGCATCGACCAGAGTGGATCGATTGATGCCAGGTCAGAGAAAAGCGCTTCACCGCGTCCGCTCGATTGTGTTGTTCGGCGTCATCATCTACTACAACCCTGGACCAGTTCCACGGCTTGCATGCCAAAACGCAAAAATGACTATCTTGCCGGGCCGCTCCTCATAGTAGACGTAGTATCGGATTCTCGACAGGTAAACCCGCCGTAGTTCTGGGTAGCGAAGCGATCGCGATTTCGCCCCGATGCTCGGCTGGCGGGATAGAAGCTCTTTCGCCTCCTGAAAATCGAGACGGAGCGCATCTGGAGCGGCCGGGCGATTCTTCACCCACCAGCGTGCGGCTGCCTCGATCTGCGCGACGGCCCGTGGGGTTACTTCAAACTTCTAGCGCCTCGCTCAAGAAATGCGGCGCAACCTTTCAATGACTTCATCCGCAGAGATGGTCTCTCCGCGAGCAGCCTCAGCAAGGGACTCCTGAAGCTCCGTTTCCAGTTCAGGTGGAACTTCGAATGTTTCGTCAGCGTCTCGGGCGAGGATAGTAACGACAGTGCCATCGGGGAGAGGGTCCCCCTCAACGACAACTTTGCCTCCAACTACGATTCCGCTGGTTAGTTGCATGGCCGAAATCATACTCCTCGGTTTGAACCTGTGCACGATGACGCCGAACGTTCCGCTTGAAGCGCGCGGTCACGCGTCGCTTCGAAGCGATTGTTAGGTGCGCCTCTGCGGAATATGATATTTCGTGACGGCACTCGCGGAGGACATATGAGCAGCGCTACTTTCGGCAAGGTTCGTTCCGAGGCATTGACGCTTTCTGAAGCAGAACGCGCAGAACTGGCGCACGAGCTGGTCGCGAGCCTTGATGCTCCAAGCGACGCTGATGCCGCGGATGCCTGGGACAAAGAGATTCTGCGTCGTCTGGCGGAGATCGACGCCGGCACTGCAAAGCTCATCGACCGCGAAACGTTTCGCCGACGACTCCAGGACCGACTCGGCCATCGGTAGTGCGTCGTATTCGAATCCTTGAGGCGGCCGCCGAAGAAGCTATAGCGGCCGCTGATTGGTACGAGCGGGAGCGCCCCGGCCTTGGCGTCGAATTTGGTCAAGCTGTAAATACCGCGCTCGACCTTCTCGAAGACGAAATCGTTCCTCTTGCCACAGTCTCTGGCGAGGCAAGCAAGAGAGGCGCCAAACGTCTCGTTCTGAAACGATTTCCGTATGACGTCGTCGTGCGGGAACTGCCCGATGAAACTGTCGTTGTCGCTATAGCTCACCATTCCAGACGCCCAGGATATTGGCGCGACCGTCTGCGCACCTAACGGCGCGCATCAGGCGCGCGCGTCAGCGCGTCGCCCTGGATGCGCTTGTAAGATTCCGATTTAGGCAACATCGACAAGAGCTCTAGGGTTCTTCTGCGCGATGAGGAGCAGCGTACGGGCCGCACCTGAAGGAGCGCGCCGACCTTGCTCCCATTCCTGAAGAGTGCGCACAGACACGCCGAGAAGCTGTGCAAATCGAGACTGAGAAAGCCCGGTCCGCTCCCGGATGGAAGTGACTGAGGGGATAGTGATGACGCGACCGTGCTCGCCACGCTTGATCTCCCGCAGACCTTCCAGAATTTCCAATCCGATATTTCGCTTTACCTTAGCCATCTACTTCCTCCTTAATCTTGCGGAGAACATGCGCCGGAATCGTTCCTTCCTCGTTTTTGGCGTAAACGGTCAACATGAAGATGACGTCCTCACGTGTTTTGGCGTAATAGATGATCCGTATGCCGCCCCGTTTGCCGCGACCGGGTTGGGACCAGCGTAGTTTTCGGACGCCGCCAGAACCCGGGACAATGGCGCCACGCTCTGGGTTCGCAATCAGGACCTCTTGCACCTTCACCTATTCGTCATCTGGGAGGTAGCTCTCGCGGAGCCTCGAGAACAGCTTCGTTTCGACGAAGCTGAGCATCGGGACATTATACGGCAATGACGTATAGCGTCAATCTGGATCTAACTTAAAGTAGTGAGCCTAAAAACGGGGGGAGAAAACGTAATTGGGCGGGCATAAAAAATGGATTTACGTAATATCAAAGACATAGTATTTTTTTAGCCTGCAGTCCACCGATTGCAAGGAGGCAATCATGAACAAGCCAAGACTGATGGACCAGGTGCGCGATGCCATCCGTACCCGCCACTACAGCATCCGCACGGAAGAGGCCTACCTGCAGTGGATAAAGCGCTACATTCTGTTTCATGACAAGAAACATCCTGCCGACATGGGCGAGGCGGAAATCTCTGCCTTTCTGACTGCTCTTGCCGTCGAGAAGCATGTCGCAGCATCGACGCAGAATCAAGCGCTGTCCGCCGTCCTTTTTCTGTACCGGGACGTGCTGGAGCGCGAATTGGAATGGATGGACGGGATCGTGCGCGCAAAACGTCCCGAGCGCCTGCCAGTCGTACTGTCGCAATCTGAGGCGCAGCGCCTTTTGTCATCATCTGCGCAAGGTGAAGAGTCTGCACGAACAGGATCTCGCAAACGGTTTTGGGCGCGTCTTTCTCCCGGATGCCCTCGGGCGCAAATATCCAAACGCTGATCGGGAATGGTGTTGGCAGTACGTATTTCCATCGTCAAATATTTCAAAGGATCCCCGCTCCGGAATATGGCGACGCCACCACGTGCACGACGGCAATCTTTCGAGGGCGCTCAAACAGGCGGCCAGGAAGTGCAACATCCAGAAGCGCGTCAGCGCCCATGTGCTGCGCCACAGCTTCGCGACGCACCTGCTCGAGAATGGCTATGACATTCGCACGGTGCAGGAATTGCTCGGTCACAGGGACGTCAAGACCACGATGATCTACACGCACGTACTGAACAAGGGAGGCAGGGGCGTGCGCAGCCCGCTGGACCGGAAGTGAGCGCCCGGATCAGCTCTCGCGGTAGGCCGAGGTGATGGGATAGCGCCGGTCGCGGCCGAAGGCGCGCTTGCTGATCTTGATCCCGGGCGCGGCCTGCCGGCGCTTGTACTCGGCGCGATCGACCATAGACACGACGCGGTGTACAGTCGTCGCGTCGAATCCCGCATGGATGATCTCCTCCGGGCTCTGATCGCGCTCGACGTAGCGCTCCAATATCGGATCCAAGACGGAGTAGGGGGGCAGGGAATCTTCGTCCTTCTGGTCCGGCCGCAGCTCCGCGCTCGGGGGGCGATCGATGGTGCGGGCCGGGATCACCTCGACATCTCGATTGCGCCATCCCGCGAGTTCGTAGACGAGCATCTTCGAAACGTCCTTGAGCGGGGCGAAACCGCCCGCCATGTCGCCATAGAGCGTCGCGTAGCCCACCGACATCTCGCTCTTGTTTCCCGTGGTGAGAACCATCTTCCCGGTCTTGTTCGAAATCGCCATGAGCAGGATCCCGCGGCAGCGCGCCTGGATGTTTTCCTCCGTGGCATCCGCCGGCAATCCGCGAAAGAGCGGGGTGAGCACATCGGCGAATGCCTGGAACGGCGGCTCTATGGAAATGGTGTCGTGCCTTACGCCGAGCCGGGTGCACAGGAACTGTGCGTCCTCAATGCTCATTGGCGCCGTGTAGCGCGACGGCATAATGAGTGCCTGCGCCAGCCCGGCGCCCAGTGCATCCACGGCGAGACACAGGGTCAGGGCCGAATCGATGCCGCCGGACAGGCCGACGACCACCCCCGGGAACCCGTTTTTCAACACATAGTCGCGGACGCCCAGCACCAGGGCCTGGTAGATGCTTTCGAGACGGTCGGGCAGGGGCGTCTCGGGCTGCAGACTCCGCAGTCGCACTTTTCCCTGGTTGGCCTCCGCGTCCAGCAGGTACAAGCCCTCCTCGAACTGCGGCGCCCGCAATGCGAATTTTCCGGCGTGGTCGATGGCGAGCGAGCCGCCGTCGAAAACGAGCTCGTCCTGGCCGCCCACCAGATTGACGTAAAGGATGCCGAGCCCCGTCTCACGTACGCGTTGCGAGAGCAGTTCCGCGCGCTCCCCGTGTTTCTCGGCGTGGTACGGGGACGCATTGATATTGATCAGCAGCGCCGCGCCCCGCTGGGCTGATTCGCGGGCGTGCTCGGGCGTCCACAGGTCTTCGCAGATGCTCAATGATACGGGAATGCCTTCGACCTGGACGAATTGCAGCGCGTCTCCGGGGGTGAAATGGCGTTTTTCGTCGAATACGCCGTAGTTCGGCAGGACGCGCTTTCGGTACGTGGCCACCACCACGCCGTCACGCAGGTACACGCAGCAGTTATAGAGACGGCCGTCGTCCGGCTGCGGCAGGCCCACGATGACATCGATGCCTGACGCCGTTTGCGCGATGTGTTTCAGTGCGCGGTCAACCTGGCGATGCAGCTCCGGACGGAGCAGAAGATCCTCCGGCGGGTAGCCGGTCAGGGTGAGTTCCGGGAAGACCACCAGCCCCGCGCGGTGCTCGTCGCGGGCGGCCCGGATCATGCCGATTATCCGGTCCGCATTTCCGGAGATGTTGCCGACGTGCAGGTTGATCTGGGCAATGGCAATACGCATGGGGCGATCGGCAATTCGCGTCGTGGGCCGCTGATCTTACCGCCGTTGCACACCGGCGGCATTCAAGTGTGGCGCGGCGGCCGCTCCCGGATCGATTGGCGCATTCCGGCCGGATTCATGTTGGCGCGCTGCCGGACGGGTCCTGTCACCGGGCACCCCTTGTCCGTGCGCGCTCGGTGCCCTCGCTTGCGCGCGGGCAAGGGGAGTGCCCGATGCCACCCGTCCGTTTGACTCCAGCGCGCGAACCCGGCCGGATTCAGGCGTGAGCGCAAAACGGGCGGGTGACATCGGGTCACCGCTCTTCGCGCGCAGCGCCAGCGAGCACGAAGACGGTACCCGATGGCAGGACCCGCCCGCCGACGAGGACAATATGGATCCGGCCGAGGCGACGTGTGCGATCAGAGTAGTTCCGCGAGGGTACGGCCGAGGAGGGCAGGGGAACGAACCGTGCGGACGCCCGCGGCCTCCAGCGCCGCGAACTTGTCGCCGGCGGTGCCCTTGCCGCCGGCAATGATGGCCCCGGCGTGCCCCATGCGCTTTCCGGGCGGCGCCGTGACGCCGGCGATATAGGCCACGACCGGCTTGCGCACGTGGCGCTTGATGAAGGCGGCCGCCTCCTCCTCCGCCGATCCGCCGATCTCGCCGACCATGATGATGCCGCGCGTCTGTGCGTCTTCCTGGAACAGGCCCAGGCAGTCGATGAAGTTCATGCCATGGATGGGGTCGCCGCCGATGCCGACGCAGGTGCTCTGGCCAAGCATCGCCTGGCTGGTCTGGTGCACGGCCTCGTAGGTCAGCGTCCCGGAACGCGACACGATGCCGACACATCCCGGGGTATGGATATCGCCGGGCATGATCCCGATCTTGCATTCGCCCGGCGTAATGATGCCGGGGCAATTGGGTCCGATGAGGCGCGTGTCCGGGGAGCGCTCGAGAACGGCGCGCACCTTGAGCATGTCGAGGACCGGGATGCCCTCGGTGATGCAGACGATCACTTTGATCCCGGCATCAGCCGCCTCCGTGATCGACTCTGCCGCGAATGCCGCCGGCACCATGATCATGCTCGCGTTCGCTCCGGTCTGGCGCACGGCATCGTGCATCGTGTCGAAGACCGGACGGTCCAGGTGTTTTTCGCCGCCGCGCCCGGGCGTGACGCCGCCCACGATCTGCGTGCCGTATTCGATCGCCTGCTCGGAGTGAAATGTCCCCTGACGCCCGGTGAATCCCTGCACCAGCACGCGCGTGTCCCTTCCGACCAGAATGGACATCAGGGCTTGCGCCCTTTGGCCGCGGCCACGACCTTGTCGGCGGCGTCGGCGAAATCGCCCGCGGAGATGATCTCGAGCCCGCTCGCGTCGAGCAGTTGCTTGCCCTGGTCCACGTTCGTCCCCTCCAAGCGCACGACTACGGGGACACGCACGCCGACTTCCCGCACCGCGTTGATGATTCCCTCGGCAATCAGATCGCAACGCACGATCCCGCCGAAGATGTTGACGAGGATCGCTCTCACCTTGGGGTCGGACACGATCAGCTTGAATGCCTCGGTCACGCGTTCCGTGGTCGCGCCGCCGCCCACGTCGAGGAAGTTCGCCGGCTCGCCGCCGTGCAACTTGATGATGTCCATGGTCGCCATCGCGAGCCCTGCGCCGTTCACCATGCACGCGATGTTCCCGTCCAGCGCGACGTAGTTCAGATCGAAGAGCTTAGCCTTGCTTTCCTTCTCATCGTCCTGGGTCGCGTCGTGCCACTGTTCGAGGGCCGATTGCCGGAACAGCGCGTTGTCGTCCACCGACACCTTTGCATCCAGCGCCTCGAGGTTGCCGGCCTTCGTGATGATCAGCGGGTTGACCTCGATGAGACTCAGGTCCTTGCCTGTAAACAGTCTGTACAACGCGTGCAGCATGGCGCCCAACTGCTTGCGCTGTTCCGGATTCAGTTCCAGGGAGAAGCCCAGCCGCCGGCACTGGTAGTCCTGCAGTCCCATGACCGGGTCGATGGTGAAGGAGAAAATCTTTTCCGGCTCCCTGGCCGCGACTTCCTCGATGTCCACCCCTCCGGCGCGCGATGCGATCACCGCAATGCGGCGCCGGCCGCGGTCAACCAGCATGCTGAGATACAGCTCCGATTCGATAGCAGAGATGCCGGCGATCAGCACGCAATTGACAGGCTTGCCGTCCGGGCCCGACTGTTTCGTGACCAGGCGCGAGCCGAGCATCTGCTTGGCGAAGGTTTCAAGCTCCTCCATGCCGCGCGCCACCTTGACGCCGCCCGCCTTTCCCCGTCCACCGGCGTGAACCTGCGCTTTCACCACCCAACTCGTCCCGCCAAGGTCGGAGGCGTGCCGGATCACTTCCTTGAGGGAATGCGCCGGTTTGCCCGGCGGCACCGGAATACCGTACTCTGTGAACAGGATTTTCGCCTGATACTCGTGCAGATTCATCGAGCTTGCCCGTTTGGTGCGGTCGGCGTCGGGATTGACCCTGTGCGGGAGTGCCGGTCGCGATCGCAAGGCTTGCGCATTCCGGGCCGGCGGAATTCCCGGCGTCTGGAGCCGGTCACAGTTTACACACTAAGCTGTTGGCGCAAAACCCGGCCTTGCGCCGGCCTGCCGGATATACGTCACTGAATCCCGATGTTGCGCGCCCTGTTAGCACTGCTGATCATTCTTGCCGCCGGCGTCGCATGGCGGATGCTTCGCGTCCTGACGCGGCCGCCGCCCGCGGCGCGCGGTGACGGAAAGGTGCGCATGGTGAAATGCGCTGTCTGCGATCTGTACGTGCCGGAAAACGAAGCCGAGACGGACGGCGGCCGCTTCTATTGCGGCCCGTCGCACCGGCTGATCGGCGGCGGCGGAGAACGCAAGTGACGGATCCCAGGAGCGCGCACCGGACCGGCGGGGTTTCCTGGGAGGCGCTTCAGTATTTCAACGCTTACCGGTTCCTGGTGGCGTTGCTGTTCCTCACGCTCTACTGGATCGGCCACCTGCCGCAGCCCCTGGGCGTCTACGATCGAGCCCTGTTCGGGGGAACGATCCATGTCTACGCCGTGCTCGCCGTGATCGCGGCGGTCTTCACACTCTCGCGCACGCCGCGATACCGTCTCCAGGTGTTCGCGCAGGTGTGTGTCGACATTGCCGTCATCACGCTCCTCATGTACTCGAGCGGCGGTCTGGACAGCGGCTTCGGAATGCTCCTCGTGATTGCGGTGGCGGGCGGCGCCCTTCTCACCCCCGGCCGCATCGCGTTCCTGTTCGCGGCGCTGGCGGCGATCGCGGTCCTGTCTCACGAAGTGTACTGGCAGCTGCACAGCTACTTTCCGCAGCCGAACTATACGCATGCGGGATTTCTCGGAATCACCTTCTTCTTCACGGCGTTCGTCAGCCACGTGCTGGCATCGCGGGTGCAGGAGTCTCAGGCGCTCGCCATGCAGCGCGGAATCGATCTGCAGAACATGGCGCGCCTCAACGAGCACATCGTGCAGCATTTGCAGTCCGGGATTGTGGTAGTCGATGATGACCTGCGCGTCGGCCTCAGCAACGAATCTGCCAGGAGTCTCCTGGGCTCTGGCGACCGTGCGACCGGGTTGAGGATTGGCGACCTGTCGGCGGAGCTGGACGGCGCGTTGCGCCGGTGGCTCGCGAATGATGGAAGCCAGACCGTAGTCGTCGGCGCGGTGAGAGGCGGAATCGAGCTGCAGGCATCGTTCAGCCGCCTGACCATGGAGAATCGCGTCGCCATCCTCATTTTCCTGGAGGACGTCGCCACTTTGCGTCAGCGGGCGCAGCAGATGAAACTGGCGTCCCTGGGCCGGCTGACGGCGAGCATTGCCCATGAGGTGCGCAATCCGCTCGGAGCGATAAGCCATGCCAGTCAGTTGCTCTCGGAATCGGCGTCGCTCGGCGCCGGCGAGCAGCGCCTGACCGCGATCATCGATGAACATTCCCGGCGCGTGAACAGCATCGTCGAGAGCATACTCAGCATCAGCCGGCACAACCGCACAGAGCCGCAAATCATCGATCTGCAGAATTGGCTTGAATCCTTCAGGACCGAATTCATCAACCGCCATGACCTCGAACCTGAGGCCGTCACGCTGGATTTCCGGGGACCGGGGATCCGCGCGCGCATGGACCCCGATCAGTTGCGGCAGATCCTCTGGAATCTGTGCGAGAACGGGATCCGCTACAGCCGGCGCATGCCCCTGCTGACCGTACAATGCGGCGTGCACAAGGACACCGGCCGCCCCTATATCGACGTGGCCGACAACGGGCCGGGGATCGCCACGGACAGCCGCGAGCAGCTTTTCGAGCCGTTCTTCACCACCGAGTCCGGTGGCACCGGGTTGGGCCTCTACATCGCGCGCGAACTGTGCGAGGCCAACCAGGCGGCGTTGAATCTCGTGTCCTCGGCCGGGGACGGATGCCTCTTCCGCATCAGCCTCTCCCATCCCGACAAGCAGCATGTGTTGAACTGAAGCCATGCACTCGGCGCTCATCATCGACGACGAGCCGGATATCAGGGAATTGCTCGAGATCACGCTGGGCCGTATGCAGATTGCCTGCTCCAGCGCCAGCGACCTGCGCGCGGCCAAGGCGTTGCTGAAGGACCAGGCGTTCGATATCTGCCTCACGGACATGAGGTTGCCTGACGGCGACGGCATCGATCTCGTGGCTTACATCCAGCGGCACTATCCGGCCCTGCCGGTGGCGGTCATCACAGCGCATGGCAGCATAGAAACGGCAATCCAGGCGCTGAAAGCCGGCGCATTCGACTTCCTGACCAAGCCGGTCGATCTCAACCTCCTGCGCACCCTTGTGGAGAGCGCCCTCAAGGTGGCCGGGTCACAGCCGAAGTTCGCCGATCTCCTCATCGGCGAAAGCAAGGTCGTGCGCGACATCACCGTCAAGATCAGCAAGCTCGCACGCAGCCAGGCGCCGGTTTACATCAGCGGCGAATCCGGCGTCGGCAAGGAGCTGGTCGCCCGCATGATCCACGACCAGGGGCCGCGAAACGCGCAACCGTTCGTGCCGGTGAACTGCGGCGCGATCCCGCACGACCTGATGGAGAGCGAACTGTTCGGGCATCGCAGGGGCAGTTTTACCGGCGCCACGGCGGACAAGGAGGGTCTGTTCCACGCCGCGGACGGGGGCACGCTGTTTCTCGACGAGGTGGCCGAATTGCCGTTGAACATGCAGGTGAAATTGCTGCGGGCGATCCAGGAAAAGAAGATCAGGCCCGTGGGCGATCAACGCGAATTGCCGGTCAACGTCCGTATCCTGAGCGCGACACACAAGAATCTCGCCGAACGGGTGAAACAGGGCGCGTTCCGAGAGGACCTCTATTACCGGATCAACGTCATCGAATTGCACGTGCCGCCACTGCGCAAGCGCAGGGAGGATATCCCGGCGCTCGTGCAGCACATCCTCGGCCGTCTCTCCGCAAACGCGGGGTTGTCCAGCGCCGCGCTCGCGCCGGAGGCCCTCGAGATCTTGATGCGCTACGATTTCCCCGGAAACATACGCGAACTGGAAAACATACTGGAACGCGCGCTGACGCTGTGCGAAGGGACGGTCGTGCGGCCCGAAGACCTGCAATTGCCGGAACGGCACGCAGATGAAGGCGTGCCTCCCGGGGACGGGGCCGGCCCCGATGCGAACCTCGACGATTATCTGGGCGACCTGGAGCGCAGTCGGATCATGGAAGCGCTGGAGCGCACGCGCTGGAACAGGACGGCGGCCGCGAAGTTGCTCGGGATCACATTCCGCCAGTTGCGCTACCGGCTGAAGAAGCTCGGTCTCGACTGATCCGTCCCGGCCACCGCCGATCCGGGTCCTGTACTTCCGGGAATGATCTTGTCCACCGAACTTTCCATCATCGTTCCCACCTACAACGAGTCGGGCAACGTCCAAGCGCTGCTTGAGTTGATCCGGGGGTCACTGCCGGACTGCGAGTGGGAAGTCGTATTCGTGGACGATGATTCACCCGACGGGACCAGCCGCATCGTTCGCGAGATTGCAGCCCGCGATCGCCGCGTGCGGTGCATCCAGAGGCTGGGCCGCCGCGGGCTCTCCTCGGCCTGCGTGGAAGGCATGCTCTCGACCGTGTCCCCCTATCTTTGCGTCATGGATGCCGACCTGCAGCACGACACGGCCCTGCTTCCGGACATGCTTGCCCGGCTGAAGGCGGGCGATCTCGACCTGGTCATCGGCAGCCGCTATGTCGACGCGGGAAGCACCGGCGACCTGGGACGCGCGCGGGCGTGGATGAGCCGCCTCGCGACGCGCCTGAGCCGGCTGCTGACCGGGCTGGACGTGCGAGACCCGATGAGCGGCTTCTTCATGATGCGCCGCCCGTTCTTCGAAAACGTGATGCACCGGATCTCCGGGCGCGGTTTCAAGATCCTGCTGGACGCGCTGATGTCCGCGGAGCCGCCCGCGGTGTACGTCGAGCTGCCTTACCGCATGCGAACCCGCAGCCGGGGCGAAAGCAAGCTGTCCGCGAGGGTGCTTTGGGATTTCCTGATCATGCTCATCGACAAGCTGGCCGGCAGGATGGTGCCGGCGCGGTTCATCTCGTTTGCCACCGTGGGCTTCAGCGGGATTTTCGTCCAGATCTTCGCGCTCTGGATACTGCACCGCGTCATGAGCGCGGCTTTCGTCCCGGCGGATGCCGTCGCGACGCTGGTCGCCATGACGACGAATTTTTCCCTGAACAATTATTTCACCTATGCGGACCGGCGCTTGAGCGGCAAGGCTTTTCTGCGCGGGCTTCTCAGCTTCTATGCGGCCTGCGCGTTCGGCGCGATCATCAATGTTTCCCTGGCCGCCACCATCGTCGCCTGGGGCTATCCATGGTGGCTGGCCGGGTCTCTCGGCGCCGTGGCGGGCGCCGTCTGGAATTACGCCATCACTGCCGTGTTTACCTGGCCGAAGGGTGCCTGAACCGCGCCCGTCCACCGGCGTCATGACCGCTGATTTCACCGGCCGTGACCGGCGCCGCCACGATGCGGCCGACTGCCTGCTGACGTTTCTCGTCGTCTTCGGCAACTACCTGGTGAGCACGCCGCGCGGCGTCATGCTGGATGACGATGGTTTCTTCATCCTGGCCGCCTGGTTCAACGGTGTTGCGCACCCGCCCGGCTACCCGCTGTATACGTTCCTGGCCCACCTCGGGACTCTTCTCCCGATCGGCAGCGTCGCGTTCCGGGTCCATCTCATGAGCGCGCTGTTCGGCGCGCTCGCCTGCGTCTGCATCTGGAAGCTAGCCCGCCTGCTCCTGGATTCGCGCCTGTACGCCTACGCGGCCGCGCTGGCTTTCGGATTTTCGAGGACGTTCTGGTCGCAATCCATCATTGCGGAGGTGTATTCCCTGAACGTGCTTTTCATCGCCGGGCTGTTGCTGCTCGCATTGGCGTATACGCGCCAACCCGAACACGACGGCCGCGACGGCCGGCCTTTGTGGATCGCGCTCCTGTACGGCCTGTCGCTCAGCAATCACTGGCCGTTGATGCTGCTGTCCACCCCGGCATTGGCCGCCGTGCTGTGGCCGAAACGCCGGCAAATGGCAGGGCAGGCGCCGGCCCTGCTTGGCGTCCTGCTGCTCGGGCTTA
>JACPSH010000007.1 GCA_016193395.1 Gammaproteobacteria bacterium
ATGCGCGTAATGCCGGTTCGCACTCTGGTACTCCACGTGCGAGGTGGCAATCGTAATCCCACGCGCCTTCTCCTCCGGCGCATTGTCAATCTGCTCGTACGCCCGCACCTCACCACCAAACTTCGCCGCCATGATCTTGGTGATCGCCGCCGTCAACGTCGTCTTCCCATGGTCCACGTGACCAATCGTCCCAACGTTCACATGCGGCTTCGTACGCTCAAACTTTTCCTTGGACACGGCTGCTGACCTAGAGGCAGTTATTGGTTCTTGCTGATGATGGCTTCGGCTATGTTCGGCGGGACCTGGGTGTAGCGCCCGAATTCCATGGTGTACGTCGCACGGCCCTGCGTCGCGGAACGCAGGTCGGTTGCATATCCGAACATTTCGGACAGCGGAACCTCGGCACGGATGATTTTGCCCGCGGGCGAATCTTCCGTGCCGTGGAGCATTCCCCGGCGGCGGTTCAGGTCGCCGGTGACGGACCCCAGATAATCATCGGGGGTGACCACTTCAACCTTCATCATCGGCTCCAGCAGCACGGGGTGCGCCCGCGCCGCGCCTTCCTTGAAACCGATGGAGCCGGCGATCTTGAAGGCGACTTCGCTGGAATCCACTTCGTGGAAGGATCCGTCGTAAATGGTGACCTTGACGTCGACCACTGGATAGCCGGCGACAATGCCGTTCTCCAGTTGCTCGCGGATACCCTTGTCTACCGCGGGAATGTACTCCTTCGGCACCGCGCCGCCGACCACTTCGTTGACGAACTCATAGCCCTGGCCCGAAGGTTGCGGCTCGAGCTTCAGCACCACGTGACCGTACTGCCCGCGGCCGCCGCTCTGCCGGACGAATTTGCCCTCGGCCTTTTCGACGATCCTGCGGATCGTCTCGCGGTAGGCCACCTGCGGTTTGCCGACGTTCGCCTCCACCTTGAATTCGCGCTTCATGCGGTCGACGATGATCTCAAGGTGCAGTTCGCCCATGCCGGAAATGATCGTCTGGCCGGATTCCTGGTCGGTGTGGACGCGGAACGAGGGATCCTCCTGCGCCAGCTTCTGCAGGGCGATGCCCATCTTTTGCTGATCGGCCTTGGTCTTAGGCTCCACCGCGACGGCGATCACGGGATCCGGGAACTCCATGCGCTCCAGCTTGATGACGTGATCGATGTCGCACAGCGTGTCGCCGGTGGTCACGTCCTTGAGACCGACCGCCGCCGCGATGTCGCCGGCGCGGACTTCCTTGATTTCCTCGCGCGAGTTGGCGTGCATCTGCAGCACGCGGCCAATCCTTTCCTTGCGCGATTTGACCGGATTGTAGACGGTGTCGCCGGACTTCAGAACCCCGGAATACACACGGAAATAGGTCAGCGTGCCGACATAGGGATCGGTCGCGATCTTGAACGCCAGCGCCGAAAACTTATCGTCGTCGGAAGGATGCCGCTCGGCGATGGTGTCCTTTCCGTCGTCGAGGATGCCCTTGATGGCCGGGACGTCCACGGGCGAGGGTAGGTAGTCGATGACGGCGTCCAGCATGGACTGCACGCCCTTGTTCTTGAACGCGGAACCGCACAGGGCGGGGACGATTTCACCGGCCACGGCGCGGGCACGGAGGCCCTTCTTGATTTGATCCGCGGAGAGCTCGCCGGTGTCCAGGTAGATATGCATGAGTTCGTCGTTGGCTTCCGCCGCCGCTTCGAGCATTTTTTCCCGCCACTCCAGGCACGGCGCAACCATGTTGGCGGGCACGTCCTTCTCCTCGAATTTCATGCCCAGCGATTCCTCGTCCCAGTAGATGGCCTTCATCTTGACGAGATCGACTACGCCCTTAAAGCGCTCTTCCTCGCCGATCGGAAGCTGGATGGGGACCGGCGTGCTGCCGAGACGTTCGCGGATCTGCTGGACCACGCGGAGGAAATTGGCGCCGGCGCGGTCCATCTTGTTCACGAACGCGAGACGCGGCACGTTATATTTATTGGCCTGCCGCCATACTGTTTCGGATTGCGGCTCCACCCCGCCCACCGCACAGAACACGGCGCATGCCCCATCGAGCACGCGCAGGGAACGCTCCACTTCAATGGTGAAATCGACGTGGCCAGGCGTGTCGATGATGTTGACGCGGTGCTCGGCGGCGCGGCCGTCCATGCCCTTCCAGAAACAGGTCGTGGCGGCGGACGTGATGGTGATGCCGCGCTCCTGCTCCTGTTCCATCCAGTCCATCGTCGCGGCGCCATCGTGCACCTCGCCCATCTTGTGAGAGACGCCCGTGTAATAAAGGACCCGCTCCGTGGTGGTGGTCTTGCCGGCGTCGATGTGCGCCATGATGCCGATGTTCCGGTAACGTTCGATGGGGGTCATTCTTGCCATGGCTCGGCCTACGTGCGGATGCATTACCATTACCACCGGTAATGGGAAAACGCCTTATTGGCTTCCGCCATCTTGTGGGTATCTTCGCGCTTCTTGATCGCGGTGCCGCGATTCTCGGAGGCGTCCATCAGTTCCGCCGCGAGCCGCAGCCCCATGTTCTTTTCGCCGCGTTGCTTGGCCGCATCGACCAGCCAGCGCATGGCCAGCGTCATGCTTCTGTCCGGACGCACCTCGATCGGGATCTGGTAGGTGGCGCCGCCGACCCGGCGCGACTTGACCTCGACCACCGGCCGTACGTTCTGCAGGGCCTTGTTGAACAACTCGATCGCCTCGCCCCGCTTCTTGCCGGTGATATCGTCGAGGGCGCCGTAAACGATCTTCTCCGCGATCGACTTCTTGCCGCTGCGCATGACGGTATTGATGAACTTGGCGACCACCTTGTCCCCGTATTTCGGGTCCGGGAGGATCTGCCGCTTGTTTGCAACTCTTCGACGGGACATGGGAGGGCCGCTCGCGGGATGGGGCGGTCAGGACTTCGGGCGCTTCGCGCCGTACTTGGAACGCCCCTGGCGGCGATCCGTCACGCCGGACGTATCCAGCGTCCCGCGTACCGTGTGATACCGGACGCCGGGGAGATCCTTTACACGGCCGCCGCGGATGAGGACGACCGAGTGTTCCTGGAGGTTATGGCCTTCGCCGCCAATGTATGTGGTAACTTCGTAACCGTTGGTGAGCCGGACACGCGCTACCTTGCGCAGCGCGGAATTGGGCTTCTTGGGAGTAGTGGTGTAGACGCGCGTGCATACCCCGCGCTTCTGGGGACAGCGCGCCAGGGCGGGTACATTGCTCTTGTCGTGCTGCCGCCGCCGCGGCCTGCGCACCAATTGATTGACCGTTGCCATCTCAAATCCGCCCGATCACCACCATCGAAATCCCGTGTATTTATCCGCGTCACCCGGCTTTTTTCACTCCGTCGCAAAACCGCCACCGTCATCCCGACGAGGGCTGTTGGTTTTATGGATCTGACTACAAGGCCCAGTCCGGAAATGGGCGGGATCCAGACCCCGCTCGTCCCGGTGGGGGTCTATGTAAAGTAAATTGGCAGACCGGGGGCGCCGGTCTGCCAAAAAGAAGCGGAATTTTATTGTGTTACGCTTGGAACTGTCAAGGCGCGGCGGGTCCGATTAGCCGCTCGCGGAGCCCTGCGACTGGTCAGCGTGGGGCAGTTCCGCCAACCCCGGCAGCAGGCTCTGCGCCGCGGCGTGGCCAGCGGCCGGCTCGGCCTGCTGTTTGCGCCTGCGATCGGCATGGTAGGCCAGCCCGGTTCCGGCCGGAATCAGCCGCCCCACGATCACGTTTTCCTTCAGGCCCCGCAGCTCATCGCGCTTGCCGTTGACGCTGGCTTCGGTCAGAACCCGGGTCGTCTCCTGGAACGAGGCCGCGGAAATGAAGGATTCCGTCGACAGGGAGGCCTTGGTGATCCCGAGCAGGACCGGATCCCACGCGGCCGCAGTCTTGCCGGCCTCGACCAGGCGATCGTTCTCCTCGAGGATGCGGGCCCGCTCGACCTGCTCGCCCTTGAGGAAGTCGCTGTCCCCCGGCTCGGCGATCTCCACTTTGCGCAGCATCTGCCGGACGATGACTTCGATGTGCTTGTCGTTGATCTTCACGCCCTGCAGCCGGTAGACGTCCTGGATCTCGTTGACGATGTAGCTGGCGAGCGCATGCACGCCCATCAGGCGCAGTATGTCCTGGGGCGCCGGCGGCCCATCCACAACGGCCTCGCCTTTCTCCACGTGTTCGCCCTCGAACACGGTGATGTGGCGCCATTTCGGAATGAGTTCCTCGTGCTGCTCGCCCTCCGGAGAGCTGATGATGAGGCGCTGCTTGCCCTTGGTGTCCTTGCCGAAACTGACGGTTCCCGAAATCTCGGCGGGCACCGCCGGTTCCTTTGGCTTGCGGGCCTCGAACAGATCCGCGACGCGAGGCAGACCGCCGGTGATGTCGCGCGTTTTCAGCGACTCCTGCGGAAGCCTGGCAATCACGCCGCCGACCCTCGCCTCGTCGCCGTCGTTGACCGTGATCACGGCCTTCGGCGGCAGCGGGTAGTGCGCCGGGATATCGGTTCCGGGGATCTTCAGTTCCCGGCCCCGGCCATCGACCAGCTTGACCACCGGACGCATTTCCTTGGCGGCGCCACTGCGCATCTTCGGATCCATGATGACCATGTTGATGAGGCCGGTGATTTCGTCCACGTGCCTGTTGACCGTCACGCCTTCGACGACGTCAGAGAGCTGAACGCGACCGGCCACTTCCGTAATGACAGGGTGCGTATGCGGATCCCAGCCGGCGACCCTCGCTCCCGCCTTGACCACATCGCCGTCGGAGATACTCAGAATCGCGCCGTACGGGATCTTGTATCGTTCGCGTTCACGACCGACTTCATCCTGGATCGCCACTTCGCCGGAACGCGAGACCACGACGTTGGTTCCGCCTCCCTGGGCGAGGAGCTTGACGTTGTGCAGGCGGACGGTGCCGCCGTACTTGACCTCGATGCTGCTGACCGCCACCGCGCGTGATGCCGCGCCGCCGATATGGAAGGTGCGCATCGTCAACTGCGTGCCCGGCTCGCCGATCGACTGCGCCGCAACGACGCCGACCGCCTCGCCGATGTTCACCCGGTGGCCGCGTCCCAGATCGCGCCCGTAACAGCCCGCGCAGATCCCGTAGCGGGTCTCGCAGGTAATGGGGGAACGGACGACCACTTCGTCTATTCCGTTCTGATCCATGACGTCGACCCAGTGCTCGGTCATGAGCGTTCCGCCGGAGATGGTGATGTCCTCGGTACCCGGCTTCACCGCGTCCGTTGCGAGCGTGCGGCCGAGCACGCGTTCACGCAGGGGCTCAACCACGTCGCCGCCCTCGATGAGGGACGTCATTGTCAAACCCAGGATGGTGCCGCAATCCTCCTCGGTCACCACCAGGTCCTGCGCGACATCCACGAGGCGCCGCGTCAAGTATCCCGAGTTCGCCGTCTTCAGCGCCGTATCGGCCAGACCCTTGCGGGCGCCATGGGTAGAAATGAAGTACTGCAGAACGTCGAGACCCTCGCGGAAATTTGCCGTGATCGGCGTTTCGATGATCGAGCCGTCGGGCTTGGCCATCAGTCCACGCATCCCCGCAAGCTGGCGGATCTGCGCGGCGGAGCCTCTGGCGCCCGAGTCCGCCATCATGAAGATGGAGTTGTAGGACGTCTGCCGGATAACCTCGCCCTGCGCGGTCGTTGTTTCTTCCGTCCCGAGCTTTTCCATCATCGCCTTCGCGACCTGGTCGTTGGTGTGCGACCAGATGTCGACGACCTTGTTGTAGCGCTCGCCGTCGGTGATCAATCCGGAAGTGTACTGCTGCTCGAACTGCTTCACCTGTTCCTCGGCGCGCGAAATGATGCCGCGCTTCTCCTCCGGTACCACCATATCCTCGACGCCGAACGAGACGCCCGCCCGGGTGGAGTAATGGAACCCGGCGTACATGAGCCGGTCCGCGAAAATCACGGTCGCCTTCAGCCCGAGCCTGCGGTAGCAGAGATTGATCAACTTCGAGATCGTTTTCTTGTTCATGACCTGATCGACCAGCGAGAACGGCATGCCATCCGGCAGGAGCCGCGACAGCAGCGCGCGGCCCACGGTCGTCTCCACGCGCTTGAAGCTTTCTTCCCGTCCGCCGTCTTCATCGAGCCTGACTTCGTGGATGCGGACCTGGATGCGCGCATGCAGATCGACGTGTCCGCCGTCGTAGGCCCGATGGACCTCGTCCACATTGGCGAAAATCGAACCCGAACCCTTGGCGCCCACCGATTCGCGGGTCATGTAATACAGACCCAGCACGACGTCCTGGGTCGGGACGATAATCGGCTCGCCGTTGGCGGGCGACAGGATGTTGTTCGTCGACATCATCAGAGTGCGCGCTTCGATTTGCGCCTCGACCGAAAGCGGCACGTGGACCGCCATCTGGTCGCCGTCGAAATCCGCGTTGAAGGACGTGCAAACGAGCGGATGCAGTTGAATGGCTTTGCCCTCGATGAGCACCGGCTCGAACGACTGTATGCCCAGCCGGTGCAGCGTCGGGGCGCGGTTGAGCATGACCGGATGCTCGCGGATCACCTCTTCGAGCACGTCCCAGACTTCCGGGCCCTCGCGCTCGACGAGCTTCTTCGCGGCCTTGATGGTAGTAGCCAACCCGCGCCGCTCCAGCTTGCTGAAGATGAAGGGCTTGAACAGCTCGAGCGCCATCTTCTTCGGCAGGCCACACTGGTGCAGCTTGAGCGTCGGACCGACCACGATGACCGAGCGTCCGGAATAGTCGACGCGCTTGCCGAGCAGATTCTGGCGGAACCGTCCCTGTTTGCCCTTGATCATGTCGGCAAGCGATTTCAGCGGCAGCTTGTTGGTGCCGGTGATCGCCCGGCCGCGCCGGCCATTGTCCAGCAGCGCGTCGACCGCTTCCTGCAGCATGCGCTTCTCGTTGCGCACGATGATGTCCGGCGCGTTGAGATCGAGCAGCCTCTTCAAGCGGTTATTGCGGTTGATTACGCGCCGGTACAGATCGTTCAGGTCGGACGTCGCGAAGCGGCCGCCATCCAGCGGGACCAGCGGGCGCAGCTCGGGCGGCAATACCGGCAGGACCTGCATCACCATCCACTGAGGTTTGTTGCCGGATTTCTGGAACGCTTCGAGTAGCTTCAGGCGCTTGGAGAGTTTCCTGAGTTTGGTTTCCGAGTTCGTTTCAGGGATCTCCGTACGCAGGCGCTGCACTTCCTCGTCGATGTCGATGGTACGCAGCAGCTCATAAATGGCCTCCGCTCCCATCTTCGCCTCGAACTCGTCACCGTACTGTTCGATCGCCTCCAGGTAGTTTTCCTCGGTCAGCAGCTTGCCGCGTTCGAGCTGGGTCATGCCCGGCTCGATGACGACGTACGCTTCGAAATACAGGACGCGCTCGATCTCCCTCAGCGTCATGTCGAGCAGCAGTCCCATGCGCGACGGCAGGGACTTCAGGTACCAGATATGGGCGACGGGGCTGGCCAGCTCGATGTGGCCCATCCGCTCGCGGCGGACCTTCGACAGCGTGACCTCGACACCGCACTTTTCGCAGACGACGCCGCGGTGCTTCAGGCGCTTGTACTTGCCGCACAGACATTCGTAGTCCTTGACCGGTCCGAATATCTTCGCGCAGAAGAGTCCGTCGCGCTCCGGCTTGAAGGTTCGGTAGTTGATGGTCTCGGGCTTCTTCACTTCCCCGTACGACCAGGAACGGATCTTCTCCGGGGACGCCAGTCCGATGGAAATGGCGTCGAATTCTTCGGTCTGCGTCTGCTGCTTGAGAAGTCTAAGTAGATCTTTCAAAGCTTGCTCTCCAGTAATCTGATGCTTGTGTTTGCGGCTGTCGGGTGCTGCTGCAATCAGCGTTCTTCAAGTTCGATGTCGATACCGAGCGATCGGATTTCCTTCACCAGCACGTTGAAGGATTCAGGCATGCCCGCTTCCATGTGGTGGTTCCCGTCGACGATGTTCTTGTACATCTTCGTCCGCCCGTTCACGTCGTCGGATTTCACCGTGAGCATCTCCTGCAGCGTGTAGGCGGCGCCGTAGGCCTCGAGCGCCCAGACTTCCATTTCCCCGAACCGCTGGCCGCCGAACTGGGCCTTGCCGCCCAGCGGCTGCTGCGTAACCAGGCTGTAGGGCCCGGTCGATCTGGCGTGCATCTTGTCATCGACGAGGTGGTTGAGCTTCAGCATGTACATGTACCCGACCGTAATCGGACGATCGAAATGATCGCCGGTGCGGCCGTCGTAAAGGAGGGTCTGGCCGTTGGTCGGCAGGCCGGCGAGCTCCAGCATGCGCTTGATCTCGGCTTCGCTTGCGCCGTCGAACACAGGCGTCGCCATGGGCACGCCATCGCGGAGGTTCCCGGCAAGACTCAGGATTTCATCGGCATGCAGCGTGTCGAGCTTTTCCCGCTTGCCGCTGGAGTTGTAGATCTTGTCCAGGAAGCTGCGGATCTCGGCGGCGCTTGCCTGCGCATCCAGCAGCTCGCCGATGCACCGGCCCAGCCCCTTTGCCGCCCAGCCCAGGTGCGTCTCGAGCACCTGCCCGACGTTCATGCGCGAGGGCACACCGAGCGGGTTGAGCACGATATCGACCTGTGTGCCGTCCTTCATGAACGGCATGTCCTCGAGCGGCACAATCGTGGAAATCACGCCCTTGTTCCCGTGCCGGCCGGCCATCTTGTCTCCGGGCTGGATGCGCCGCTTGACGGCCAGGTAGACTTTGACCATCTTCAGCACGCCCGGGGCCAGTTCGTCTCCGGAAGTCAGCTTGGCCCGCTTCTCCTCGAACCTGCGATCGAAATCCGTGCGCAGGTGCTGCAATTGCGCCGCTGCATGTTCGAGCACGTGGTTCGCCTCCTCGTTCCTCAGGCGGATCTCGAACCACTTTTCGCGCGGTGTCTCGGACAGATAGGCCTTGGTGATCTTGGCGCCGACCGACAGATCGCCCGGCCCGCCGTCTGCGACCTTCGCCATGAGGTGCCGTTCTATGCGTTCATAGACTCCTTCTTCCATGATGCGGAGTTGATCGTTCAGGTCCTTCCTGACACGGTTCAGCTCGGCCTCCTCGATTTCCAGCGCGCGCGCGTCCTTCTCCACGCCGTCGCGCGTGAATACCTGTACGTCGATCACGGTGCCGTTCATTCCCGAAGGAACGCGCAGGGAAGTATCTTTGACGTCGGAAGCCTTCTCGCCGAATATCGCCCGGAGCAGCTTTTCCTCCGGCGTGAGCTGCGTCTCGCCTTTCGGCGTGACCTTGCCAACCAGGATGTCCCCGGCATTCACTTCCGCGCCGATGTAGACAATGCCAGACTCGTCGAGCTTGTTCAGCGCGCTCTCGCTGACGTTGGGGATGTCCGCCGAGATCTCCTCCGGCCCGAGCTTCGTATCCCGGGCGACGCAGGTCAGTTCCTCGATGTGTATCGTGGTGTAGCGGTCTTCCTGCACCAGCCGCTCAGAGATCAAGATCGAATCCTCGAAGTTGTAGCCGTTCCAGGGCATGAACGCGACCAGCAGGTTCTGGCCCAGCGCCAGTTCGCCCATGTCGGTGGATGGCCCGTCCGCCAGCACGTCACCGCGGGCGACGTTGTCGCCCGGCTTGACCAGCGGCCGCTGGTTGATGCACGTGTTCTGGTTCGAGCGCGTGTACTTGGTCAGGTTGTAGATGTCGACCCCAGGTTCGCCGGGCACGACCTCTTCGTCGCGGACCCGGATGACGATCCTCCCGGCATCCACGGAGTCGACCTGCCCACCGCGTTCGGCGACCACGGTTACGCCCGAGTCGATGGCGACGGTGCGCTCCATCCCCGTTCCCACGAGGGGTTTGTCCGAGCGCAGGGTCGGAACCGCCTGCCGCTGCATGTTCGAGCCCATGAGCGCCCGGTTGGCGTCATCGTGCTCGAGGAAGGGAATGAGCGATGCCGCCACGGAAACGATCTGCCGCGGCGACACGTCCATATACTCCACGCGATCCGGCGTCGACAGGGTGAACTCGTTCTGGTGGCGGCACGACACCAGCTCGTCCACCAAGTGGCCCTTTTCGTCGAGCGAGGAGTTGGCCTGGGCGATCACGTACTCGCCTTCCTCGATCGCCGACAGGTAGACGATCTCGTCGGTCACGCGCTGGTTGGTCACTTTCCGGTACGGCGTTTCCAGAAAACCATATTCGTTGGTGCGCGCATACACGGCCAACGAGTTGATCAGGCCGATGTTCGGCCCTTCCGGGGTCTCGATGGGGCAGACGCGCCCGTAGTGCGTCGGATGCACGTCGCGGACTTCAAAGCCGGCGCGTTCGCGCGTCAGGCCGCCGGGCCCGAGCGCGGAAATACGGCGCTTGTGCGTGACCTCGGAGAGCGGGTTGTTCTGGTCCATGAACTGGGAGAGTTGGCTGGAGCCGAAGAATTCCTTGATGACGGCGGATACCGGCTTCGCGTTGATGATTTCCTGCGGCATGAAGCCCTCCGACTCCGCCAGGCTCAACCGTTCTTTTACCGCCCGCTCCACCCGGACCAGGCCGACGCGGAACTGGTTCTCGGCCATTTCGCCCACGCTCCGGACGCGCCGGTTGCCGAGGTGATCGATGTCATCCACGGTTCCCTTGCCGTTGCGGATGTTCACCAGGGTCTTCAGGACTTCAAAGATGTCCGAGGCGCTCCCCAGGCTCCTGTGCAGCTTCTTCGACTCTTCGTCGCCGCGTCCCGCGAAATACTTGCCGTCGTAGATGATTCCCGGTCCGCGGACCTCCTTGCGGCCGACGCGCCGGTTAAATTTCATGCGCCCGACCGCAGACAGGTCGTAGCGGTCCGAGCTGAAGAACAGATTGCGGAACAGGTTCTCGGCAGCTTCCCGGGTCGGCGGCTCTCCAGGGCGCATCATCCGGTAGATCTCGATCTGGGCCTCGAGCGGCGTCCCGGTATTGTCGACGCGCAGGGTATCGGACATATAGGGCCCGCGATCCAGATCGTTGATGTAGAGGGTCTCGACCTGATAGTCGTGGCCCGCGACCAGCTTCTCGAGCAGTTCGCCCGTGATCTCGGAGTTTGCCGCGGCGATCAATTCACCGGTCTCGCGATCGACGATGTCCTTCGCAATGACCTTGCCGATCAGGTACTCCGGCGGGACTTCGAGTTGTTTCAGCCCCAGGCTCTCGATCTCCCGCACGTGCCGGGCGGTGATGCGCCTGTCCTTCTCGACGATTACCCTGCCTTTCGAGTCCTTGAGGTCAAAGGAGACCGTTTCGCCACGCAGCCGATCGGGGATCAGTTTGAGAAAGATTCCCTTCTTCGAGATCGTGAACATGTTCGTCTCGAAAAAAGTCTCCAGGATCTCCTGGGGCGTGTAGCCCAGTGCCCGCAGCAGCACAGTGGCCGGGATCTTCCGGCGCCGGTCGATGCGGCAGTAGACGATATCCTTCGGATCAAATTCAAAATCCAGCCAGGAACCCCGGTACGGGATCACCCGCGCCGAGAAAAGCAGCTTGCCGGAAGAGTGGGTCTTGCCCCGATCGTGCTCGAAGAACACGCCGGGGGACCGGTGCAGTTGCGACACGATGACCCGTTCCGTTCCGTTGATGACGAAGGTCCCGGTCCGGGTCATGAGCGGGATCTCGCCCATGTACACGTCCTGCTCCTTGATGTCCTTCACGACCTTGTTGGTCAAGCCAGCTTCCTTGTCATAGATGACAAGCCGCACCTTCACGCGAAGCGAGGCCGCATACGTCATTCCGCGCAGCTGGCATTCCTTGACGTCGAACACCGGCGTCCCGAGGTTGTAGCTGACGTATTCCAGGACCGCGCTTCCGGAATAGCTTTCGATCGGGAAGACGGAACGGAACGCCGCGTGCAGTCCGACGTCTTTGCGCGCCTCGAATTCGACGCCAGGCTGCAGGAACTGCGCGTAGGAGTTCACCTGTGTCGCCAGCAGATAAGGCACAGCCAGGATGCTCGGACGCTTGCTGAAATCCTTGCGAATGCGCTTTTTCTCGGTGTAGGAATAGGGCATGAAATGTCCTCTCAAAGAAAATCCGAAGTCGCGAACAAAAACCCGGTCCGGCCGGTCCGGCATGCACCGGCCAGCAGACAGGGAATTAAGGATTGCAACCGCAAGTCCGGCTTACTTGATTTCGACCTTGGCGCCGGCCTCTTCCAATTGCTTCTTGATGCTCTCCGAGTCCGCCTTGGACGCCGCCTCCTTGACGACTGAAGGCACTCCCTCGACCAGATCCTTGGCCTCCTTGAGCCCGAGTCCCGTGATGGCCCGCACCACCTTGATCACGCCGACCTTGTTGTCGCCGAACGCGGTCATGACGACGTTGAATTCGGTCTTCTCCTCAGCCGCCGCGCCTCCGCCAGCCGCAGCCGCGCCAGGAGCCGCCGCCACCGCGACCGGTGCCGCGGCCGAGACACCCCAGGCTTCCTCGAGCTCCTTGATTAGCTCGACCAGCTCCATCACCGGCATCTGACTCAGCGTCTGTTTGATTTCCTCTCTTGAAACAGCCATTTTCATCACTCCTCGGTTATTCAACCCATATATGAAAGTCTTCCGGAGTTCCGGATCAGGTGTCCTTGCGCTGGTCCTTGTAGGCAGTGAGCAGCCGCGCGAATTGACCGGCCGGCTCGGACAGGACGCGCACGAACTTGCCCATCGGCGCCTGCAACACGCCGAGCACCATCGATCGCGCATCGTTCAGCGACGGCAGGGACGCCAGCCTGTCGAGTGCGCCGACCTCCAGAAGCCGGCCATTGATCGCCACGAGCTTCACGATAAGCCGCTCGTTCTGCTTCACGAAGTCGCGCATGACCTTGGCCGCGGAGCCGGGTTCCGGGCTCGAAAACGCCAGGATCAGCGGACCGACCAAGCCATCGCGCATGCACTCGAAAGGGGTGCCCTCGAGCGCGCGGCGCGCAAGCGTGTTCCGAACCACCTTCAGGTACACGCCGGCCGCGCGCGCGGAACGACGCAGATGGGTCATCTCCAAGACGTTGAGGCCGGTGTATTCGGCCGCAACCGCGGACGGCGCCTTGGCGGCGACGTCAGCGATCTCGGTAATGATCGCTGCCTTCTGCTCCAAAGTAAGACTCACAATCCAGTCCTCCGATCCCGTAAAGGCACATGGTCGGGTGGGCGTGGTCCGCGCCCTCTCGCCGAGCTCCCTGGCCATGCGCCATCTGTTGCCATCGCGGTGACAGTCCCAAGCCCTGATGTCCGGGATTCTCTGCCTCTAAACCGCCAACGAACCCTGATCGACCAGAACGCCCGGCCCCATGGTCGTGGACAGGCTGATCTTCTTCAGGAAGATGCCCTTGGCCGAGCTCGGCCTGGCCTTGTTCACGTCCGCCAGGAGCGCGTTGATATTTTCCACGATCGCCTCCGGGCTGAAGGAAATCTTCCCGATTGCGCAATGGATGATGCCGTTCTTGTCGGTGCGGAACTGCACCTGGCCACCCTTGGCATTTTCGACGGCCTGTTTCACGTCCTTGGTGACGGTGCCTACCTTGGGGTTCGGCATCAGGCCACGCGGACCCAGGATCTTGCCCAGTTTCCCGACAACCGCCATCGCGGAGGGCGCCGCAATGACCACGCCGAAATCCATCATTCCATTCTGAATCTGGTCAGCCAGGTCCTGCATGCCGACGTAATCCGCCCCGGCCGACTTGGCATCCTTGGCCTGTTCGCCATCGGCGAATACGGCCACTTTCACGGCCTTGCCCGTGCCGCGCGGGAGAACCGTCGAGCCGCGGACCGACTGCTCCGACTTCTTCGCGTCGATCCCGAGATTGATCGCGACTTCCACGGACTCGTCGAATTTCGCGTTGGCGCACTCCTTTATTATGCGTACCGCGTCCTGGATGGGATACGGCTTGCCTGGCGCCACCTTTTCGCGGTTCGCTCTGATCCGCTTGGACGGCCCGGACATGTCAGACGCCCTCCGTTTCGATGCCCATGCTGCGCGCGGTCCCGGCGATGGTCCGCACGGCCGCGTCAAGGTCAGCCGCCGTGAGGTCGGGCTCTTTTGTGCGCGCAATCTGTTCGAGCTGGGCCCGGGTCACCTTGCCCACCTTGTTCGTGTTCGGGGTCCCGCTGCCCTTCTCCGCCCCCGCGGCCTTCATCAACAGGTACGACGCAGGCGTGGACTTGGTCATGAAGCTAAAGCTCTTGTCCGAAAAGACCGTAATGACGACCGGTACCGGCAGACCGGGTTCCATACCCTGGGTCCTGGCATTGAAGGCCTTGCAAAACTCCATGATATTCAGGCCGTGCTGGCCCAGCGCCGGCCCCACCGGAGGACTCGGATTGGCCTGTCCGGCAGGCACCTGCAGCTTGATGTATGTATCTATCTTCTTGGCCATATCAACAGATCCGTTGAAAGTGAAAAGTGGAAAGTGAAAAGAAAGCCGAAGTCCTCTTTACACTTTTCACTTGTTACTTTTCACTCCTTCTCCACCTGCGTGAACTCCAGTTCAACCGGCGTCGACCGTCCAAAGATCAGGACGGAGACACGCAGCCGGTTCTTTTCGTAATTGACCTCTTCCACCACGCCGTTGAAATCGTTAAACGGCCCGTCGGTGACGCGCACCACTTCGCCGGGCTCGAACAGCACCTTGGGCTTGGGTTTGTCCGCCCCGTCCGAAACACGCTGCAAGATCGCGCTCGCCTCCGCGTCGGTGATCGGCGCCGGCTTGTCACTGGTTCCGCCGATGAACCCGAGCACCCGCGGGGACTCCTTGACCAGGTGCCAGGTGTCATTGTCCATCTCCATCTGCACCAGCACGTAGCCGGGGAAGAATTTCCGGTCGCTCTTCCGCTTCTTCCCGTCCCGCATCTCGACGACTTCCTCCGTCGGGACCAGGATCTCCCCGAACCTGTTTTCCATTCCGCTGCGTTTGATGCGATCAAGCAGTGCCTTTCGCACCTGCTGCTCAAAGCCGGAATAGGCATGGACGACGTACCAGCGAAGCGACATGGCGTTAGCTCCCTTGTCCAATCAGGTACCGGATTGCCCACCCCAGTACTAAATCGAGTCCCCACATGACGATGGCGAAGAAGATGACGCAGACGATGATCCATCCGGTCGTCTGGATGGACTCCTGCTGGCTGGGCCAGACGATCTTCCTCACCTCCGTCCGCGCTTCGCTGAAAAATGCCCATACGGCCCGCCCCTGTTCCGTCTGCAGGCTGATGATGACCGCGACGCCGACGCAGGCCAACAGCGCGAGCACGCGGAGCAGTACGGAGGCGATGGGAATCAGGTAAAAACCGACGATGCCAAGCAGCAGCACCGCCACGGCGCCGGCGAGCTTGAACATCTCCAGTTTCACGTTGACTGTCTCGACCTTGGAATTCATGGCTACCTGTCAGACCCGGTGATTCCCGTTCAACTCCAGCGCGAACCCGGAGATCTGGCAGGCCAGGAGGGAATCGAACCCCCAACCTGCGGTTTTGGAGACCGCCGCTCTGCCAATTGAGCTACTGGCCTATAAGAAAAAACTACTCTATGACCTTCGACACCACGCCGGCGCCGACCGTGCGCCCGCCCTCACGGATGGCAAACCGCACCCCCTCCTCCAGCGCAATCGGGGAAATCAGCGTCACCACCATCTTGATGTTGTCCCCCGGCATCACCATCTCCGTCCCCGCAGGCAGCTCC
>JACPSH010000008.1:0-95000 GCA_016193395.1 Gammaproteobacteria bacterium
ATCCCGTCACTGCTCGGACGCGAGCTGATCGACGCCGGCGAAAAGGCCGGTGTGCTGGACGCCTCCGAGGCGAAGCGCATGCGCGAATACGACGCGCGCGTCATGGACGTCATTCACGTGGATGAATTCGGCCGCGACGAGTTGGCGCGCGAGGCCGTTCCGTCCTAGTTCCTCCGTATGCCGTCATTCCGGATCGGGCGCAGCCCGCATCCGGAATCCAGCCCTCGTGCCGCATGGGCGGCAACGCGGCTGGACTTGACTCTGGATTCCGGACGCGCCCCCGGCATGTGCCGGGGTCGGTCCGGAATGACGGAATCAGGACATTCACCTCCGCCGTCATTCCGGACTTCGCGAAGCGTGCGTCCGGAATCCTGCATTTGCGTAACACACCGCCATCAGCACGCCGAGCGCGACCACGGTCCACGCAAACGGTCGCGAGGTGCCGTCGTGGAATACCCCGACCGCGAGCGCCGCCAGCCCGCCTAATCCGACTTCGATGCAGATGAGCAGGGCGGCCGCCGCGCCGGTGCTGCTGGATGAGGCATTCATGGCCAATGATGGCGTGGTCGCAAACACGAGTCCGTCGCCGAGCGCGATGAGGCTGCAGGCCACGGCCAGCGACGCCGGGGTCTCCATGCCTCCGAATACGGCGACGGCGAGCCACAGCGTCCCGCAGATCGATGCGGCAATGCCGATCAACACGATCTGCTCGGCGCTGCTGACGCGCGACAGCTTCCCCGCGATCAGGCTGCCCGCGGTGAATGCCAGGACCATCAGTCCCTGGAAATATCCGAAATACTCGGTCGGCAGCCCATGCTGCAGGATGAGGATGAACGGGCCGGCGGTGACGAAGGCGAAGAAGAATGCCAGGTCCGCGCCACCGATCAGCACGTAGCGCAGGTATGCCCAGTTGCGCAGCAGGTCGGCGTAGTCCGCAATCACCTTGCGCAGACTCAGAGCACGCACGTCGGGTTTCGCGGACTCAGGCAGGAAGCGCCAGATGAGCATCGTCGTGACCAGCGCGACGAGAGCAACCACGAAGAAAGTCATGCGCCAGCCGAACCAGATGTAGATGTAACCGCCCAGGATCGGCGCGGTCGCGGGCGTCAAGGCGCTGAACGCGCCGTACCAGGCGAGCGCCCGAATCTGATCGCGGTCGTCGAAGACGTCGCGGATAATGGCCAGCACGAGCACGCCCTCGACGGCCGCGGTCAGCCCCTGGAAGACGCGCATCGCGATCAGCCCGCCGATGGTTGCGGCCATGCCGCAGAGGAAACTGAACAGGGTGAACCCCACCATCCCGCCGAGCAGCACGGGGCGGCGGCCGAAGCGTTCGGAGAGCGGCCCGTACAGCAGCGTCGCCAGCGCGTAGACGATGCCATTCAGGCTCATCGTCAGCTTGACCGTTGCCGCGTCCGTGCCGAAGTATTCCGGCAGGTGCGCGAGGCTGGGCGTGTAGATGTCGGTGGACATGAGCGCCACCGAGCTCGTCAGGATCAGGATCGCGAGTACAAGATTCTGGTTCATTTCGTCTGTTCCGCCGCGCCGCCATGCTACACTGCGCGCGCTTCCTCCTGCGCCGATTTTCCACCGGACGAAATCGTTTCCATGACCCCTGCATCGAACGACGCCGCGCGTTATCTCGAATTCGCCATGGACGTGATCGAGCAGGCGGGCGCGATCGCGCTGAAGTACTTCCGCACCGAACTGGAGGTCATCAACAAGGCGAAGAAGCGCGAGTACGATCCGGTCACGCGCGCGGACCGGGAGATCGAGGAATACATCCGCGGCCGCATCCGCGAGACATTCCCTAATCACGCCATCATCGGCGAGGAGTTCGGCTACCAGAGTGGCGGCAGTCCCTACTCGTGGCTGATCGATCCCATCGACGGCACCAAGGGGTTTATCACCGGTTCGCCCATGTGGGGCGTGCTCCTCGGCCTGATGGAGGCCGAATACTGCATCACCGGCCTGCTGCGCCAGCCGTTTCTGGGTGAGACGTACTACGGCAGCCCGGCCGGCGCCTTCCTCCTGGATCATGCCGGACGCACGCCACTGAAGACGCGTGACACGCGCTCGATGGACGAGGCCATCGTCTGTTGCACGCATCCCGGCATGTTCCTCACCGAGGACGCGCGGCGGGGTTTCGATCGCGCGGCGCGATCTTGCGCCTTCACGCGCTTCGGCACGGATTGCTACGGCTATGCGCTGCTGGCCCGGGGATTCGTGGATTTGGTCGTGGAAGGCGATCTCGAGGCCTACGATATCGTTCCGTTGATCCCGATCGTCGAAGGGGCGGGCGGCATCGTCACGGACTGGCAGGGCGGTTCCGCGAACCGGGGCGGCACCGTCGTCGCCGCTGCCAACCGTGCGCTCCACGCCCGAACGCTGGAATTGCTGAATTCCTGAATGGCCTTACGCGTCGTCATTCCGGATCGGCCGCAGACCGATTCCGGAATCCAGCCCCGATGCGATTTCAAGCGCGACAGGGCCCGTCTGGCGCGTTGCGCCTGGATTCCGGACGTTTGCTTCGCAAAGTCCGGAATGACATTCCTTCATGCCGTCATTCCGGATCGGCCGCAGACCGATTCCGGAATCCAGCCCTGATGCGATTTCAAGCGCGACAGGGCCCGTCTGGCGCGTTGCGCCTGGATTCCGGACGTTTGCTTCGCAAAGTCCGGAATGACATTCCTTCATGCCGTCATTCCGGAACGGCCGCAGGCCGCTTCCGGAATCCAGCCTTGACGCGGAATCAACCGCGACAGGGCGCCGGTCTTACACGTCGTGATTGGATTCTGGACGCTGATCCGGCTACGCCGGAATCGGTCCGGAATGACTCCCCTGCATATCGGCGGCCGGGCGTACAATACGCATCACGACTGCCAGTCCCTCTACACCGTGCGGGAGGAACAGCCATGGACCAGCCCAACATCGCCCAGAAGGCGCCGATGGTCGTCAACGTCGAAGCGGGGAAGACCTACTGGTGGTGCGCGTGCGGCCGTTCGAAGAACCAGCCGTTCTGCGACGGTTCACACAAGGGTTCGAGCTTCAGCCCGATGGAGTGGAAGGCCACGGCCAGCGAGCAGCAATGGTTCTGCTGCTGCAAGCACTCGGCGAAGAAGCCGTTCTGCGACGGGACGCACAAGCGGCTGGCGTAACTACCCAGTCAGCGCCCCCGCGGCGCCCTTCGGCAGCTCGATGGAGTATTTGGTGCGCTGCTTCTCCCGGTGCTGCGCGAGCGCGAACTCGATCAGCCGATCGATCAGATCGCGGTAGACGATCCCGCTCGCTTCCCACAGTTTCGGGTACATGCTGATCGAGGTGAAGCCGGGGATGGTGTTGATCTCGTTGACGTAGATCTTCCCGGTGCGGCGCTCGAGGAAGAAGTCCACGCGCGCCATGCCGGCCGCTTCAACAGCCCGGAAGGCACGCGCCGCGTAATCCTGGAATTTCTTCACCTGCGCCCTGGTCAGCTTCGCCGGGATCACGAGCCGCGTGCCTTCCTCGAGGTACTTCGCCGTGTAATCGTAGAACTCGCGGTGCGGAACGATCTCGCCTGGCACGGACGCCATGGGTCTGGCGTTGCCGAGCACTGCCACTTCGATTTCGCGCGCGTCGATCGCTCGTTCGACCATGACCTTCTGCGCGAATGGCGCCGCCGCGTTCAACGCGGCTGTGAGTTCGCCGGGCTTCTTGACCTTGGTCATGCCGACCGAGGAGCCGAGCGTCGCGGGTTTCACGAACACGGGACACTTGAGCTTCTTCCACACTGTGCGCAGGACCTGTTTCGGCTGCGCCTGCCATTCACTGCGCTGGATGGCGACGTAATCGGCGACCGGAAGTCGTTCCTGGCGGAACAGCCGTTTCTGCACGTCCTTGTCCATGCCGACCGCGGAGGCCAGCACGCCCGATCCCACGTACGGCAGTCCGGCAAGCTCGAGCAGACCCTGGATGGTTCCGTCCTCGCCGAAGGTGCCGTGCAGCGCCGGGAACACGACATCCACGCGCACGGCGCCCTCGCTGCCCGGCCCCATCGGCACGAGCATCGCGGCCTCCGGATCGCCCGGCAGCATCATGCGCTGCCCGCTTCTCAGCACTTCGGGGAGGAGCTTGCGGGAGTGGCCGCCCACCAGCCAGCGGCCGTCCTTGCTGATGCCGATCGGCACGGCTTCGTACTTCGCGGGATCGAGCGCACGGATCACGCTGGCCGCGGAAACCAACGACACCTCGTGTTCGCCGGATCGTCCGCCAAAAAGCACGCCTACACGCAAACGTTTTTTCTCCGTCATGATCATCTCCGGTTGCCGTCCCGCGCCTGCCGCGCCGCGGACGATTGGCGATCCGTATTCAGGCGACGCAGCAGGTCGTCGGCAAGCAACTCCGCGATATCAACGGGGTGCACGGACTGCAAGCCGCGCCAGGCCGGCACCCCGTTCACCTCGAGCACGAGGTATCGTCCGTCGGCATCGCGGATGATATCAACGCCGGTGTAAAAGGTTCCGGTCGCGGCGGCGGATCGTTCCGCCAGGTCGCGCAGTTCCTCCGTCAGCACGGCGGGCAGGCACTGGCCGCCGCGCGCGCGGTTGGTGATCCAGTTGCCGGATACGCGCTCCATGGCCGCCACGGCCTGTCCGGAAATGACGAACACGCGCCAGTCGCGTCCGCCCGGTCCCGGTTGCTCCACGAAACGTTGCAGGTAGTAGATCCCTTCGACCTGTTCGCGCGGCGGCAGGCGATCCGGCGCATCGACGAGCAGCAGTCCGCGGCCGCAGTTGCCGAACAGGGGCTTCTGCACCAGCCGGTGTCCGGCGCGCATCTCGCCGGCCGCGATGGCGCGCGCGGCGTCTTCGGATTCGCAAACCCAGTATGGCGGGGTCGGGATATCGAACCGCCCGAGCAGCTGGCTGGTCATGGCCTTGTCCACGGTGCGCTCGATAGCGCGCGCCGGGTTGTAGACGACGCAGCCCAGGTCGCCGAGCGCGTGCAGGATATCGAGGCGGAACGAGACCTCCTCGAAGGTGCCATCCGGCACGGCACGCACCATGGCAGCTTCCGGCAGCGTGTCCTCGAACCCCGGCAGGAACATCCCTGATTTCGCGGCGGCGCCGAAGCGGCAGTCGCGCAGCGAGACGACCCGGGCGTCCGCGTTGCGCCGGGCAAACGCACGCAACAGGCGTTTCTCGTGCCAACCCGTGTTGTCGGAGAAAATGGCGATGCGCGGCGGGGTCACTGGCGACATTTTTATCACGGTTTCCCGCGGGCGGCCAATCTGTGAGACTGCGCACCTGCCCATGGTCCAGCCTGAACTCATTGTCATCGGCGCCAGCGCGCGCGCCGCGGCTTTCTCCGCCGCGCGCGCCGGGTTTTCCCCGTGGTGGATCGATCAGTTCGGCGACGCCGATCTGCGCGAGGCGTTCCCCGGCCGGCGCGTGCCGCCACGCGATTATCCGCGCGGAATCGTGGACGCCATCGACGCGGCGCCGCGCGCGCCCTGGATCTACACCGGCGCGCTGGAGAACCATCTCAAAGTGCTGGAACGCGTTGCCGCCATGCGTCCGCTGCTCGGCAACGGCCGATCCGTGTGTGAGCGCGTCCGCAGCCCCTGGCTGGTGCAGGTCTGCCTGCGCGATGCCGGGATCCCCTTTCCCGATACGCCGCCGTTCGACAGCGCGCCGGGATCAGGCGGGGACTGGCTGGTCAAACCGCTGCGCGGCGCCGGGGGACAGGGAATCCGGCGGCTCCGCCCGGGATCGGATGCGGGGCCGGGTTGTTATGTGCAGCGGCGGCTCGCCGGCGAGAGCGACTCCGCGGTATTCGTCGGCAACGGCAGGGAAGCTTTCCTGCTAGGCATCACCCGGCAGCTCGTCGGATTGCCGCAGTTCAACGCTTCTGCATTCAGCTATTGCGGCAGCATCGGTCCGGCGGCGGACTCCGGTGACGAGCGTAAACAATGGCGGCGGATCGGCTCCGTGCTCGCCACGGAATTTCGCCTGGTCGGGATCTTTGGCGTGGACGCGGTGCGCGCGCCCGCGGGGATCACGCCGGTGGAAGTCAATCCGCGCTATACGGCCTCGGTGGAAGTGCTCGAACGCGCGCTCGGCGTGTCCGCGATCAGATTGCATGTGGAGGCCTGCGAGGGAAAGCTGCCCGCCGAGGCCGGCGCCGCCAGCGGCATGTTCGTCGGCAAGGCCTGCCTGTTTGCGCCGCGCGATCTGGCGGTGCCCGATCCGGGCGCGTGGATCGGCAAAAACGTCCCGGAGGGCGATGTGCAGATCGCCGATATCCCGGCGCCGGACACGCGCATCGCCGCGGGCGCGCCGATCCTGACTTTGCTGGTGCGGGCAAATGCCGCGGAGACGTGCGCTGAACTCCTGTCAGCGCAGGCGCGCCGGATTTACGATGATCTCGGGGTGTAACCCCCCCGGGCCTGGTTGCGGGGCCGATGCAAACTGCGGCGTGCGGTTTACCGACATTGCAATTTTTTGATCCATACTATGCAGTCGCCGGTGCAGCGGCTGGCGGTGTTACCCGCCGGCCTCGACTGTCAGGCCGGTGGCGGCAGTCTTGCATCTGGCTCAGTGGCATCGGGGGATGAATAATTGAGTACCGCGCTGATTCTTTCGGGCGGCGGCGCCCGCGCGTCCTACCAGGTCGGGGTGCTGCGCGGTATTTCCGAAATCATCGGCAAGGAGCGGCAGCCCTTCGAGATCATCTGCGGCACTTCGGCCGGCGCGATCAACGCCGCGTACATGGCTTCGTACATACAGTCCCCGGGCGAGGGCGTGGCGCGGCTATACGATGCCTGGCGCGAAATTTCGGCCGCCGATGTCTACGACACGAGCTGGTCGGGCGTGCTGAAGAGCCTGGGCAGCATCCTCTGGGGCGTCATCAGCAACTCGAGCGAAGGCATGCCCTCCGCCATGCTCGATAATGCGCCCCTGCGGCAGCTTCTCTCCCGCTGGCTCGACTTCGACGCGATCCGCAACAACATCGCTTCGGGGGTATTGCGCGATCTGTGCATTACGGCCATGAATTACAGCACCGGCGAATCGGTCGCCTTTCATGAGGGCGCGGACCCGGTTGCCTGGCGGCGCGTGCACCGGGTCGGCCAGCCCGCGATCCTGTCCATCGATCACATCATGGCCTCCAGCGCCATCCCTATCCTGTTTCCGCCGCAGACGATCAACGGGCATTATTTCGGCGACGGCGCGCTGCGGCAATTGAATCCGCTGAGCCCGGCGCTGCATCTGGGCGCGCGCCGGCTGTTCATCGTCGGTGTCAGCGCCAATCCACGGACCACGGATGTCCCGGTCAACGAGGAGCCTCCGACCATCGCACAGATGGCCGGTCATCTGCTCAACCGCGAGTTTATCGACAACCTCGAGGCGGATATCGAACATGCTGAAAAAATCAATGAACTGGTCGCCCAAACGGGCCGGCGAGGACCGGAGAGGATAGGCGCCCACGGCGTGGAGATACTCGTCATCACGCCGTCCATCTCCTTCGACGAGGTTGCTACGCGCTACATCAGCCGGCAGCCGTCCAGCATGCGCCTCCTTTTCCGCCTCATCGGCGCGCGCGGCCGCGGGGCGGGAGCGAGTTTTGCCAGCTACCTGCTGTTCGACGGCGGCTTCTGCACCGAGCTGATCGACGCCGGCTACCGCGACGCCATGGACAGCGCGCAGGAGATCCGCGCCTTCCTGTCCTGAGACGGTATTCTTTTTCGAGGCCCGGAGCGTCCGTACCGGCCAAACCTTCCGGCGGGATTCATCCGAGGGTGTTGAACGGACGCGTGGCACCGGGAACCCCTGCTCCGCGCGCAGCGGGAGGGCGTTACCGCTGACTGGTTCAAGCGAGCACGGACAGGGGTGCCCGGTGACAGGACCCGTCCGCTGACCAACTCAACAATGATTCCGGCCGGATCGCGCTGGCTTAACGCTGGTGCAGCGCGCTGTGGCGGTAGCCGTAGAAGAAGTAGAGCATCACGCCAATCACGGTCCAGACGAGCAGTCGGATCCAGGTATCCGCCGGCAGGAACACTGCCATGACTCCGCAAAAAGCCACGCCGAGCAGGCTCGTGACCCACACCGCCGGCGCGCGAAACGGACGCTTGAGGTCCGGCCGCGTATAGCGCAATACCAGCACGCCGATGCAGACGACGATGAAGGCGATGAGCGTGCCGATGGACACCAGTTCGCCCAGCAGCCCGATGGGGAACACGCCGCCGATCAGCGCCGCCAGCGTACCGGTGATCAGCGTCGCCATGTGCGGTGTCCTGTACTCGGGATGGACCGCGCCGAACACCGGCGGCAACAGCCCGTCGCGTGACATGGACAGGAAGATGCGCGCCTGGCCGAGGATCATGACGAGGATGACCGAAGTCAGCCCCGCCAGCGCTCCAACCACCACCCAGGGCACGAGCCAATGGAGTCCGGCATGCGCCTGGAGCGCCACGGCGACGGGCGCGGCGTCGTTCAAATCCGGGTAATGCACCATCCCGGTCAGGACGCCGGACATCAGGATGTACAGAATCGTGCAGATCACCAGGCTGCCCAGGATGCCGATCGGCATGTCGCGCGCCGGGTTTTTCGCCTCCAGCGTCGCCGTGGAGACAGCATCGAAACCGATATAGGCGAAGAAGATGACCCCGGCGGCGCGCAGCATGCCTGAGATCCCGTACTCCCCGAACGTGCCGGTGTTCTCCGGGATGAACGGCGTCCAGTAGTCGGCATTCACGTAAAACACGCCGAAGCCGATCACGAGCACGACAATCGAAACCTTGATGGCCACTACGATCGAGTTGACCAGGGTCGATTGCGTGATCCCGACGTAGCAGATGGCCGTGATCACGGCGGCGATCAGCACCGCCGGCAGGTTGATGAGCGCGCCGGTGAAGGCGAAGGTCATGCCGTGGTTCGTGACTTCCAGCGGCGAGGTGGTAAGCGCCGCCGGCAGGAAATTGATGTTGAAGTGATCCAGCAGCTTGACGAAATAGCGCGACCATCCGACGGACACCGTGGAGGCGGCGAACAGGTATTCCAGCACCAGGTTCCAGCCGACGAACCAGGCGATGAATTCGCCGAGCGTCGCGTAGCTGTACGAATAGGCGCTGCCCGACACGGGCACCATGGCGGCGAATTCCGCGTAGCACAGGGCGGAAAACAGGCAGCCGGCGCCGGCGACGACGAAGGACAGCACGATGGCCGGCCCGGCGTACTGCGCCGCTGCCAGTCCGGTCAGCACGAAAATGCCCGTGCCGATGATGGCGCCGATGCCGAGCAGGATCAGGTGCACCGGTCCCAGGCAGCGTTTGAGGTCGGAGGGCGCGAATTCCGTGACGATTTTCGTGCGGAAGAGCTGGCTGGCCATGGTGAGGGATTCCTCGCGTGGGACCGTGCGTTCGGGACGATCGCGCGGCGAACGGAGTATCCATTAGATTCCCGGCAACCTCAAGCCGGAACCGTGAGGATTAGCCGCGCGAAATAATCTGAGGTTACTCCGCGGGCAGCGGCACGAATCGCGGCTGCGCCTTCACGCGCTCGATCCAGGTGTCGATGGCGACATACCTTCCGAGGTCCATCCCGCCGTCGGAGGCGACGTGCGTGTAAGCGAACAGCGCAATGTCGGCGATCGAGTATCGCTGGCCGACCATGTAGCGGCGTTCCGCCAAGTGTTTTTCCATCACGTCAAGAGCCTGGTAACCGCGCTCGACCAGGCGCGGCAATTCAGCCTGGCGCGGGTGATCCGGCGGCAGGAATTTCTTGATGAACCGCGCCACGGCGACGTACGGCTCGTGGCTGTATTGCTCGAAGAACATCCATTGCAGCGTCTCGGCCTTCTCGCGCCGCTCGGCGGGCCAGAACTCGGTGCCATCCGCGAGGTAGCAAAGAATCGCGTTCGACTCCGGCAGGTAGCGTCCGTGCTCGATCTGCAGAACGGGTACGCGCCCGTTGGCATTGATTGCCAGAAATTCCGGGGTGCGGGTCTCGCCGGTGAGGCTGTTCACTTCCTGCCACTGGTATTGCTTGCCGAGTTGTTCCAGCAGCAGCTTCACCTTGTAGCAGTTGCCCGAAACCGACGTCCCGTAGACCTTGAACATAATCGCTGTCACCTCCGGCGCGTGATATTAGGGTGAGCCGTCAATTAGCTCAATGTCCGCGAACGTCCTCTGGCGCGCCGGTCGATCGCATCGCGGCACCGCCAAGCTCGAGCGCGTAGGCCTGGTCGCAGCGGCTGGCAAGATGCCGGCGCATCGCGGGTCGAAAGCCGAAGGACCGGTACAGCGCGATCGCTTCCTTGAGCACGGAGGCCGTTTCGAGCACGAGCCGCCGGTATCCGCCGGAGCGCGCCGCTTCGATCAGTTCGCGCAGCAATTGCCGTCCAAGGCCGTGGCCTCGTGCGGTCGGCAGGAAATACATCTTCCGTATCTCGGCTTCCTCGGCATCCAGCGGAAACAGGCCGCCGCAGCCGACGATCGCGCCATGCCCGTCCTCCACGATCCTGAAAACGCCGCCGCGGGCGATATAGCTTCCGCGGATGTCCTCGAGGTCGGCGTCGACGCCACCGCATTCTGGCGCAAGGCCGTATTCACCCAGCACCGTGGCAATGATGCGTCGCACCTCGGCTGCATCGCTGGCCCTGAAATCCCTGAGGATGAATGCGGAACCGGACATGGAAAGTGGCCTGCGGGTGGACGCTAGCCGGCGGCGAGATCCGACAGTACGCCGGCGAGTGGCCGGGGGATGGAGAAGAAGGGCGAGTGGCCGGCGTCCAGCGAGATGACGCGCCGACAGGGCGAGGCGCGGACCATGGCGCGCTGGAAGTCCACGACGATGGCGCCGTCTTCGGTACATTCGATGTACGCCCGCGGTACGCGCCCGAAATTCCGTTCCGTGATATGGACGGCGCCGGATAACGGTTTGGCCGGTTGTGGACGGAGGCGCGCCTTCGCGAAGGCAATGTCGGCGTCCGAGCAGTCCAGGTAGAAGACTTCGGTGATCTTCTCCTCGCTCAACATCAGCACCTCCCGGTCTTCGGAAGGGATCACGATCGGCGGCACCCTGGGATCGGGATTGCGTTCCTCGATGGCGAGCAGGCATTCGCCGTCGCGGGGCAGGAACGCCGCGAGGTAGATCAGCCAGTGCAGCTTCGACGACCGCAGTTCGGCGGCGCCGGTGATGGCCATGCCGCCCATGGAATGCCCCACCAGGAAAACCTTGCCCTCCTGGGCATCCAAGCTTTGCACGATACAGGCGATGTAATCGTCCAGCGTGATGCCGCGCGGCGGCCTCGGGTCATTGCCCAGGCCGGGCAGATCCGGGGCGACCGCCTTGTGGCCGAGGGCCTCGAGTTCCGGTATGACCTTGTTCCAGCACCATGCGCCGTGCCAGGCGCCATGGATCAGGACAAACGTGGACATGCCGTCACCGGGACGTATCAGCCGTGCCTGGAACCGGAATTTTCGCGGTCAGCGCCGACTGGGTTTGCGCAGGACCGGATTCAGCCGATCGATGTCGGCCTGGACCTGCGCCGGCGTGCGTTCGTAGGCGATCTCGCGACCCATCACCGTCCCGGCGTAAGCCAGGCCGTTTCGGGTCGGGGTCAATTCGCAGCGCACGTTGTGCACGCCCTCGCCGAGCACGACCTCTATGCGATTCGCGCGCTTGCTGAGGACGACCACGTCCATGGTCTGGCCGGTTTCCGTGACGCGCACTTTGATCTTTTCCGGATTCATGGGCGTTTGGACGGACAGTATGTTATGGACCATCCCGGTCCGCAATTGACTGATGCGCGCGCCGGGAAGCGAGCCCCCGGTGGAGCCCGAGCAGGCTGATGAATACCCACGCCGCCTCCATCAGGAAGGCGGACAGGTTGAAGTCGAACAGGAGCGACACAACGATGAGTAGCGCGCCGGCCAGGTTCAGCAGCGAATAGCGGGGATCCAGCGCGCCCATCCGCCCGATCTGGAGCAGGAAGTAGGCGATGAGAATCATGATTACGCCCACGACGCCGGCGGCGTCATACCAGTGGAAGTTCATGTCAGGTTCTGCCGACGGGTGGCATCGGGTGCCGTTGTTCGCGCGCAGCGGAAGGGCCCCACCGGGGGAAGGTTGGATCGAGCACGGACAACGGTACCCGATGACAGGACCCGCGTGCGAGTCGGCCTCCCATCATGATTTCCCATGCCTGTTCCAGTCCGGCGCGCGCCTCTCGAGGAACGCGGCCAGTCCTTCACGGGCTTCGTCCGTGGTCCGGATTTCCGCGATCCATTCGATGGTGTTGCGCAACAGCTCCTCGTCGAGTTCCCGCTCGGCTACGTCGAGCAGCAGGCGCTTGGTCGAGCGCACGGCCTCCGGTCCGTTCAGCAGAATCGCATCGACCAGGCGCGTCACGCAATCGTCCAGGGCGTCGTCCGGCGCCATCTCGTTGACCAGACCCAGGGTGAGCGCGCGCTTGGCGTCGAATCGCTCCGCCGTGAGGCAATAGCGGCGCGCGGCACGGACCCCGATTGCGCGGATGACGTACGGGCTGATGGTCGCGGGAACGAGCCCGAGCCTCACCTCGCTGAACGCGAATTGGGCGTCGCCTGCCGCGACCGCCATGTCGCAGCAGCACACCAGGCCGGCGCCGCCGCCGAGCGCCGCGCCCTGCACCCGGGCAATGGTCGGCACGGGGAGGAAATAAAGGGTCTCGAGCATGTCCGCCAGGTTGGCGGCGTCCGTAAGATTCTCTTTGCGATTGAATCCGGCCATGCGCTTCATCCACTCGATGTCAGCGCCGGCGCAGAAGCTGGCGCCGTTTGCCCGCAGCACCAGTGCGCGCGCGGAAGGATCGTTGGCCACGGCGTTGAAGACCGCGGTGAGTCCTGCAATTACGTCTTCATTGAAGGCGTTGTGCTTGTCCGGGCGATCCAGGGTCACGGTCGCGACGCCGCGCGCATCGACTTCCAACCGGACATGCGGGCTCGCCATTTCCGCCTCTACATCCGGAAGACGCCGAAGCGCCGGTCTTCGATCGACGCGTTCAACGCCGCCGAGAGGCTCAACCCGAGTACACGGCGCGTATCGGCGGGATCGATGATGCCGTCGTCCCAGAGCCTCGCGCTCGCATAATACGGGTGGCCCTGGACCCGGTACTGTTCGCGGATCGGGGCCTTGATTCGTTCCTCCTCCTCTTTTGACCAGGGTTCGCCTTTCGCCTCCGCGTTGTCGCGGCGAACCTGGGCCAGCACGCCGGCCGCCTGTTCGCCGCCCATGACGGCAATGCGCGCATTCGGCCACATCCACAGGAAGCGCGGGTCGTAGGCGCGCCCGCACATCCCATAATTGCCCGCGCCGAAGCTGCCGCCGATGATCACGGTCAATTTCGGCACGCGCGTGGTGGCGACTGCCATGACCAGCTTTGCGCCGTCCTTGGCGATCCCGCCCGCCTCGTATTTTTTTCCGACCATGAAGCCGGTGATGTTCTGCAGAAATACGAGCGGGATGCCGCGCTGATCGCACAGCTCGATGAAATGCGTGCCCTTGAGCGCGGACTCGGAGAAGAGAATGCCGTTGTTCGCCAGGATGCCGACCGGGTGGCCGTACAGCCGGGCGAAGCCGCACACGAGCGTCGTGCCGTAAAGCTGTCTGAACTCGTCGAATTCGCTGCCGTCGACGATGCGCGCAATCACTTCGCGGACGTCGAACAGCCTGCGCAGGTCTTCGTTGACGACGCCGTAGATTTCTCGCGGATCGTAGACAGGTTCGCGCGTTTCGCCCGTTTCCATTTCGCACGGTTCCCGGCGGTTGAGATTCGCGACGATGCGCCGCGCGATGTCGAGGGCATGGCGGTCGTCCTGTGCCTGGTGATCCACTACGCCGGAAGTGCGCGCGTGCACCTCCGCGCCGCCGAGTTCCTCAGCCGTCACGACTTCTCCGGTCGCGGCCTTCACCAGCGGCGGGCCGGCGAGAAATATCGTTCCCTGGTTTTTCACGATGATGCTCTCGTCCGACATGGCGGGCACGTAGGCGCCGCCTGCCGTGCATGAGCCCATCACGACGGCGATCTGGGGGATGCGTTTTGCCGAGAGTCTGGCCTGGTTGAAAAAGATGCGGCCGAAATGATCGCGATCGGGAAACACTTCGTCCTGCTTCGGCAGGAACGCGCCGCCGGAGTCCACCAGGTAGAGGCAGGGCAGGTGGTTGGCCCCGGCGATTTCCTGGGCGCGCAGATGCTTTTTCACGGTGATGGGATAGTAGGTGCCGCCCTTGACCGTGGCGTCGTTTGCGACAATCACGCATTTGCTGCCGCTGACGCGGCCAATGCCGGTGATGATGCCCGCGCACGGGACGTCGTCGTCGTACATGCCCCAGGCCGCGAACTGCGAAAATTCGAGGAATGGCGCCCCGGGGTCGAGCAGGGCGGCAATGCGCTCGCGCGGCAGTAGCTTGCCGCGCGCGGCATGTTTCTCCCGTGCCGCGCCGCCGCCGCCTTCCTCGATTGTCGCGATTTTCGCGCGCAAATCGTCTACCAGGGACTGCATGGCCGCGGCGTTGGCCTGGAAGTCGGCGGATCTCGGATCGATTCTGGATTTGATTACGGGCATTACATCGTTTCCCTGAACAACTCCCTCCCAATCAACATCCGTCGTATCTCGCTCGTTCCCGCCCCAATCTCGTACAGCTTCGCATCGCGCAGCAGTCGACCGGTCGGGAAATCGTTGATGTAACCGTTGCCGCCCAGGGCCTGGATGGCTTCGAGCGACATCCACGTGGCTTTTTCCGCCGCGTACAGGATTGCGCCCGCCGCGTCCTTCCGGGCCGGTTCGCCGCGATCGCAGGCGCGGGCCACGGCATAGACGTAAGCCCGGCAGGCGCACAGCGTCGTGTACATGTCCGCGAGTTTTCCCTGCATGAGCTGGAATTCGCCGATCGGCTGACCGAACTGCCTGCGCTCGTGCACATAGGGCAGGACGACGTCCATGCACGCCTGCATGATTCCTATCGGACCGCCGGCGAGCACGAGCCGCTCGTAATCCAGCCCGCTCATGAGCACTTTCACGCCGTCGTTGAGTTTGCCCAGCACGTTCTCGACAGGGACTTCACAGTCGGTGAAAACAAGTTCACAGGTGTTGGATCCGCGCATGCCGAGCTTGTCCAGCTTCTGCGCCGTGGCGAAGCCCTTGAACCCGCGCTCGACGATGAAGGCGGTGATGCCCTTGCCATCGGCGACGGGATCGGTCTTCGCGTACACGACCAGCGTGTCCGCGTCCGGGCCGTTTGTGATCCACATTTTCGTGCCGTTGAGGAGGTAATGATCACCTTTGCGCTCGGCCCGCAGGCGCATGCCGACGACGTCCGAGCCTGCGCCGGTCTCGCTCATGGCCAACGCGCCCACGTGCTCGCCGCTGATCAGTTTCGGCAAGTACCTGCGCCGCTGGTCCTCGCTGCCGTTGCGGCGGATCTGGTTGACGCACAGGTTGGAATGCGCGCCGAAGGACAGGCCGACCGCGGCGGAGGCGCGGCTGATCTCCTCCATGGCGATGACGTGTTCCAGGTACCCCATGCCGGCCCCGCCGTAACGCTCCTCGACCGTGATGCCAAGCACGCCGAGATCGCCCAGCTTGCGCCAGAGAGGGCTCGGAAATTCGTTGCTGCGGTCGATGTCCGCGGCCAGAGGGGCGATTTCCCTGTCGGCGAAGTCCCGCACCGACTGGCGCAGCATCGCAGCGGTGTCCCCCAGGTCGAAATCGAGCGCGGGCCATTGCGCCGTCATGCGGACCGCCCAAAGTTGACGTTTACGTTAAGTCTGGCCATGGCGCGCGCGATTCAGGCGGGCTCGGAAAGCAAGGTGTCCAGGCATTTCCGTTCTACCTCGTCCATGGCGTCCAGTGTGGCTTCGATGTCGCGCAGCTTGGCCAGCAGCGCGTTTCGGTGCTCGCGGATTTTTGCGCACAGCCGCAACAGCTGGCGTGAATTCAGGCGTCGCGACGGATCGTACATGTCCATGATTTCTTTGCATTCTTCCAGGGAGAACCCAAGCCGCGTGCCGCGCAGGGTGAGCTTGAGGCGGGTATAGTCTCGGTCGGAATAAATGCGCGTCGTGCCGCGCCGGGCAGGGGCGAGCAGGCCACGGTCCTCGTAGAACCGCAGGGTGCGGGGCGTGACGTCAAACTCCTGGGAGAGCTCTGTTATGCTATAGCCGCCTGTCATGATCGGGGGCCTGCTAAGTTGACGTTAACGTCAACTATAGACGCAAGAGACCCTTCTGGCAAGGGCGTGGGTGCAACAATGATGGCGAACGACAGCTTACTGAGCCGCGTCAGCGGTGCGGCCACGCACCCGCTCCTGCGCGACACCATCGGTGTTGTCCTGGCCCATGCCGCCCGGCGCTGGGGCGGGCGCGAGGCCCTCGTCGTCAGGCATCAGGATGTGCGGCTCGACTATGCCGCGCTGGACCGGCTGGTGACGGAATACGCCCGTGGCTTCCTGGCCCTGGGACTGGAGCCGGGGGACCGCGTAGGTATCTGGGCGCCGAACTGCGTCGAGTGGGTGCTGGTCCAGTTCGCGACGGCGCGGGCGGGACTCATCCTGGTCAACATCAATCCTGCCTACCGGTTGCACGAACTGGAGTACGTGCTGAACAAGGTCGGCTGCAAGGCGCTGGTCACGGCCGCGCGCTTCAAGAGCAGCGAGTACCTCGACATGCTTCGGCACCTGCTGCCGGAGCTGGCCATCGCGGAGCCGGGAGAACTGCGGGCGGCCGGTGTGCCGGCGTTGCGCGCGGTGATCCGGCTGGGCGCGGATCCCTCCCCCGGCATGTTCAATTTCGAGGAGCTGCCGAAAATAGCCGGGCCGGAGCAGCACGCGCAGCTCGATGCACTGCAGGCCGACCTGCGGCCGGAGGATGCCATCAACATCCAGTTCACCAGCGGCACGACGGGATCGCCGAAGGGCGCGACACTTTCGCATCTCAACATCCTCAACAACGGTTATTTCGTCGGCGAGCTGATGAAATTCACCGAGGCGGACCGGCTTTGCATCCCGGTGCCGTTCTACCACTGTTTCGGCATGGTGCTCGGCAATCTGAACTGCATCGCTCACGGCTCCACCATGGTAGTGCCAAACGATGGCTTCGATCCCGGGTTGACGCTGACGACCATCGATGAAGAGAAATGCACGGCGCTGTTCGGCGTGCCGACGATGTTCATCGCCGAGCTGGATCACCCGGACTTTGGGAAATACGACCTCTCCAGCCTGCGCACGGGCGTCATGGCCGGCGCTCCGTGCCCGATCGAAATCATGAAGCGGGTGATCCGCGACATGCACCTCCGCGAAATCACCATTGCCTACGGGATGACGGAGACCAGCCCGGTGAGCTTCCAGAGCAGCACCGACGAACCGATCGAGCGGCGCGTATCGACAGTTGGGCGCGTGCACCCGCACGTCGAGGTGAAGATCATCGGCGATGATGGCAGGACCGTCCCGTGCGGAGAGCGCGGCGAACTGTGCACGCGAGGATACAGCGTCATGCTCGGCTACTGGAACGACGAGGAACGCACGCGCGAGTCGATCGACGCGGAGGGCTGGATGCACAGTGGCGACCTGGCGACTATCGACGCGGCCGGCTATTGCAACATCGTCGGGCGCGTGAAGGACATGGTGATCCGCGGCGGCGAGAACGTTTACCCGCGCGAGGTGGAGGAATTCCTCTACACGTACCCCATGATCCAGGACGTCTCCGTTTTCGGCGTGCCCGATCGGAAGTACGGCGAGGAATTATGCGCCTGGATCAGGCTCAAGCCCGGCGCACGCTGCGGCGAGAACGAAATCCGCGACTTCTGCCAGGAACGGATCGCTCACTACAAGGTGCCGCGCTACATCCGCTTCGTCGACGAATTCCCTATGACGGTTACGGGCAAGATCCAGAAATTCCTCATGCGCGAGCGGATGATCGAGGAGCTGGGCGTGGGAGAGGAGAAGACAGCGTGACGGCGACAGTATGCGAACTCGCCGCGATTCGCCGGGAGTAAGCGGAAATTGGAGGTAATCCCGCCATGACATTGCTGATTGCGGGCCTGCTGCTCTGGACGGCCCTGCATCTTTATCCCTCCCTTGCGCCTGAAGCGCGCACCCGACTGGTCTCCAGACTGGGTCTCGGGCCCTACAAAGGAATGTTCGCGCTGGTCATTGTCGCCGCGCTGGTGTTGATCGTGTTCGGCTGGCGCGCGGTCCAGCCGGCGCAGATCTATACGCCTCCGGCGTGGGGCCGGTATGCAGCCTTCCTGCTGGTGCTGCCGACCTTCATTCTGTTTGTCGCGGCCAAGCGCAGGACGAACATCAAGCGCGTGCTGCGCCACCCGCAACTGACCGGCCTGGTGCTTTGGAGCATCGGCCACCTGCTGGCCAACGGCGACCACCGCTCGCTGCTTTTGTTCGTGTGGCTGGCGGTCTGGGCGGGCATGGAGATGCTCACGATCAACCGCCGCGCCGGTCCCTGGGTGAAGCCGGACCCGGTTCCGGCATCAAACGACGCAATCGTCCTGGTCGGCGGCATTGTCCTGTTCGTCGTCTTCTTTTTCGCGCATCCATACCTCTCCGGTACGCGGCTCATTTGAATATTCCGACATACGATGGAGGAGGAACAATGCAATCCAGCGATGGTTCCGATTCAGGCGCAATGAACCTGAGCCGCACGGCCCGGACGGGGCCCAATCCCCAAATCCTGAAGTCCGGCACAGGAGGTTCCGGAGGCGGGTCATTGATCCTGGTGTTCATGTGGGTCATGACGCTCGCATTCGGCGCCGGCGCCGTGGTTTCGATGTTTAACATGGTTTCGATGTTTAACATGATATCTGGGTCCTGGTCCTGGCCGTTCGCGGCCGCTTCCGTGATTTTCGGGTTGGTTTCCGTTGCTCTGGCAATGCTGACGCTGAAGATGCAGAAACTGGCTCTCGGCCACCGGAAGATTGGAGAGGTTTCATTTCATATCTCCGACTATCCTGCCCGTATCGGCGGCTGGGTCGAAGGTTACTTCAATCTCGCCGCCGCGGCTCTTTCGCTGGACAGTGCGGACGTAACCTTGACGTGCTTTCAAGGCCAGTGGCGCGAAAGACCTGCCGGGAAATGGCCAAGGGCGGCATTTCGCGAAGACCCGATCTGGCGAACGGAAGGGACTTTCCCCGTCACTGCAGCCGGCGATCGCGCACGCGTGCAGGTACGGCTGGAAATCTCGCAGGGACAGCCGACGAAGCCGATGCCGCCGCAGCCGCGGAGCGGCGCCACGCTACCCAGCGTGCCCGGTTTTCGCTGGCAATTGCAGTTTCACGGGACCGGGAAGGCGATTGACGTGTTCCACGCCTATGATTTTCCGGTTCTCGCGAAACCAAAGTGACCGGCCTTCCGGTCGGGGGTGGCTCTCTCCGCAGTACGCCGTCATCGTCACCGCAAATCTGTTGCCGCTGGCGGGCACTTTTTTTGCCGGCTGGGACGTCGGTTCCTTGCTGGTTCTTTACTGGATGGAAAATATCGTCATCGGCCTGTCCGGAGTCTGCAAACTCCTGGTATTCGATTTTCACCATGCCGGCGCAGAGGCCATGGCATACAGTGTTCTTGGAGTCCCGTTCTACCTGGCGCACTACGGACTGTTCTGCTACGGGCACGGCCTCCTGCTGCAGAAGTTCTATCTCAATGTCGCGCTGTCAAGCTATCTGGCGCAGGGCGGGCTCTGGGCCCTGGTCCTGGCGCTGGCGGTCGTCCACGTCGTTTCCTTCCGCGTGGACTTCCTTGACCGTGAAATCCGCCATTTGAGCCGGGACGACATCGCGTTTGGTCCCTATAAAAGACTGATTGTCCTGCATGTCTCGCTGCTTCTCGCCGCGGCCGCCGTGACGCTCGTGCCCTGGGAACGCAGTGCCATGATCATCCTGATCGCGATCAAGCTTGGATTTGACACCTACGCCTGGCGGCGCGGCCACTCGATCCCGGCCTAAATCACGCGGCCGGGGTTGAGTATTCCCTTCGGGTCCAGCAGCGCCTTCAGCTTCCGCATCAGGTCGATTTCCTCGGCACTGCGCGACAGGCCGAGATATTTCTTCTTGATCATGCCGATGCCGTGCTCCGCGGAAACGGAACCGTGGAACTCACCGACGCGGCGGTACACGAGTTCGTAGAGTTTCTGCGTATCTTCCGTCCGGCCGGTGCTGGTCACGAGGTGCAGGTTGCTGTCGCCCAGGTGGCCGAAGGTGAGTTGGGTCGCGCCGCTGAATGAAGCAGCGAGGTCCTTCTTCACCGCGTCGATCAACGCTTCGATGGCGCCGATCGGGGCGCTGATGTCGAAGTGCGCGGCGGAAGTCAGCAGCGGCGCAACCTCGCCGATGGCGTCGCGGATCTTCCACAGGTTCGCGGCTTCCTTCTCCGAGCGGGCAATGACGACATCGCGGACCATGCCGTCTGTCATGGCTTCCTCCAGAACCGTCTCGAACAGGGCCGTATCGGTTTCAGGCTGCAGGCCCTCGAATTCGATCAATGCGTACAGCGCGTGGCGTACTTCGAATGGCAGGCGCACGCCTTTCGCGTGTTGCAGCACAAAGTCGACGTAATCCGCCCACATCACTTCGAACGCGCTGAGTCCGCTGCCGAAGCGACGGCTGGCGTGCGAGAGCAGTTTCAGCACGGAGGGGAGATCGCCGGCCGCGCAGAGCGCGGTGCAGCCCGACAGCGGCGCGGGGAACAGCCGCAGCACGGCGCGCGTCACGACGCCCAGCGTTCCTTCCGTGCCGATGAAGAGCTGCTTGAGGTCGAAGCCGGCATTGTTTTTCAGCATGCGGTTCATGGACGAGATGACCGTGCCGTCCGGCAGCACGGCTTCCAGGCCGAGCACAAGGGCGCGCGCCATGCCGTAGCGGATCACCTCGTTGCCGCCGGCATTGGTGGAAATGTTGCCGCCGATGGTGCAGGAGCCGCGCGCGCCGAGATCGAGCGGGAAGCGGAATCCAGCCGCCGCTGCCGCATCTTGCACGGTTTCCAGCGGTGTGCCCGCCAGCACGGTCAGGGTCTGCGACACCGGATCGATCTCCTCAATCCCGGTGAGGCGCTCGAGCGAGAGCGCGATCTCGCCGGCATGCGGCGTTGCGCCGCCGCACAATCCGGTGAGCCCGCCCTGCACGACGAGCGGCTGGCCGGCGCTGTGACAGGCCTTCAGAATGAAGGCGACCTCGTCGGTCGTGCGCGGCCGCAATACCGCGATCGGACGCTGCGGATTGCTGCGGCTCCAGTCGGCGGCGTACTTGTCGGAGATGTCGGCGCCGGAAAGAACGCCCGTGGCCCCGAGTTTCGCCTTGAGTGTGTCGAGGAGGGTCGTATTCACGTACTACCTGCTAACTGCCACCTGCTGCCTTTTACAATACCGCCAGGATGGAGTCCGTCAGGTATTCGATGTTCTTCTGGCTGATCCCGGCGATGTTCATGCGGCTCGATTCGACAATGTACACGCTGAATTCCTTGCGCAGCCGCTGCACCTGTTCCTTCTTCAGGCCGAGCATGGAGAACAGCCCGCGTTGCGACTTGACGAAGCTGAAGTCGCGCGGCGCCTTCTTCTTCGCCAGCGTGTCGGCAAACAGCGCGCGCAGCGAATTCATGCGCACGCGCATGCCGTCGAGCTCCTCCTTCCACACGCGGTAGAGTTCACGGTCGCCCAGGATGGTCTTGACGATGGCGCCGCCGTGCGCCGGCGGCATGGAATACATGGCGCGTGCGATATTGTTGACGTGGGTCAGGCCCGCGTCCGCGCGGCCCGCATCGGCCGCGACAACGAGCAATGCGCCGATCCGGTCCCGGTACAGCCCGAAGTTCTTCGAGCAGGAGTACGCAATCAGCATTTCCGGCACGGATTCCGCCAACAGCCGGGCCCCGTAACCATCTTCCTCGAGTCCCTCGGCCATGCCGTGGTAGGCGCAGTCTACGAACGGGAGAAAGCCCTGCTTCTGCGCGAGCCGGGCGACGGCCTGCCAATCTTCGCGGCTGAGATCGGCGCCGGTCGGATTGTGGCAACAGGCGTGCATCAGCACGATGTCGCTCTTCCCCACCTTGCGCAGAACGCTGAGCATGGCGTCCGCCTCCACCCCATGCGTCTTGTCGCTGTAGTAGGGATACTCCTTGATCTTCAGGCCGGCGCTGCCGAGCAGCGGGCCATGGTTGTTCCAGGTCGGCTTGCTCACCCAGATGGTCGCGCCGGAACGCGAACGGTTGAGCAGCTCCGCGCCGACGCGCACCGCCCCGCAGCCGCCCGGCGCCATGACCGAACGCACCCGGTTCTCCTTCAACGCCTGGTGGCCGGCTCCCAGAATATGCGGCTGCATGGCCGTGTTGAATTCCGGGTAGCCCGGCGGCGGGATATAGACCTTGGTGTTCTCTTCTCCCAGCCACAGTTTTTCCGCGCGCTTCACCGCAGCGAAAATGGGCGTCTTGCCGGATTCGTCCTTGTAAACGCCGACGCTGAGGTCGATCTTCTTCGGGTTGCTGTCTTCGTTGAAGGCGGCGGTCAAGCCCAGGATCGGATCGGCCGGGAGTTTTTCGATGGTTTCGAACATGCATTACATTCTACCTGCTTGCTGCTTCCCCATGCACATTCCCCCTTGAGAGCGACAGAAATATTCCCGTCACGCTGATGCACGCGGCCGCGACCAGACTGAACTTGATGGCCTCGAGCAGGTGCGGGTAGTTCTCCGGCGTGAGACGCACCGGCCCGAGAAGCACGGCGAACACCGTGGAGACGACACCCATGCTGAACATCTGCCCGAGCACGCGCATCGTGCTGACCGCGCCGCCGGCCACGCCGAGTGAACGCTTCTCCACAGATCCCATGATGGCGTTGGTGTTGGGCGCCGAGAACAGCGCCACGCCGAATCCCGTCAGCATCAGGGCCGCGACGATGAAATGCATGGACGATACGCTGGTGAGGGTGGCGAGCAGCGCCAGCCCGATGCCTATCAGGAGGATCCCCGCGGACGACAGGTAGCGCGGCTCGAGGCGGTCGGACAGGCGCCCGCTCAGCGGCGAGAACAGCGCCATCATGGCCGGCTGCGCGATCAGGATCATCCCGGCGAACTGCGGAGTCATCCCCTGTATATATTGGAGATACAGGCTCATCAGGTAGGAAATCCCGAATGTCGAGCTGTAAGTAGTGAGCGAGGCCAGGCAGGAGAAGGTGAAGACCCGGTTGGAATCGAACAGGGACACGTCGAACAGCGGAGACTCCCGGCCGCGCTCGAAGCGGAAGAAATACCACACGCCCGCAACGCCGCCGATGATGGCCACCAGGCTGTGGATCGCCGGCAACGCCGAGACGCCGTACATGATCGCGATGATCGAAGCTGCGTAGATCGCCGCGCCGGGCAGGTCGAGCCGGCCGGCCGCGGGATCCTTCCATTCGCCCCGGAGCTTCCAGAATGCGACCAGGATAATCAGCAGCGCGGCCGGGACATGGATCAGGAACACGCCGCGCCAGCTCAGGTGCTGTGTCGCCCAGCCGCCGATCAGCGGCCCGCAGGTCAATCCCAGGTACACGGCGGAGACGGTCAGCCCGATGGCCGCCCCGCGGCGTTCGCGCGGATAGATGCTGGACAGGATGGCGACGCCGGTCGCAAACAGCATCGAAGCGCCGACGCCCTGAAGTACGCGGCAGGCAATAAGCGCGGCCGCGGAATGCACGCCGGATGCCAGTACCGAAGCCACCGTCACGACGGTCATCCCCCACAGGAATACCTTCTTGCGGCCGTGCAGGTCGGCGATACGCCCGAACGGCAGGAGCAGCACGGCGCTGGTCAGCAGGTACGCGGTCGGCACCCAGCCGAGCAGGATCGCATTGGCATTCAGCCCCTCCGCGATCCGGGGGAGCGCAACGTTGACTGCGGACAGCATCAGCGGAGCGATGAACGAGCTTAGCCAGACGATGATCAGCGCTGTGCGCTGGGTGGAGGTGTCGTTGACGTCCTGCGTGGAAGGTGGTTCCATTTGCGGCGGTAGAATAACGTGCCGCCCCGCAATTAAAAACATGGATCCCGTCATCGCGAATGCGAGCAGCCTCCTGCTCGCCGGCGTGTTCGCCGGGGCCGCGCTGCACAAGTGGTGGCACGCCGCGGAGTTCAGGGGGGTCCTTGCCGACTACCGGGTAATCCCTGCTGAGTGGGTCAATGCGTCCTCGCGCTTGCTACCGGTTCTGGAATTCGGCGCGGCCCTGGGACTTGCAGTGCCCGGCACTGCGTTTCACGCGGCAGTACTGGCCGTCGTCCTGCTCCTTGTCTATTCGATGGCGATCACGGTCAACCTGTTGCATGGGCGGCGCGAGCTCGACTGCGGCTGCGGCGGTCCGCCGCAGCCACTGAGCGCAGCGTTGCTGCTTCGCAATGCCGTCCTTGTGGTGTTCGCGTGTGCCGTGGGCGCGGACAGGATCGAAAGACCGCTCGGGATCCTGGACTGGGGCATCACCCTGCTTGCGGCGGCCGCCGGCGTTTTGTTCTACCTGATCATCAACCAGTTGCTGGCGAACAGCGATTCGCTCAAAGTCCTGAAGCGCCGTCATGCCTGAGGCTTTGCTCATCTCGAACCTGTTGTTGTGGATCGCCATCGTGGTCCTGGCGGTCATCGTTCTTGCATTGGCGCGCCAGGTCGGCCTGCTGAACGAGCGTATCGCCCCGGCCGGGGCGCTGATGATCAACAGCGTCCTCAAGGCCGGCATGCCGGCCCCGCCGATGGAGGTGGTCGATCTGAACGGTGTCCGCCGCGCCATCGGCGGGGCGTCCATGCAACGGCGGAGCACGCTGCTGTTCTTCCTGGCACCGGGGTGTCCGGTGTGCAAATCGCTTTTGCCCGTGGTTTCGTCGATTGCCCGCGGCGAGGCGGACTGGCTGGAGGTCGTCCTCGCGAGCGACGGCGCCGAATCGGAGCACCGGGAGTTCGTTGCCGCGCAGGGGATCGAACCTCTCCCCTACGTCGCCTCGGAGATCCTGGGGCGCACCTATGGTGTCTCGAAGCTGCCCTATGCCGTGCTGATCGACGAGGAGGGCACGATCTCCTCCATGGGCATCGTCAATTCCCGCGAGCACCTCGAAAGCCTCTTCGAGTCGCGCGAGCGCGGCGTGGCCTCCATTCAGGATTATCTCGCGCGGCGCGGCGAGGGTGTGCCATGACGCTCGATGAATTTCGGGCCCGGTATCCGTTCATCATCCACGCCCGCGTCGAGTGGGCGGACATGGATGCCTTCCAGCACGTCAATAACACCATCTATTTCCGGTACTTCGAGCGCGTGCGGATCGCATATTTCGAGCAAATGGGCATCGTCGCCCACCAGCGTACAGGAGGGTTCGGTCCCATCCTGCACTCGACACGTTGCCGGTTCCGCGCGCCCCTGACCTATCCCGATGCCATCGAGATCGGGACCTGCATCAGCGAGTTGCAGTCCGACCGGTTCTCGATGCATTACGGCATCTACAGCCAGGGCCTTGCGACACTCGCCGCCGAAGGTGACTGCATCATGGTCTATTACGATTACGGAAAGGGCGAAAAGGCGGCCATTCCGGAGGAAATCCGTGTCAGGCTGGCGGAGTCTGCCCGGGAAGCGCCTGGGTCAAAAACCACGGGCCAGAACACTTGATTCCCTCATCCTGTGCCGCTGATAATTAATTCGTACCGCGATCCCGGTACGGAAAAACCCAGGAGCGTTCCAGATGAAATCCCATCCGTTCAAGTCGTGCGTATCCGCAATCGGCGCGATCACGATGTCATTGTTCATGGCCATACCGGCGGCGGCGGCCAACTATGAAATCGACCCGAGTCATGCGTTCATACAGTTCCGCATCTCACACCTGGGATACAGCGTGCTTAACGGGCGCTTCAACACGTTCGCGGGCAAGTTCACCTGGGACAAGGACAAGCTGCCTGAATCCGGCATCGAAGTCACCGTGCAGACGAACAGCATCGACTCGAACTGGGCCGAGCGCGACAAGCACCTGCGCGGCGAGGACTTCCTCGACGTGGAGAAGTATCCGACCGCGATCTTCAAGAGCACGAAGTACACGGGCGACGCCAAGGGCGGAAAGCTCGAGGGCACGTTGACGCTGCACGGCGTCACCAGGCCGCTCACGCTGGACGTGAAGTTCATCGGCGAGGGTCCGGACCCCTGGGGCGGATACCGCGCGGGATTCTCGGCCACGGCGACACTCAAGCGCGCCGACTTCGGCATGACCTACAACCTTGGCCCAGCTTCGGAGACGATGGATTTCGATTTGTTCGTGGAGGGGATCAAGAAATAGCAGATAGCAAGTAGTCGGCGTAGGGTGGAATGAGCGCATGCGAATTCCACCGACCGACCGGCGGGTTTCGCTTTGCTCAACCCGCCCTACGACTGAATGCTCTTTCCCGTCATCCCCACAACATCCTCTTCAACGTCCCGTCCCGGTTCAGGAATTCGTGCTTCAGCGCCGCTCCGGCGTGGCCGATGAGGAGCAGCGCCGTGCCGTACGCCAGGTAGAAATGCACCTCGATGGCGAGATCGCGCAGCGTCTCGTCCCCCTTGACCAGCGGCGGGATTTCAAACAGCCCGAACACCGCAACGCCCTTTCCCGCGGAAGTGGAAATGAGGTAGCCGGTCACCGGCAGGAGCGCCATGACCGCCAGGAGGGTGAAGTGCATGACGGCCGCGGCGGTCCGCTCCCATGGCTTCAAGGGCGCCGGGTTCTGCGGCGTGGGCGAGTAGGCCTGCCAGCCGATCTTGAGCACGGCGAGACCGAACACGAGCATCCCCAGGGATTTGTGCCACTCCAGGGACTCGTTGTACCAGCGGTCGAAATAGGTCAAATCGACCATGTACCAGCCGAGCCAGATCAGGAAAATGATCAGGGCCGCTATAAGCCAGTGGAACAGCTTCGTAACGAGGCCAAAGCGATCTGGAGAGTTTCGGAAAAGCACGGGTCAGAATGCCGAATATAGAATATAGGGGTGGCTTCGTAAGTATCACTCTTCCCTATATTCTACATTCTAAATTCTACATTCCGCCTCGATTGGAACAGACCTGACCAAGCTGCAGGAGGCCGCACCATGCCAACCCCCGACCCCTTTCGTATCCCCATCAAGATGCTGCTCAATGTCATCGACCGTCAGGAGTGGAAGGTGTTGGAGGCGTTGTTGCACCCGCAGACGGAATTCCAGGTGAGTAATTTCATCCCGTTCCGGGGGCGCGATTCCGTGCTGAATTATTTCCGCAACCTCCGATCCATGCGCAAGAGCGAGCATTTGATCGAAGGCGTCGCCATCGAAGGCAACCACGGAATCTGCTGGGGGCGGTTCACGGGGACGAAGGCCGACAACAGCGAAGTCAGCTTTTTGTTCACCAGCGTGCTGACCTTCGAGGACAAGAAGATCCGGCGCTGGCGCGAATACCACTGCCTGCCGAAAGTGGGTGCATAAGCGGATGCCGGTGTTGCCCTGCCCATGGCATCACTGCAGTCGTGGCCATCCGGTACTGCGATTAACACTATTGCATATTGCTATATATAGCAGAGCGATATAATCTCAGCCCGGTGCGCGTAATCAGCAACAGGAAGTTGCGCGAGTTTTCCGGCCGCCACCAGGATGCAGCCCGTCCCTTGCAAGCCTGGCGAAAGGCTGTGGAACAGGGGCTGTTCCGTAACTTTGCCGAACTCCGGCGCACCTTCGGCACGGTGGATCGCGTCGGTGATCTTTGCGTATTTGATATCGGCGGCAACAAATACCGACTGATTGCATATGTTCGATTTGACTGGAATCGCTGCTACATCAAGCAGGTGCTTACTCACGCCGCGTATGAACGAGGAGATTGGAAAACATGAGCGCAGTATTGAAGAAAGTTGATCCAGCGTGGCGGGCGTTCGAACGCGCCACCCGCGTGGGGCCCATCAGAAACAAGGCGCATTACGACGAGATGGTTGGAATGCTCGATGCATTGATTGCCGAGGTCAATGGCAAGCGCTCCCATCCTCTGGCCGGCTTGTTGTATATCGTTGGCGAATTTATTCGTGCATATGACGAGCGGCATTTCCCGGCAGAGGACGTTTCCGCCGTGGAAATGCTGTCGTACCTGATGGAAAGCCATAAACTCCGGCAATCTGATCTGGCGGAGATCGGGGCGCAAAGCGTCGTGTCGGCAGTGCTTGCAGGGAAGCGCAAGCTCAATGCCCGGCAAATCGCCCGGTTGTCGAAGCGGTTTGGACTACCGGCAGATGTGTTTCTCGATCGCTGAAAGGCCAGAAACCAGATTACATCACCCCCGGGGTCTATTCCCGAGGTCTGTTCACAGCCGCTCTCGCTCGATCTGACCCGCACCGGGCCGCTGACCCCGCCTCGTACCGGAACGGTGACCACCGGTGCTGCACCCAACCCTCCCCGCCACGGCGCGCCTCGCCCGGATACGCGAACCACATTTGAAACCCCACCGCATCACGCCCACAATTCCCCATCGTCGCGGATCGATCTTCTTATTCCTTATCCATGATTGAGACAACACTATAGAAGCCGTTGCGATCGAGGGTGGCAACACCGCTTGCTGGGGGCAGTTTACCGGGACGAAGAATGACGGTGCGGGAGTCAGCGTCATGTTCGCGAATGTCATCACGTTTGAGGACAAGATGATCAGGTGGTGGCGCGAATACCGGTGCGTACCGAAACTGGACGCGTAACCGCAGACAGGGGGGCTATTTGCACTGCGGTGGATTTCGCTGCGCTCAATCCACCCTAGGACTTCAATTCGGCGAGGTCGCGGAAGTGATCCAGTGAGTCCGGGTTGGCGATGGCTTCGAGGTTTTGCACGGTCCGGCCGTGCACGACCTCGCGGATGGCAAGTTCCATGATCTTCCCTGAGCGGGTGCGGGGGATCTCCGGCACCTGGACGATCTTCGCCGGCACGTGGCGCGGCGTAGTGCCCTCCCGGATGCGGGTCTTGATGAGTTCCGTCAATCTTTCGTTCAGCGTCAGACCGGGCCGCAGCACGACAAACAGCACGACGCGCACGTCCCCGTCCCATTCCTGGCTGATGGCGACGCTTTCCACCACTTCGGGCAGTTGCTCCACTTGCCGGTAGATTTCCGCCGTGCCGATGCGTACGCCACCCGGGTTCAGCGTGGCATCGGATCGGCCGTAAATGTAGAAGCCGCCTTCGGCCGTTTCCTCCGCGAAATCCCCGTGCAGCCACACGCCGGGGAAGCGCTCGAAATACGCGGCGCGATAACGGCTCCCGTCGGAGTCATTCCAGAAACCGACGGGCATGGACGGGAACGCGCGGGTGCACACGAGCTCGCCCTGCTGCCCGACCACCTTTTGTCCGGATTCGTTCCAGACTTCCACCGCCATGCCCAGTACCTTGGCCTGGATCTGTCCGCGCCGCACCGGCAGGGTGGGACTTCCGCCCACGAAGCAGGAAATGATGTCGGTGCCGCCGGACACGGAACTCAGGCACACGTCGGTCTTGATATTGCCATACACGTAGTCGAATCCCTCGGGCAGCAGCGTCGAGCCGGTCGAACCGATCACGCGCAGGGCGCCGAGGTCATGAGAGCGGATCGGTTTGGCCCCGGCCTTTTCGCAGGCCTGTATGAATTTTGCCGACAGGCCCATGTGGGTCATGCGCGTGTCCCTGGCAAAATCGAACAGGGCGTTCGCATCCGGGTAGAACGGCGAGCCATCGTAAAGCAGGAGCCTGGCCTCGCAGGCCAGCGTGGAGATCAGCCAGTTCCACATCATCCACCCGCAGGTGGTGTACCAGAATGCGCGGTCGTCCCGCCGGATGTCGAAATGCAGCTTGTGTTCCTTCAGGTGCTGGAGCAGCGTTCCACCGGCGCCGTGCACGATGCACTTCGGCAGGCCGGTCGTGCCGCTCGAGAACATGATGTAGAGCGGGTGCGCAAACGGCAGTTGTTCGAACTCGATGTCGCGCGGCTCGAACCTGAGGATATGGTCGAGCACGAGGCGCGCCCGCGGGATCCCGCCGGTCGTCAGGGTGTCGCCGGTGATCTGGCGCACGAAGGGCACGATGAGGACGCGTTCGAGCGTCGGCAGCTCGGAAACGATCGCGCGCAGCTTGTCGAGGATGTCGATCTCCCTGCCGTTGTAGAAATAGCCGTCGCAGGCGATCAGCACGCGCGGCTCGATCTGGCGGAAACGGTCGAGCACGCCGGCCGTTCCAAAATCCGGCGAGCAGGATGACCAGATGGCCCCGATGGACGCCGACGCCAGCGCGCCGACCACAGTATCGGGGATGTTCGGCATCAGCGCGGCGATGCGATCGCCGGACCTGATCCTCATGCTGCGCAGCGCCTGCGTCAGCCTGGATACTTCTTCGTAGAGCTCCTTGTAGGTCAACCGGCTGGTCCAGCCGTTCTCGCACTGGAAGACGATAGCATCGTCGTCGTCGCGCCGGCGCAGAAGGTTCTGCGCATAATTCAGCTTCGCGTCCGGAAAAAACCTGGCGCCCGGCATCTTTTCGCCGTCGGTCAGCACGGCATCGCCACGCTGCGAGGCGATCACGCCGCAGAAATCCCACACCGCGCCCCAGAAGGCTTCGCGATCGCGGATCGACCACGCATGCAGCTCCGCGTAGTCTTTCGTTTCGACGCCCACCTGGTCGCGCACATGGCGCTGGAAGGCCGTGATGTTGGCGCGCTCAATCCGTTTGCGGTCGGGTTGCCAGAGGATGGTCATGGTGTGTTTATCTTACGTGGGGCCGGATTCATTGCACATGGAAGTGCAGGCGCCGCGGAGGCCAGGGATCGCCGGGAGCGGCCATTCGGCCATGGTTGCGGGCCGCGTCCCCAGGCAATAAACTTAACTTATGCATGCGAGTGCATAAAGCCCATTCCAGTCCCCGAACACGAACGGGAGCCGCGCCATGAGCAATGCCTGGGACAACGACAAGATTATCCGCGTCGACATGAGCAAGCAGACGGTCGAGCTTGCCCCGTATCCGGGCGAGTGGCGGCTGCTCGGCGGGCGGGCGCTGTCCGCGCGCATCCTGCTCACGGAGTGCAACCCCAAATGTGACCCGCTGGGGCCGGAGAACGTACTGGTATTTGCGCCCGGATTCATCTCCGGGACCTCCGCGCCGACGTCCGGGCGCCTGTCGGTCGGCTGCAAGAGTCCGCTGACCGGCGGCATCAAGGAAGCCAATGTCGGCGGCGAGCCGGGCCAGGACCTGATGAAGCTCGGCTGCCGCGCGATCGTGGTCAAGGGCCAGCCGAAGGATCGCGAGAAGCGCTGGGGACTGGTCGTGGACAAGGACGAAGTGAAGCTGGTCGATGCGACGGAATACAAGGGCATGTGGAACTACGCATCCTGTAAGAAGCTGCTCGCGAATTATCCGGACTCGGCCTCCGCGATCACCATCGGGCCGGCGGGCGAGATGATGCTCAAGGGCGCCTCGGTCGGCTGCACGGATCGGACCAAGGGCCGCCACCCGGCCCGGCACGCCGCGCGAGGCGGCGTAGGCGCAGTCATGGGTTCGAAGTGCCTGAAATGGGTGCTGGTCGACCCGGGCAAGGCGCCCCTGCGCAAACCGGCGGACACCAAGGGATTCACCGCGTACATGAAGGAATATAGCAAGGGTTACGTGGGCAGCAAGCGCCACCAGACCTTCATGTACGGCACCAGCGCAGTCGTGCCGATCGCGAACATGCTTTGGACCCTGCCGTACAAGAACCGCACCGAGGGCCGCAATCCGCATTTCGAGGGGCTGGACGGCGCGAAGATCCGCGAAACCTTCGAGACGCGCGGCGGCGGCATGCACAACTGCATGACCGGCTGCATCGTCAGGTGTTCGAACATCGTGCATGACAAGGACGGCAATTACGTCACTTCCGCGCTCGAATTCGAGACCCTCACGCTGCTCGGTTCCTGCTGCGACATCAACCACTGGGAGGACGTGGCGGACATGGACCGGCTCTGCGACGAGCTCGGCCTCGACACGATCGAAACGGGCGCGGCGATTGCCGTGCTCATGGACTCCGGCGGCATGAAGTACGGCGACGCCGAGGGGGCGAAACGGCTGCTGCGCGAGGACGTCGCGAAGGGAACGGATCTCGGCCGCATGGTGGGCAATGGGGCGCTCGCGGTCGGCACCGCGCGCAAGCACAAACGCATCCCGGTCGCGAAAGGCCAGGCCATGCCGGCCTGGGATCCGCGCCCGCTGAAGGCCTCCGGCGTGACCTACTGCACGAGCCCCATGGGCGCCGACCACACAGCCGGCCTGGTGATCGATCCGGTGATCACGGGTCCGGATGCCGCGAAGGCCTCCCAGGAGATCCAGATCATCATCGCGGTTTGCGATTCGTCCGGTTTCTGCATGTTTCTCGGCCCGACCCTGGATGACACGCGCAAGTTTTACAGCCTGTTCCTTGGCGATGAAGTCACGCGCGAGCAGATCGGCGACCTCGGCTGGCAGTGCCTGGCCGATGAATGGACCTTCAACGAGCGCGCCGGCTTTACCGCGAAGGACGACGACATCGCGGCTTGCCTGCGCGAGGAGGGCATCGGGCCGGACCATTCCATGAAGTTCGACATCCCGGCGGATGTTGTTGCCCTGGTGAAAATCCGGCAGCCCGCCGCCGAATCGCTCTATACGAAATCGCCCGCCGGCTGACGTTTCCCAAAAAAGGGGACAGATTTATTTTCTCGTATGAGAAAATAAATCTGTCCCCTTTCTTCGCTTTCTTTGATTGAGGTGCACCATGGCAAAGTTTCCTTCCCTGCCGCCGATTGCGCAACTGACGGACGTATTCCGGTGCTTTCCGAAGGGGCTGTGGCCGCTGTGTGAATACCATGACGCGGTCCTGCGCGCCCCTTCGCCGCTGGCGATTGCCGAGCGCGAATTGATTGCCGCCTACGTATCAGGCGTCAATGCCTGCAATTACTGCCACGGCGCCCACAAGATCTACGCGGAAATACACGGGATCGATCCGGCAATGTTCGATCGACTCATGGCGGACCCGCAGTCGGCGGCCATCGATCCGAAGTTGCTGCCAATCCTGAATTATGTGAGAAAGCTGACCTTGTCGCCGTCCTCCGTCAGGGACAGCGACGCCGCGGCGGTCTATGCCGCCGGCTGGAGCGAGGAGGCGCTGTATGACGCCGTCTGCGTTTGCGCGCTGTTCAATTTCATGAACCGCATCGTCGAGGGCTGCGGTGTGGTCACGGACGCCGCGATCCAGGCGCAGCAACGTGAACGCGTGGCCGGGAGCCGGGACAATCCGGAGACCTACCGCAACTTCGCCAGAATGCTGGGTGTCACGGGATGACGGCGGGACATCGCCCGGCTGCCGGAGGCAGCGAACCGCCGGTTGACGCGACGCTGACGGATTGCATCCGGGACCTCGAAAGGCAGGCCGCTGTGCTCGAACCCGGGCCGGGCGAGCGCCGCGCCGAGCTCGACGCTGTCAACGCCTATCTGGAGGAATTCCTGTCCACGCTGGATTCACGCCCGGCGTCCATGGCAGCGCGGCAGCAGGCGCGGGGAATCCTGGATTCGCCCATCGCGGAGCAGGGCATGGACATGGGGTCCGTACTGCAACTGTTCCGCGAGAACGTGAATGATGTGGGCGCGAGCCACGCCTCCGGCCGTTTCCTGGGTTACATCCCGCTCGGCGGCCTCTATCCCGGCGCGCTCGGGGAGTTTCTCGCCGCGGTCACCAACAAGTATTCCGGAGATTTTTCCTGCTGCCCGGGCGCCGCGCACATGGAATACCAGGTGCTGCGCTGGATCGCGGATCTGCTCGGTTATCCGAAAGGCGCCGCGGGCAACCTGAGTTCAGGCGGCAGTATCGGCATCCTCACGGCGACCGTGACCGCGCGCGACGCACATGGCTTGCGGGCCCCGGACTACGAGCGCGCGGTAGTGTATCTGACGCCGCACACGCACCACGCGATGTACAAGGCGCTGCGCATCGCCGGGCTCGGCGGATGCGTGCAGCGGCGCATCGCCGTCGATGCCGCCTTCCGCATGGATGCCGACGCGCTGGATGCGGCGGTCGCAAAGGACAAGAAGGACGGGCTAATCCCGTGGCTGCTCGTTGGCTCGGCCGGCACGACCGACGTCGGCAGCATCGATCCGCTGGATGCGCTCGCGGAAACGGCCGATCGCCACGGCCTCTGGTTCCAGGTAGACGCCGCTTACGGCGGGTTCTTCATGTTGAGCGAGTTGGTGCGCGATCGCTTCCGGGGCATCGAGCGATCGAACTCGCTGGTCATCAACCCGCACAAAGGTCTGCACTCGCCGATGGGCGTCGGCGCGGTGCTGGTGGCCGAGGGCGAACGGCTCTACCAGTCGCACTACCATACCGCGGCGTATCTCCAGGATACGAAATACGGCGGTGAGCAGGAAACCTCGCCCGCCGACATGGGGCCGGAGTTGACCCGGCCGTTCCGCGCGCTGTCCGTCTGGCTGCCGCTCAAGCTGCTCGGCGTCGCGCCGTTCCGGGCCGCGCTGAGCGAGAAGATCCTGCTGGCGCGCTACGCCTACGAGAAGCTCGCGGAATTCGAGTATATCGAGTTGGGCCCGTTCCCGGAGCTTTCCGTCGTCGCCTTCCGCTTCGTGCCGAAGGACGGGGACGCGGACGAATTTAACCGCCGGCTGGTCGAGGCGGTGCGCGAAGATGGGGCCGTATACCTGACGTCCACGGTGCTGAACGGCCGCTACATGATCCGCATCGCCATCCTGTCCTTCCGCACGCACCGGGATGATGTTGACCTGGCGCTGGAGAAAATCAGGTATTACGTCAATAGCCTGGCAAAGTCATGACTGCGCCATGCCAGCAAACAACGACTTCACTCAATTGAGTGATATTGACGTCAAGGTTTGACCGGGGTTTCATGTGATCTGGTTGCGTAGGCCGTCCGAGTCGTTATACATTGAACAATCGAAGAGAGCCCGGCGACAGTTTACTCTAACTATATGAATCTTAAAAGGAAAGGCGCTGAGACCGAGATCGCCCAACTCAGGGAACTGCTAAGCCGTGCTATGCAGCATCCGGGCGTTGCCGAACTGATGAATGTCTACAATTCATGGAAGAAATACGACGATGCGACTAGGGGCTACGATTTGCTGAAGGCCGCGCGTCAAACTTTCTCGCTGTCCACTTCTTCCGGTCCGTTGCTGCGCTGGAGCGATTGAAATGGCGAACACGCTGCCTCTGGACAAGATGACAGTGGAAGAAAAGCTCCAGGCCATGGAGTCCCTGTGGGACGATTTGTGCCGCAGGGGGGAAGTCGTCTCACCGGAGTGGCATGGGGAAGCGCTCCAGCAAAGGGACGCCGCATACAAGCGTGGCGACGACAGTTTTCAAGACTGGGAAGCAACCAAAAAGGCGATTCGAGACCGGACTTCGTGAGGATCAGAATTCTCCGGTCTGCCGGCCAGGATCTGATCGAAGGTTACCGGTTTTACGAGAGGCAGGCATCGGGCGTCGGAGCGTATTTTCTCGACGCGCTCTATTCGGATCTCGATTCCCTGGCCATCAACGCAGGCGTACACGCCGTGCATTTCGACGGGTATCATCGGCTGCTTTCGAAACGCTTTCCATTCGCGGTCTATTACCGTATCGAGCACGACGAAGTGCGGGTCTATGCCGTACTCGATTGCCGTCGCCAGCCTGCCTGGATCAGGAGCAAGCTGCCCAAGGGTTTCGAGGAATGAGCTTCATGGCAACGCAGTCGCCGATCGTCTGCACGTCCGGCCGGAATAAAGCGAGGAAACTGCATGGATGACAAGTCACGTTCGAGCGGCAGGAAGCCGCACCCGCTATCGCAGCTCAAGACTGAACTGATCTGGGAGGACAAGTACGACGCGGAGGGGAAGCGCGTCGCGCCGCTGCGAGTGGCGCTGCCGTTTCAGACAGTCGAAACCGTCAATGAATCCAGCCAGGATCGGCAGAAGAGCCTGTTGTTCGATTCATCCGGCGTGCGCGAGGAGGAGTGGCGCAACCGGCTGATCTGGGGCGACAAGAAATACGTGCTACCCTCGCTGTTGCCCGAGTTCGCGGGCAAGGTCAATCTCATCTACATCGACCCGCCGTTCGATACCGGCGCGGATTTCTCATTCACCGCCACCGTCCCGGATCATCCCGAAACGCCCGAAGACGATTCGTTCACCTTCACCAAAGAGCCGAGCATCATCGAGCACAAAGCCTATCGCGACACGTGGGGACGCGAACTGGATTCCTACCTGCAATGGTTCTACGAAACTGTGGTGGCGCTTCATGAATTGCTGAATGAGCATGGGAGTCTATACATACATCTTGATTGGCATGTCAGTTTCTACGCGAAAGCGATCATCGACGAAGTCTTTGGCCCGGACAGATTTGTAAACGAGGTTGTATGGAAGCGGCAGACTGCCAAAGGCGATGTAACGCAAGGCGCGATGCATATGGGGCGAATCCACGAAGCGATTTTCTTCTACACAAAGTCTGAGAATTACGCGTGGAACATGCAGTACACGCCCTACGATGAGAGCTACACCGACTCGGCGTACCGCAGTCAAGATCCGGATGGGCGTCGGCCGCTGTGCGAGTACCACGACGCCATCCTGCGCGCCGACTCGCCGCTCACGATCGGGGAACGCGAGCTGATCGCTGCGTATGTTTCCGGGCTCAATGCCTGCAACTACTGTCACGGCGCCCACCGAATCTTCGCCGAAGGGCACGGCGTCGAGCCGGGCATCTTCGACCGGTTGATGGCGGACCCGCAGACCGCGGAAATCAATCCGAAGGTGCTGCCGATCCTGGACTACGTCCGCAAGCTCACCCTGTCGTCCGCTTCAGTGAGGGACAGCGATGTCGAGGCCGTATATGCAGCGGGCTGGAGCGAGGAAGCGTTGTACGACGTTGTCTGCGTCTGCGCGCTGTTCAACTTCATGAACCGCATCGTCGAGGGCTGCGGCGTGACCCGGACTCCGGCCGGCGAAGCGGAGCAGCGGGAACGGGTGGCCGGCAGCCGCGGCGACCCGGAAGGCTACCGCAATTTCGCCCGCAATCTCGGAATCACTGGTTAAGGGCTGCGCACACGGCGGGATCCCCCTTCGTGCCAGGTCCAGCCGGTCGCGAGCGATCTCTCTACTTCGATTATCCGCGCTATTCCTTCGTCAGGCCGCCCGAGCTCCGCGGCGAGTCCCTGCGCCACGCCGTCGCGATCGCGGGGGCCGGTCCCGTGGGCCTCGCGGCGGCCCTCGAGCTCGCGCGCCACGGCGTCGCCAGTGTGGTGCTGGACGAGAAGGACACGGTCAACGACGGCAGCCGCGCCATCTGCGTCGCGCGGCACAGCCTCGAGATCTTCCAGCAGCTCGGCGTCTCGGAACGTTTCACGGCCAAGGCGCTCGGCTGGACGCACGGGACCTCGTATTACGGCACGCGACCGGTGTACCGGCTGGAAATGCCGCACTCCGAGCAGGAACGTTTCCACCCGATGTACAACATCCAGCAGCAGTACATCGAAAAGTTCCTGGTGGATCACGCCGCAGGCCAACCGCTGGTCGAATTGCGCTGGCAGAGCCGCATCGCGGAAACGCGTCTGCGGCCTGATGGCGTCGAGCTCCGCATCGAAACACCCGGTGGTAGCTATGCGTTGCATGCCGATTACCTGCTCGCGGCCGACGGCGCGCGCAGTAGCGTCAGGCATTCGCTGGGACTGCCGCTGCGGGGCGAAGCCTACGAGGGCCGCTACGTCATCGTGGACATCGGGATGCCCTCCGACTACCCGGTCGAGCGCCGCGCATTCTTCGATCCGCCCGCCAATCCCGGCTCCACCGTGCTGCTGCACCGGCAGCCCGACGACATCTGGCGCGTCGACTACCAGCTCCGCGACGACGAGGACGAGGATCAGGCTCTCGAGGAGAAGAACATTCGTGCGCGCGTCGGTGCGATCCTGGAAATGGTGGGCGAAAAAGGTCCGTGGGAGCTCGAATGGTGGAGCCTGTACAAGGCCTACACGCTGGCGCTGGACGACTACCGGTGCGGGCCCGTCCTGTTCATCGGTGACGCGGCGCACCTGGTGCCCATCTTCGGCGTGCGCGGGCTCAATTCCGGCCTTGCCGATGCCGCGAACGCGGGCTGGAAGCTGGCTTACGTGATCCGCGGCCGGGCATCGCCCGCGCTGCTCGATTCTTATTCGCCGGAGCGGCGCGGCGCGACGCTGGAGATCTTCGAGAATTCCGCGCGCAGCACGCGCTTCATGACACCGCCGACCCGCGGCTACCGGCTCATGCGCGACGCGGCGCTGGCGCTCGCGGTCGAGCACGAATTCACGCGCCCGCTGATCAACCCGCGTCAGTCGCGTCCTTACACCTACGCGGAGAGTCCGCTCACTTGGCAGGAGGGTGATGCGGAGTTCACGGCAGGCCCGCGCGCCGGGGCACCGCTCTTCAATCAGCGTCTCGGTCCGGACGACTACCTCCTGGATCGCCTGGGCGCCGGATTCAGCGGCCTGTGTTTTTTCGCGGATGCGCGCGTACCGGAACCGGTCCGGCAGCTGTTCGATGAATTCTCCGCGGGCGGAGAACGCTTCACCCCGATCGTTGTCGATGAACGCTGCGCGCACGTGTTCGCGGCCTACGGTGCCATCGATGGCAGCTTCTACCTGGTGCGTCCGGATCGGCACGTGTGCGCCCGCTGGCGCGAAATCGATATCGACCAGGCAAGGCGCGCGCTGGGGCGCGCCCTGGGAGGGAGTTGAGATGGAGGGCAGACTGCCGGAAGCGGACCTGGAGCGGGCCTACGAGCTCATCGCGGAAGCCATCGATCGCGCCGGCGCGGAGAAGGAATCGCGCTTTCTCGCGCGGCTCTGCCTCGCGCTGGCCGCGCAGCTCGAGGGGCTCGACCGGGTCGAGACGGCTATCCGGATCTCCGAAAGCGATCCCGCGGTCCGCTGACCCCGACCTCGGGGGCAAAGCTAGTTGCGCCTGTCGGCGAGCGGCCGGGCCGGATAATAATGCAGCGGTACGGGATCCCCGCGCGCCTTCCGCGCGCGCGCCTGCGCCGGTGTTTCGACCCTGGCCGCGGCGGCGAGTCCCGCCTTCCGATCCACGGGGAAGGGAGCATCCGCCGCATCCGGCGGCGGCATCATGTCGGCGTGGAAGTAGGCGACCTTGTGTTTCGCCGGGTCCACGCGCCGGTGCACGTCGAGGTCGCGCTCGTTCGCGCCGTGCGGCGCGGCCACGCAGATTCCGTCGACAATCTCCAGATCCAGCCACCACTTCTTGTGGGGGTTGCGCACGCCGTGGCCGAGCCAGTCGTCGAGGCGCGTGGCGACAGGCACCAGCAGCGGCTTGAGCCACATCGCATTGATGCCGAGCCAGCTTGCAATCTGCGTATACAGCGGACCGTCCAGCGTCACGACCTTGTTCAGCGGGCAGGTTTTCATGCAGCGCCCGCAGGCCAGCCCGCGCTTGTTGGTGAGCCGGTAGCGGGTGCAGCGATCCACGTCCGGCTTCCAGATCTCGTAGCCGTTGAACATGACCTTGCCGCCGAAGGGAATCGCGTCGCAGGGACATTCGCGCGCGCACTTGCGGCAGTTGGAGCAGAAATACTGGAGGCCGAAATCCACGGGGCGGTCGGGAACCAGCGGCAGGTCGGTGGTCATCACGACGGACTTGAAGCGCGGGCCGACGAAGGGGTTGAGGACCAGTTCCCCGATGCGGCTGAGCTCGCCCAGTCCCGCCCAGAGGATCAACGGGATGTGCAGCACGTCGGAATCGGCGTTGGTCTGCGGCCGCGCGGGAAATCCCAGGGACCGCAGGAAGTCGGCCATGACCCCGGCGATCTCGGCACCGCGCAGGTAGGCACGCATGGACTGCGCGCCCGAGATGAAGTCATCGCCGGACGCACCTTCCATGGTCTCGTAGCCCTGGTCGATGAGCATGACGACGGCATAGCGGTGATAGGGCTCGATGGGCGTGCCGTCCTCCTTGTGGGAGAACCAGGCGTAGGCCGGGATCTCGCAGATCCCGGTAAGGTCCGAACCCAGGAAATAGGACAGCGACTTGAGCGCCCGCGTGTTCGCTTCCGGGTCGGCGCAGCCGGGATCGGCGCGCTCCGCGACCTGGCCGTTCTGCATCGGCACCATGCCGCGGATGAGATTGATCATCGCGGCGGGCAGGGGATGCTTGTAGGCGAAGCGCCAGCGTTCCTTCTGCGCCTTGTCCCCCAGGTCGCCCTTCAGCGCGCGTTCGAAGAAGGCCGCGCGCTTCGGCACTCTCGGCACCTCGTCCTCGAGAATGAGCGTCGTCGGCCGGTCAACGCGCCGCACCGTTTCCATGGGATAGCGGCTGAGATGCGTGGGGCGGTGTGCCTGGCGCAGGCGTTCGATACCCGACACTGCGCCTCCGATCCCCAGCCAGTAGGCGATGCCCTTCGCATCCAGCGCGCGCGCCGCGAGCGGCTCATCGGTCGCGAGTTCGTAGTTCGTGGTCACGGCCGCGAGCGAGAAGTCGGAGCCCGTATAGGGATTCACGATGTCTCCGTCCCTGCGGATGGCGAGACCGGCGAGGACCGCGAGCCGATCCAGATCCACGCCGCCTGTCTCCGCATCGTGCGCTTCGGCTGCAAATCCCATCTGGCGGATCTGCCCGGCGATGCAGGCCGCGATCTCGAAGGCGCGCATCGCGGCCGTCGCCGCCACGCAGCCCTCGACCCATGCGCGCGCCGGGTTGTCCGCTTCCGGCAGGCGGGGATGTTCCACCAGGATCACGACTGCGTGCGTGTGTGCCGGCGCGCTGGCGCCGTTCAGCCAGCAGGATGGCGCGATCCGGCAGATGCCCACCTGGCCCGCATCCAGGAAGTACGCCGCGCCCTTGATGTCGACGGTACGCCGCGCCCGATCCGCCGGTACGGGTGCCCGGGCAGGCGCCGGCTCGCCGGCGCGGAAGCGCCGGAACAGATCGTGATACCTGCGGACCGCGGCGCCGAACGGAGAGTCGGTTCGCGCCGGCACACGCCGCACGACGGATTCGGAACCGCGCTCGCGCCCGCCCGGGTCCGGTTCCCGCGGCAGGCGTTCCAGCGGGTAGGGCCCCAGGTGATACGGTCGGGTCGCGTTGGAGAAGAAGATCACAGCGGCAGAGCCATCGAGCCTGAGAACAGTATGCAGCATCGGAGCGGCTTCCGCGCCCGGGCGCGTGCCATAATGAACCGAGTCAGCGGCACGCTGCGGCGCAGCAACCGGGGCGGCGGTCGTGCCCGGTCATCGAGGTGAGCGGGATGTCGACGAGCATCGAATCGAAGCGGCGCGAAAAGATCGGCGCCATCGCGACGGCCAGCATGGCGAACCGCGCAATGCCGCTGATCCGCAACGCCTGGTACGTGGCGGCGCAGGGTTCGGAGCTCGGGCGCACGCCCATCGCCCGGCAGCTGCTCGAGCGCAGCGTGGTCCTGTTCCGTAGGGAGAACGGCGAAGCCGTGGCCCTTCAGAATCGCTGCTGCCACCGATCCTTCCCGCTCTCCGAAGGCAGACTCGAGGGCGATACGCTGGTCTGCCGCTATCACGGTTTTCGCTACAACTGCGAAGGCCGCGTCATCGAAGTCCCGAGCCAGAGTCATCCCCCGGGAGAGATTGGCGTGCACTGCTACCCGGTGCGGGAGAAGAGTCCTTTCGTCTGGTTCTGGGCGGGCGATCCCGGGAAGGCTGACGAAGCATGCCTGCCGCACCAGGAATGGCTGGAGTCCGCGGACTGGGATCGCTACGCCGGTTATCTGCATATCAATGCCAGCTACGTGCACATGCACGAGAACCTGCTCGATCTCTCGCACCTGAGCTTTCTCCACGAGAAGACCTTCGGCACGCCCGAGTACGCGCGCGCGCCGATCGAGATGACGGTCGAGCCGCCCAACTTCGAGGTGTGGCGGCACGTCGAGTGCGAGCTCCCCGCGATCTACTCGAAACCGCTGGGGTGGACGGGCCAGAAGGCGATCCGGAGTTCCGGCGCGCAGTTCGTGGGGCCCGGCCTGCATGTGAACACGGGCGTCTTCCGCAATCTGGAGATCCCTGAATCCGGGCAGGAGCCGAAACCGATGGTAAAGGTCGCGCAGCTCATCACGCCGGAGTCGCGGGACGCCACGCATTACTGGTACTGCCTCAGCCGCAACTTCGCCCGCCATGACGAGGGCGTGACGGAATTCATGAAGAACGCGCAGTACGCCGCTTTCAGCGAGGACGTCTATGCCCTCGAGCACATCCGCGGGATGCAGGATCTCGGAGAGCCTCCCGGCTTCCTCGAGATCAACGTCGCCGCCGACCGTCCCGGCGTGGAGATGCGGCGCTACCTCAAGCAGCTCTCGGACGCCGAGCAGGCGGGCTGAAACGCGTCTGTGGTGGAACCGCAACAGCGGGGGGGGGGGTCCACCTATACTTAATTCGGCTGCGCCTCTCACTTCTAAGTATCCGTCGTGGCAGGCACAATTGCTCGACAACGGCGGGTCGCGGCCGGGCCGGCTGTCCCCAATTCGGAGGACAGCTTCGGCGCCGCTCCAGTCGTAGAATTCCGACAGGTGCTCGGCCTCCGGGTCGGCGCCGGCAAGGGCAATACCAGACCGCACACAGGAGGTCGCTCATGACGTTTTCATATCCCGCTCGTTCCGGATTGTTGCCGCCGCTCGCGCTCGGCGTGTTCGCGCTGGCCGCCACGCCGCTGCACGCGCAGGTACTCGAGGAAATCATCGTCACGGCGCAGAAGCGCGAGCAGAGCGTCCAGGATGTCGGGATCTCGGTCACGGCCTACACCGGCACGCAGCTGCACGAGCTGGGCTTGACCGATACCGTCGATCTGACCGCCATGACCCCGGGGTTGCAATACACGGTGCCGAACGCGGAGGGCAGCCAGATCAACTTCTTCCTGCGCGGCGTCGGACTCAACGAGGTCGCGGATGCGAACGAGAACCCGGTCGCGGTCTACAACGACGAGGTGTACCGGGCGGCGATGGGCGGCCTGCACCTCCAGATGTTCGACATGGAGCGGGCCGAGGTGCTGCGCGGACCGCAGGGAACGCTGTTCGGCCGTAACACCTCCGGCGGCCTCATTCACTTCATCTCGAACAAGCCCACCGACGACTTCATGGCCTATGTTCAGGGCGGCGCGGGTTCCTACGGCGAGTGGAACACCGAGGCGGTGATCAACGGCAGGCTGCTCGACACGCTCGCCGGGCGGCTATCGTTCGCGTACGACACGAACGGCGGTTACGTGGACAACGACTTCCAGGGTACCGATCCGGTGTCGGGCGGCGATCCGGACGATTTCTCCGAATCGAATGCGCTGGCCGGGCGGGTACAGCTGCTGTGGACGCCGAACGAGGACTTCGACGCGCTGCTCAAGTTTCATTACTCGCACAACCGCGGCCAGGTGGGCGCGTGGCAGAACCAGGCCGCCACCTTCCCCGTGGTCGGCGGCGCGCCCGATTTCGACAACCGCGTGCCGCTCGGGCCGACCGAGGTGAACCAGTTCTGCCCGGACGGCGCCGGCGGGTTCATTCCCGGTCCTGCGCCCGGCACGGACTGCCTCGGCTACCTCGACACCGACGGCGATCCCCACGAGGGCAGCTTCGATCGCGACGGGGACACGGCGGTCACGGCGGCGGGCATCGCCGGTACGCTGCACTGGCGGCTGGCGAACGGCTGGGAAGTCACCTCCATCACCGCTTTTGACCATGTGGACCGCACCCAGGAAGAGGACACCGACGCAAGTCCCAACAGCCTGATCCAGGTGGACTTCAACGCGGTGCCCGAGCAGTTTACGCAGGAGCTGCGGCTGGCGGGCGAGACGGATCGCCTGCGCTGGCAGGGCGGTTTCTATTACTTCAACTGGGACGTGGAGGGCGATTACCACCTGCGCATCACCGCCGACCCGTTCCTGAACCCCGACTTCCTGCCGCCGGTGTTCTTCTTCGATGTGGATTACAAGCAGGACACCGAGTCCTGGTCCGTCTTCGGCCAGGCGGAATACGATCTCACCGATCAGTTCACGCTGATCGGCGGTATCCGCTACACCGAAGAAAACAAGGAAATGGACTACCAGATGGTCGACACGACGCCGTTCTGCCTGATTTTCGGCGTGGCCGGGAGCTGCATCGGGGCGTTCACTGATTTCGGGCTCACCGCCAACTTCCCGAGTTCGATCCGGCCGACCCGGGATCACGCGATCTTGTTCAACAAGGATACGGTCGGCGATCTGGCGGAGCACGACAAGAGCAACATCACGGGGCTCATCGAGCTGGACTGGAAGCCCACCGACGACCTGCTCATCTACGGCAAGTACTCGCGTGGCGTGAAGTCGGCCGGATTCAACTCCACCTTCATGGACGCAAGCTTCATCTTCTTCAGCAACACGCCGGAGACCGTTCCCTTCGACGACGAGACGCTGACGAGCTACGAGGGCGGCTTCAAGGCGACGCTGTTCGACGGCACGACGCGACTCAATGCCTCGGCGTTCTACTACGACTACGAGGACTTCCAGACTTTCCGATTCGAGTTCCTGAGTTCGGTGATCTTCAACACGGATGCGGAGATCTGGGGCGGGGAAATCGAGCTGCAGACGAGTCCCTGGGAGGGATGGGACTTCCTGCTCGGCGCCTCGTTCCTCGACGCGGAGGCCAAGGCCATTCCGACCACGGGCACGGGCGCCCTGGTGGACCGGACCCCGGTGGCGGCGCCGGACGTGACCCTGAACGGCATGGCACGCTACGAATGGCCGATGCTTGGCGGGAACATGGCCGTCGTGGCCAGCTTCAATTACCAGGATGAGACCTACTACGACATCCAGAACTACGACATTGCGAAGGCGGATGATTACATCGTCGGCAATGTGCGCCTGCAATGGCGGTCGCCGGACAATGCCTGGGAGCTCGCGGCCTGGGTGAACAACCTCGCGGACGAGGAGTATCTCACCTATACCTTCGATTTCACGGGCGTCGCGGGCTTCAACCAGCTCCACTTCGGCCCGCCGCGCTGGTTCGGTGGCTCGGTTCGCTATACCTGGCAGTAGGAGGGGTCGCTGTAGGGCCGGCTTCAGCCGGCCCACAACATGGCCGGATAAATCCGGCCCCACAAGTTCAGGAGAGGTACTCCTCCGCCGCGCGGCAGGCCATCGCCACCACGACCTGGCCCAGTTCCTCGGCGGTCTGCGTGCCGCTCCGGGTGTGGACCCAGCCTACGTAGGTCAGGCCCCGGGCCAGCAGGAACAGGGGCAGGCGCGCCACGTCCTCCTCGCTCAGCGGACGCAGCGACCGGTAGCCCTCGATGAGAGCGTCGCGCGCGTTCTCCCAGTAGTCCTGGTCCAGGTGGAAATAGAGCGCAGTTGCGATCTCGAACAGGTGCCAGCCCCAGCCGGCATCGTCGAAATCGATGAGGCGCAGCCGCTCGTCGTGCACCATGATGTTCTCCGGCGTGAGATCCGCGTGGATGATGCCGTATGCGGTCGGCGCCTTGCCGAAGGCGATCAGGTCTTCGCGCACGCCCGCCCGCGCCCGCTCCATCAGTGAGCGTTGCGAGGGCGTCAGCGACTGCAGCTCCCAGAACCGTCCCCAGAAAGGCTGTTCCCCGACGAGCCCGTCCTCGTCCCAGGCATGCCGCTTGAAACCGGGGGGCGGCGTCCAGGCCGCCGACTGGTTGTGCACGCGCGCTGCCAGCTCGCCGATGGTATGGAATGTCGAGCGGATGCCGTGTGCGCCGGCGTCCAGGGCCGCGCCCGTTTCGCCGAGCTGCCGGCCCTCGATCCAGCGGAACAGGTCCACCTGCCGCGGTTCGGGCACGCTCGCGTGGCTGATTGACTCGAACAGCGCCCCGGATTCCGAGGCGATGATCTCCGGGACGGAGACACCGGCCTCGTCCAGGGCGCGCATCCACTGCAACTCGGAATTCAGCTCGGCATCGGAGTGATAGCCGTGGCGGTGGATGCGCAACGCGCACCGGTTTCCGCCGTGCGATTCCACGCGAAACACCGCGTTCTCCCGCAGCTTGATGAGCGACAGCTCCGCGCCCTCGATTCCCCAGCGGCGCAGGGCGTCCACGCCCATTTCCCGGAAGCGGGCGGCCTGTTCGCCGCGAGGGAGAGTGTAGAACTCGCTCATGTGATTCTCGGAGTTCTTGCCCGCGGAAGGACGGCGGTCGCGGCCGCTCTCCATGATCTGCGCATCAGGGAGAGCCGAAGACTTCGTCCAGAGTTCCGAGCAGCAGATCCGCGTTGTCCCGGGAGAAGGGCATGGGCGGGCGCATCTTCAATACATTGTCGTAGCGGCCGATGCGGCCCATGATCACGCCCCGGTCCTTCATCCGGTTCATGATCTGCTTCGTTTCCTCGGGCGCGGGCTCCCGGCTCTGCCGGTCGCGAACCAGCTCGACGCCCACCCACAGACCCTGTCCGCGGATGTCGCCGATGCGCGCGTGCCGCCTGGCGAGCTTGCCGAGGCCCACGCGGATGTAGTCGCCGACGGTTCGGGCGTTGTCCATGAGCTGCTCCTTCTCCATGACGTCCAGCACGGCGCTGGCCGCGGCGCAGGCCACCGGATTGCCCCCGAAGGTGTTGAAGTATTCGATCTCCTGGCGGAAGCGGGCGAGCAGGTCCACGCGCGTGACCAGCCCTGCCACGGGGTAGCCGTTGCCCATGGGCTTGCCGAGCGTGACGATGTCGGGGACGATGCCGGAGATCTGGTGTCCCCACATTGTCCCGGTGCGGCCGAAGCCCGCCTGCACCTCGTCGGCGATGAACAGGCCGCCGGCTTCGTGCACGAGGTTCACGGCCTTCTTCAGGAAGCCCGGCGGCACCGTGGGCAGGCCCTCGTTGGCGAAGATAGGGCAGAACAGCATGCCCGCGAGCCTGATCCCGGCCTGCCTGAACGAATCGATGGCCTTCCTGACCTCGTCGGCATAAACATCCGCGAGCGCTTCGCCTTCGAGATCGCGCAGCGGCCGGTAAGTTTCCGGGAACGGGATGGCGCGCACATGGGGACTGCGCGGCTTTCCCTCGTTGAACAGCGTGGACAGCTCGTCCACCGTGGCGGTGTTGCCGTGATAGGTGTTGTCGGTGCAGATGATGCCCATGCCGCCCGTGCAGAGCCGCGCCATGCGCAGGGCGATGTCATTGGCCTCGCTGCCGGTGCAGGTCAGGGTGAGGCTCGACAGCGACTTGTCGAAGGTAGCCGTGAGCCGCTCCGCGTAGTCGAGGATGCCTTCGTGCAGGTAGCGCGTGTGCGTATTGAGCGTCGCGCTCTGGCGGGCGATCGCGTCCACGACCTGCGGATGGCAGTGGCCGACGTGCGCGACGTTGTTGTAGCAGTCGAGGTAGCGCTTTCCGTCCGCGTCGAAGAGCCAGACGCCCTCGCCGCGCACGATGTGCACCGGCTCGTCGTAGAACAGTGGCGCTCGCTCGCCGATCAGTCGCGCGCGGCGTTCGAGGAGACTTTCACGCTCTTTCATAGTCTTGTGGGGTCGGCTTCAGCCGGCCGCAGTTGAGGGCCGGATAAATCCGGCCCCACAGCCGTGCGCCCAGCGTGGAGACGGCAGCGTCATGTGGAGCCTCCCAGCTCCTTCATGCCTTCGGCTTCTTCCAGGAACGCCGGACTTTCCGGCAGCGTCGAGCCGCCGTCCACGACGATGGTCTGCCCGGTGACGTAGCGGGCCTCATCCGAGGCGAGATACACCATCGCCCAGCCGATGTCTTCCGGTGCGCCGATGTAGCCCATGGGGATGTATTTCGCCATCTGCTTCATGCCTTCTTTGTCGGCGAGCAGCTCCATCGCGGCGGTACGGATGTAGCCCGGCTCCACGCCGTTGACCGTGATGCCGTGGCGCGCGAGCTCGATGGCCGCGGTGCGGATGAAGGCATTGATGCCGCCTTTCGACGCCGCATAGTAGGAAGTTCCGGGCATGGCCACGCGCGGCCCCGTGACGGAGGAGGTGAACAGCAGCCGTCCGGAACCCTGCTTCCTGAAATACGGGATGCAGAGCTTCGACAGGCGGAAGCATGCCTTGAGATTCACCGCGAGAACCGTCTCGAGATCCGCTTCGGAATAGTTCTCCACCAGACCGCCGAGGAAGGACGCAGCGTTGTGAACCATGATATCGATGCGTCCGAACCGGTCCACGGCCGTCCCGACGACCTGCTGGATGTCTTCCTCCCGCCCGATATCGACCGTGCAGAGCACGGCCTCGCCGCCGCCGCGGGTGATTTCATCCACCAGTTCCCTGCCGTATTTCTCGGTCCGGGTTGCCGCGACGACCTTCGCCCCTTCGCGGGCGAACAGCTTCGCGATCGCCGATCCGATCCCGCGTCCGGCGCCGGTCACGATGGCCACCCGGTCCTGCAGACGTCTGTTTTCCATGTCTTCCTCCCGATGATCGGCGGACGGGGCGATCCCCGTCGCCTGCTGAATTCTAACGTGCGCCACGGGCCGAATGGGCGTCCCGATACGGACCATAGGTATCCGGTCCGTTTGGACCGCCAGCGGGTTCTTCGCTATATTGCCGCACAAACCGCCCCGCCGACTTCCCGCCCGAGCCCCGCATGATTCAGAGTAAAGCACAAGCGTTGCTCCGCAACTGCCTTCATGACGGCGCCAGGACGCGCGACCGCGCGGCGGGACGTGCCCGGAGGGGTTGCACGACGTCCCTTGTCTTGTTTTTCCTGTGCCTGCCGCTCTCCCTGGTCCGCGCGGAACTGCCGGCGGAGAAGCTGGGCCGCGTGGAAACCCTGCCGGTCCCGTACCCCGCGCACTGGTTCTTCGCGCACGACGCCGCCTTCCACCACATGCTGGACGGCAAGATGATTCTCCTGGATGCCGATGCGGAAACGCAGGGCGCGCAAATCAAGGGCATGTTCAACGGCTCCTTCGTCCCGCATTTCACCCAGTCGCGGACGCGCCCCGAACTCTACGTCTCGGAAACCTATTATTCGCGCGGCAACCGCGGCGAGCGCACGGACGTGGTCACGGTCTACGACATGGCGACGCTCTCACCCCAGGCGGAGATCATCCTGCCCGGCGCAAAGCGCGCCGGCTTGTTGCCCGGCCGGTACAACCTGCATCTCACCAACGACGAGTCGCTGTTGTTGAGTTTCAATTTCGGCCCCGCCACCTCGGTCGCGGTCATCGACGTCAAGGCACGCCGGGTGCTGAAAGAGATCCCGTTACCCAGCTGCGCGCTCATGTATCCGACCGGAACGCGTGGCTTCAGCTCGCTCTGCGGCAACGCCTCCCTTATCTCCTTCCAGCTCGATGCCAGCGGGGAGGTCGCCTCGCGCCGCGTCGTCGAGCCGTTCTTCGATATCGACGAGGACGCGTTGTTCGAGAAGCCGGCGATCATCGACGGCACCGGCTATTTCCCGACTTTCCTTGGCAACGTGCAGGAGATCAATTTCCGCGGCGATCACGCCGTGCCGGGCAAGCGCTGGAGCCTCGTTTCAGAAGCGGAACGCGCGCAAAGCTGGCGGCCGGGCGGCCTCCAGCTCACCGCCGCCGACGCCGCAGGGCGCATGTATGTCCTCATGCATCCGGAGGGGCGCGAGGGCAGCCACAAGGACGGCGGTCCGGAAGTGTGGGTCTACGACGCGCAGCAGCGCGCCCGCGTGCAGCGCGTCGTGCTAAAGAACCGGGGGATCACCGTGGAGGTCACGCAGGACCGCGATCCGCTGCTGCTCGTGGTGAATACCGAGATGAACGTGGACGTGTATCGCGCGGCGGACGGAGGGTACCTGCGCACGCTCAGCGATTTCGGGCAGGAGACGCCGCTGGTCCTGCATGCGATCCGGCGTGGACCGAAGGAATGACTGGGCAATGAACTGGCTCGACCGTCTCGCCGAACGCTGTACGCGTCGCGTCGCGAGGAACTCTTCCAGACGCAGTTTTCTCGCGCTGCTCGGCAGCGCGCTGGTCGGGGGCGCGGCGGTTCCGCTGCTGCCGGTGGCGCGTGCTGCGGATGCCGGGGCTTCCGGCGGGACGGCGGCAGACCCCGGCGATCCCACGAAATGCGATTACTGGCGCAACTGCGCCATCGACGGGTATTTGTGTGCCTGCTGCGGCGGCACGGTGAATACCTGCCCGCCCGGAACCGAGATGTCGCCCATCACCTGGATCGGAACCTGCCGCAACCCCGCCGACGGCCGGGATTACATCATTTCCTACAACGACTGCTGCGGGAAAACTTCCTGTGGGGCCTGCCTGTGCCAGCGAAACGAGGGCGACCGGCCGGTTTACCGCCCACACACGGCGAACGATTACAACTGGTGCCTGGGCACCGCGAGCGCCGTGTACAACTGCACCGTCACGGTCATCCTGGGGACCGCGGCCCCGAAATCCTGATCGCGGCGACCCACGCGATGCGGGCGGTCGTCTTCCTTCTCCTGCTGTGCGGCATCGCCGACCCGGGCCGGGCAGCGGATGCGCGGCACGAGGACGGGCGCGCCCGGATCGACTACATGCTCAACTGCCAGGGCTGCCACCAGCCGGACGGAGCGGGATCGCCTGGCGCGGTGCCGCGGCTGCGCGATCACCTCGGCGGTTTTGTGCGCGTACCGGGCGGACGCGAATACCTGGTGCGCGTTCCGGGGGCCGCCCTCTCCGCGCTCGATGACGCCGGTCTCGCGGCGGTGCTGAACTGGATGCTGCGCGACTTCAGCGCGGCCGAACTGCCGGCGGATTTCGTTCCCTACGATGCCGCGGAAGTCGGCCGCCTGCGGCGTGAACCGCTGGCGGATGCCGAGAGCGAACGCCGCATCCTGCTGCAACGCATGGAAGTGCTCGAAGAGCGATCCCGCCCGGAACCCGGCGGCGACAGGGACTCGCCTGCATCGACGGAACACGGGAAGTCCTACTGACGCGTGAACGCCGTGAGCGAGCTGTTCGACAATCCCATGGGCACCGACGGATTCGAGTTCATCGAGTACACGGCGCCCGATCCCGAGCTGCTGCGCAGCATGTTCGCGAAGATGGGATTCCCGGCGACGGGCAGGCATCGCAGCAAGAACGTGACGCGGCATTCGCAGGGCGATATCAATTTCATCATCAACGCGGAGCCGGACAGCTTCGCCCAGCGCTTCGCCCGGGAACACGGGCCGTCGATCTGTGCGATCGCGTTCCGGGTCAACAACGCGGCCACGGCCTACGCCCGTGCGCTGCACCTGGGCGCAACCGCTGCGGAGAGCAGGCCGGGGCCCATGGAACTCAACATTCCGGCCATCGAGGGGATCGGCGGCAGCCGGATCTACCTGGTCGATCGCTATGGCGACCGGTCGATTTACGACGTCGATTTCGATCCCGTCGAGTTGCGCCGCGGCGTTCTCGAAGAGGGCTGAACGGATGCCGCTCATGGACCCCCTTCCCGCGGTCGCCGCAGCCCTCGTGCTGAGTTTCGTGTTTCTGAGCGCGGCAATGCACAAGGCCGGGGACCTGAAACGCTTCGAGGCGACGCTGGCGAACTACCGGGTGCTGCCCGCAATCCTAGTCCCCGGGACGGCGCGCCTGGTTCCTGTAATCGAAGCCGTGGTCGGCGCGGCTTTGCTGATGCCGCCGATATCCAGGATGGCGGCGATCGCGGCGGCGCTGCTGCTTGCCGCCTACACGCTGGCCATTGGCGTCAATCTCCTGCGGGGACGGCGAGCGATCGATTGCGGTTGCGGAGCGCCGGGCCGACGGCAGACCCTCAGCGGCTGGTTGCTGATCCGCAACGGCGCGCTGCTGGGGCTGAGCTGGGCATGCAGCATCCCCGTCTCCGATCGGGCGCTGCACTGGATCGACTGGAGCGTGATTGTTCCCGCGGCCGCGGCAGCGTGCCTGTTCTATGCAGCGGCGGACCAGTTGCTCGCAAACCGGGATCTGCTCGTGCGCGCAGGCGGCGATGGCTGATCCGCTGCTGATATCCCACATCCTGCTCTGGCTCCTGCTCCTGGTCATGGCGGTCGTCATCTTCGCGCTCGCGAGGCAGGTAGGCATTCTCTACGAGCGTACAGCACCCGCGGGGGCGCTGATGGTCAGCCGGCGACTGGCAAGCGGATCGCAGGCGCCGGAAATGGAGGTCCCGGATCTCGACGGCCGCATGGTCCGCGTCGGCGGCGCGTCAGCCGACGGCAGGAGCACGCTGATCTTCTTCACTTCCCCCACCTGCCCGGTCTGCCGCAGCCTGCTGCCCGTCATTCTGTCCGCCGCGCGCAGCGAAGCAACGTGGCTGTCGATCGTGCTGGCGAGCGACGGCGAGGAGCACGACCACCGCGGCTACATCGCAGGCAACGGCCTGGAGGGCTTTCCGTATGTCTCCTCGCGGGCCTTTGGCGTCGCCTACGGCGTGTCGAAGCTTCCCTACGCGGTGCTCGTCGACGGGTCGGGCAAGGTCGCCTCCTTCGGGATCATCAACTCCCGCGAGCACCTCGAGAGCCTGTTCGAAGCCAAGGAGCGCGGCGTTGCCTCTATCCAGGAGCATCTTCGCGCCTGACGGCGAGATTATGCACAGGACGGCATGTATGGAGGTATCAGCGGCGCGGGAGGACAGGATGTCAAAGGGGGGCCGTGCCGGTGCCGCGAGGCCCCTGGATGGCCGGAAGCGACCAGCCGTCCTCCATGAGGTACTCCACGCCCGGGGAGGCGCGCGTGGCCTCTGTCATTATTAATAGGGACACGGGGAACCGACCGGGTGTGCGACAACGCCGTCGGGCTCTATGGCTTTAGAATTCGGAATGATCCCTGAGGCTGAGGAGAGACAAGATGGTTGAGGCACGCGTGCTGCGCAATATCGGTGCGGCGGCGGGTTCGCTGTTGTTCGCCACGGCGATCGCGGCGGAGCCCGCATATGCGCCTGGTTACGCCGAAGACCGGGCCATGATCGAGGATCTGCAGGCCCGCTACGCCTTCGCCCTGGATTTCCGCGATGCCGATACCTATGCCTCGATGTTCACTGAGGACGGCGTGCTCGACTGGGCCCGCGGTGTCGTGACGGGTCGCGAGGCCATCCGCGCCTTGATCAGTACCCTCCCCAGCCGCGCCGGTTTCGCCGCCGTCGCGGATGCGCCGGGTCTGCGACCCGCCGCGGCGCGCCACCATATTGTCAATCAGGCGATCCGGATCGAGGGCAATCGGGCGACCGCACGTGCCTACTGGTTTCAGTTCGGCAACGACAATCCGGAGCGCGAGGCCGAACTCGGCAGCTACGGCCACTACGAGGACGAACTGATCAAGATCGACGGCCAGTGGTATTTCACGAAGCGCAGGATCTACAACGAGCAGATGGACGAGCGGGCGGCGACGGGCGCCAACCCGGCGTGGTGAAGCGGCGAGGGACGGCAGTTGGTCGCTAGTTGCGCGTCCTGTCCAGCGCTTCGAGACAGAGCCAGAACAGCTCGTTCTGGGTGGCGATATTCAGCTTTTCATAGGCCCGACGGCGGTACGTATTCACGCTGGAAACAGCGATGTTGAGGTCCAGGCTGATGCCCGTGGAAGTGAAGCCTATGAGGATGCGCTCGCAGACCTGGGCCTCCCTGGGCGCCAGGAGATGGAACGGCTGTGTCCCGCGGCTGATCACCGAATGGACGAGATTGCGTGCCACGTCGGGGCCGGTTTCCGGCGCGCTGCGGGTCGCGGAGGGCTGCACCATCCTGAAATGTAACGAGATCAGACTGGTGAGCAAGGGCAGGACGGAGTTCAGCAGTACCTCCTCCTGCCGCGTGTAGCAGCCGGATTCACCCATGCGCCAGAAATTGCAATAGACGTTTCCCTCTTCAACCCGCCCGATCGTGGAAATCTTGTCGATGAGATCATGCCGCGCAAAGAAGTGAGCCCGGTATTCCGGGTCGTATTCGTCTTCGAGACGCGGCCGGAACGGGCGGCATTTCCCGCCGGCCCTACGGTCGCTGGCCTTGGCGAAATAGGGGTCGCGTTCGTAGTACTTGTCGACGTAATCCCTGGCGAGCCCCTCCGCCTTGTCCTGCGGCAGCCTGCCGCACGTGAACAAATGTCCGGGCTCATGCGCACCGGTGATCGTGAACACCACGCATTCATCGATATGGAAGGTGCCGTTCAGCAGCTCGAACAGTCGTTGCTCGAACGTCGGCCGCCCCACGGCCTGCGTCAGCCGGGCGACCGCGCGCAACCACGCGGGCGCCCCCGGATTGATGGCAATGGGGAGCACGCTCGCGTTTTCGCCTTGCAGTTCCTGTCTTCTGCCGTGCGAAATCTCGCTTCTCATGTGGGTTCGCTGCGGAGCACGGTTGCTCCTGGCGCGCCGCACCCGTGGGTTGCAACGCGTCCCGGCCCGAGCCATCGCGCATGCCGGCGCAGCAGGTGCCCTGAAGGTATCAAGGTGCCGCCCGCAGCCTGCAACATGCGATCGGGCGGGGCCATGCCCTCGGGAGCCCGGCCGGCTTGCAGACAGGCTTCCCCGCCTGGCGGCATCCAGGTTCCCGGCCGAGGTCACGCATGCGCTTATCGCCCCGCGAACACTCGCAAACAGCCCCGCTCGCCTGCTCGCGCCGAATATCCGCACCAGTGACGGCAAACGCCATAACTGACCCCGGCATCCCCTCCAATCCCGCTTCATCCGGCTTGCCCTGCCGGCGATGTCACGTTTCCGTGTCGACCCTACCCGATAAAATCAGCGAAACGCGGCCAGCATTTCCGCCCGCCGCGGCTTGATTTTCCTGTCGTCTTCCTGACAGGAGCTATATACTTTCTTACACTCGCGTCGATGGGAGGCACGAGTGTCTGGCAACTTTCTAAGCGCCCTTATTCCGGACCTTTACGGATGCGCCGATAAACCCTCGAACTGGTCCGGCGTGCTCGATCGAATCTCGCGTCGAATGAATGCGCGCAGCGCGGTGATTCAGATGCTGCGCTGCGCGGACGATGTCCTGTACCCGGAGTGGGACCTTCGAGATTCCCTGTCAAGCGAACACGCGGAGTCGCATGACCGGTACGTCAACAACGAACAGAACCCGCGTCTCAATCTGAAAATTGCGCACGGATTTTCCGGTGCTGGCGCAATCATGCGTGACGAGGAGCGTTTCAAGCCCGGCTGCCCGCATCTCGCGCGGCTGCGGGAGCGGTTGGCGCTGATAGGTCTGGGCCGTTCAATCGCAGTGGTGCTGAAAATACCCATGAACCGCCGGCTCATATTGCTGTTGCACAGGGCGTCCGGTGACGGCCGTGAATTCCTCAGCCGCGATGAGGAGTTTCTTTCGGAGTTGGCGCCGCATCTGAAGCAAGCCGTCGAACTCTCGGAGAAGGTCAGCATGCTTCGGGAGGAGACTGCCGTGATGAAGCAGTTCACCGACCGGATGAACACCGGCATCATCGTCGTTGATCGTCGCGGAGCAGTGCGATGGCGGAACCGCTGCGCGGAAATGATCACGAGGCAGTCGCAGCATCTGGCGATCGTGGGCGGACGATTGCGGTGCTCCAATGCGGAGGATCGCCGCAGAATCTCCCGATTCCTCTGCCAAGTCAGCTCACCCCGCCAGCGCCTGCTCACAACGATAGGGGCGTCTTATCGCAACCCGATCCAGATCCTTGCCATTCCCGTCGACGTCCAGGCGGTGCAACCGAGTACGATGCGTCCGCGCGGCGCAGCGATAGCGCTGTTGCTGTCGGATCCGGACGGCGAGGTAGCGCTGTCGCCCTCCGACATCGGCGAGCTGTTCGGCCTGACCCCCGCGGAAGCCGCGCTGGCAGCCGCTTTGGGCGAGGGCCTGACGCTGCACGACTATGCAGAGCGTCATGGCGTCTCAGTTGGAACGGTGCGCAACCAGCTCAAGTGTATCTTCTCGAAGACCGGCGCGGCCCGGCAGCCGGAACTGGTCAGGCTGCTCTGCACGTCCATCCCAGCACGAGCCCTGATGGAGCATCCATAACTGACCGGGAATACCGAGGTTCCGAGCCTAAAAGTCGGAGCTTCCGCAAGCCAGAACCTGCCTCCCCGCTGGGCCCGGGGCAGCCTGCGGGTTGGTTGAGGACGGCTTTCCCGCTTATCCAGCACAGGGCTGAGTCCCGAAACGGGCGTGTTCCGACATTAGAAGAAGTTGCGCCGTACAGTAAACATCCATGTCCGTGGCTGGCCGGGGAAGCCATTGACATACCCGACCCCGCCGGACAGACCGTCTCCCTTATTGACATAGTACAATTCATCGGTCAGGTTGCGACCCTCGAGTGCAACAACCCACGCGCTGTCCCGATCCTCCCAGGTGATCCGACCGTTCAGAAGCGTATAGCTGTCGATCCTGCTCCCCGGACTGTTATCAGGATTCGTAAACACATCGTCCTGGTATGACACGTCCAGACGCGGCGTGACAACGCCGACGCCGGTTTCGAACCTGTATTGCGCGCCGATGCTCCACGTCAGTTCAGGCGTGAACTGCGTGATCGAATCAACGGGGATGCCTGTGACTGGATTGATGTCCTGATACTCGAAGTCGAGCACGCCGAGGGACCCGTCGATCTGAAGACCATCTATGGGCACAAGATCCACCTCCAGCTCAGCCCCGAACACGTCGGCATTTCCAGCATTCGAGTTCAACAGGCACGGAACCCCGAAGATCGGCCCGAACTGGGCGGTGCAATTGAGGAAGGTGGCGGTGACTCCCTGATAATCGTTGTAGAACAACGCACCGTTCAACCGCAGCCTGTTCTCGAACAACCGCGTCTTGGCGCCGACTTCAACCGTTTCCATTTCTTCCGGCTGGAACGAGACCGCCTGGACGCCATAGAACGGGCGCGGATTGACGCCTCCGCCCTTATACCCCGTCGAGTACTGCGCATAGACCATGGCGTCTTCGGTTACGTCATAGCTGAGAGCGACTCGGTAGTCGATCCGGTCATCCTCGAACAGCCCCACCGTTCCGCTCAAGGTCGATATCAGGCAGTTCGGTGGATTACCCGGTGTACCCGGCGGCCCCAAGCACGGCTGGATCGGGCTGAAGTCCGGGTTTCTGCGCACATAGGTATATTCCTTCCTGTCGTCGCTATAGCGCAGGCCGGCGGTCAGCCGCAGGCGGTCGGTAATGCTGAAGATGCCGTTCGCGAAGACGGCGATGTTGCGCGTGTCCACGGGATCGGGGCCGTGGATGAAGTCAAAGGCGACATAGCCGAGATCGACCCGGGCATCCAGGGTCGTCTCCGAATCGAAGTAGAAACCGCCGACGGTGATATCGGCGAAATCACCGATCGAGGTACTGATACGGATTTCCTGACTGATCTGATCGTGGATCATCCGCTGGAACAGCAGTGTGACGGGAAACGGCGTACCGTCCTGCTCGCTCGCAAATCCGGAATCGTACTCGCGGTAGCCCGTGATCGACTCGATCCGGAGGTTGTCCGTCGGGTTCCAGTCGATGTTCGCCGTGATGCTCTTGGATTCCACGTATTGCCGGCGGTCAACGACCAGGCCGTTGCGGGGGTCTTTGTAATCCGCGTAACTGACATAAGGATCGTCCGGGCTGAGCGGATCGCAGGAGTTCGCACCGAAGGCGATGAAACTGCACCCGACGGTGCCGGTGGCGAATCCGGGAATAGCGAGATTCTCCCAGATCATCGGGCCCGGCGCGGTCGGTGACAGGCCTGTGCCCGGCGTCAGAATGACCGGCGCAACCGTCGGGCCGGTCGCGAGCAGGGTATTGCCCACCGGCTCGGACTCGTCGTCCAGCCAATCCCCCGAAACATTGATTTCCAGGTCATCGCTCGGCAGCCAGCGCAGGGCCAGTCGGACCGCGTGATACCCGATGCCACCCTCGTGCCCGGTGACACAATCGGCCCCGGTAATCTGGCTGCCGAAACTCGAGCCCGGATGTGTACAGCCGTAATCCAGGTTCTTGACGTGACCGTCCCGGGAGCGCGAAACGCCGGAAACGCGCGCGAACAGTTTATCTTCCATCAAAGTGAAATTGCTGCCCCCGCGGATATCGACAGCGTCGAATCTGCCGATTCCGGCTTCGATAAATCCGTTGCGCTCCGCCGACGGCCGTTGCGTATAGAGTTTGATCGCGCCGCCAATTGAGTTTTTGCCGGCCAGTGTCCCCTGTGGGCCACGCAGCACTTCCACCCGGTCGAGATCGAGAAGATCGAGAATCGAACCCGTCAGCGTCGAATAATAGACGTCATCGACGTACAGGCCCACACCCGCCTCCAGCGCCGGATTGAAGTCGGTCTGGCCGACGCCGCGGATAAACCCGATGAGCGCAGGCCCGGCAAAGGCACCGGCCCGGGTCAAGGTGATGTTCGGCACTTGGGCAGAAATTTCCTCGATGGTGTTGTGGCCGCGGGCATCGAGCATCTCACCCGTCATCGCGGTAATCGCGATCGGCGTATCCTGAACGTCCTGTTCCCTGAACTGGGCGGTGACAATGATTTCCTCCAACTCACCCTGAGCCGAGGCGGCTTCGACCATGACTGCCATAAGCAGCAGAGCTACGAACGGATATCGCAGGATCGCGCTGTCGAGCGGGCTGGATACTTCCTGAGTTCGAACTGACATAAGCTGTCCTCCCCCGTATTTCATTCACGGCCGCCACGCCGATGCGGCGGCAAAAAAGGCCAACGATTCCTCCTGCCCGGACTCATCGCCGGGCGGGAAATAGCTGAACTTGACGATAACTGTGCGGGTGGCCGGATCGATGTAGATGAACTGCCCCTGCAGACCAATGGCGGCATAGGCGTGTCCGTCATCCATGGTCCACCAGTGGTGCCCGTAACCACCCCTCGCCGAATCCTCGGCCCGACTCCGGGACCGGGTGGATTCCTCCACCCAATCCGAAGATACGATCTGATGACCGTTCAGCCGGCCGTCATTCAGCATCATCTGACCGAAACGGGCGAAGTCACGCAGCGTGCCGTTGAAGCCGGCACCGCTGAATTCCCGCCCGACACCAGGCGGGCCGTCCATGATGAAGAAGCCGTCCTCCTCGGCGCCCAACGGTTCCCACAGCCGCTGTGTCATGTACGCGGAGAGGGTGCTGCCGCTCACCCTTTCAATCAGCCAGCCCAGAACAGCCGTATCGATCGTCTTGTAAGCAAACACTTCCCCTGGCGGATGAAGCCGCGGGATGGTCCGTGCGACGTCGGCGAAGCGGGATACGTTCTTGACGAGGGCGAGGACATGATTGGTCGCAGCGGTTCCCGGGTTCTGGAAATCGTACCGCTCCTCGTAGTCAACCCCGGACCGCATCATGAGGATCTGGCGGATGGTCACGCCGTCGTAGCCGCCGCCCTTCAGTTCCGGCAGATAGGCGGTGATGTCGTCGTCCAGCGACCGGATTCTTCCCTCTTCGAGGGCGCAACCGATCAACACCGATATGAAGGACTTGGTCGTCGACCAGCCGATGAAGTGGGTGGCTTCGTCACTGTTATTGCGATACGTCTCGTAAATGATCCTGCCGTCCTTCATCAGCAGCAGTGCGTTGGTCTGCGTTCGATCCGGGAACGCCTCTGCCGGATAGGTGCTTCCCTGAAACGTATACGTGAAATCAAGTGGATGGTCCGCGCGTGGCAATCTCGATACTGGCCCCGATCGCGCGACCGTCCGCGTCGTGAACAGCGTGTCCATGCTACGGAACGTCAGAACATTGATGTCGGGATCCAGCATCGCCCATCGTGCGTTCTGAAGGGCTGCCGGCACTTCGGATGCCGGCCCAATCCCGGCAAACTCGGAGTTCATGGTCGTCGGCGCCGGATGTGCCGTATGGGGGAAACCCGCGGCAGCGATCACCTGCACGGCGAGCAGCCGAGTGAGAAGTCTGGCGCCGCGTTTCATGTAGTGCTCGTTGGGTGTACCTTCGCGTTCATGCCGAGACAGCCGGGACCTGGCCCCGTACGCAGAGGCCGAATGCCGCATTCTTGGAGGCGTGATGAGTCCGGTCATCTCCCATTTGGGATATGTCGCGGCAGGTTTGTGTACTGCATCGGAATGCCGGTCTTGTCGGGCTCTGTCCAGCCTCAGTCACGGCGCGGCTCAACTGACAGGCGGCGTCCGGTACCGTTGTCCACCCGCAGTGGAAGCGCCCAATGAGGGGCAGGTGGAGCGAGGACGCTCAACGGCACCCGGCGCCAGGCCCCGGCTGTTGCTGACACAGAGCATTCAGGAGTGCGCAGAGCCCGCCCCCGTACGTAGAAGGCGTGGGGCGGGGAACGCGCATTTTTCAACGAACTGTTAGGGAGAAGAACCGTGCCTCGCAGATCCGTTGCCAGATGCGCCTCCGTACGGAAGAAGGCCAGGCTGAAGACGTCCGGTGAGACCACCGGTCGAATCCTGAGCACGCACGTGGGCAGCCTCATCCGTCCGCCGGCCCTGATCCCGTTTCTCGAGGCGCAGCGTGACAAGTACGCCCGTGACGAGCAGGCCTACAAGGCGTGTCTGCACGACTCGGTGGCCGAGGTGGTGCGGCGCCAGGCCGCGATCGGGTTGGACGTCATCAACGACGGCGAGTTCGGCAAGAACATCAGCTGGTCGCGCTACGTACTGGAGCGGATGAGCGGTTTCGTGCAACGCCCGGTCGAGAAGAACGGCGGGATGCCGGCAGCGGTAGTGGGACGGGACCGTCACGAGTTCGCCGAGTTCTACGCCGAATACGACCGCAGCCAGGGTTTCGCCGGCATGAGCGGGTGGGTGGTGACAGGGCCGGTTCGTTACACGGGGCAAGTGGCGATCCAGCGCGACATTGAGAACCTCAAGGCCGCCGTCAGGGGCGTGAAAGCAGTGGATTTCTTCATGTCGGCGGTGGCGCCCGCGAGCGTGGCCCCGGATCGGTGCGATGAGTACTACAAGAGCGACGAGGAATATGTCTTCGCGGTCGCCGGGGCGCTGCGCGAGGAATACAGAGCCATTGTCGAGGCGGGGTTCATCCTGCAGGTGGACGATGCCTACCTGGCGACGACCTATGAAGTGATGGTGCCGCCGAGAACACTCCGCGACTACCGCAAGTGGGCGGCGATCCGCGTGGAGGCCCTGAATCACGCCCTGCAGGGGTTGCCGGAGGAACGCACGCGCTACCACGTCTGCTGGGGAAGCTGGAACGGGCCGCATGCCTTCGATGTGGAGATGAAGCGCATCGTGGATCTGATCCTGCGGGTGAAGGCCGGCGGCTACCTGCTGGAAATGGCGAACGCCCGTCACGAGCATGAATGGCGGGTGTGGGAAGAGGTGAAGCTGCCTGCGGGGAAGGTGCTCATTCCCGGCGTCATCAGCCACGCGACCAACGTCGTGGAACATCCGGAGCTCGTTGCCGAGCGCCTGGTGCGCCTTGCGCGGCTTGTGGGTCGGGAGAATGTCATGGCCGGCACGGACTGCGGCTTCGCACAGGGACCGTTCGTGCAGCGCGTGCATCCGAGCATCATGTGGGCGAAATTAATTTCCTTGGTCGATGGCGCGCGCCTTGCCTCGAAATGCCTGTGGAAGGCCCCCGCGCGAACCCGCCGATCCAGCTGATCTTCAGTCTGCCGCTGCCAGCAGGCCGGCGTCCTGAACGGCATCGCCCCACCGGTCGTATGTCGCAGGCTGCGGGCCCGTCATGAGAAATAGGGACGGGAGGCCGGCACGGCCGTCCGGCCCGTTACGCCTGTGGCGCCAGCAGAACACAGCGCTCAATCGCCGGCTGCGGATCCCCGCTACTTCTTCAGGCTGTTGCGGGCGTACTCGAGAATTTCCTGCAGGGCCGCGTCGTCGCCGACCTGGTTCGCGAGCAGCAGGATGATCTTGGCGTTCAGCTTGTTGCTCTCGTCCTGCGAGAGCCCCTCGTGCAGCTCGATGAGCCGCGCGTAGAACGCGTCCGGATCGGCGACGCCTGGCTCGGTGCGTAGCTTGCCCGGCACCGGATCAGCCCTCCAGGGACTTCCACATCTCGGCGTCGCGCTCCGCCGTCCAGATCCTCGGATCGCGGATGCCGCCGGCCTCGTCATAGGCCCGGCTTACGTCGAAGGGCAGGCAGTGGTCGAAGATCACCCAGTCGCCGAATTCAGGCTTGAGCGCCGAGTAGGTCTCCCTGTAAATCGCGTTCAGGTCGCGTCCCGCACTGCGACCCTGCTTCACCGATTCGAACATCCGTGTGATGAACGCGCGCGTCCCCTCGATGCCGGCCTTGATCGTTTCCGGCGTCGTCAGCGCATTCCCGCGCCCGGGGACCAGCGCCTTCGGGCCGAGCGCGGCCACGCGATCCAGCGTGGCGGGCCAGTCCGTAAGGTAGGCATCGCCCGTGTAGGGCGTCGCGCCGCATTCCACCAGATCGCCGCTGAAAAGCACTTTTTCCCCCGGCAGCCAGACGACCGTGTCGCCCTTTGTGTGGCCGCGCCCGAGCTGCAGGAACTTCACTTCGGTGCGGCCCAGCCAGAGCGTCATCTCTCCACGGAAGGAGATGGTCGGCCAGGTGAGGCCCGGAATGGAATCGCCGCCGCGGAACAGGCGCGGGAAGCGTTCGTACTCGGACTTGTAGTCCTGCTCGCCGCGCTCGACGATCAGCTCGTAGGTGTCGTGGCTGGCGATGATGTGCTCCGCCTTGTAGGCGGAAGCGCCGAGCACGCGCACCGCGTGGTAGTGGGTGAGCACGACGTAGCGGATGGGCTTGTCGGTCACCGAACGGATCTTCGCGATGACGTCCGCCGCCATGATGGGCGTCGCCTGCGTGTCGATCACCATCACCGCGTCGTCGCCGATGACGACGCCCGTGTTGGGGTCACCCTCCGCGGTGTAGGCGTAGGCGTTATCGGCCAGCCGGCCGAAAGTGATCTTCTTGTCTTCCAGGTCCGCCTGGGAGGCGAATTTCTTGGCCATGCGCTTTAACCTCGTGCACTGCGATCGGAACTCCAAAGATTAAGGGTTGGTCTGGTGCCGTTCAATGGCGGGTCTTCAAGCGCTCGAGAGCGCCGGCTTCCTTACCTGCACTATCTCCCGTTGCTTGAAGACAGGCGGCAGGATCAGGGCGAGTGAGGCAGCGAAGAGCGCCACCCCCAGCCACAGCACATTCGAGTAATCGTCCTCCCGGATCACGCGCGCGGCGATCCACGGCCCGTTCGCGAGCCCGAGCATCTGGAAGGCCACCGCGTACACGACCACACGGCCGGCGCGGTCAAAGCTCGCCATGGCTGCGAGAAGATAGGGATGTGTGAGGTTCCACCCGTAATTGTAGATGCAGACCGCGATCGCGTAGGTCCAGGCGCCGGTCCGTCCAAACAGCAGGAACAGGGGCAGGAGGGTGAGTAGTATGGCCAGGGACAGCGGCCGCGCGCGTCCGAAACGGCTGCCGATCAGCGCGGCACACAGCGCCCCGCAGACCCCTGCGAACTGCGAGGCCGTGAGACCGTTCGCTACCTGCTGCTCGGTCGCGCCGCCGTTCACGCCGATGAGGAACAGGTAGGCCCAGACCACGCCCTGGCCCAGGAAGTAGCAGAACATGGCGACGAGCGCCATCCCGGTGAAGTTCCGCGGCAGGCTCACGGCGTCCTGTTCGATCTGCGCATGCTCCGCGCCGAAGCGCGGCAGCCAGGCCGTGAACAGCAATCCGCTCGCAGGGAAAATCGCGAAGAAGAGGAGCACGCCGTTCATCCCGACGACTGCATAGACCGTGGGCATGGCGAAAAGCACGACGGCGCCGTAGATCAGCACCCACATGATGAGCCAGCCGAAGTTCCGATCCGGGTTGGCGGTGAGTCCCACCACGGCGAAACTGAGCGAAACCACGCCCCCCGCGCCCAGCCCGCATACGAAGCGGAGCACGCCGAAGACCGGCGCCGATTCCGCAAGCAGGGAGGCAAGGTTGCCAAGGACCATGACGATCAGCGAAACGGCGAACACGCGGCGCCAGTCGAAGCGCGCGGCGAATAAGGTCATCGCGACCGTGGTGAGCGCGATGCCCCACATTTCCGCGGAGGCGATGTCGCCCGCCGCCTGCTCGGAGAAGCCGAGATACTGCACCATACCCTGCACGAAGCCGGGCTGGACGATGAAGACTTCCGGCCCGATCACGGCCATGTACAGCGCGGCGAACAGCCCTCTGCGGCTGTTTACGTCCACGTCGCCGCTACCTTCGCCGGTTCGGTGCAGCATCCTTCCTCCAGATGTAGCGGGGGTTTCGCCTTGCGGGCGCGGTCGGTCGCCCTGGAATTCGAGCCATCAGGTTCGTTCGTGGATCCGACTACGCGAGAGCGTTGCTGCCGCCGCGCGCCCGCGCGAGCGCAGTGCCCACCCTGGCGGGATCGAAGCGCCGCCAGCGCGCCGCCACGTGCTGGTCGGGTCGGATGAGATAGAAGGTGCCCGGCTTCGCGTCGAAGTGCTTCGCCACGAGCCCCTTGCAGTCTTGGAGATTCGCAGCGAACCCGCTGCTCACGGTGAGCACTTCAACACCCGGCACGTCCTTCGGCGCAGCGCCATCGGCGAAATAGAGCCCCACGAAGCGATCCCCGAGCTGCTTCAGCAGCCACATGTCCTTCCCGGCAACGCGCACCGGTGCATCGATGCACGGCGCTCCCGGCCGCTGCCGGTCGGTGAATCGATCCTCATCGGGCGTGTTCAACGGTGAGCCGTCCAGCACGCAGGGCACCGACAGCCGCCCGGGATTGACAAAGCGGCGTGCAAACGGGAAGTCGCGGGCCAGCTCCAGGGTCGCGTTGCGGAAGGCGAGGCTGACTTCGCTCTTCGGCGTCATGAAGTCCGTGCTGCGCGAGGAGTTCAGGATGTTCTCGTCCGCCCCCTGTATGCGTTCTGCATCGTAGCTCGCAAGGAGCGCCGGGGGCGCTTTGCCCTTCAGGACCAGCGCCAGCTTCCAGGCCAGGTTGTCGACGTCCTGCAGACCCCCGTTGGCGCCGCGCGCGCCGAAAGGCGAGACGAGGTGCGCGGAATCCCCGGCGAAGATCACGCGATCGTGGACGAAGTGCTGCATGCGCCGGCACTGGAAGGTGTAGAGACTCACCCATTCATATTCGAAATCTATATCCGGTCCGAGGAACGCACGCACCATCCGATCCACGTTCTCTTCCTTCAAGGCTTCCTCGCGATCGACGTGCCAGCCCATCTGGAAGTCGATGCGCCAGACGTCGTCCGCCTGCTTGTGTATGAGCGAAGTCCGGCCCGGGTTGAACGGCGGATCGAACCAGAAGCGCCGGATGGCGGGGAAATCCGCCTTCATGCGCACGTCGGCAATGAGGAAATGGTCCTCGAACACGCGCCCCTCGAAATCCAGGTCGAGCATGGTGCGCACCGGGCTGCGGCAGCCGTCCGCTGCCACCAGGTAATCACAATCCAGCCGGTACTCGCCCTCCGGGGTTCTTGCTGTGACGCGCACGCCCTGCGTTCCGTTCTCCACGCCGACTACCTCGTTCTGCCAGCGCAATTCGGAATCCGGGCATGCGGCCAGTTTCTCGACCAGGTATTCCTCCGCGTAGTACTGCTGCAGGTTGATGAAGGCCGGAAACTTCTGCTCCTTGTCCGGAAGCAGATCGAAGGTGTAGAGGGGCTCGGGATCGTTCCCGAAGTACACGTAGCCCTGGTTCCAGGTGATGCCTTTGGCCAGCATTTGTTCGCCGGTGCCGAGCCGGTCCAGGATCTCCAGCGTGCGCTTGGCCCAGCAGATGGCACGGGAGCCGTCGCTCACGGTGTTGGTCTTCTCCAGCACCACCGAAGCAATGCCGTGGCGCGCGAGATCGACGGCGGTAGCCAGTCCAATCGGCCCGCCTCCCGCTATCACGACGGGGAAGTGCCGGACCTCCGGCGAACCGAGTTCCTGCGGCCTGGTGAACGGGTAAGTGCGTCGTGCCTGCCGCGCCCGCCTCCTGGCCTTGCCGACATCCTGGAACTTTGCCATGGTTGTTAGCAGGCTGTTGAAAAACTTCGTTTTTCGACAGCCTGCGCCTGGTGCAGGGCAGATAATTGCTCCTGCATCATCTGCATTTCCGCCATCCCTGGCGGTCAGATGCACCGGCATTTTTCAATCGCGGCAAGCGATCGAAAAATGAAGCAAAGCGGAAATCGCATTTTCGCTTTGCGTGTTGAAAAACGATACGGAACGCGTTTTTCAACATGCTGCTAGGGCGCGTCCGGCTGCCGCTCGGGTCGGGCGCGGTCGAATGCTTCCAGTTTCAGGCAGTTCTCCTCGACAACGCGCAGCGTCGGCCAGTCATCGAGCGGCACTTCGAAACGCCTCGCGTTGTAGATCTGGGGGACCAGACACATATCGGCGATGGTGACATCCCCGCCCAGACAGTAGGGACCTGAGGCACCCCCGTCAGCGAGTAACTTCTCGAAGGTCGTCAATCCTTCCGCGATCCAGTGGCGACACCAGCGAACGCGCTGCGGTTCAACCAGACCGAGTTCCGCCAGGTACAGGAGTACGCCCGAGTTCTGCAGCGGGTGCACGTCACAGGCGATGGTGAGCGCGAGCTGGCGCGCGAAGGCGCGCGCCTCTCTGTTCGCCGGCAGGATCGGCGGCTCGGGATACTTGTCCTCCAGGTATTCCAGGATCGCCAGCGACTGGGACAGGGTCAGCTCGCCGTCGACCAGTACCGGAATGCGCGCCTGCGGATTCACCGCGCGAAACGCAGCGCCGCGATGCTCGCGGACAGCGGGCGCCAGATTGACCGACACGGTCTCGTAATCCAGTCCCTTGAGGTTCAGCGCGATGCGCACGCGGTAGGCGGCGGAGGAGCGCCAGTAGCCGTACAGCTTCATGCCGGCGGTCGCGCCTGGAAGTTCGGGAGCTTCTGCATGGCCAGTCCCAGGGCCAGCAGCGTCTCGTCCCGGCCCGTCGGCGCGTCCAGCTCGACGGCCACGGGCAGGCCGCCGGCTGTCATGCCGGCCGGAAGCGTCAGCGCCGGCAACGCGCAGGACGGGGCCAGCGTCGTGTTGTGTCCGAGCGCATCGAACAGGGACACCGTGCGGTCGTCGATCATTGTCTCCTCATCCTCGCCGATCCCGGGCGCGGGGCACAGGGTAGCAGGGACTATCATGGCCTCGAGGCGGTGCGTCTCGAAGTAACGCCCCACCGCCGCGCGCAGCGCCGGGCGCGCAACCCGGGTCACGTGCTGGTAGGTCTCGTCGGGAATGGCCTCGGGCGCGCCGGGCGTCAACACCTCCCGGAACTGCGCCTGGGCGCCGGCACTGGCCTCGGCCAGCAGGGCATCCAGGCCACCGTCAATGCCTTCGGATTTCAGCCAGTCGTCCAGATGGCGCCCGGTCTCGTAGAACAGGATGGCGATGTAGCTCTCTCCCAGCAGCCTGCCCAGATCGGGGATATCCTCCTCCACCAGCACGACGCCGGCGTGGCGCAGTGCGGTGAGCGCTTCTTCGATGATCACGGCCGATTCCTTTGCGACCCCCTCGTAGCAGTATGCGCGCGGAACACCGATTCTCACGCCCTTCAATGATCGTTCCTGCACCGCCTTGGCGCGGCCCGCGGCCACGGCATCGAACAGGACGATGTCGTTCACCTCGCGCGCCAGCGGTCCGAGCTGATCGAAAGTCGGCGTCAGCGGCACCGCACCGCTGTTGGGATAGCGGCCGGTGGTCGGACGGAAGTCGGCAATGCCGCAGCACGCCGCCGGCACGCGGATCGAGCCCGCCGTGTCTTCGGCGATCCCCAGCGGGGCGATGCCGGCCGCGACCGCCGCCGCGGTGCCGCCGGAGCTGCCGCCGGGGATGCGCGCCGGATCATGCGGGTTGCGCACCGGGCCGAAGACGGCGTTGTTGCTGGTAAAACCCGCCGAGAACTCGTGCAGGTTGGTCTTGCCCATGACAATCGCGCCCTCGGATTTCAGCCGTTGCAGGAGTTCTGCGTCGCGTCACGGCGCATGCGCAGCGAATCCCTTCGTGCCCGCGGTGGTGAGGTATTCCGCGGTCAGTACGCTGTCCTTCACCGGCATCGGAAGACCGTGCAGCGCACCGGGTGATCGTCCGGAGGCGCGGAGCTTGTCGGCATTCCTGGCGGCCTCGAGGACCTGATCCCGATCGAGAGTGAGGAAGGCATTGAGCGTCTCTCTTTCCTCGGCCCGCTGGAGCAGTGCGGCGGCGTAGTCCTCTGCTGACAGTTGTCCGGACCGCATGCGCTGCACGGCCTTGGTGGTGGATAGCGCACAGAGCTCGTCGGCCGGCGACCTGCCGAGGCGGATCGCCGCGCGGGCGGAGGCGGGCAGAAGGGGCGCCGCCAGGACCCCGGCGGAAAATCTCAGAACGCGGCGCCTGCTCGCTTTCATGGCTTGGTACGTCGGGCGAATCCCGGCGGGGGCACGAAGGCCTGATAATTTTCCTCGAGCAGTCGCGCGAAGCGCAGGCAAGTGAGGTCTCCGAACTGCGGGCCGATGATCTGAACCCCGACCGGCAGCCCGTCGGGCGTGAATCCAATCGGCGCAACGGAGGCGGGCAGGTAGAACATCCCACCGAAACCGGCCCAGAAGAGCTGATTCTCGAAATCCACTTCATGCCCGTTCACCAGAAGCTTGCGCTGCTGAGGCGGCACGGTTGAATGCGGAAACGCGGCCGTGGAAAGCGGCGGACAGAGCAGCAGGTCGAAGCGCTCGAAGAACGCCCTCCATTCCCGTCCATGGCGTCTCCGTTCCTCGTCGAGCCCAAGCCAGTCGCGATGGGTCAGCGTTGCGCCGAAGGCCTCGGCGATAGCTGTCTCCCGCGTCGCGAGCGTCACGCCGCGGGCGCGTTCCCGAAGCTGCGCGAACTGCTCATCGCTCAGCCGTGCCGAGGCGGCGGCGCCGATGAGAGTCATGTACAGGATGTAGAGTTGTTCGCTGTCGAGGTTCGGGCGCGCGCCCAGGGCAACCTCGGCGCCCTCGTGGCGGAGAAACTCTCCCAGTGCGTGCAGCCGCTCCTGCACTGCCTGGTCCACCTCCGCGAACGGATCATCGACGACGAGCGCGACGCGGAAGTTCTTCAGTTCCGTCCGGCGAGCCTGGGGCAGCGACAGCGGACGGGCGTCCGCTTCCGGGCCCTCCGCTCCGGCGATGATCGACAGGGCAAGCTCGAGGTCCGTCGCGCTCCTTCCGAGCGGTCCGATCACCGCGATATCGACCGACTGGAGCGTCTCGACAAGCGTGTGACCGCGCTGCGGGCAGATGCCGTAGGTGGGCTTGTGGCCGAAGACGCCGCAGTAGTGCGCGGGATTGCGGATCGAAGAGCCGATGTCGCTGCCGAGTTCGAGACCCGTCAGGCCGGCGGCCAGCGCGGCGGCCGAGCCGCCCGAGGAGCCTCCCGGGCTGCGCCCGAGATCCCAGGGATTGTTGGTACGACCGTAGATTTCGTTGCTGCTCTGTCCGTCCCGGAGGGCCGGCGGCACGTTGGTCTTGCCGAAAATGATCGCGCCGGCCGCGACCAGCCGCTCAACGGCCGCCGCGTTGGTGGTGGCGACGTTGTTTCTGAACTGCGGGAGCCCCCAGGTCGTCGGCGTACCCCGCAGGTTGAATGATTCCTTGATAGTCATCGGCAGGCCGCACAGCGATCCGATGTTCTCGCCGTGCGCCAGTGCCCCGTCGAGACTCGCTGCCCTTTCGCGCGCCTGCGGAAATTCCCTCACGACAATCGCGTTTATCGCGGGATCGTAGCGCTCGATACGGGCCAGGTAGTGCTCGAGCAGCTCGAGGCAGCCGATTTCCCGCGACCTGAGCATGCGGACCAGCTCTTCCGCGGACCGAAAAGCGAGGTCCGCCTGTGCCGATGCGGCGGTCATGGGTTTCGCTGAACGTTCGACGGGAGTGTCGCGCATCACGGACGGTTCATCTCGGGGGGGTGGTACTGCACAACCGGCTGATCGATGCGGCCGAAGACGGAGTTGCCTGCCCCGTCGAGCATCTCGACGGCGACCCGGTCGCCGAAGCGCAGGAAGGGCGTCGAGGGTTTGCCGTCGCGGAGTGTTTCCAGCGCGCGGATCTCGGCGATGCAGCAGGAGCCGTCGCGGCTGCCCTGGTTGGAGACCGTGCCGCCGCCGACCACCGTTCCGGCCATCAGGGGACGGGATTTCGCGGCGTGATGAATGAGCCGCGGGAAAGTGAAGGTCATGTCCACGCCGGCGTTCGGGGACCCGATCTTCCTGCCGTTGACCCAGGCGTGCAGCGGCAGGCTGAGCTTCTCGCCGTCCCAGGCCTTGCCCGGCTCGTCGGGCGTGACTGCCACCGGCGTGAACGCGGTGTGCGGCTTGGACTGATAGAAGCCGAACTGCTTGGCGAGCTCCTCGGGAATGAGATTGCGGAGCGAGACGTCGTTCACCAGCACCAGCAGCTTGATGTGTTCCCGGGCTGCCTGTTCGGTTACGCCTGCCGGCACGTCGTCGGTGATCACCGCGACTTCCGCTTCCAGGTCGATGCCCCAGTCCTCGCTTTCAACGGGGATGTCGTCGCAGGGTCCGATGAAGGCATCCGAGGCGCCCATGTACATGAGCGGATCGGTCCAGAAAGACTCTGGCAGCTCGGCACCGCGCGCCTTGCGCACCAGTTCCACGTGCGTGACGTATGCGCTGCCATCCGCCCAGTGATAGGACCGCGGCAGCGGCGCGGCGACCCGCGTGGGATCGAAGTCGAAGGCGCCCTGGACGCGGTCTTCATCCAGTTGCTGCGCGACCTCGGCGAGCCGCGGCGCGATTCGGTTCCAGTCTTCCAGCGCCCGCTGGAGCGTCGGTGAGATCTCTGGGACGCGGGCGGCGCGCAGGAGGTTCCTGCTCACCACCACCAGCGTTCCGTCCCGTCCCCCGTCCTTCAGACTGGCCAGCTTCACGGCGAATTCTCCAGGTTCTCAACGGCCGGCCGCAGTCCGCCGGCGCCGCTTTGCAATTAGTTTCACATGAAACTATACTCCCTGCACAGCAATGATCAAGGCGAGGATCCGGTCATGGCAAGCCTGGTGAAAAACGGGGAGCGAAACGGCGCAGGCGCGCCATCGGCGGGCGCCTGGCTGAGCGGCTTCGGCAACGAGCACAGCAGCGAGGCGCTGCCGGGGGCGCTGCCCACGGGCCGCTTCTCGCCGCAGAAGTGCCCCTACGGGCTGTACGCCGAGAAATTCAGCAGCACGGCTTTCACGGCGCCGCGCGCATCCAACCGGCGGACGTGGTTCTACCGCATCCGCCCCTCGGTGACGCAGGGGGATTTCCAGCCCATGGACCATGGCCTGATCCGGGGCGCTCCCATCACCGAGACCGAAGCGCCGCCCAACCAGTTGCGCTGGGATCCGCTGCCGATCCCCGCGAAGGCCGCGGATTTCGTCGATGGCCTGGTTACCATGGCCGCGAACGGCGATCTGCGCTCGCAGAGCGGAATGGGCGTGCACGTCTACCTGGCGAACTGCTCGATGGGGGAGCGTTTCTTCTACAACGCCGACGGCGAACTCCTGCTCGTGCCGCAGCAGGGAAACCTTGCGGTGCGCACTGAATGCGGCGTGTTCGACGCGGCGCCGGGCGAAATCGTGCTGATCCCGCGCGGAATGAGGTTTCGGATCGAGCTTCCGGACGGCCCCAGCCGGGGCTATGTCTGCGAGAACTATGGTGCACCGTTTGCGCTTCCGGAGCGCGGTCCCGTGGGCTCGGACGGCTTCGCCAACGATCGCGATTTTCTGGCGCCCGCCGCCGCGTTCGAGGACCGCGAAGGAAAATTCGAGCTGGTCTGCAAGTTCGGCGGGCGGTTGTATCGCGCGGAGCTGGATCACTCGCCGCTGGACGTGGTCGCGTGGACGGGCAATTCCGTGCCGTACAAGTACGATCTCTCGCGCTTCAACGTCATGGGCACCGTGAGCTACGACCACCCGGATCCGTCGATCTTCACGGTGCTGACCTCGGCATCGGACACGCCCGGCACGGCCAACGTGGATTTCGTGATCTTTCCGCCGCGCTGGATGGTGGCGGAGGGAACGTTCCGCCCGCCCTGGTATCACCGCAACGTGATGAGCGAGTTCATGGGGCTCGTCCGGGGCGTCTACGACGCCAAGCCGGAAGGATTCGTCCCAGGCGGCGCGAGCCTTCACAACTGCATGTCCGCGCACGGGCCGGACGGCGAGGCCTTTGAGGCGGCGAGCAACGCCTCCCTCAAGCCGGTCAGGTACGAGGACACGATGGCCTTCATGTTCGAATCGCGCTACGTGATCCAGCCTACGCGTTTCGCGCTGGAGTGCCCGCAGCGCCAGCGCAACTACGTCGACTGCTGGAAGGGTCTCAGGAGGCATTTCGATGGAAAGCCCTGATACGGAGGCGCCGCGGCAGCGCGCCCGGAACCGGAGGGACGTCGCGACGGATTCCGGGATGCTGGAGCCACTCAGGCTCAGGGAGTTCCTTCCCTATCGTCTTTCGGTGCTGACGAACAAGGTGAGCCGCGCGTTTTCCGCCAGATACTCGAAGCGTTTCGGCCTGACGATCCCGGAATGGCGCGTGACCGCGGTGCTCGGCCAGGAGCCCGGGCTGTCGGCGGATCAGGTCTGTGCGCGCACCGAGATGGACAAGGTGACAGTCAGCCGCGCAGTCTCGCGCCTGCTGCGGAAGGGATATCTCCAGCGCGAGTTCTCCGAGCGCGATCGCCGCCGGTCCATCCTCCGCCTGTCGCGCGCCGGACGGGGAATCTACACGCAAATCATTCCGCTGGCGCACGAGTACGAGGCGCTACTCGTCGAGGTTCTGAGCGAGGAGGAATTCGGGCAGTTCAGCCGGCTAGTGGAACGTCTGGACCGGCACGCCGGCGGCCTTCTCGTCCCTGACTCCTGAAGCGGCAGGGCGCGACAGCACGGCTCAGCGGATGGCCATGGGCAGGCTGGCAAAGCCCCTAAAGCGGGCGCGGTGGTCCCGTCTCGGAACTCCGTTGAGGCGCATTTCCGGAAATCTGTCGAGGACGGCCGGGATCGCGATGCGCGCCTCGAGGCGCGCGACGTTGAGCCCGACGCAGGTGTGGATCCCGCCGCCGAAGGCGAGGTGGTCGCGCGGGTTGCGGGAGATGTCGAGCCGATCCGGGTCCGGGTAGGCCGCGGGATCGCGGTTCGCGGCGCCGATCCCCAGCGTCAGCGTGGTCCCCGCGGGAATTCGGAGCCCGCCGAATTCGACTCCGCAGGTCGTCAGCCGGTTGCCGAGCTGCACCGGGCTCTCGAAGCGCAGGACCTCCTCGACTGCCGAACGGATCAGCGACGGATCGCGGCGCAGCCGCTCGGCCTCCTCCGGATGCGCGAGCAGCGCATGCATGCCGTTGCCGATGAGATTGGTCGTGGTTTCGTGTCCGGCGTTCAGCAGGAAGATGCACTGGTGATACAGCTGGGCGTCCGAGAGCCGTAATCCTTCCGATTCCCAGCGGATCAGCCGGCTGAGAATGTCATCGTCGTCGTCGCTGAGATTGCCCCGGCGATCCGCGACGAAGTCCCGCAGATAATCGACGAATTCACGGACGCACTGGTTGCCCAGCTCCAGCTTCTCCTTCGGCAGGTTGAACTCCAGCGCCCCGAGGATCGCCGCCGCCCAGCGCCGCAGCCTCCCGCGATCCTCCCGGGGAATGCGCAGCAGGTTGCCGATCACCTCGACCGGGATGATGCTCGCGAAGTCGTCCATGAAATCGAATTCCGGCTTCTTCTCCAGCCCGTCGAGCAGCCGTTGCACCAGCGCCCGCAGCGGCGGTTCCATGGCCACGAGCGTCTTCTGCGAAAGGGCGTCGCCGATGGCTTTGCGCACGTGCGTATGCAGCGGAGGGTCGTTGAAGACCAAACTCGTGGTGTGGTGCTCGTACAACGGGCCATCACCGAACTTGGGACGGAACTGCTTCTGCTTGTCGGAACTGAAGGTCCTGGGGTCGCGATAGACGCGGTGCAGGTCGGCATGCCGCGCCAGAAAATAGCTGCCGTCCGGACACGCGTGCACGGGATCGAAGCGGTGCAGGGCCCGGTAGGTCGGATAGGGATCCTCGTAGAAAGCTTCAGTCGGGCGGGTCGGGTCGAAGGCCTCGGCCAGCGCCCGCAAATCCTCCCGCTCGGCGGGAACGTTGATCGTCGAGATGCCCGTCATGCGCTCGTCGAGGTATCCGTCACTCCTCTTACTATTGCACAGGAACGCCGCCGGCAGGCAACAAATCCGGACCAGCCGGACATGCGCGGCAGCGGGAACACGTGGCGGGAAGGCGGGCCGATCCGGAAGGCTACCGCAATCCCGCCCGCATGCCCGGGGTCACGGGACCGAACCCACGGTGGGCGGCGGTGCGGAACCGCGGGGCGGCGGACGCGGACCAAGCACCAGCGCGGAGTAGGCCAGCAGCGCGCCGAGCGAGACTACGCACATCGTGAAGGCGACCAGCACCTGTCCGCCCTCCTGGAAGAAGCCGAGCAGGGTCACGAGCGTGGCCGAGCAGGTCACCTGAAGGAATCCCATCAGCGCCGTGGCGGTGGCGGCGATGTGCGGCACCGGCCCGAGCGCCGCGACGACGCTCTGCGGCATCAGCAGGCCCATCCCGATCAGGTAGACGAAATGCGGCGCGATCAGCGCGGCGGGTCGCATTACTCCGGCCGCCGCCAGCGCGAACATGACGTGCGCCCCGATAATCGCGAGGCCGATGCCGACGAGACGCCGGCCGGGGACGCGCCCGTGCAGCCGGCCGCTCAGAATTGTGCCCACGATGAAGCCCGTGATCGCCAGGCCGTACAGATAGCCGAAATGATCCTTGCGAACGCCCATGTGCTCCATCAGCAGGAACGGGGACAGCGACACGAAGGCGAACAGGCCGCAGGCGATGAACAGCATGCAGAGCAGGTAGCCGAGGAACCGCCGATCCGACAGCAGCTCCGCCTTGTTGCGCAGGAGGGTTTGCATGCTGAAGCCGGACTCGCCGCGCCTTGGGACGGACTCCGGCACGAACAGCCGGAAACCGACGGCCGCGATTGTTCCATACGCGGCGATGACCCAGAACACGGCGTGCCAGGAGTACTACTCAACGATGTAGCCGCCAGCGACGGGCGCGATGATCGGCGCGATCGCCATCGCTGTCGACATGTGCGACTGGATGCGCGCCGACTCCACGGGGCCGTACAGGTCGCGCACGATCGCGCGCGGAATGATGAGCGCGGAGCTCGCGCCGAAGGCCTGCAGCATGCGGAATCCGGTCAGCATCGGCAGCGACGAGGCGAGCGCACAGCCGACGGTGCTCGCCAGGAAGATGAGGAGACCGGCGGAGAATACCGGCCTGCGTCCGAAATGGTCCGCCGCCGCGCCGTAGACGAGGTGTGATATGGCGAAGCCGAACATGTAGACGCTGAGCGTCAGTGGCACGAGGCCGCCCTGTGCGCGGAATTCCCGCGCGAGATCGGGCATGGTGGGGATGAACATCTCGATGCACAGCGGCCCGAGCGTGATCACGAGCACGAGCACGGCCAGCATCCGAACCGGCGGCGGCGAGAGCCGGGGGATCGTCTCCGCGGGAGAACTCAATGCGGGGATCGGGCGCCGGCTGTCAGCCGGCATCCGCCTGAACCGGGTTCGCGAGCAGGCCGACCCGCTCGATCTCCACCTCGATGCGATCTCCGGGGCGCATGTAAAGCGGCGGCTTGCGGGCGAAGCCGACGCCGCCAGGCGTGCCTGTCGCGATCACATCGCCTGGCTGCAGCACTGTGAACGTGGATATGTAGGCAATCAGGCTCGGTACGGGAAAGAGCATCAGATCGGTCGTCGCGTCCTGCACACGTTCGCCATTGAGGCGTGTCTGGAGCCGCAACCCGGCGTTCGGATCGCCGATTTCGTCCGCGGTGACCAGGCAGGGTCCGAAGGCCCCACTGCGGTCGAAGTTCTTACCCGGCGTGTACTGACTGGTTTGCATCTGGAATTCGCGGATCGAACCGTCCATGAAGCAAGCGTAACCACCGACGTGTTCCAGGGCATCGGCCTCGGCAATTCGCCGGCCGGGGCGGCCGATAATGACCGCAAGCTCGCCCTCGAAGTCGTAAGTTTCGCTTTCCGGCGGCGCCAGCAGCGGCTGTCGATCGCCCACCAGCGACGCAGCGTAACGGACGAAGACGACCGGCTGCGCGGTCGGTCGCCGGTCGGCCTCCTCGCGGTGCGCCGCGTAATTGAGCCCGATGCAGAAGAAACGCGTCGCGTCCGGCAGCGGCGTCAGGAGTTTCACTTCGCCGGTCTTCCAGGTCCTGGTTCCGGCGGGTAATGCAACCGGCGATGCGGGCAGCACGCCCGCAGCCAGGGCCTTGCGCAGGCTGGGAGCGAGCAAACTCAAGTCGACGATGCCTTGGTCCCGACACGCGCCCCAGCCGGGTCCGCTGGGACTTTCGAAGCTGATGAATCGCACCTTTACTTCCTCGCCGGGCCGGAGGGATCCGGCAGTCGCGGCGCGACAATAGCACAGGGTACCCGGGGAGTTCACATGCCGGTGGTGACCCTTTGCGGAATATAATAGCGGGCAGCGATGCTTGAGCCACGAGCAGCCGCAGAGGAAATAACGGCAGGCGGTAGCAAGTAGACAGGGGTCAGGGAAAAGGCGCGCTGCCTTTCCGTGTATTCTGTCTGCCGTCTACTGTGTTCACTCCATTCGGCATGAATCCGACTGATCCCATCTTCTGGCTCATCGTGGTCAGTAGCTTCGTGGCGTCCGCGATCAGCGGCGCCTTCGCCGTCGGCGGCGGTTTTCTGATGCTGGCCGTGGTCGCGGTTTTTTTCCCCATCGCGGCAGTCGTGCCCATGCACAGCGTGTTGATGTTGGGCACTTCCATCGGCCGAACGATATTTTTCCGGAAACACATTTACTGGCCGATCGTGGTGCCGTTCGTGTTCGGCAGCATGATCGGCGCGCCGGTGGGCGCAAGGATTTACGTCGATCTGCCCGAAGTCCTCGTTGCGATCGTCGTGGGCCTGTTCATGCTGGCGGCGCTGTGGGTTCCGGCCCTGACCTGGCGGCCGCGCATCAGGCACCCGTTCTTCTTCGTCGGCATAGGCCACTCGTTCCTGTCGGCCCTATTCTCCTTCGGCGGACTCATGCAGCCGCTGATGATGCGCACTACGCTCGACAAGATGCAGGTTATCGCGACATTGGCCGTGTCCCTGTTGGCCATGAATGTCTTCAAACTGGTGGGTTACGCCGCATTTGGATTCGACTTCCGGCCGCACCTCCAGTTGATTGCCGTTGCCATCCTGGCCGGCGTCGCCGGCGCGCGAGTGGGCATGCACATCGTGCAGCGCATGCCGGAAGAGAAATTCCGCATCGTGTTCAAGATCATCATGACCGCGTTCGCGTTCCAGTTGTTCTACCGGGCGTGGTCGCTGGCGTAACACAGGGGAGGGGACATGACATCGCCATACGGGTACATCGCCGCCGGCTACCAGCAGGTGGCCTTCGTAGTGCGCGACATCGCCGCGGCGGAACGATTCTTTTCTGGCAAGCTCGGGATCCCGCGCTTCTGCCGCTTCAATGATATCCAGGTGGGCGAGCCGGAATACCGCGGCGGGCGCGGCGAGTTCCATTATCATCTGTCGATGGCCTACGCGGGCGAGACGGCCATAGAGCTGATCCAGCACCTGACCGGGAAGAGTATCTACCGGGAATTCCTCGATCGCAGGAGCGAGGGTGTCCATCATCTCGGTTTCATCGTGCCGGACCATGCGAAGGCGGTGTGCGATTTTGCCGCGCACGGTTACCCGGTCGTGCAGGGTGGCCGGATCGGCGGCTCCCGGTTCGCCTATTTCGATACGCAGGACACCATCGGTGTATTCCTCGAGACCATCATGCTGGACGACGAGGGCCGCGAGGTATTCGCGCGGATCAAACGCGGCGAGTTCTGAACGGGAGGATCAGACCGGGCGAGGGAGGCCACAAATTCCCGGCTTCAGCCCGACGCCGGCGACGCGCCACGGAGGGTCGGTGCCGCGATTGGGATATAGTGTATTGGCGGAAGCCGGTTCCACCTCCCGACTACCGGCGCGAACGCTTATCTGAGGAGGAAGACATGGTCCGGGTCAGCGTGATGTATCCAAAACAGGAAGGCGGCAGGTTCGATTTCGATTATTACCTCAAGACCCACATCCCGCTGGCGAAGAAGCTCGTCGGCTCGGCCATGAAGAGGGTGGAGGTCTATAAAGGCGCCGGCGAGCCTGGCGGGGCGCCGGAAACCTACGTCGCGGTCGCCAGCCTGTACTTCGACAGCGTAGACGCGTTCGGCGCCGCGTTTGGCCCGGTCGCGGAGCAGATCATGGCCGATGTCCCCAACTACACGAACCTTCAACCCGTCGTCCAGATCGAAGAGCAGTTGCTGTAATGAGTCCAGGCGCAGTGCGGGGCGCGGCCGGCAGGATTGCAGCGGCTCTGCTGCTGCTCTGCGCGGCACAGGGCGTCCCGGCGGAACTGCCCGCCGAGTCGCTTGACCGGGTGGAGACGCTCCCCGTCCCATATCCGCCGCACTGGTTCTGGGCGCACGACATGGCCTTCGGTCACTACACCGACGGCAGGATGTTCCTGCTCGATGCGGACGGGGCGCATGTGGGCGCGCAATTCAAGGGCATGGTCAATGCCGCGTTTGGCCCTGCGTTCGTCGAGTCGGGCCAACGCCGCGAGCTGTACGTCGCGGAAACCTTCTACGAGCGGACCGGGCGCGGCAAGCGCACCGACGTGGTCACGGTGTACGACAAGTCCACGCTCGCACCGCTGGGCGAGATCGTCCTGCCCGGCGCGAAGCGCGTGAATACCCTGCCCAGCAGATATGCCGTGGCACTGATCGACGGCGGGAAACAGCTCCTGGTTTACAATTTCACGCCGGCCACGTCCGTGACCGTGATCGACGTCGGTCAGCGCAAGGTAATCAACGAAGTCCCGCTGCCCGGCTGCGCGATGGTGTATCCCGCCGGGAAGAACGGGTTCAGCTCCCTGTGCGGCAATGGTTCGCTGATCAGCTTCCGGATCGATGAGCGGGGACAGGTCACCGGGCGGCACGTGATCGAGCCGTTCTTCGACATAGACGCGGATGCCCTGTTCGAGAAGCCGGCACTCATCGGCGGCATTGCCTATTTCCCGACCTTCGCGGGAAATGTGCAGGAAATCAATCTCGGGACGGAGCAGGCGCGGCTGGGGAAGAAATGGAGTCTGATCGCCGGATCGGACCCTGCCGAACATTGGCGGCCCGGCGGCATCCACCTGACCGGCGCGGACGCGGCAGGCCGGTTGTACGTGTTGATGCACCCGGAAGGGAAAGAGGGCAGCCACAAGGAGCCGGGACGCGAGATCTGGGTGTTCGATGCGAGGGGGCGTTCGCTCCTGCAGAGAGTGACGCTCCGGGAGCCGGGTCTCAGCATCGAGCTTACGCGCGATCCGGATCCGCTGCTGCTGGTCGTCAACGTCTCGATGAACGTGGACGTTTACCGCGCACGGGACGGCGGGTTCCTGCGCACGCTGTCGGACTTCGGGCAGGACGAGCCGCTGCTCCTCCACGCGGTGCGCTGAAAATGGGGACAGATTTATTTTCCGGAACCTTTCGGTCCACGGGTGAGCGCTTTGCCTACCTGGAAAAATAAATCTGTCCCCATTATCGTTGATCGTTGGTGCGAGCGGATGGCGCGAACCCTCGCGCAGCGCACGTCCCGGCGTAGCTTCATTGCCGCGATCGGTTCGGCCCTGGTCGGCGGCGCCATGCTTCCGTTGTTGCCGGTCGCGCGCGCCGCGGCCGCGGAAACGGCGCGTCCGAAGGAAGATCCGGGCGATCCGACTCAGTGCGGCTACTGGCGCAACTGCGCTGTCGACGGTTACCTGTGCGCCTGCTGCGGCGGCACGACCACTTCCTGCCCGCCCGGTACGGAAATGTCCCCGACTACCTGGATCGGCACCTGCAGGAATCCAGCGGACGGCAGGGACTACATCATTTCCTACAACGATTGTTGCGGCAAAACTTCCTGCGGAGCCTGTTTCTGCAACCGCAACGAGGGCGATCGGCCGCTCTACGCTCCGCAGCGGGCCAACGACCTCAACTGGTGCGTGGGCGCGAAGTCTCTCGCCTACCATTGCACGGTGACGGTGATTCTCGGAACAGCCGCCGGCAGGACCTGATTGCGCGCGCGGCTCATTGCGGTACTTCTTTTCCCGTTCATCGCCTTCCGCGCGGACGCAGAGCCGGGAGCAATCGACGCGGCGCGGCAGGACTACATGCTCCACTGCCAGGGTTGCCACCAGCCGGACGGTGCCGGCGCTGAGGGCCGCGTCCCGAACCTGAAGGATTCCGTGGGCAACTTTCTGCGCGTGCCGGGCGGCCGGGAATACCTCATCCGCGTCCCCGGGGTGGCGAACTCGACGCTGGGCGACGAACAACTCGCCGGCCTGATGAACTGGCTGCTGCTGAATTTCAGCCGTGAGCAGCTCCCGCAGGATTTCGTTCCCTACTCAGCGGCGGAAGTACGCCGGTTGCGGAGCCAGGGTTTGGTGGATGTCGCCCCGTTGCGGCGGGATCTTCTGGAGGAGATCGCGGACCTTGCCCGCAACCGGGCCGGTTCAGCCGCGCCATAGACGCGAGTGCACATGGCCCCTGAAATCCTCTTCCCTGAGGATTTCAGAGTTCGACGATGAAGCCCGAGTCTTCAGCAGCCGTTCCGCTTCCAGTCCCTACGGCGATCCGAAACAGCGATGGATCTCCGTGCGCGAGTGGCCTGAGATCAGGAAGGGACGTCTCTCAGTTCGCCGGGAGGCAGGCGTACAGCTTGTTGGTATTGTCCTCCGACGCACAGATGCTCGCCCGCCAGGGAGCCGCTGTCGTGCCCTCCAGAATGAATTTGCAGAAGGCAGCGGTAGATGCAACTTGTAAAGTAACCGAATCGCTTTGGCGGGCACCTAGAGACACCACATTGGTATCTCCAACCTTTTGTCCGTCGCCTCTAAACATCTGTATTCGGTAGGTCTTCGAGGAACTACTGGTGTTGAGAACCGCGCAGCTCACGTTCTTAGTCGCTTCCAAGACAATGAGGGGGTAAGTATACAGAGTTATGGCCCCCACTTGCGCCGCTGCGAGGAGCGCGAGTAGAGCTGATAAGGCGACTGTGAGCGCTTTCATGACTGTTCCTCCATTGAGTCGTGGGCGGGCGCCACACTCAAATAGTTGTTCGCTGGGGACAGCAGGAAGAGCCCGCAGCAATCCGGAAAAGTATAGTCTACCCTTGCCGAGGTAGTGGAATCATCGAGGGTCCGGTTAATGCATCCCCGGAAAGGGCTAGGCCATGCGCACACGCTGGCGCGATACAGTTCCACCGGCCGCTTTAGGGATCTCTACGATTAGAACTGGTCTTCGCCCAGCGCCATTATCGATTCGTGCCCCGCCTGGATCGACTCAAAGTACGCCTGCGACCGGGGCAGCAGGTGCTCCATGTAGAAGCGCGCGGTCACGAGTTTCGCCTGCCGGAGCCTCGCGTCGTACCCGTCCTGCATGACCGCCAGCGAGGCCCGGGCCATCTGCCAGGCGCCGCAAACGGTGCCCGCGAGCATCAGGTAATCGACCGAGGCCGCCCCGGGGATGCTCGCATCCGCGGCGTGATGATCGAGCAGCCAGCGGGTTGCCCGTTCCAGTGCCACTACGCCTGCGGCCAGGCGTTTCGCCACCGCGGCGAGCGCGGCATCGCGGGTCTCCAGAAGAGCGTCGGCCGCTTGCTTCATCTCCGCAATCAGGATCCCCATAACCCGGCCGCCGTCGCGGATCAGTTTGCGGCCGACAAGGTCCCCAGCCTGTATGCCGGTCGTGCCTTCGTAGATCGTCGTGATACGCGCGTCGCGAAAGTGCTGCGCCGCGCCGGTTTCCTCCACGTAACCCATGCCGCCGTGCACCTGCAGGCCCAGCGAGGTGATCTCCTGGGAGAGTTCCGTGCACCAGCCCTTGACGATCGGCGTCAACAGGGCAAAGCGCTGTTCATGCCTGCGCCTCAGACCATCGTCCGCGGCGTGCCGCAGGTAATCGAGCGATGCCGCGGTCGTATAGCAGAGGCCGCGCATGGCCTCGACCCCCGCCTTCATGATCATCAACATGCGCCGGATGTCGGGGTGATGGACGATAGTCACCGATCCCTTGAATCCCGCCGCCTGGCCCTGGACCCTTTCCCGGGCGTACCCGCGCGCCTGCTGGTAGGCACGCTCGCTGATGCTCAATCCCTGCACGCCCACGGCCAGGCGGGCATGGTTCATCATGGTGAACATGCAGGAAAGGCCGTCGTGTGGCTTGCCGATGAGATAGCCGATCGCCCCGCCGTGGTCCCCGTAACTCATGACACAGGTAGGGCTCGCGTGGATCCCCATCTTGTGCTCGATCGATACAGGATGGACGTCGTTCCGCTCGCCGAGCGAGCCGTCTTCGCGCACGAGGAATTTCGGCACCAGGAACAGCGACAGCCCCCTGGAACCGGGCGGCGCGTCCGGTAGGCGGGCTAGGACCAGGTGGACGATGTTGTCCGTGAAATCCTGGTCGCCCCAGGTGATGAAAATCTTCTGCCCGCTGAGCAGAAAATGGTCCGAGCGCGGCTCGGCGCGCATCTTCACCGCTCCGAGATCGGAGCCGGCCTGCGGCTCCGTCAGGTTCATGGTGGCCGTCCATTCCCCGGAAATGAGCATCGGCAGGTAGCGTTCCTGAAGCTCCTTCGCCGCGTGTTGTTCCAGCGTGACGACCGCGCCCTCAGTCAGCATCGGACAGAGCGCGAAGCTCATGTTGGCGGCCTGCCAGATTTCGTTGACCGCGGTGGCGACCAGTTCCGGCAATCCCTGGCCGCCGCGTTCCGGCGGAAACGGCAGGGCCGGCCAGCCTGCCTGCCAGAACGAGCGGTAGGCGTCCGCGAATCCCGGCGGTGAAGCGACCTGGCCGTCCCGGACGGCGCTGCCGGCGGTGTCGCCCGGCCGGTTGAGCGGCGCCAGCACTTCACCAGCAAGCCGGGCGGCCTCTTCGAGCACCGCATCGACGACGTCGGGGGTGGCGTCCCGCAGTCCGGGCAGAAGATTGAGCTGCGGCAGCCCGCCGAGCTCTGCCAGGGCGAAGCGCATGTCGGCGAGTGGGGCCGTGTAACCGCTCATGGATTCGCGCTCGTTTCCGTCACGGGGAGGAGGACGGGGACAGGCTGCTGCGCGAAATTACCCGTGAACGGAGCGGGTCTTGAAGCGTTCGCTGAAACTGTCGCAGCGTTCCAGGAATTCCTGTGTGGTTCTCGGCATCGGCACGCGCAGGCTGGCCAGGTGGATCATCACTTCCCCGCCGTCCTGAATCAGTTGGAAACCCCGGCGCGCGAGCGTGTGCTCGCGGCGGTCGGCGTTTTCGGCCACTTCCGGGTTGGCCATCTCCAGACGATCCCTGGCCGCGACGAAACGCGGCCACACGTCGATGATCTCGAGATCGCTACGCATGGTTTCGCTCGCTTCTTTGGCACTATCGGCCAGCTCGCGGATCATCGGAATATGCGGCGCGAATATCGCCAGCCCGTCGAAGATGCCGATCAGCTTGTCGCGGATCGCATCGATCTCCTTCATGGTCAGCGCGATCTTGATGTAGCGCGTCTCCAGGAACTGTTCGACATTCATCGTAAAGGCCTTGAACGGCTCGCCCCACAGTTCGTCCAGCACCTCTTTCCCCGTGACCGGGCGGATTGACCTGCCGTATTCCAGCGCGCCCATGAAACAGCGGCCGCACTCCTTGAGCAATTCGTTGTCGGGGTTGACTGTGACGCCAATCTGTTCCAGTTCCACCAGCCGGGTCAGGATGTCCGAACCGCGGTTCAACAGAGCGCCCGCGAGCATCGCGGACAATACGCGCCGCTTCGCGGGATCATCTTCCTCGTCATAAGCCGTGCGGACTTCGTCCAGGCGCTCGCCCGGCGTATTGATGCCGGGTTCGGCGTGATGGAACACGCGCCGTGTCAGTGCGTCGATTAGATCTTTCTTGTAGGCAAGGGTATCGGGGACGTCGTAGTGGCGGATCCAGTAGCCTTCGTAGTAGATCCGCTCCTCGCCGTTGATGACGCGAATCGTGCGGTCGGGCATGCGCTCGCGGCCCGCGCCCGAGCCGGATTCAGGCCCTCGATTGGGTAGCGATTTGACTGCGACTTCAGCCATTACGCGCCTGTCTGGCGCAACCCGGACCCTGACTCGCGCCGGGATAGTGGGGAATGGACTCGGGCGATGGCAAGGTGGGTCAGTTCACCGCGGTATTCAGTGGATGCGGGACTGAATCAGTGCAGGCAGCCGGCCGAGATCGATGAATCCTCCGGCGCGGATCTCGTCCTGGCAGGTCGGCAACCCCAGCTTCAAGCGCCCGTACACGCCCAGCGCCCAGACCGGGAAATAGTGACTGTACCCGTGATACCGCAGGTAAAACACCCGTGGGAACCCGGTTCCCGTGTAAGCGGTTTCCTTCCAGCCGTTCAGCCCCTCGAAGTTCCGGATCAGGAAATGGATCCCGCGTTCCACGGTTTCGGAATGCACTTCGCCCCCCGCCATCAGCCCGAGCAGCGCCCAGGCAGTTTGCGAGGGCGTACTTTCCCCGCGCCCGTGCAGCGCCGGATCGTCGTATGTGTTGCACGACTCACCCCAGCCGCCGTCACTGTTCTGAATGCTCTTCAGCCATTCGACCGCCCGGCGGATGTAGGGCTGGTGCGGATCCTCGCCGAGGGCATCGAGACCGACCAGCACGGCCCAGGTGCCGTACACGTAATTCACGCCCCAGCGCCCGTACCAGCCGCCGAAGTCGCGCTGGTCGCGCCGCAGGAACTCGAGGGCGCGGGCGATGGGAGGGAACGCGCGGTCGTAGCCGAGCATGGCCAGCATTTCGATGCAGCGTCCGGTGAGATCGGCCGTGCTCGGATCCACCAGTGCGCCGTGATCGGCGAACGGGATGTTATTCAGGTATTCGTGGCTGTTGTCGATGTCGAATGCGCCCCAGCCGCCGTTGGAATTCTGCATGCCGAGCACCCAGTTCACCGCCCGGGCGATATTCGCATGCCATTTCGGATCGAGGTGTGCGCGGGCACGCAACAGGGCCATGACAACCATGCTGGTGTCATCCACGTCGGGATACAGGGCGTTCTCGAACTGGAATGCCCAGCCGCCGCCCTCGAGTCCCGGGGCATTGACCTCCCAATCGCCGCTGGTGAATACCTGTTTTTCAAACAGCCAGCGGACAGCGGCTTCGGTTGCGGGATGGTCATGCGGCACGCCCGACTCGGTCAGGGCACTGATGCTGAGGCAGGTATCCCAGATCGGGGATAGACACGGCTGGACAAAGCTTTCACTGCCCTCGTCCAGAACCAGGTTATCGATGGCCTTGATGCCGCGTGCCATGTCCGGATCGGATTCGTCATATCCCAATTCGCGAAGCGCCATGACGGCATTGGCCATTGCCGGATAGATGCCGCCAATACCGCCTTCGCCGCGCATGTGCTCGCGCATCCATTCCTCGCAACGGCGGACGGAACGCAGGCGAACCCAGTGCGGGATGAGCGGCTGCAATTTCTTGATGGCGCGATCAAGCACGATGAACGCGTTCTTGAGCCGGATGCCGGGAACCAGGCGGTCGATGTGGACCAGCGTTTCCGGCGGCGTCACGAACAGTTCGCTGATGCCCTGCTGCGGATGAAGAGCCAGCACCGGACGCCTCGCGAACAGGATCAGGAGCGGCACGATCACGCAGCGCGACCAGTAGGACACCCGGTTAAGGTTGAAGAAGAACCAGCGCGGCAGCCAGATGATCTCGGTCGGCATTGCCGGCACCGTGCGCCAGGGGACCTGTCCGAAAATGGCGAGCGTGATACGCGTGAATACATTGGATCGCTCAGCTCCGCCATGGGTGAGCACCCAGTTGCGGGCGCTCTTCATGAGCGGCGTCGCCGGATCCTCTTCGGCCAGTTTCAGCGCGAAGTAGGCCTTGACCGTCGCGCTGATGTTCCCCGGTCCGCCTTCATACAGCGCCCAACTCCCATCGGGGAGCTGGCGGCGCCTGATGTATTGCGCCAGCCGCGACTCACGACCGGCATCGACGGTACCCATGAAATGCTGGAGAAGCATGTACTCCGCGGGGATGGTCGTATCGGCCTCGAGATCGAATCGCCAGAATCCGTCGGCATACTGGCGCTGGATCAGTTCGGCGCGGGAGGTCGCGAGTGTCGGGGAAATTCGATCGCCGTGGGCGGCGGGTGCACGGACCTCAAGGGTCTCGAGCTCGGTGCTCCCCAGCAGTTCCTGGAGCCGCAGTTCCGGCTGAAGAACTGTATCGCTTGCTTTCATCTTGTTATTGGATGCCTGTTCCGGCGTTTGTTCTTCATTGCGTTCCGGCCGGAACCGCCGACCTGATCCCCCTGGACGTGAACAATCAAGCTATCGTGCTAATTTCTAATGTATTTTTAACGATTTGGGAGGGAGTTGCAATACCGTGCCGGACATGCTGCGCCGCATCAACCACGCTGTCAAGCACGGGGCCGGTGCGCGCGAGAATATGGAACGCGCAATGGTCGCGGCGTACAGCGCCGGCAACGCGCCCATCGTCGAGGCCGGCACTGGCCAGATCACAGTGACAATCTCCGGCAGCGTGCAGTATTACTGAGTGAGCCGGCGGAACGCCGTCCGTGCGGCGCTGACTGTCCTTTCGAGTTCCGGCGGGCCGTGCGCAATCGACATGAAGCCTGCCTCGAATGCGGACGGTGCGAGGTAGATGCCCTGTTCCAGCATGAGATGGAAGAACAGCTTGAATCGCGCCACGTCGCAGGCCATGACCTGTTCCAAACGGGTGATGGCGGGTTCTTCCGTGAAGAAAAAGCCGAACATTCCGCCGGCATGGACCGTGTGAAACGGGATCCGGGCGCTGCGGGCGCAGTCCGCAAGATCGTCCATGAGACCGGCCGTCTTCGCTTCGATCGCGGCGAAGAAGCCGGGTTCTGAAACGGCTTCGAGCGTCGCCAGGCCGGCCGCCATGGCCACCGGATTACCCGACAGCGTACCCGCCTGATAGACGGGCCCATCGGGCGCCAGGCGATCCATGATTTCGGCGCGGCCGCCAAACGCGCCGACCGGCAACCCGCCGCCGATGACTTTGCCGAGCAGAGTCAGGTCGGGTTTGACGCCGTAGAGCGATTGGGCACCGCCGAGGGCGACACGAAACCCGGTCATGACTTCATCCAGGATCAACAGGGCGTCGTACTCGTCGCAAAGCGCGCGCAGTGTCTGCAGAAAGCCGGGCACGGGCGGCACGCAGTTCATGTTGCCGGCCACCGGCTCCACGATGACCGCGGCGATCTCGGCGCCTGCCCTGGCGAAGATTCCACGCGCCTGCCCGGGATCGTTGAAGTTCAGCGTGAGCGTCAGGCGGGCGAGATCCTGCGGCACGCCAGGCGATGTCGGCACGCCGAACGTCAATGCCCCCGAGCCGGCTTTGACCAGCAGCGAATCGGCGTGGCCGTGGTAGCAGCCTTCGAACTTCACGATCTTTTCCCGTCCCGTGAATGCGCGCGCCAGACGGATTGCGCTCATCGCGGCCTCTGTGCCGGAACTGACCAGCCGCACTTTTTCCATCGACGGCATGAGCCTGCAAATGGTCGCCGCCAGCGCGGTTTCCAGCACGGTAGGCGCGCCGAAGCTCAGTCCCTTTTCCGCCGCCGCTTTGACCGCGGCAACGACCGAGGGATCGGCATGTCCGAGGATCATTGGTCCCCAGGAGCCGACATAATCCACGTAATCGCGGCCTTCGCAGTCGTACAGGTAGGGACCGCTCCCGCGGGCGAAGAATATCGGCGTGCCGCCAACCGCCTTGAACGCGCGCACGGGCGAATTGACTCCACCGGCAATGCAGCGGCGCGCCTCGGCAAACAGTTCGTCGTTCATTGGGCGCAGCCCAGGGCTGGGGATGTGCGTGCAAACAACGTATTGAACCCGGCGACGACACGCGCGGGATCGGAGGCGGCGTAAAGAGAACTACAGGCCGCCAGTACATCGGCGCCTGCCTCGACGAGTGCCGGCGCATTTTCCGGATGGATGCCGCCGATCGCCACGAGCGGTAATTCGAGGACCCGGCGGGCGCGATGCAGGATATCGAGACTGGCGGTCGTTCGCGGGTTCTTGGTCGCGGTCGGAAAGAAGGCGCCGAAGGCAACGTAACTCGCGCCGGCGCGCCTGGCCTCCAGCGCCAGCTCCACGCTGTCGTAGCAGGATATGCCGATCAGCGCCTCTGACCCAAGACGCGTCCTGGCCTCGGCGCAGGAGGAATCGTTACTGCCCAGATGCACACCGTCGGCGTCGATGTCCTTCGCCAGATCGATGTCGTCGTTCACGATGAAAGGCGTGGCAAATTGCCGGGCGGCTTGCTGAAGCTCAATGGCTTGTTCCCTGCGCGCGGCGAGCCCGTCCACCTTGTTCCGGTATTGGAGCGCCACGATCCCGGCTTCCAGGATCCGGATCGTGCGGGCCAGCAGTTCCGGCGGCGACAAGTGTTCGCAATCCGTGATTGCGTAAAGGCCTTTCTGAAGCACTTTTCCCATTGTGCGCGCGCTATTCGGCGTCCAGGGCAATGGCACGTCGCGGATGGTATTGCCCGGCGCCCAGCCGGGTCGCCTGTTTCAGGGTTCGCCATGTGTATTCGAGGGCGCGGGGAACGGCGCCCTCCACGGGCATGCCGCGCGCAAGGAATGCGGCGATGGCGGATGCAAGCGTGCATCCCGACCCGTGATAGCGGTGTGGCAGGCGTACAAATTCGTAGCGGAGCGGCGATGCCGCTTGCCGGAACAGGACATTGACGACGGTGGGCGTGGGTTCGTCCCCGCCGGTGATCAGGACGTTGCGGGCGCCGAGGCGAAGCAGGACATCTGCCGCGCGCTCAATGTCCGCCGTTCCGGAGAGCGTCCGCGCCTCGCCGCAGTTGGGCGTGGCAACGGTGGTCAGGGGGAGAAGGCGGGTCTTCAACGCATCGACCGTTTGATCGTCCGCGGTCCGCACACCGGTACCGGTCGCCATAATGGGGTCCAGGATGATGGGGATGTTTCGGGCGTCTTCGAGCAGATCCGCGACGAACAGGGCGGTCGGCGCGGAGCCCAGCATGCCAATCTTGCACGCATCGAAAGTCATGTCCTGCATCAGGACGGCAGCCTGCCTGCGCAGCTGTTCCAGCGGTTGCGGGTATATCTGCTCGAAGACTGCGGTGTTCTGGGCCGTGGTGGCGGTGAGCAGCGAGGCGCACCGGCACCCACAACTGTTAATCGTTTCGATGTCTGCCTGTAATCCGGCGGCGCCGGTCGGATCATGGGCGGATATCGCCAGCACGGTCGACGTCGTTCGGGCCGGCCTGTCCATGTGCGGGTATTCTACACACGGCATCCGGGTGCGAAAATCCGGACCCGTTCCGGAACGCCCGGTCTGAACGACATGAAGAAATACATGTGTGTGATTTGCGGCTTCATCTACGATGAAGAGGAGGGCTGGCCGGAGGACGGCATTGCGCCGGGTACGCGGTGGAGCGACGTGCCGCTCAACTGGACCTGTCCCCAGTGCGGTGCCCGCAAGGAAGATTTTGAGATGGTTGAAATCTGAAATCGCAGTCCGCGCGGGGCGGGCAGCCCCCCGAACGCCGCGTCAGACCGGCCTGACGACGGCGAGAACGATGATCGCGATGAGGAATACGACGGGGATTTCGTTGAACCAGCGGTACCAGACGTGTCCATGCCGGTTGGCGTCTTGGCGGAAGTCCCTCAACAGGATGCCGCAGTAGACGTGAAAAACGATCAGCAGCCCGACCAGCACTAGTTTGATCTTCATCCACCATACACCCTCATAGATTTGCCACCCTTGCAGTTGGAGGGACCAGAGGCCGAACAGCACCGTCAGCACGGCGCCGGGTGTCATGATGCCGAAGTACAGCTTACGTTCCATGACCTTGAACCGCTCAATGCTGACGGAGTCCTCCGTCATGGCGTGGTACACGAACAGCCTCGGCAGATAGAATAGCCCGGCAAACCAGGTGACCATGAAGACAATGTGCAGCGCCTTGGTCCAGAGCATGGGGGGATCAGCTGCCGTGGTTCGCGCCGGACGTCCCGGCCAGCAGCTGGAGAATGGCCTGCCGTAGTTCTTCGATGTCTGATGCGCCGGTCTCCCGGTACACGAGGGCGCCGTCCGGGGCAAACAGGAACGAGGTCGGCGTAGCCACGATGCCGCCGAACGCCCGTTCGACACGGGCATCGATGTCCAGGACGACCGGAAACGGGATCCCCTCCCGCTCTTTAAGGTCGGCGACGCGCGTGGGAACGTCGTACGACATGGCGACCGCGATGATTTCCAGTCGGGACGGCCCCAATTCCCGGTACAGCTTCGCGAGCAGCGGCCGCTCCCGCATGCAGACGACGCAGGTCGTGGACCAGAAGGTCACGAACAACGGGCGTCCGCGCAGCCCGGACAGCGACATCGCGCGGTCATGGATCACGGTGACGTCGACGTCGGGAAGCTGGCCGGGCTGAATTCGCGGCACGAGCAGAACGATGGACCCGCCCGCGACGAGCAGCAGTGCAAGCCCGGATAGCAGCATGCTGCGTGGGGTCAGTTTCACGGTGCGATCACGTTGGATGATTTGGGTGCAATACCCGCATCTTAATGGCTTGTCCGGCACGCGCAAAGCTTGTGTCCGGCTGCCGGTGCGCGCCGAGGGAACCGGGCAGAGGGTGGAGAGTCCGCGGTCCTTATTGCTTTTCCTCCCGTTCGGCACTTCGTATCATTGACGCTGATATGGCCAGACTGCGCATTGGCATAGTTGGAGCGACGGGCTACACGGGCGCGGAATTGCTGCGCCTGCTGGTCGGACACGCGGATGTCGAACTTGCCGTGGTGACCTCCCGCAGCGGGGAAGGACAGCCGGTCGCGGCATTGTTCCCCTGGTTGCGCGGACATTCGCAGATCCAGTACTGCGCGCCCGATTCCGCCACGCTGGCGAAATGCGATTTGGTTTTTTTCGCGACTCCAAATGGAACGGCAATGCACCAGGCGCCGGCGCTGCTCAAGGCCGGCGTGCGGATCGTCGATCTCTCGGCGGATTTCCGGCTGCGCGACCCAACTGCCTGGAAAAACTGGCACGGCCAGGAACATGCGTGCCCGGAGTTGCTGGCGCGCGCCGTCTATGGGCTGCCCGAACGCAACCGCGATCAGATCCGGAAGGCGGAACTCGTCGCCAATCCAGGATGCTATCCGACCGCAATCAGTCTCGGCCTGCTGCCGTTTCTGAAGGCCGACGTCGTCGACGCGTCCGGGGTGATCGCGGACGCGAAGTCCGGTGTCAGCGGGGCGGGCCGAAAGGCCGAGATCGGATTGCTGTTTTCCGAGGCCGGTGAGTCGTTCAAGGCGTATTCGGCTTCGGGGCACAGGCACTTGCCGGAAATACGGCAACTGCTTGACGAAGCGGCGGGACACGCCGTTGCATTGACATTCGTGCCGCACCTCGTGCCGATGGTGCGCGGCATACATGCCACTCTCTACTTCCGGCTGAAGAGGAAGGTGGACCCCCATGCATTGCTGGCCGACTTTTATTCCGGCGAGCCGTTTGTCGACATTATGCCGGCAGGCGCGCATCCGGAAACACGCAGTGTGCGGGGATCGAACATGTGCAGGATCGCGATCCACCAGCCGCAACTGTCCGATCAGGTGGTCGTGCTCTCAGTCATCGACAATCTGGTCAAGGGCGGGGCCGGGCAGGCGGTGCAGAATATGAACCTGATGTTCGGACTTCCCGAGGATCGCGGACTTTCGACGGCAGCGCTGGCGCCCTGACGGGCCGGCCTTGTCCGGGCGTCCACACGGTGAACTCATGACACGCCTGGTCGTCAAACCGCATCGCCCGGTTCAGTTTGCCGTGGCCGTCATTCTGCTCAGCATGTTCAGTGCCATGGTGACGTGGGTCCTGCTGGACAATATTCATTGGTCGCTGATCTTTGGACGGCTCGGCGCCAACGAGGAGCGCAAGCAGTTATGGAACTCGAATCGGGAGCTGGAGAAGGAAAACACTTCCTTGCGCGAGCGCGTCCTGGCGCTGCAAGGCGACACCAATCTCGACAACCAGACTTCCGTCATCCTTCAGAACGAAATACGGGACTTGCAGGAGGAAATCTTCCGGCTAAAGGGCGAATTGCAGTTTTACCAGGGCGTCATGGAGGCCAGCGGAGCGGGAAACGGCCTGGATGTACACGGAATTTTCGTGAGGCCGCTGACCCAGGAAAATGGGTTCAGGCTGAAACTTATCATGACAAACGTCAGCAACACGGACTCGGACACGGAAGGCAGGTTGGATGTTTCGTTCGAGGGAATACAGGACGGCGCGACGCGCTACGTGAATCTGAAGGACGTGACCCTGGATGAGGCGGTGGAACTGGCGTTCAAGTTCAGAAATTTCAAACGTTTCGAGAGTAATCTGGAGTTTCCCGCCGGATTTTCGCCGCAGCGGGTATTTGTAGAGCTGCAGCGCAGAGACGAAAAAGAGTCTAATATTAAACGAGTATTCGACTGGCCGAGAACCGCCAACTAGGAGGCAGGTTTATGTGGGGAAACGCACGCAAGCGCAAGGCGACGCGGACGCGGGTCGTCACGCTCATCGGTCAGCATACGCAAATCATGGGCGATATCCGGTTCAGCGAAGGTTTGCTCATCGAGGGGACGGTCAAGGGCAATGTGTTCGCTGAGAACGACGGCCGGTCGATGCTTTCGCTCAGCGAAAGCGGCACCATTGAAGGCGAGGTGAGCGTGCCTTACGTCTGGCTGAACGGCGTCGTAGTCGGAGACGTGCACAGCAGCGAACACGTGGAACTCTCTTCCAAGGCGCGCGTGACCGGGAATGTCTACTACAGCCTGATCGAGATGGCCATCGGTGCCGAGGTCAATGGCAAGCTGGTGCATACCCCTCAACCGGAAGGCGCCCCGCTCGCGCTCAGCCACGTGGATCCCCTGGAAGTGCCCGACTAATATCCGACTAATTTGCTTGGTTTTCATTTCCGCCCCGGTTATACTTACTTAATATGGTGTTCAAGCCGGCAACGGCACAAGGTGCAGCAGATGAACGAAGCAGTTCAGCACAGTGACGATCCCCTGCTCTTCACGGAGGCCGCAGCGGCGAAAGTCCGCGAACTCGTCGAGGAGGAAAAGAATGACGCACTGATGTTGCGGGTATTCATCAGTGGCGGCGGATGTTCAGGGTTCCAATACGGATTCACATTCGACGAGAACCTGACCGAGGGCGATACGGTGATTGAGCGTAACGGCGTCAGGCTGCTCATCGATCCCATGAGCATCCAGTACCTGATGGGCGCCGAGATCGACTACACCGAAGGGCTGGAAGGCGCGCAGTTTGTGATCCGGAACCCCAATGCCACCACAACCTGTGGCTGCGGTTCGTCCTTTTCAGTGTAAAGTCTAAAGTGCAAAGTTGAAAAGAAGGGCGCATTCGCGCCCTTTTTCTTTTAACGCTTCACTTTTCACGTTTCACTTTGCCCGGCTCATAAATCGCACCGAGGATGACCGGATGGCTCGCTCCCGTCACGGACGGGAGATTGCCCGGTACGCCGTCCAGCCTGCATTTCGCCAGCCATGCGAAAGTGACGGCTTCGACGGCATCGGGATCGACTCCGTGCCTTGCCGTTGAATCCACGGTCGCTTTCCCGAGCAGCGCACGGAGCCGCCCCATCATGTAACCATTGTGCACGCCGCCGCCACAGACCAGGACCTCACTGGTTGACGGGGCGTAATTGAAAATGGCGCCTGCGATGGTGCGGCAGGTGAGTTCCGCGAGCGTGGCCTGCATGTCACGAGGTTCGGGGCCGACCCCGGCCCGGGCCGCGTGGCGCGCTACCCAGTCCAGATTGAAATATTCCTTGCCAGTACTCTTCGGGAGCTGCCGCGGGAAATAGGGATCCGCGAGCATGCTGTCCAGTACTTCCCCGTTGCATCTTCCACCGGCGGCCCAAGTCCCGTCGCGATCGTGAACTTCGCGGCGGTGCTGCCGGATCCATTGATCCAACAATGTATTGCCCGGGCCCACGTCGAATCCCGTCACCTCCCGATCACTTCCGCTCGGAATGATCGTGACATTGGCAATGCCCCCGATGTTCAGGACTACGCGGTCGAGACCGGCGCCGCCCAGCAACCAGACATGCAGGGCGGGTGCGAGCGGCGCGCCCTGGCCGCCCGCGGCCATGTCCATGCGGCGGAAATCGGCTACGGTCCTGACGCCGGTCCGCCACGCAATGCGGCTGGGGTCGCCCAGCTGCAGCGAGTTGCGTACTTCCGGTTGGGGACAATGCAGGACGGTTTGTCCATGGCATCCGATGGCGGCGACCTCCGATTGGGGAATGCCCGCCGCATTCATGAGCTGAATGGCGCACTCGGCGAACAGATCACCCAGCTCGTGATCGCAGCGGGCAATCTCGATCACCGGCGTTGAGGGAGAAATGGCCTTCAGGCTGTCCGCGAGACGGGCCGGAAAGGGAAATTGCCGATACTGTCGGAGATCGAGGTGATGGTTCTGGAACCGGACCAGGGCAGCATCGACGGCGTCCATGCTCGTCCCCGACATCAGGCCCAGATAGAACACGGATACCCGCGCTCAGGGCACGGCTGGAATGTTTGCCGTGTCCTCGCTGAGTACAACCATTGCATCCGCCGCTTGCAACGATTCACCGAGCTGTGCGAGTAGCGGTGCGGTCGCGGCCTCGAACTTTCCGATCTGATCGGCCGGAATGCCTTCGGCCCGGGGCAATGCGATGGTGAGGGGGTTACGGTGGGTCCCGTTGACCTGGAATTCGTAATGGAGATGCGGGCCCGTCGCCAAGCCCGTCATCCCGACGTAGCCGATCACATCGCCCTGGGCCACCCGGGCGCCCTTTTTCATCCCGCGGGCGAATCGCGACATGTGGCCGTACAGCGTGTCGTACGCGGATCCGTGGCGAAGGAGCAGCGTGTTTCCGTATCCCCCCTTTCTGCCCGCATACGTGACGACCCCGTCCCCGGTCGCCCTGATCGGCGTACCCATCGGCGCCGCATAATCGACGCCCCGATGTGCCCGGATGCGACTCAGGATTGGATGCCTGCGTTGGAGATTGAACCCGGAACTGATGCGCGTAAAATTCAGTGGCGTACGCAG
>JACPSH010000046.1 GCA_016193395.1 Gammaproteobacteria bacterium
CACCTTGCTCAATATCGAGAACGTCATTGGGACGGCGTTTGATGATGAAATCTCGGGAGACGGCAATGGCAATGTTCTGACAGGTGGGAACGGCAGCGACACGCTGCTGGGACGCGGAGGCGCCGACATGCTGTATGGCGGGGATGGTAACGACTCCCTGCTGGGGCAGGCTGGCGATGACACGCTGAACGGTGGTGATGGTGACGATGCACTTCTAGGTGGTGCCGGCGCGGATACATTGGTGGGCGCCGACGGCAATGATTCGCTGCTTGGCCAGAGTGGCGAAGATGCGCTCTATGGAGGGGCGGGCGATGACACACTCGAAGGCGGTGCAAACACGGACCTGCTGGTTGGCGGCGATGGCAACGATACTTTGCTCGGGCAGAGTGGCGGCGACACGCTGAACGGCGGTACCGGCAGCGACATTCTCAACGGCGGCGCGGGTAACGATATCTTCGTGTTCAATGAAGCTCTGGGCGAAGACAACGTTGATTCGATCCTGGGCTTCGCCGGCGCCGGCGCGGCTGTGAAGGACGCGATCGAACTGGATGATGCCACCTTCAGCATGCTTTCGCCGGGTGCGCTTGCGACGGGGAGTTTCGTCTCGGCTGCCAGCGGTCCGGTCGCCACTGACGCGGATGACTACATTCTTTACGATAGGAGTACCGGCGAACTGTACTACGACGCTGATGGCAACGGCGCTGGCGTGGCAGAATTGTTTGCCGTGCTTGACACGGATCCTGATGCCCTGGCTGCCTCGGACTTCATAGTCGTGTAAACAATCGCGGAGAGGCGCTCTCTTCCGGACGGGGTGCAGTGGTCCGGTTGACGCGCCCCCGGCAACGTTTTGGCTGAAAGCGGGGTCAGACTGCGATTTCTGGATCCTCGGCAGTGCGCAGCATGCTGAAAATTGTGTCCGGCGGCCAGACTGGAGTGGACCGCGGCGCGCTGGACGCGGCATTGGATAATGGATTCCCCGCCGGCGGCTGGTGTCCGGAAGGACGCAAGGCGGAGGATGGACCGATCCCCGATCGATACCCGGTCATGGAATTGCCTGGCGCGGATTATCTCGATCGCACCCGCCAGAACGCCATCGACAGCGACGCGACCGTCATCATCCATTTCGGACTGCTCACCGGCGGCACGGAATCGACGCGCGACTTCTGTCTCCGCTATGAAAAGCCGCTGCTGTTGATCGATGCTTCGACTGCGAGTGAACAACTTGCCGTGGAACAGCTTGCCGGATTTGTGAGGCGTCACGGCGTCCGCGTGTTGAACGTCGCGGGTCCCAGGGCGAGCAAGTCGCCCGCCGCCCATGCGTATACGTTCCATGTCGTCAGCAGCCTGCTCCAGACTTTGGACTCGGCCGGCGGGCCTTGAGGAGAGGGAACACGGCTGCAATCGCTCAAATTGCCTGCTTTTCGCGCAACTTCGCAATATCGTCCGGTGATTTCCGCAGGACGTTCGTGAGAACGCGCTCCGTATCCTCGCCCAACAGCGGCGGCGCCTTGCGGTAGTCCAGTCGCGTCTCCGAGAATTTGATCGGACTCCCGACGCCTGGCACCTTCCCGGAAAGCGGGTGGTTCAGCTCGACTTTCATCCCGCGGTGGAGTACCTGCGGATCGTTGAAGGCCTGCTCGATGCTGTTGATCGGGCCGCACGGGACTGAAGCCGCCGAGAGGGCCTTCATCCATTCCGCGCTGTTGCGCGTCAGCATAACTTTCTCCAGCGCTTCGATCAGTGGCTTGCGGTTGACGATCCGATCCGGGTTGGTGCGGAAGCGCGCGTCCTCCGCAAGTTCCGCACAGCCCACTTCCTTGCAGAAGCGATGGAACTGGCTGTCGTTGCCGATGGCGACGATCACGTAGCCGTCCTTCGTCGTGAACGGCTGATAGGGCGCGAGGTTCGGATGCTGCGCGCCGGTACGCGTCGGACATTGGCCGCTGATGAAATAATTGAGCGCCTGGTTCGCGAGCCAGCTCACCTGCGTATCCATGAGCGCGAGGTCGATATGTTGGCCCTGCTCCGATCCCGCGCGGTGCAAGAGGGCGGCGAGAATGGCAATGGAGGCATACATGCCTGTGGTGAGATCGCTCACCGCGACGCCGACGCGCTGCGGGCCCGCGCCAGGTTCGCCGTCGGCGTTGCCGGTGATGCTCATCAATCCCGCCATGCCTTGAATCAAATAATCGTAGCCGGCTTCATGGGCGCGCGGACCCGACTGGCCGAAGCCTGTGATGGAACAGTAGACGATGCGCGGGTTGATCTCGCGGACGCTGGCATAGTCGAGCCGCTTGATCGCCAGCCCGCCGGTCTTGAAGTTCTCGACCAGTACATCGGAGACGGCGGCCAGTTCGTGGATGAGGGCCTGGCCTTCCGGCTCGCGGATGTCCACGGTGATGGAATGTTTGCCGCGGTTGCAGCTCAGGTAATAGGCCGCCTCGCGGGTTTCCTTGCCGTCCCGGTCGCGCAGCCAGGGCGGTCCCCACTGGCGCGTCTCGTCGCCTTCGCCCGGTCGCTCGACCTTGATGACTTCCGCGCCCAGGTCCGCGAGGATCTGGGTGCACCAGGGACCCGCCAGCACCCGGCTGAGGTCGAGGACGCGAATGCCGCGCAATGGTCCAGACATGAATGATCTCCTCCAGTCAATCGGCAGGCAGCAGGTAGAATATAGAATATAGAATATAGGGGTTCGATGAAGTGAACGAAGTATTCATCTTTGCAGGCATCCGTACTCCATTCGGCCGGCACGGCGGCGCGCTGGCGAAAATCCGCCCCGACGATCTCCTGGCCGCGACGATTCGTGAAGTAGTGGTCCGCGCCGGCATCGACGGCAGCCTCATAGAGGACGTCATCGCGGGCGATACGAACCAGGCCGGCGAAGACAGCCGCAACGTCGCGCGCAATGCCGCTCTGCTCGCCGGGTTGCCCGAGATGATCGGCGGGATCACGGTCAACCGCCTGTGCGGCAGCGGCATCGCCGCGGTATTGGATGCCGCCCGTACATTGCGTTGCGGGGAGGGCAATCTGGTGATCGCCTGCGGCGTGGAAAGCATGAGCCGCTCGCCGTGGGTGTTATCGAAGGCGGACGCCGCATTCTCGCGCACGCAGGAGATTTACGACTCCACCATCGGCTGGCGCTTTCCCCATCCACGTTTCCTCGCGCAGTTCGGCAGCGACTCCATGCCCGAGACCGCGGATAACATCGCGCGCGACTTCGGCGTCACGCGCGAGGATAGCGACAGCTTCGCGTTTCAATCGCAGCAGAAGTACACACATGCGAAGGCTGGGGGATTTTTCGTGGAGGAAATTCTGTCGGTTGAAAGTCCGAGTGCGCGCGGGAAGGGACCCGCGCTGCGCATCAGCGAGGACGAACCGCCGCGTCCGGACACAACGCTCGAATCCCTGGCACGGCTCAAGCCGCTGCAGCAAGGCGGTGTTGTCACCGCGGGCAACGCCTCTGGTATCAATGACGGCGCCGGCGCGTTGCTGCTGGGCACCGGAGAAATGGGAAAGAAACTGGGACTGAAGCCGCGCGCCAGAATTGTTGCCGGAGCGATCGCCGGCGTCACGCCCCGGGTCATGGGACTGGGGCCGGTGCCGGCATCCCAGAAGGTGCTCGAACGCGCCGGTCTTGGTCTCGGTAATATGGATGTGATAGAGATCAACGAGGCTTTCGCAACGCAGGTGCTGGGCTGCCTCAAGCAACTGTCGCTGCCGTTCGACGACCCACGCATCAATCCGAACGGCGGCGCCATCGCCGTCGGCCATCCGCTCGGGGCATCCGGGATCCGGCTGGTCCTGACCGCCATGCGCCAGTTGGAACAAACACGGGGCCGGTATGCCCTGGCCACCATGTGCATCGGCCTGGGGCAGGGGATCGCGGTCGTCCTGCAACCCGCGTGAGCCTGCGGGGTCCAATGCCTGCAGGAGGGTCCGCGCGGGGCATCCGGTCTGCTATTCTTTAAAAGTTGCTTCTGAGGGAGACGTTTCAGGGCGTCCCCCACACGCGCCTCTTTTGAATGGCTTGCCGCCGCAGGACCCCGCCGGTAAGAGAAGAGGAGAAAGTGCACGTGCCTTCCCTGGCGCTGAAAAATCTCGGCAGCCGGATCGTCGTTTTCTTTTCGCTGCTGCTGGCGGCCGTGCTTGCCGTTGTCTTCGCGCTGGTGACGACCTCCAGCTACCAGATCGCTCGCCAGCAGAACAGCGAGGAACTCGCGCTCGGCGAACGCGTGTTCCGCCAGCTCCTCACGCAAAACCGCAACCAGTTGACCCAGACGGCGCGGATCCTGACCGCCGATTTCGCGTTCCGCGAGGCCGTGACCAGCAACGATCTCGATACGGTCCTGTCGGCGCTGGACAATTTCGGCCGGCGCATCGACGCCGACACCATGATGCTGATCTCGCTGGACGGGATTCTTGCCGCGGATACGCTGCACCCGGAGCGCGTCGGGCAATCGGCGCCGGTGGGGGAGCTGATCCGCGTGGCCGAGCTTCAGGGTTCGGCGGCCAGCGTGATGCGGATGCGCGACGAGATCTACCAGGTCGTCGTTGTCCCGGTGCTGGCGCCCGAGCCGGTCGCCTGGGTGACGTTGGGGTTCATCATTGACAACGCTCTCGCCCTGGATTTGCAGAAACTCACATCGTTGCAGGTCAGCTTTCTCAGCCGCGAGGAAGACGGGCACTGGTCGCTGCTTGCCTCCACCCAGCCGGCGCCGGAGCAAGCCGCGCTTAGCAGGAGTTTCAACGAAGGATATTTGGGAGACGATGCGGAGCGGTTGTTGTTACCGGGATTCGCATCCCTGGTCTCGCCGCTGGAGGAGAAAGGCACAGTGGTCGCGGTATTGCAGCGTTCCATCGATCAGGCCGTGGCGCGTTTCGACCCCCTGCGCGCCACGCTCCTGGTGCTCGCCATGGTCAGCTTGCTGATCACGGTTGCCGGCAGCGTGGTCATTGCGCGCCGGATTACCCGCCCGATCAACGCGCTCGCCGGCATCGCCCGCCGCATCCAGGCGGGAGATTACACCGAGGGCGCGGTCGAGGGCGACCCCGGCGAGATCGGCGCGCTCGCCGCGAGCTTCAACCACATGCGTAAGGCCATTGCCTCGCGCGAATCGGAGATCCGGCGCCTGGCCTTCGAAGACACGCTGACCGGCCTGCCGAACCGCGCAATGTTCAACGCGCAATTGAACCAGGTGTCGAAACTGGCGCAGCGCACCGGCGAGCCGTTCAGCGTCCTGGTCATCGACCTGGATCGCTTCAAGATTATCAATGACACGCTCGGGCACGAGGCCGGGGACCAGGTGCTGCAGGTCGTCGCGGGACGCCTGCGCGGCGTCACCCGCGATGCCGACATCCTCGCCCGATTCGGCGGCGACGAATTCGTGGTGTTGCTCCCGGCAACCGACAGGCAGCGGGTCGGAGCCATCGTGACCCGGATCCTTCTCGCCCTCGATCAGCCCATCCAGATTGAGAACCAGCCCGTGGACACCGGCGGCAGTATCGGCGTCGCCAGTTTCCCTGGCGATGGCAAGGACCCGAGCGTGCTGATGCGGCGCGCGGACATCGCGATGTACTCGGCCAAGCGATCACACACGGGGTTTGCGTCGTACGACGCGAGTCTCGACGAGCACCGGCAGGAGCACCTCCACCTGCTCGGCGAACTGCGCAAGGCGGTCGACGAGAACGAATTGCAGCTGTACTTCCAGCCCAAGGTGGATCTGGTCGCCCGCGAGACCGTGGGCGTTGAGGCCTTAGTCCGCTGGCACCACTCCGTTCGCGGCCTGATCCCGCCGTCGGAATTCATCCCGTTTGCCGAGCACACCGGCTCCATTCGCATCGTGACCCGCTGGGTGTTGCGCGAAGCGATACGTCAGTGTGGTACATGGCTGGCGCGCGGCCTTTCGCTCCGGATGTCCCTCAACATTTCGGCGCGCGACCTGGTCGATGCGGAACTCCCCGACGCGGTGGATGCCGAACTACGCCGGAGCAAGGTGCCGCCGGGCCTGGTGTGTCTGGAGATCACCGAAAGCGCGTTGATGGAGGATCCCGGGCAGGCGCAGGAGACCGTGCGCCGGCTGCACAAACTTGGGGTTCAACTTGCGATCGACGATTACGGCATTGGCCATTCCTCGCTTGCTTACGTAAAGAATCTGCCGGTCAACGAGCTCAAGATTGACCGCACGTTTGTCATGAACCTGTCCTCGAAGAACGCGGACAAGGCCATCGTGCGATCCGCCGTCGAACTGGGACACAACCTGGGATTGCGCGTCGTCGCGGAGGGAGTGGAGAGCGAGCGGGAGCTGCAACTGCTGCGCGAACTCCGCTGCGACCTGGCGCAGGGCTATCTGATCAGCAAGCCGTTGCCGGAGCGGGATTTTGATGCGTGGCTCGAAAAAGGGAGCTGGTTGGTCCAGCGTCGCGCACCACGTGACCGCGGGGAGATCGCGCATGTCTGAACGTGCTGCGCCTGGCGCGAAGAGCTTCGGCAGTCGCGGATATCCTGCGAACGCAATTCTTCTCGCGTCCCTTCTCGCTTCCTGCAACGCGCGCGCGGAGTGGTTTGTGGACGCCACGCTGGGCGCTGATTACGACAGCAACGTACCGCGCGCCCAACGCAACAGCGACATCGAAGAAGACGGAGCATTGACGCTGGAGGTCGCGCCCGGGTACCACTTCCAGCTGACCGATCGCGTCGGGCTCGCGCTCAGCGCCAGGCTGGGCGGAACCAAAGTCTTTGATTTCGACGGTCTCGACAATGTCTCGGCGGGCGGGGCAGCCGCGCTGCGCGTCAAACTCGGCGTGGGCGCGCAGGCGCCCTGGGTACGGGCGTCCGTGACAATCGTCCATGACGACTACGATCACGCTTTGCGCGATGCCTGGCGCCGGACCGCATCCGTCTCCGCCGGTCTCCGCGTCGGTGAGCGCTGGAGCTGGCAACTCGGCTACTTCCACGAACATCGCCGCGCGGACCATATCGAGGATATTCCGTTTCTGGTCGACTTCTTCGGTATCGGCGGCGAGGCCTGGGATATCGATGCCCACAACGTGACGGCGAGCGGGATATTCGACATCAACGGCAACTGGTCTCTCCTGTTCGGCTTTACGCGGCGCATGGGCGAGGTCACGTCCACCACACGCATTGGGCCTGAAATTTTCGAGGCCTCGGACGCGATAGCGCCGGACGAGGTATTCGGCGCCGATCGCTTCGCCTACCGGATTGACGCGGACACGAACATCTTCTCCATTGGATTGAGCCGGGCCGTCGGCGATCATGTCTCGATCAACGTGGGATATGAGTACCAGGACAGCGACGCATACGAAGAGCTGAACTATGCAAACCACATCGGGCACGTCTCGCTGCAGTTCAGCTACTGACGTGTTTGTCCGTGCTACGCTGTTCGTATCCGCGTTGGGGATGGCGCCGTGCGCCATCGCCGCTGAATTGCACGCGAGCGTGCATACCGTGACACGCGAGGCCGTTGCGGATGCCGTGGTCATTGTGACGCGCATGGATGGCAATGCGCCAGCCGGGAATCCCGCCCCGGATACCGTCGATCAGGTCGACAAGCAGTTCGTGCCCTACGTAAGACCGATCCACGTGGGTTCCGAAGTCACTTTCCCGAACAGTGACAACATCCGCCACCAGGTCTACTCGTTTTCGCCGGCCAAACGTTTCGAACTGCCGCTCTACCGGGAGAACCCGGGGCCGCCGGTCCTGTTCGACAAGCCAGGGGTGGTCGCGCTGGGCTGCAACATCCACGACTGGATGATCGGCTATATCTACGTCTCCGAAAGCCCGTGGTTCGCGAAGACCGCCGAAGGCGGCGCGGCGACGATCGCGGACCTGCCTGAAGGGAATTACCGGGCGAGGATCTGGCACCCGCAGATGGATGGGACTGAGGAAAGCACGGTTCGCGAATTCGCCGTGTCCGGCGCGGGGAATGTCGAGGTGGATTGGGAACTGACGCTGAAACCCGAGTTGCGCCCGCGTCGCGCCCCGCTCGGCCGCGAACCGGGCTACCGGTGATCGATGCGGAACGGCAATAGCGCTGGTAAATCAGTACTGGGAGATGGGCGTGCGCACCACGAGCCCGTCGAGTTCATCGGTGATCCTGAGCTGGCAACTCAGGCGGCTGGTGGGCTGCGGATCGATCACGAATTCCAGCATGTCCTTCTCGGTGCCCTGCGGTTCCGGCAGCTTCCCAACCCACGCCGGATCGACGTGCACGTGGCAGGTGGCGCAGCTGCACGCCCCGCCGCATTCCGCGACAATCCCGGCGACGCCGTTGTTGACAGCCGCCTGCATGACGCTGATGCCGTTCTGCGCCTCGACTTCGGTGGTAGTGCCGTCGCTGGCGATGTAAATGATCTTTGCCATCGGGGGAGCGGTTCCTGTTTCGCGCGAAAGCCGCGGATTATAGAGATCGGCCAGCCGCAGGTGAAATGATTCCGCGGGTCATTGCGCGATCAGGACAATCTTGCCGATGTGTTCCCCGGCCTCCATCAGCCGGTGTGCCTCCGCGGCCTGATCCAGCTTCAAGGTCGTGTAAATGACCGGCCTCACGGTTCCGGTTTCCAGCAGCGGCCATGCGTACTGCTTCAGGCTCCGGGCGATCGCCGCCTTGAATTGCACAGAGCGGTTGCGCAGGGTCGAGCCCGAAAGCGTGATCCGCTTGCGCATCAGCGGCAGGAAATTGACTTCCGCGTTAAAGCCGCGCAGGCCGGCGATGATGACGATGCGTCCATCCTCGGCTGCCGCATGCAGGTTGCGCTGGATATAATCGCCCGCGACCATGTCCAGGATCACGTTCACGCCTTGCCCGTCCGTGGCCGCCTCGCATTCCGCCACGAAATCCTGCGTGTGGTAGTTGAACGCCCGCTCGGCGCCGAGTTTGACGCAGGCCGAGCATTTCTCGTCCGAGCCCGCCGTGGCGAACACGCGCGCTCCAAATGCGCGTGCAAGCTGGATCGCGGTAGTGCCTATGCCGCTGGTGCCGCCATGGACAAGGAAGGTTTCGCCCGGCTTGAGCGCCGCGCGATCGAACACGTTGCTCCAGACGGTGAAGAAGGTCTCCGGGATCGCGGCAGCCTCCGCCGGCGTCAACCCCTTTGGAACTGGCAGGCAGACGGCCGCGTCCGCCACGGCGTACTCCGCATATCCGCCGCCCGTGATTATCGCGCAGACCTGATCGCCGCGCTTCGGCAGGGTCACGGCGGCACCGACCGCGGTAACTTCACCCGCCACTTCCAGGCCCGGAATGTCAGACGCGCCGGGAGGCGGCGGGTAAATACCCTGGCGCTGGAACACGTCGGGCCGGTTCACTCCGGCCGCGTGGACCTTGATCAGCACCTGGCCGGCGCCGGGGACGGGCGCATCGCGCTCTGCCGGCTCCAGGACCTCCGGCCCGCCGAATTTCCTGATCGCGATATGCTTCATGGTCCGGCCAGTATGCCAAGGAATGATCCCGGCCAAAGCGCCGGATCGGTGATGCGTCACGGGAGTCCCGGCCTTTTCCGATGCCCTGTCCGGCGGTCTGGCGGCATAATAAATCAATTCGCCGGCTGTAAGTTTCGGGGGATTCGGGCGACCAATGGTGAACAGACCGCGGGTGGAGCAGACGATGGGAGTCGGGGTGGGCGCGTTGACGCCGCTGTCACCGGGACAGGCGGCCGCAGCCGCTGATCCAGCCGCCTGGCTGGATGTGCACGGCGATGCCCTGTACGCCTATGCTCTGACGCGCGTTCGCGTCCCGGCCGTGGCCGAGGACATGGTGCAGGAGACGCTGCTGGCCGCGCTGGGATCGGCCGACCGTTTCCGGGGCGAATCCACCGAGCGAACCTGGCTGATCGGGATCCTGAAGCACAAGGTGCTGGATCATCTGCGCCGCTCGATCCGGGAGCAGCCGCTGGACGAACAGGTCGAGGAAGATACGGGCCACGTGGCCGGCTATTTCGACCACACTGGGCACTGGGCGGATCAGCCCGGCGCCTGGGGCGATCCGGAAGGCGCCCTGCAGCAGGAGCAGTTCTGGAATGTTTTGTCGGACTGCATGGAACGGCTGCCGGAACGGTTGCGCACGCTTTATGCCTTGCGCGAGCTCGACGGCCTGGAGACGGAGGAATTGATGCGGGTGCTGAACATTTCCAGCCGCAACAATCTGTGGGTCATGCTGTCGCGCACGCGCCTGCAACTGCGGCAGTGCCTGGAAGCGAACTGGTTCAGTCCCTGATGAATCTCGCCATCAAATGCAGCGAACTCGCGCGGCTCGCCTCCGAGGGCCGGGATCGCGGCCTGAACTGGCGTGAACGCCTGTCCGTCGCCGTCCACTTGCTGTTCTGTCAGCCGTGCCTGCGGTTGAGGCGCCAGCTCGACTTTCTCGGGAAGGCGGCGAAATCCGCCGGCGCGGGCGAGGCTCCGATTGCGGGCGCCAGGCTGGACGACGGTGCCCGGGAGCGGATCCGGCGCAGTCTGCAACGCCGAGGATCCTGACGGTCGTTCCCGTCCGCCCGCGCGGACCGTCTTCTTCCGCAGATCGATTTCCACGGGACGTGTAAGGTCCGGCCGCGTCGAACGACTCATTCACGAATCCACTTTCCGTTCAACCTGAATTGAGGAGATTTGACATGAAAAATCTTGTTGCGACTTTGATCCTTGCCGCGGCCGCGGGCCAGGTGCATGCGGACGGCTTCTACCAGGCGGTCACCGATCAGACGGCGCGCGCCGTGAACGAGGCGGTGAGTGGCGAGCGCACCGAGTTCGCGTACAGCCCCCTGTACCTGCAGGTGGTCGGCAACGGCAAGCGCGCGCTGGAACTGGATGCAGGCCCGGCTGTCGCCGTCGCGGAGTTCAGCTACACCCCGCTGTACCTGGTGGTCACCGGCCGGAACAGCTGACCAGCCCGCTGGCCCGCGGACGTGGGGACGGATTTGAAATCCGTCCCCATTTCTTTTTTCACGCGATCAACCGCCGGCGCGTGAGGACGGCCGCCAGGTAAAAGCCAAGCAAAGCATAGGCGCTCAGCACCGCGACGTGCAGCGCTACATGATCCAGCGGTAGTCCTGCGGCCAGCGGCCGGATCAGGGCGACCGCATGGGTCAGCGGCAGGATGCCGACCACGTCCTGTACGCCGCCGGGCAGGGACGACGTCGGGTAGAACACGCCGCAGAAGATGAACATGGGCGTGATCGCGAGCGTCACGTAATAGGCAAAGATGTCCCAGGAGCGCGCGAGGGAGGCCACCAGCAGCGCCGGACCGGCAAAACACAGCCCCACCAGCATGAAGGCGGGTAGGCACCACAGCGCCTGCCAGGAATCGATCGCTCCGAGCAGCACCGCCACCAGCAGGATCGCCGCGCTGCTGATCAAACCCTTGGTCGCACACCACATCATTTCGCCGGCGACGATGTCGTCTACTTCCAGCGGCGTGGCCAGCATGCCGTCGTAGGTCTGCTGCGGCACCATGCGCGTGTACACGGAATAGGACCCCTCCATGCTGGCGGTCGTCATGGATGACGAGGCGAGCAAGCCCGTGGCGAGAAACGTGCGGTAAGGCAGGCCGCCCATTTCGCCGATGAACATACCGAGCCCGTAGCCGAGCCCGACCAGGTAGATGAGCGGCTCGCCGAAATTGAACAGCAGGCTGGCCCCCATCATCTTGCGCCAGACGAGCAGGTTGCGCCGCCACACGGCCAGGGCGCCGCCTCCCGGCGCGGGCAGGCGCCAGCTCAGATCGTGGAATGCGCCCTTCCGTCCGATCATTCGCGCAGGTCCCGGCCGGTGAGTTTGAGAAAGACGTCCTCCAGGTTCGCGGGACGGTGCAGGTAGCTGATCTCCGGCGACTGTTTCAGGCACAAGGCCAGCGCCTGTGCATCGGCGGTGTACACGTAGGTGGTCTCGCCGAAGATCTCAAGCCGGCCGGCGTTCGCGGCCGTGAGTCCCGCGTGCAACGGCGGCGGACAGCCTTGTATTTCGATCACGTCCGGTTCGACGAACTGCCGGATGACGGCGCGCGGCGAGCCCTGCGCGATGATCCGGCCGTGGTCCATGATGGCCAGCTCGTCGCAGAGCCTTTCCGCCTCTTCCATGTAGTGCGTGGTGAGGAGGAGGGTCTTGCCCGAGCGTTTGAGTTCGCGGAGCCGCGTCCAGAGCAGGTGGCGCACCTGCGGATCGAGCCCGGTCGTCGGCTCGTCGAGGATCAACAGCTCCGGATCGTTGATCAATGCGCGCGCGACGCTGAGCCGCCGCTTCATGCCGCCGGATAGTTCGCCGATGTGCGTCGCGGCGCGATCCGAAAGCCCGACGAAGTCCAGCAACTCGTCGATGCGTTCTCGCGCCAGGGGCCGCGCGATCCCGAAGTAGCTCGCATAGACCAGCAGGTTTTCGTACACGGTAAAATCCGGATCCAGGTTGTCGGCCTGCGGCACCACTCCCATGCGCCGGCGGATTTTCCTTCCCTGTTGCGGCATGGCCATGCCGAGCACGCGGAGTTCGCCGCCGCTCTTGTGGCACTGCCCCAGGAACATCTTCAGGGTCGTGGTCTTGCCTGCGCCGTTCGGGCCGAGCAGGCCGAAGCAGACGCCGCGCCGCACATCCAGATCGATGCCGCGCACGGCCGCCAGGCCGTTGAAGTTCTTGCAGAGGCCGCGGGCCAGGATGACGGGATCGGGGGAGTGCATGCGGAGCAGGTAGCAGGTAGAAGTTGGAATGTAGGGAGGATGAGACGCGTCTATACTGAACCCCTATATTCTACCTGCTGCCTGCTGCATTCTCTCCCTCCGGAGTTTCACTCGGGCCGCGAGATGCGCAGGACAGGGAATCCGCTTGACGACCCGATACGCACTGTTGACCATCGTGCTGGGCGTGCTGCTCATGCTCGGAAGTTGCGTCCCATGGGGGATGGGGATGTGGCGCGGGCTGTTTGCCGAACCGGGCACCACGATCAGTATCAAGCCGGACAGCACGCAGCAGAACGAAGTTCTCTCCGTCGCGCCGCGGCGGCCCGCGCGGATCGCCCTGCGCGGAAGGGTGACGACCCCATCCGTGCAGGAGGATAAACCTGAAGGCGGATCCGGCGCCGTCGAATACGAGGCCCGCTACCGCTTTCCGTTCAAGGTGCAGATCACCGATGCAAACGGCGGGCCGGTGTGGTCGCAAGAATCCACGCTTGCCTGGGATGAGGGCAGCCGCTCGGTCTCGGACGAGTCCGTGTCATCCACCGGCGGGGTTCTGACGGTGCGCTGGATGCAGGATCGGTTCACGGCGCCGGCGTCCGGCAGAATCGTGGTGCAGGCCGCGCTGGAAGGCGACGCGACCTACGGGGCGCAGCTCGGGGACCTGCAACTGGAAGTTTTCGACGACTTGGCCGAGACGCGATGGTACATGCTGGCCGGCGCAGCCGCGTGGATCGTCGGGCTGTTGCTCGTCGCCTTCGGCGTGGTGTTCGCGATCGCCGGCGCGGCGAACGCTCCCGCAGGCAGCGGCGCAGGACCGGGCGCGGTCCCCGAATCGGCGCGCCAGCGGGCCATGTGGTGCCATCTCTCCGGGCTGGCCGGCTACGCCATCCCCTTTGGCAGCATCGTCGCGCCGATCGCCCTCTGGATCGCGTGGCGCGGCGAGGATGCCTATATCCTCGAACAGGGACGGGAAGCGGTCAATTTCCAGCTTTCGGTTTTCATCTACGCACTGGTCAGCGTCGTGCTGATGCTGGTGCTGGTCGGGTTCATATTGATTTTCGTCCTGGCAGCGTTCCAATTCGTCATGACCATCATCGGGGCCGTGCGTGCGTCCGCCGGGGAACCGTTCCGCTATCCGGTGACCCTACGCTTCGTCCGCCCGTAATCCGCCGCGACCCCCGCGACCGGCATGGTGGCCTGAGATGAAGGAGAGGGATCGGCAGCTCGTCGAGCGCGACCGCGCCTGCGTCTGGCATCCCTATTCCAGCATGGTGGATGCGCCGCCCGTGTTTCCCGTGGTCTCCGCCTCGGGCGTCCGCATCCGGCTCGCGGATGGAAGGGAGCTGATCGACGGCATGGCTTCATGGTGGTCCGCCATCCACGGCTACAACCATCCGGAGCTGAATCGCGCGATCGCGGCGCAACTGCAATCGATGGCGCACGTCATGTTCGGCGGCCTCACCCACGAACCGGCCGTGCGGCTCGCGGAAACACTCGTGGATATCACGCCGTCGGGGCTCGAGACGGTATTTTTCTCGGATTCCGGCTCAGTTTCAGTCGAAGTCGCGATCAAGATGGCGATCCAGTACCAGGCCGCGCGCGGAAAGCCGGAAAAGCAAAAGCTGGTCGCGCTGCGCGGCGGCTATCACGGCGACACGCTGGGCGCGATGGCGGTATGCGATCCGGTTACCGGCATGCACGCCCTGTTCAATCAGGCGCTGACGAAGCACTGGTTCGCCGATCGGCCGAAGGTGCGCTTCGGCGATGCTTGGAACCGCCGCGATGTGGACTCACTGACCCGTATCCTCGAAGAACGCCACGCGGAGATCGCCGCGCTCATCCTCGAGCCCATCGTGCAGGGGGCGGGCGGCATGTGGTTCTATCACCCGGAATTCCTGCGCACCGCGCGAGCACTCTGCGACGCGCATGACGTGCTGCTGATCGCGGACGAGATCGCGACCGGCTTCGGCCGCAGCGGCAGGCTGTTCGCCTGCGAGCACGCCGGGATCGCGTCGGACATCCTGTGCCTCGGCAAGGCGCTGACCGGCGGCTATATGACCCTCGCGGCGACGCTGGTCACGCGCAAGGTCGCGGAAGCCATATCGGATGGCGGCCGGGGCACGTTCATGCATGGCGCGACCTTCATGGCGAGCCCGTTGGCCTGCGCGACGGCATCCGCCAGCATCGACCTGCTGCTGTCGTCGGACTGGAGGGCCAATGTCGCGCGCATTGAAAAGCAATTGCGTACCGAACTCGAACCCTGCCGGGGGATGCCGCGGGTCGCGAACGTGCGCGTGCTTGGTGCGATCGGCGTCGTCGAGATGGAACAGCCGGTGGACATGCGCGTGGTGCCGCATGAATTCGTCCGGCGCGGCGTCTGGGTCAGACCCTTCGGCAAGCTCGTTTACGTCATGCCGCCCTATGTGATCGGCGCGGAGGATCTGTCTCGCGTGACCTCGGTCATCTGCGAAGTGGTCAGCGCGCCATGACCCGCGAGAATCCGTCATTCCGGAAGCGCCGAAGGCGCTATCCGGAATCCACGCTTGACTCGATCCATTCCTTCCGGCCATGACCCGAACCTGCCTCATCGTCGGAGCGAGCCACGCGGGCTCGCAACTGGCGATCAGTCTGCGCCAGGAAGGCTGGGACGGCCGCATCGTCCTCATCGGCGAAGAGCCGCATTTGCCCTATCACCGGCCGCCGCTGTCCAAGGAATACCTCGCGGGCCGGAAGTCCGTGGAAGAAATCTCGATCCGTCCCGCCGCCGTATACGGGAAGGCGCAAATCGAATTGCTGCCCGGCCGGCAGGTGAATCGAATTGACCGCGCCGCCAGGCGAATCATCCTGGAGGGCAATGAAGCGCTCGGCTACGACAAGCTGGCGCTCGCCATTGGTTCACGCGCGCGGCGCGTGGATCTGCCCGGGGCCGATCTGGCCGGCGTGCATTACCTGCGCACGATCGCGGACGTCGATCGCATCCGCGCGGACATCTCCCACGACGGCCGTGCCGTGATCGTCGGCGGCGGATACATCGGGCTCGAAACCGCCGCGGTGCTGCGCAAGCTGGGCATGGACGTGACCGTTGTCGAAATGATGGAGCGCGTCATGCAGCGCGTGACGGCGCCGGAAGTCTCCGCCTTCTTCACCCGCATCCACGCGGAGGAGGGTGTGACGGTTCTGTGCGGCGCGGGCGTCGCGGGATTCGACGGCGCGGGAAAGGTCGAATCCGTGCGGCTGAGCGACGGACGCATCCTGCCGGCGGAACTGGTCATCATCGGCGTAGGCATCGTCCCCAATATCGAACTCGCGCGCGCTGCGGGATTGACAGTGGACAACGGTATCGTCGTCGACGAATACGCATGTACATCTGATCCCGATATCGTCGCGGCGGGGGACTGCAGCTGGTACTACAACGCGCTCTATCAGCGCTGGATCCGACTCGAATCCGTTCAGAACGCCACCGAGCAGGCGCGCATCGCCGCAGCGACCCTCTGCGGGAAAGCGCAGGACTACAACGCGCTGCCGTGGTTCTGGTCCGATCAATACGATCTGAAGCTCCAGATCGCCGGCTTGTCCCAGGGCTACGATGAAATCGTGACGCGCGGGGATGCGAAGGAGGGTCGCAGCTTCGCCGCCTTCTACCTTAAACAGGGGACAGTGATCGCAGTGGATGCCGTCAACAAGGCCGCGGAATTCATGCAGGGCAAGAAGCTGATTACCGAGAAGAGACGCATGGACACGGCAAGGCTCGCCGACACTTCGATCGCCATGCGCGATATCGCATAGGCGGGTGGAAACGTTGCTGTGCTGTCCGCGCCGGGGCTAATATTGAGGGCATATCGGCATGTGGCCGGCCTTGCGATGCGAATCGACTGGAGATATACCGCTCATGCAATGGGGATATAGCGTGGATTCAAGTGGATGTTAAGCCCCGCGTGCGTTATACCGCCGCCGTCCGTGTTACAACGCCGCTCCCATCCACCTATTTATAATAGTTGTGCCCCACACAGTTGACACGTCTATTTATCGTATATACGATAAATAGGTGGCCATCACTTATGACCCGGACAAGAACGAGAAGAACATTGCCCTGCGGGGCATCTCGTTCGATCGGGCGGCCGACTTCGACTGGTCGAGCGCGTTAGTCGTTGAAGATACCCGCAAAGACTACGGCGAACCTCGGTTTCAGGCTCTCGGATCCATTGAAGGGAGGCTGCATGTGTTGGTGTTCTCTCCACGGGCAGGCGATACACACGTCATCAGCCTGCGGAAAGCGAACAAACGTGAGGTGAAGAGATATGAAGCGAAACAAGCGCAATCCTGAGCGCGCCGGACGCGATAACCCGGTTTGGACCAAGGAAACCTTCGCGCGTGCGCGTCCGGCGCGCGAAGTTCTGCCCAAACTGTTTGGCAACGCCGCCGCGGAGGAAATGCTTCGGCCCAGGGGGCGTCCCAAAACGGGCAACGCCCGCGTCGCCATTTCGCTGCGGCTGCCCCCCGAAACTCTGGCGCGCTGGAAAGCCACGGGGCCAGGATGGCAGACCCGAATGGCCGAAAAACTGAAGAGAGCGGTTTAAAGAAGTGGGGCACAACCAGCGGTTCCACGCGACGATCCTCGCGCTGCGCGTTCGGCCCGCGCGTGAACCGCGACGTTGGGCGTGATCGAGACGATGGACGATTGCTGCATCGAAAAGACCTCCGCCATCGAGCGGCTGCGCGAGCGCCAAACGGCGACTCTTCGCCTCGTTCTGCTTGTGAACGCTGCGATGTTCGTCGTAGAGCTCGCGTCGGGCTTGCTTGCCGGGTCCGTGGCCCTGCTCGCGGACTCCCTCGACATGCTCGGCGACGCGCTCGTCTATGGCTTCAGTCTCTACGTCGTCGCGCGCGGTCCCCTCTGGAAAGCGCAAGCCGCGGTGGCCAAGGCAGTGGTGATGGGGCTGTTCGGCGTGTTCGTCTTTGGGCAGCTCGTGTACAAGCTTCTCTATCCTCAGCTCCCGACGGTCGAGACCATGGGTGGTGTCGGTGCTCTTGCACTCGTCGCGAACGGCGTTTGCTTTGCCATGCTTTGGCGCCACCGTGCCGAGGACATCAACATGCGGTCGGTCTGGCTCTGCTCGCGAAACGACCTCATCGCTAACGTCTCGGTGTTGTTGGCGGCGTTGGCGGTGTGGATGACGCTTTCTCCTTGGCCGGACATCGTGGTTGGCGCGCTTATCTGCGCCGTGTTCCTTCGTTCGGCGTTCCTTGTTGCTGGTGAAGCGCGTGCCGAGCTGGGGCTGAATCACGCCCAACCACCCGCTGCAGCGGACGGGCCGCAAGCGGCGCGGCGCTGAGCGGCAACGTTAGAACGCGGCTCTATCCCGGGTGGCAGTGAAGGCCGCCCTGGAGACGCACCTGCGGCATGATCCCGGCAAGACCAGTCGCAGTCGCATCAAACGGCTACGTGGCTTGTCCCGACCTCAATACCGGTTGCGGGCCGGTGACATCCGGGTGTTCTATGACATTGTTGATGGCGCCGTCGAAGTACTCGCCATCGTTCCAAAGTCGGAGACCTTAGCATGGCTAGATCAGTTCGGAAAACTTCAGTAAAGAAAGTGCCGCTCGCACGGGTCAAGGATGATCTGTCGCGCTACCTGAAGGAAGCGGCGAATCGTGAGATCGTGATTACGCGGCATGGCAAGCCGGCCGGGGTGCTTATAGGTTTTAGATCCGAGGATGAATGGCTGGAGTATCGCCTGGAGAATGACCCGCGCTTCCTTGCGCGGATCGCCAGGGCGCGGGCTAGTATGCGCGCTCGCCGCGGAGTTCAACTTGAGGATGTTGAGCTGTAATCAGTCTGTATCTGCGCGATTGTGCCGACAATGCACGGAAGCTCAGGTTCAATTGGAAGTAGAAGGTGTATAACCTTTCACTTCAGCCGACCGCCTTTGGCGGCGGCTGATTTCATTGTCAAGCGCATGGCGTATGGCGGCTTCACGGTCGACGTCGACGCCTAGCGGCTGAATCTCTCCCTGGCCCGGGTTGTCTTATCCGGTGACCTGGGCGAGTATCCCGCCATGGAACGCCCGGTCCGGATCAAAACCATCGGCATCCTCGGCGGCATGAGCGATCAGGCCACGGCCGAGTACTACCGCCTCATCAACGCGGCCGTGAACGAGCGTCTGGGCGGGTGGGACATCGCCGAGACCCTCATCGCCGGCTGCAACTTCGGAAACATCGAGCACTTCGTCCGGAACGATCTCTGGGAGGAGGCCGGCGAGTATCTTGCCGGCAAGGCCCGCGCGCTAGAGCGGGCGGGCGCCGATCTGCTGGTCTGCGTTTCCAATACGGCGCATCGGGTCTCCGACCGGTTCTGCGCGGGGCTCGGCATTCCCTTTCTGCACATTGCCGATCCCACGGGCGCGGCGATCCGCGCGGCCGGACTGTCGCGCGTCGCCCTGCTCGGAACGAAGGCGACCATGTCGGCGCCGTTCCTGAGGGACTATTACAGCTCGAAGTTCGGGATTGATATCGTTGTGCCCGACGAGGAGGGACAGGTGCTGGTAAACCGCGTCATCTGGGACGAACTGGTGCGCGGGGCAGTGACCCAGGATTCGAAGCAGGCCATTCTGCGGGTTTGCGATCGCCTGCGGGCGCACGGCGCCCAGGGCGTGATCCTCGGCTGCACGGAGCTGTTCCTGTTGATCGTGCAGGCCGATCGGCCGGACTTTCCGATGTTCGACACCACCTCGCTGCACGTCGCCGCCATCGTCGAGCAGGCATTGTCCACGACGTGAGCGACTATCTCGCCCTGCTACTTGGCGTCGTATTCGCAGGCGCGGGCGGCGAGCTGTTCGTCCGCGGCGCCGTCGGACTTGCGCGCTGGCTGCGGATCTCTCCGGGGATCATCGGCGCGACGGTCGCTGCCTTTGCGACTTCGAGCCCGGAACTCTCGGTGGCGATCAGTTCCGCGCTGGCCGGCGACCCGGCGATCGCACTCGGCGACGGTCTGGGCAGCAACGTCGTCAACGTGGCATTGATCCTGGGCGCGGTCCTTCTCATCTCCGGGATCCATGCGCCCCGCCAAAGTGTGAAGCGGGATTTTCCGGTGGCACTGCTCGTCCCCGTGGTGACGGCTGCACTGGTCGTCGACGGCGAATTATCCCGGATCGACGGGTCTTTGATGCTCGGTATGTTCCTCGCCTGGATCTCGGCTACGGTCATCGAGGCACGCCGTCAACACAGTGCCGCCGGGCAGGTCCTCGGCGAGCACAAGCGGGGCCTGGCGATCGCCGCCTGCGTCGTGGGACTCGCTTTCCTTGTCAGCGCGGGGATCCTAATCGTCAGGGGTGCCAAGGGCATAGCCGTAGATTTCGGCATCGACGAATTCATCGTCGGGGCAACGGTGGTCGCTATCGGCACTTCCGCTCCCGAGCTGGCGACTTCCATCGTCGCCAAGCTGCGCGGTCATGACGAAGTCGGACTTGGGACAATCCTGGGCAGCAACATCTTCAACGGCCTGTTCATCATTTCCGTGGCGGCGGTGATTCATCCCATTGCCGTCGCGTGGCGGGAAATACTCATCGCGCTGGTCTTCGGTGTCGTTTCGCTGGCGTTCACGATTCCGCCGGCGTCGGGATACATCGAACGCAGGCGCGGCATCGCCCTGTTGATGCTGTACACCGCCTACCTGGGGGTCTTGTTTCGATGGAGAACGGCCTGAGCGGAGGAGGGATCATGCATACGGGAAGCTGTCTTTGCGGAAGCATCCGCTACGAAGTTGACTCCGAACTCGGCGACTTCGGCTTTTGTCATTGCAGGAGTTGCCGCAAGGCGAGCGGATCGGCGTTTTCCGCCAATGCGTCGGTGGATCGCAAGCGTATCCGTTTTCCGGGCGGGACGGCGACGCTGCGCGCGTACGAATCGTCGCCGGGTAAGTTCAGGGCATTCTGCTCGCAGTGCGGATCGCCGATCTACGCATGGCTCGAATCGAGCCGGGACACGCTGCGGCTGCGGCTGGGAAGCCTGGATACGCCTTATACCGGACAGCCGAAATTCCACATCTTCGTGTCCGACAAGGCGCCGTGGGACACGATCACCGACGAGGTTCCACAATATCCGGAATGGCGGTCCAGCCCGGGTTAGTCATCGACTGCGAATTGTTGAGCGGTCGGGTGGCACCGGGTACCTTCGTCCGCGCGCAGCGGAAGGGCCCCGCTGGGGGAGGGTTGGATCGAGCACGGACGGAGGTGCCCGGTGACAGGACCCGGCCGCGTCAGCACTTGCGTTTCTTGAGCCGCGGTTCGCCGGTGCGCACCCAATAATCGAGCCGCTTCTGCTCTTCGGGGCTCACGGTCTTGATACGTTCCTTGAGTTCCACCATGGCGTAGTCCGCGATTTCCCATTTACCGAGGGTGCAGGCGGTGGCCATGATACCGGCGGAATTGGACGCAAGCCGGCGGTTACGTTCGGCGTCGCTGATATCGACGTCCTCGGTCAGCCGGTACGCCAGATCGTAATGGAAATACGACTCCGGATATTTGTACTGATCCCAGTAGAAATCCCCGAGCGCGCGCGCGACCACCTCCTTGTCGATACTCCCGCCAAGTTCAGCGAGGTCGTTTTTCGGGCTTTGCTGAAGGATAGCCAGCGCGCGCAGCCAGACCTGTTCCTGCTCCTTCGGCCGCTTGTTGGTCTGGTCATTGACGCCCATCTGGTAGAGCACGATCGCGATTGCCGGATGATTCGGGCCGTAGGCCTGCTCCGCGGTCGCGAGCGACTGTTGCAGCATCTGATCGGTTTCCGCGAAGGCGTCCTTTTTGGCCGGCGGCGAAACGCGATCCGGCTGCGCGGTTCGGCGCTCCGCGGTGCGCGGGGATTCGGAAGGCGCCGCAGCCTCGTCGGTAGTGCCGGGGAGGAATCTGTCAAGTACGCCGTTCTGGTAGAGCACGAAGATCAGTGCGGCGAGGCCGACCAGCGAAACCGCCCAGGCGCCTCCCGACTTGCGCTGAACCCTGCCCGGCTGCATGGAGTCATCGGGGACAGGCGCCGCCGCCGGCATCTCCCGGGCGGCCGGCCTGGCCCGGGGCGGGGACGGCGCCGGACTGGCGGGCGTGCCAGTCACGTCGGATGTGAGCATGTGAACGATTGCGTTGCGCAACCACACCTTCTCGGCGCGCACCAGCGATTCCCCCAGCTCGACGGAGCCGCGGTCAGTCCGGACGACCACACTGCCGGCATCGATGTTGTACTGGCCGAGGAACTTCGCCGCGCCGATCAACTTCGGCGCCACCCGTCGCAACTGCTCGCGATGCTTCAGGCTCAGGTTGCCTGAATCGCGCAAGACCTGTTCGGCCAGTGTGTCGGGGTTGTCGGTTTTCGAGCCCGTCGTTTCGACTTCCTCGATCTCGGGCGCAGGAAAATCCAGCGTCCTGACGCCGAAGAAACCCTGCTTCCGGATCTGTACCCCGGCAGGCGACACGGTAACCCGCTGCCGCGATGTGGCTGCCCGCAACATTGCGAGCAATGCCCCGCCGACCGGGAGCGCAAGGAAGAACAGGCCGATAAAGCCGACGAAAAACCAGTTTTCGACGCCGAACCCGTCCTCCAGCATCGGGCGGAGGAACCCGAAAAGAACGAACCCCGCGAGAATCAGCGCGCCAATCAGTCCGGCAACGGGCGCACCGGCGATCCCTGCGGGCGGGATCTCTATGACGCTGGTGGAGCGGGGTCCACCATACTGGATCGTGCACACGGCCCGCGGCGGTTGGGCAGGAAGCGGCGTTGCAATGTGGAGCCGCCGGGCGCGCGCCTGGACCGACTCATCCAGCGTGCCGGCCTCGCGTACGACTTCCTCGCTGCCGGTGAGGTCGTGGATTGCCAGGCCGAAGAACTTGGCGGTTTCCTCGGCCATTCTCCGCGATTCGTCAAAATCCCTCGACATACCGCCCGACACACTGAGGCCCTCGCCCCTGATCAGGACCGGGAAGACGATGTAGGTACTGTTCTTGCTGCGGCGCACTTCCCTGGTGACGATCACGTGCGCGTCCCGGCCGATTTGATAGGGCGTGCTGAAGAACGGCACAAGCAGCCCCCACCACGAGGTAAGAGTACGCCGGCGCCGGTCGAGGATTGTTCCGGAGCGCCCGAACACGAAGCCCGCGCCGACGAGCGCGAACACGCCTCCCACCAGTGCGCCGACCCAGGGTTCACCGGACGTTTTCATGCCGTCCGGCGGTGAGAGAAACAGGAAGACCAACAGCAGTCCCATGCCGAGAAACGGCAGGCCGAAAAGAGCGAGGAAACCCCCGCCGTGCGTGATCTTTTTGATATCCGGGTCCGACACGCGGACCTCCAGACTGCTTATTTCGTCAGGTAGTCGACGGCGATTGCAACCATGGCGCGCACGCCGACGATCAGTGCGTTCTCATTAATATAGAACAACGGCGAGTGGTTCGGCGCCGCTTCCCAGTCTCCGACGCCTTCCTTGTTGATGCCGAGAAAGAAATACACGCCGGGGATGCGTTCCTGGAAGCGCGAGAAATCCTCGGCGCCCGCGATTACGCCGATTGCCTTGAAGCGATTGGCGCCAGCGGCCCAGGCAAGCGATGGGGACATACGCCCGGTCAAGGCGGGATCGTTATAGGTCACCGGTGCGTAGGGCTCGATCCGGACTTCGGCGCTGGCGCCCGCGCTGCTGGCGATATCCATTACCGTGCGCCGGACCCGCGCCTGGATGTCTTCCTGCATCGCGCGGTCGAACGTGCGGATGGTGCCCTCGATTTCCACGTTGTCCGGGATGATGTTGCCGCGGTTGCCGCCGTGGATGCTGCCGGCCGAGATCACGGCGGGCGCCAGAGTCAGATCGACCTGGCGGCTCGTGATGGTCTGCAGCGCCAGCAGGATCTGGGCGGCGATCGTGATGGGATCGACGCCGCGCCATGGCATGGAGGCATGCGTCTGCTGGCCCCTGATGGTGATCGCCAGTTCATCCGCAGCGGCCATGGCGCCTTCCGGCTTCACGTACAGGCGGCCGGTCTCCAGAGGCAGCACGTGCAAACCGAAAATCGCCTCTGGCGCATCCGGGCCATCCAGCACACCCTCCGCGATCATGAGTTTCGCTCCGCCTTCCTCGCCTTCGGGCGGACTCTCCTCGGCGGGCTGGAAGATGAACTTCACCGTGCCGGGCAATTGCTCGCGAACCCCGGCCAGCGCTTCGGCGGCTCCCATCAGTATGGCGACGTGGGCGTCGTGGCCGCAGGCGTGCATGACGCCGGTTTCCTGCCCCTTCCACATGGTTTTCACCTTCGAGGCGAAGGGCAGACCCTCCGGCTCGGCCACCGGCAGGGCGTCCATGTCGGCGCGCAGGGCAACGACCGGCCCGGGCCTGCCTCCGCGCAGCGTGCCGACAACGCCGGTATAAGCGACCGCGGTGCGAACTTCCATGTCGAGCGTGCGCAGATGATCGGCCACGAGTTTCGCGGTGCGCACCTCACGGTTGCCGAGCTCAGGGTGCTCGTGGATATTGCGCCGCCATGCAATAACCTTCGCCGCAACGCCGTCCAGCGCCGGCTCGATTTGCGTCTTCAAATCCCCGGCCGAGAGCACTCCCGGGGCAAGAACGGCGGACAGAAAAATGGCGGCATGGCAGAGACACGGCAGTCTGCTCATCGGTCGATTCCTTATTGCTGGTAGGCCCACTGGATCAGCGTGTTCCACAACTGGCTTCCTGCACCCAGGTGCACGTTCGGGTGATTGAGCAGGCCAACCACGACCAGCTTGCGGTTCGATTTCGCATCCACGTATCCCGCGATCGCGGAGACGTTGTCAATGGTGCCCGTCTTGATATGCGCGTGCCCCGCCTCGCGCCGCAAACGCAGCCGGTTCTTGGCCGTCCCGTCCATGCCGATGATGGCGAGCGAGGAAACGAACTCCGGCATGTAGGGGGTCGAGTACGCGTGCAACAGCAGGTCCGCCAGCAGGCGCGCCGAGATGCGTTCGTCCCGGGACAGGCCCGCGCCGTTCTCGAGGTGCAGCGAGTTCGGGTCCATGCCGCGCTCGAGCAGGAACCGGTTGATGGCGTTGACGCCGCCCGCGACCGTGCCGGGGGTCCCCTCGAGCTCTGCTCCCAGGGTCAGCAACAGCAGCCGCGACATCACGTTGTTGCTGTTCTTGTTGACGAGTCGGATGATTTCCCCGAGCGGGCGCGAGTGCCAGGTCAGCACCTGCCGGTTGCCGGACGCGACCTGTCCCAGGCGCACACCGCCGGCGATGCTGCCGCCAAGCTGGCGCCATAGCGACGCAAAAACTCCGAAGGCGAAGGTCGGCGGCGTGAGCAGGGACCGAATCATCGTGTAACCGCCGCAGGATTTCGCGAACTGGCCGTCGAATACGACCCGATCGGCGCTCGCGGGATCAGTGACGACCATGGCGATGCCGCGCTGGTAGCCGCCGCAACGGCCGTCGATTCCCTTGACCCGATTGTCGATTTGCAGGTTGGGCAATTCCGGCTCCGACTTGATCACGACGGCGCCGTTGCTCCCCGAATAAAAATGGAACGTCGCCGCCTTGAAGTTCACCAGGAAAGCATCGGGCACCACGTTGTAGGGATGGAACGGCCGGTTGTCGAAGGCCCCCGGGTCCTCGGGGAGGATCTGGAAATGACTGTTGTCGATGACCAGATCGCCCTGGATATCCTTGATGCCTTGAAGCTGCAGGGCCTGCAGCATCTTCCAGAATTCTTCCGTGACGAAATACGGATCGCCGTAGCCCTTGATGATCAGGTCGCCGTTCAGGGTGCCGTTTTCCACGGGCCCGTTGACGTACACTTCGGTGGGCCAGACATAGGCCGGTCCGAATTCCTCGAGCACGGCGAGGGTGGTCAGTACCTTGATCGCCGAGGCCGGGTTGCGCGCGACCAGGGGGTTGATCGAGACCAGCGGCGCCGTGGAACCGACCTCCTGGACGATGACCCCCATGTCCGCGGCCGGGAGCTGATAGCGCACCGCCACGCGCTGAACGTCCGCCGGCAGGATTGTGGATGTCTCCGCGCCAGGCGCGGAGGGCGGCGAAACGGCAAGGCAAATCAACGCCAGCAGTCTGACTGCAGCAAGAAATCCGGACTGATTCATGCCCTGTCTTCTTCCCCCTCCGAGCGCGATTGGGCATCCCCGCGGCGACACAGTTTATACGCTAAACCGGTGATCTTGCGATCCGGTAGAATTCCGGCGTCCGTCTCCGGTGCTCTGGATCGATCCGGAAACCGTGCGGGTGCGGCACACCAGGAGGGTTAGCGATGAACGGCGCTGAATCCCTGCTTCGCACGCTGGTCAACGGCGGTGTGGAGGTGTGCTTCATGAACCCCGGCACCTCGGAGATGCATTTCGTCGCGGCGGCAGACCGTGTCCCGGACATGCGCTGCGTCCTCGGCCTCTTCGAGGGCGTGGTGAGCGGCGCCGCCGATGGCTATGCGCGGATGGCCGATCGGCCCGCCGCGACGCTGCTCCACTGCGGTCCCGGACTGGGCAACGCGCTCGCCAACCTGCACAACGCGCGGCGCGCGCGAGTGCCCGTCGTCAATATCGTCGGCGATATCGCGACCCACCATCGCGCGTATGACGCGCCGTTGCAATCCGACATCGCCGCGATCGCGGGCGCCGTTTCCGGCTGGGTCCGCGAAGTGCGCGACGCCATGGAGATCCCGGAGGCGGCGCATGCCGCGATCGGCGAATCGCTTCGCCCACCCGGACAGATCGCCACGCTGATCGTGCCGGCGGACTGCGCCTGGAACGAATCCACAGAACCGTTCACCGATCCCGTGATCGTGCCGGAACCCGAGCGGAGCGCGGACGCGCAGATCCGCGAAGCCGCCGCGGCGCTACGGTCGGGCAGGCCCGCCGCGCTGCTGATCTCCGGCCTGGCGCTGCGCGAACGCGGCCTGGCGCTCGCCAGCCGCATCGCGCAGGCGAGCGGCGCGCGGCTCTGGTGCGACACTTTCAACACAAGGCACGAGCGCGGCGCGGGGCGCGTTGCGATTGCGCCGCTGTCATACTTCCCGGAGCGCGCGCAGGAAGCGCTCCAAAATCTGGAACACCTGGTGGTCGCCGGCACACGCGCCCCGGTCGGATTCTTCGCCTATCCCGGAGTACGCGGGACGATCGCGCCGCCCGATTGCGCCATCCACGTGCTGGCCTCGCCCGAGGCCGACGGCCTGGACGCGCTCGAACGGCTGGTGGCCGAACTGGGCGCGGAGAAATTCGAGCCGATCCCGCAGCCGCTCGAAAGGCCGGATCTGTCCCGCGGCGCACTGACGCCGGAAGCCATTGCGCGCGCCCTGGCCGTGCTGTTGCCCGAGGACGCGGTCGTGGTCGACGAAGCGATTACCGGCGGTTCAGCGCTGCTGTCAATGACCGCCACCGCCGCGCCCCACGACTGGTTGTCCATTACCGGCGGCGCGATCGGACAGGCATTGCCGGTGGCGGTGGGCGCCGCGATCGCCGCCCCGGACCGAAGCGTGATCTGCCTCGAGTCGGACGGCAGCGCGATGTACACGCTGCAATCGCTGTGGACGCAGGCACGGGAGTCGCTCAATGTCACGAACGTGATCTTCTCCAACGCCGAGTACCGCATTCTGAGCATCGAGCATCAACGGGTCGGCGCCGGGAAGCCGGGACCGAAGGCTCGGGAACTGTTCTCGCTGCGCGCGCCGGATCTCGACTGGGTGCGGCTGGCCCTGGGAATGGGCGTGCCGGCGCGGCGGGCGACGACCGCGGAGGAGTTCATCCGCGCGCTGGCGGAATTCCTCAAGGAGCCGGGCCCGGGCCTGATCGAAGCGGTGATCGACTAAAGCGTCATTCCGTCATTCCGGCCAAGGCTGCGAGTAAGCCGCAGCCCCGGCGCAGGCCGGGGAGCCGCGCGCCGGAATCCAGCCCTCATGCCGCATGATTTGCAATGCCGCCCACTTTGCACCGGTATGCCCGATGATCGATGGCCTCGCGAGTGGCTGGACTGCTCTGCGCGACCCCTGGATTCCGGAGCCTCGACGAAGGTCAAACCGCGCCTAACCCATCCTTTCGCTCGCCTCCACCTCGAGCTGCGGGATCGTCCGCCCGTGGGTGACGACGTAGATCCCCGCGGTCACGATGACCAGGATGCCGATCCAGGTGATCGCCCCCGGCCATTCTCCCCAGATGAAATAGCCGAGCAGCGTGATCCAGACGAGGCGCGTGTAATCCAGCGGCGCAATGGTCGCGGGACGGGCATGGCGCATGGCCTGCAGGCCGCACGCTACGGCCAGCGTCGAGGTGAGCCCGATTGCGAAGAGCAGCAGCCAGTCCGTCGCCGTCGGCGGCACCCAGTCGCGGATCGCCCACCCGGTCGGGACGATGATGTTCAGCGGGTACATGTAGAAGTTGAGCGCAAGCGGGGTCTCGGACGTCGACAGGTAGCGCGCGGAGACAACCAGTATGGCTATGAGCGCTGTGACACTTAGGGTCGTGAGGTGGGCGATATGGAAATGTCCGGGCGCGGGGTGCGCCACCAGCAGGATGCCCACGAAGCCGAGTGCGATCGCGATCCAGGAGCGCCGCGACACGTGCTCGCTGAGGAACCGCGGCGACAGCAGCGCGATGAAAAACGGGGCGGAGAAGACGATCGCGATAAACTCCGCCAGCGGGATGTGCTTCAGCCCGTAAAAGAGGCCAATCATCGCCGCCACGCTCAGCACCCCGCGGAACAGGTGCCAGCCCGGCTGGCGCGTGCGCAGTTGCCCTGTGCAGCCGGTGGCGATTGCGAAAACGGCGATGAGTGTAATGCCGAAGATGCTGCGCACGAACGCGATCTGCATGATGGGATAGGAGGCTGTCAGCCACTTGCCGAGCGCGTCGGTCAGGGCGATGAAGACCGTGCCGATCAGGATGAAGCTGATGCCGAGCGCCAGATTGTGCCTGCGTGAAGCCGCGGCGCGCACTCAGTGTTCCGTGGTCTGCACGATGCTCTCGTCGATTTTGCGGGTGCTGTGTCGGACGATGTAGATGCCGCTCGCGACGATGAACACGATGCCGATGGTGGAAATGGGATCGGGATACTCATGCCAGATCAGGATCCCGAGCAGCAACACCCAGACCAGCGTGAAATAATCCAGCGTTGCCGCGAGGGTCGCATCCACCTGGCGCAATCCGCCGAGGAATAGCAGGATTGCGGAGGTGTTGCAGAGGATGAACACTCCGAACAGCAGCCAGTGAACCGGCGTGGGCGCGATCCATTCCTGCTGCGTCGGGATCGCGGTAACCACCGTCGCCAGCGGATAGATATAGAAATTGAGGGCGAAGATGGATTCGGTGCTGGTCAGCAGGCGAGCGATCAGGATCAGCACGGCATAGCCAATCGCGTTGCCGAACATGTACAGGTGCGCGACGTGGAAGTGCGCCGGGTCGGGGCGCAGGATGATGATGACGCCGAGGAAGCCGACGGCGATGGCGAGCCAGTTATGCCCGGTCACGCGTTCCCGGAGGAACACGGGCGAGAGCAGCGCGACGAAAAACGGCGCGGCGTGCCCGATGGCCTCGACTTCCACCATCGGTATGTGTCCCAGGGCAAAGAATGCGGAAAGCATGACAAAGGTGACGAGCACGGCACGCGCCATGTGCCAGTGCATTCGCTTCGTGCGCAGCGCGTTCAGCCGGCCGGTCGCGGCCAGGAAGAGCAGCACCAGGATCAACCCGCCCAGGCAGCGGATGAAGGTCACCTCGTAGGTCGGGTATGTCGTCCGCAGCCATTTGACCGAGGCATCGCCGACGGACACCAGCAGGGTGCCGGCGACCAGGAGCGCGGCGCCCCGGCGCACGTCGTGCTGGACTTTGCCTGTCATGCGACGGGACGCTCAGGGGCGCTTGTCGAGAGCGGCGGACAGCTCCGGCAGCGCCTTGAACAGGTCCGCCACCAGGCCGTAGTCCGCGATCTCGAAAATCGGCGCCTCCGCGTCCTTGTTGATGGCAACGATGACCTTGCTGTCTTTCATCCCGGCAAGGTGCTGGATGGCGCCGGAGATCCCGACCGCGATGTAAAGTTCCGGCGCCACGACCTTGCCGGTCTGTCCCACCTGGTAGTCGTTCGGCACGTAGCCGGCGTCCACTGCCGCGCGCGAGGCGCCGATCGCCGCGCCGAGCTTGTCCGCAATCTGCTCGATGAGGCGGAAATTCTCCGCGCTGCCGAGCCCGCGCCCGCCCGATATCACGACCTTGGCATCGGTCAACTCGGGCCTTGAAGAGACGGTCAGTTGCGCGCTGATGAACGTTGACAGCCCGACTGGCGTGGCAGCGGCCAGCAATTCGACAATTGCCGAGCCGCCTCCAGGGGCCGCAGCGGCAAAGGCCGTGGCGCGCACCGTCAGCACCTTGACGGGCTCCGGGCACTGCACGGTCGCCATGGCGTTGCCCGCATAAATCGGCCGCACGAAGGTATCCGGCGATTCGATTCTCACGACGTCCGCGACCGGCGCCACGTCGAGCAGGGCGGCCGCGCGCGGCATGACATTCTTGCCGAAGGTCGTCGCCGACGCGATGAGGTGCGTGATGCCCGCGGCCGCGTTCACGATGAGCGGCGCCAGCTCCTCCGCCAGCGCGTGCTCGTAATGTACGGCGTCCGCGTGCAATACCTTGCCCACGCCGGCGATCTTCGCCGCCTCTTCCACCACGCTTTTGCAGTTCCAGCCCGCCACAAGCACGGTCACATCGTCCGTAATCGCGCGTGCCGCCGTTACCGCGGCGAGCGTCGCCTTGCGCAGGGCGCGGTTATCGTGCTCGGCGATAATCAGCGCGCGCATCTCAGATCACCTTGGCCTCGTTGCGCAGTTTGTCCACCAGTGCCTGCGCGGACTCGACCTTGATGCCGGCCTTGCGTTTCGATGGCTCCGCGACCTTGACGATTTTCAGCCGCGGTGCGAGGTCCACGCCCAGATCGACGGGCTTGACGATGTCAAGCCGTTTCTTTTTCGCCTTCATGATGTTCGGGAGTTTCACGTAACGCGGTTCGTTCAGGCGCAGGTCCGTCGTAATCACCGCAGGAAGCTTCAATGACACGGTTTCAAGCCCGCCGTCAATCTCGCGCATCACGTTCACGCGACCGTCCACCGGCTCGACCTTCGAGGCAAACGTCCCCTGTGGCCAGCCAAGCAGGGCGGCCAGCATCTGCCCGGTCTGGTTGTTGTCGTCATCGACGGCCTGCTTGCCGAGCATGAAGAGATCCGGCTTCTCCCGCTCCGCAAGCGCGCGCAGTGTCTTGGCGACGCCGAGTGGCTGCGTTTCGAGATCGGTTTCGACGAGAATGGCGCGGTCCGCGCCGATAGCGAGCGCGGTGCGCAGGATGTCCTGGCAGTTGCCGGCGCCCACGGATACGGCAACGATCTCCCTGGCTTTCCCGGCCTCCTGGAGACGCACCGCCTCCTCGACGGCGATCTCGCAGAACGGGTTCATGGCCATCTTGACGTTGGCCATCTCCACGCCGGCGCCATCGCTGCGCACGCGAACGCGGACGTTGGCGTCGATGACACGCTTGATGGCGACGAGGATTTTCACGTTCTGTCCGGGTCCGGTGATGCGCGGGCGCCGCAACCCTGGCGAAGGAAGGGGCGATCCGGCGATTGACGCGATGCGATAGGATACACGGGATGCAGTAAAATGAGCGAATGAGCGGGGCCGCGACGCGTCCTTTCGGGCGGCCCCAGGAGGTCGTCCCATGACTGTCATAAAACTGAATCCACAGATCGGCACCCTCAAGGATTCCGCGCTGTTCCGCACGTTGGCCTACGTCAACGGCCAATGGGTCGGTGCCGACCAGGGCGGCGCCATTACCGTCACCAATCCGGTCGACGGCGCGACGCTCGGCACGGTCCCGAAGCTCGGCCGGGATGAAGTGCGGCGCGCGGTTGACGCCGCCAACGCCGCCTGGCCGGCGTGGCGCAGGATGCTCGCCAAGGACCGGGCGCGCCTGCTCCGCAAGTGGTATGAACTCATGGTCGAGCACCAGCAGGACCTCGCCGTGCTGATGACGCTGGAGCAGGGCAAGTCGCTCGGCGAATCGAAGGGCGAAATTGCCTACGCGGCCTCGTTCGTCGAGTGGTTCGCGGAAGAAGCGAAGCGCGTGTACGGCGACACAATCCCGCAGCACATGGCCAACCGGCGCATCGTCGTGACCAAGGAGCCGGTCGGCGTGTGCGCCGCGATCACGCCGTGGAACTTTCCTTCCGCGATGATCACGCGCAAGTGCGCCCCGGCGCTGGCCGCCGGCTGCACGGTCGTGGTCAAGCCCGCGAGCGAAACACCTTATTCGGCGCTCGCGCTCGCGGAACTGACGCATCGCGCGGGGATCCCCGCAGGCGTCTTCAATGTCGTGACCGGCACCGCCAGCGAAATCGGCGCGGAGCTGACCTCGAACCCGATCGTGCGCAAGCTGAGCTTCACCGGCTCGACCGTGATCGGCGCGAAGCTCATGGCGCAGTGCGCGCCGACCGTGAAGAAGCTGTCGATGGAACTCGGCGGGAATGCGCCCTTCATCGTCTTTGATGACGCGGATCTGGATGCCGCCGTCGCCGGCGCGGTCGTTTCCAAGTACCGTAACAGCGGTCAGACCTGCGTATGCGCCAACCGGCTTCTGGTGCAGGACGGTGTCTATGACGAATTCGCGAAGCGCTTCGGCAAGGCCGTGCAGCAGCAGCTCAAGGTCGGCAGTGGCCTGGACGAGGGCGTGACGCAGGGACCGCTGATCAACATGGCGGCGGTGGAGAAGGTCGAGGAACACATCCGCGACGCAGTGAGCAAGGGCGCACGCGTAGCGGCGGGCGGCCAGCGCCACGCGCTCGGCGGGACGTTTTTCGAGCCGACTGTTCTGACCGATGTCACGCCGCTGATGACCGTCGCCCGCGAGGAAACCTTCGGGCCGGTCGCGCCGCTGTTCCGCTTCAAGACGGAGGACGAGGCGATCCGGATGGCCAACGATACGGAGTTCGGGCTGGCCGCGTATTTCTATACGCGCGATCTGGGACGGACCTGGCGCGTCGCCGAGGCGCTCGAATACGGCATGGTCGCGATCAACACGGGCATACTGTCCACGGAAGTTGCGCCCTTCGGCGGCATGAAGCAGTCCGGATTCGGTCGCGAGGGATCGAAGTACGGGATGGAGGAATACCTGCAGGTGAAGTATTGGTGTATCGGGGAAATCGATAAATGACAACCAACGCTGATCTCCTGAAGCGCAGAGAGATCGCCGTCGTTCGCGGCGTTACCAATATCCTGCCGGTGTACGCCGAGCGGGCGCTGGGCGCCGAAATCTGGGACGTCGAGGGCAAACGCTACATCGACTTCGCCGCGGGCATCGCCGTGGTCAACACGGGACACAACCATCCGAAGGTCAAGGCCGCCGCCGCCGCGCAGCTCGAGAAGTTCAGTCACACCTGCTTCCAGGTGACGCCGTACGAGTCCTACATCGCGCTGGCGGAAAAGCTCAACCAGATCGCGCCCGGGGGCACGCCTAAGAAGACCATCTTCCTGACCACGGGTGCGGAGGCAGTGGAGAACGCGATCAAGATCTCGCGTTTCCACACCGGCCGCCCCGGCGTCATCGCCTTCAGCGGCGGATTCCACGGCCGCACCCTGCTCGCTTCGGGGCTCACGGGGAAGGTGAATCCGTACAAGGCGGGTTTCGGCCCGTTCCCCGGCGAGATCTACCACGCGCCATTCCCCATTGCCTATCACCACGTGAGCGTGCACGACTCGATCAAGGCGGTCGATGAACTGTTCCTGACGGACGTGGACCCGAAACGCGTCGCGGCCATGATCATCGAGCCGGTGCTGGGCGAGGGCGGGTTCTACGTTGCCCCGCCGGAGTTCCTGCAGCGGCTGCGTCGGATGTGCGACGACCACGGGATCGTGTTCATCGTGGACGAGATCCAGACCGGCTTTGCCCGGACCGGAAAGATGTTCGCGATTGAATACGCCGGCCTCGAGCCGGACATCCTGACCCTGGCCAAGAGCCTGGCCGGCGGGTTCCCGCTTTCTTCGGTGACCGGCAAGGCGGAGATCATGGACGCGCCGAACCCCGGCGGCCTGGGCGGCACCTACGCGGGATCGCCGATCGCCTGTGCGGCGGGACTGGCCTCGATCAAGGTCATCGAGGAAGAGAAACTGGCCGAGCGCGCCGTGCAGATCGGCGAATTGATCCAGTCGCGCCTGAACGAGATGGCGAAAAAGTTTGTCTGCATCGGCGAGGTGCGCGGGCTGGGCGCGATGGCCGCCATGGAACTCGTCAAAGACCGCAAGACCCATGAACCGGATGCCGACCTGACGAAAGCCGTCGTGCAGGAGGCGGCAAAGCGCGGTGTCGTGCTGCTGCCTTGCGGCGTGCGGGGCAACGTGATCCGATTTCTGCCGCCGCTGACCATCCGCGACGATCTGCTCCACGAAGGGCTCGATGCCGTCGCCGCGACGCTGGGAGCGATGACGAAGTGAGCAAGGAACAGAGCGACCCCTAAATTCTGTATTCTGCATTCTGAATATTGTCTTCCCCGTCAACCGTGATCCGCGACGTGATCATCATCGGCGGCGGCATCGTCGGCGCATCCACCGCCTGGCAACTAAAGCAGCGCTTCCCCGGCCGCAGCGTCCTGCTGCTGGAGAAGGAAGCCGGATTCGGCTTCCACCAGACCGGGCATAACAGCGGCGTCATCCATGCCGGTGTTTACTACGAGCCTGGCAGCCTGAAGGCGCGCTTTTGCCGCGAAGGGCTGACTGCCACGCTGGGCTTCTGCAGGCGCGAAGGGATCCCGCACGAGCAGTGCGGCAAGCTCATCGTCGCCGTCGAGGATGCCGAATTCTCGCGACTCGAAGCACTGTACGACCGCTGCTGGCGGAATGGCGTGCGGGCCGAACGCCTGGATGCCGTGGCGCTCCGTGAACGGGAGCCGAACGTCGACGGTCGCGCGGCGATCTTCGTGCCGGAAACCGGGATCGTCGATTACGGCGCGGTATGCCGCAGGATGCTGGAGAAATTCCGCGCCGCCGGCGGTCAGTGCAGGACAAATACCGAGGTCACCGCCATCCGTGAAGACAATAACAGGGTGGAAGTGGCCACCTCCGCGGGCAGCTTCCAGGGGGAACGCCTGGTCGCCTGCGCGGGCCTGATGTCCGATCGGCTGGCGCTCGAACAAGGATTGAAGATCGATTTCCGCATTGTTCCCGTCCGCGGCGAGTTCTACCGCTTGCCGGACAACCGGCGCGGGTTCATCAAACACCTGATCTATCCCGTCCCCGATCCGGCGCTGCCGTTCGTCGGCGTGCATCTGACGCGCACCGTCGACGGCGGGATCACCGTCGGCCCGAACGCCGTGCTGGGCTGGAAGCGTGAAGGCTACGGGCAATTCAACTTCAACGCGGCGGACGCACTCGATGTAGTGCGCTTTCCCGGATTCTGGAAACTGGCCGCCCGTCACTGGCGGCACGGGATTTCAGAATATGCCAATGCCCTCTGGAAGCGCGGTTATCTGAAGCAGGTGCAGCGCCTGTGTCCGGAACTGACGCTGGATGATCTGCTGCCGCATCCAGCAGGCATCCGCGCCCAGGCCGTGAAAACCGACGGCACGCTGGCGCATGATTTCCTGTTCGCGGAGAGCCCACGCTCGCTGCACGTCTGCAACGCGCCGTCGCCCGCCGCCACCTCCGCCATCCCCATCGGCGCTCACATCTGCGACAAGATCGACCAAGTCTAGGGCCGCTGTCAGCAGGCTGTTGAAAGAGCCTTTTCAACAGCCTGCTGACAGCGGTACAGGATGCACCGCCATTTTTCAACATCTTGTTAGTGCGTCGGCGCAGGCGCTCCGACCCCCATGTTGTTTACGTCACAGGGTCCCACTGAAGTCGAAAATGAATGAACCGCTGCTCGGCGCCCCACGGCGTGACATGGGTCTCGAGTCGGACCTCGTGTAGCCGGAACTCCGGACCCAGTTCGGCGAGCATCGACCGTTGGTCGTAACGCACCACGTCGAGGCCGCTGCACATGGACGGCCCCTCCGGCGCAAAAGTGGAAATAATCACAGCACCCCCGGGCTGCAAAGTACGCCGCAGCGTTGCCACATAGCCGCGCCGATCCTCGGCCGCCGTCAGGAAATGAAACACGGCCCGGTCATGCCACAGGCCGAAGCGATGCGGGGGGTCGAAGGTCGTCACGTCCGCCTCGAACCATTCGACGGTGCCGGCCCGGCCGCCGAGCCGCCCCCGGCTCCGGTTTAACGCAATGCGGGACAGGTCAAGCACCGCAAGCCGCGTATAGCCCGCATCAAGCAGGCAATCGACCAGCGTAGATGCCCCGCCCCCCACGTCAATGATGCCGTCGTGCTTGCCCGCGCCGGAGGCGGCAATGAGGGCTAGCGAAACATCCGGGCGCCGCTGATACCAGCTGACGTCCTCCGCGCCCCTGGCCTCGTACACCTGGTTCCAGTGCTGCTGACGGTCCATGCGGTGACAGTATAGTTGACCTAATTCTGAGCCATTTCCCCGGTTTTCCGGCGGGTGGCAGATCACCTTTTGACCCAGATCAAAACGGAACCGTCACGCGTGGAGTATAAGGGGGTCAAGGCAATATGAATGCCGGCTGGAGGTACTCGAATATGGCTGAAACTGCAACAAAACTCCCCGTGAAAACCCTGGAAAAGAAGGCTGAAGAGGCGTCGAAAGCCGAGGCGCGGCAGCCCATTGACTTGCTTCGGCGGGAAGTGGATCGACTGTTCGACGACTTCGGCAGCGGTTTCTGGCGCTGGCCGTTCCGCCGCTCCCTGCTCGAGTTCGAGCCGGTCTGGCGGACGGAGCTGTCGTTTGGGACCGTCCCGGCCGTGGATATCGTCGAGAAGGACAAGGAGTACGAGATCAGCGCGGAACTGCCCGGGATGGAGCCGGGCAACATCGAGATCAACCTCGTCAATGGCGGCCTGACGATCAAGGGAGAGAAGAAGGAGGAAAAGGAGGAGAAAAAGAAGGACTACTATCTTTCCGAGCGCCGCTACGGCTCATTTGAACGCAGTTTCTGTGTGCCGGAAGGCGTGGACACGGACAGGATCGACGCGAGTTTCAAAAAGGGCGTGCTCAGGGTGACGCTGCCCAAGACGCCCGCGGCGCAGAAGCCGGAAAAGAAGATCAGCGTCAAAGGAGACTGAAGAGCCTCCATTTGCGGGCCATCCGCCCGCTGTTCGTCCAGCGTGGCCGGGGTTGGGACATCACGGTCCGCCCCGGTCCCGTTGCGACCGTTCTAACAGGTTGATGCAAAAGTCCGTCCATGGACTTTTGCATCAACCTGTTAGGGCCCGACGCCCCCGCTCCGCCAACCGCCGTCAATTTCGTATACTGTCCCCGGATATGCCGCGCACCGGGGGAGCCGCATGGCCGAGAGCGAATCCTCTTCAAACACTCCGCGGGAGCCCGCAACTTCAGGCTGGCGCGAGTTGTATCTGAAGGAGGACTGGTGGGCGGTCTGGCTCGGGCTCGCCATCATCCTCGCGGCCTGGTACTTCTTCGCGCAGGGTTCCTCGATCAAGTGGCTGGCCGTCATGCCGGCGAAGTGGTCGGCGCTGCCGCAGCTTGCTGCGCATCTCGCCGTCGAGGTTCCCCGCTACCTCGCGCAGTTCGTGTTCTGGCTCGCGGCCTTCGCGATCAGCGTAAAGGTCATGGGCCACAGGCTGCGCGAATTCATCCCGGCCTTCATCTTCGTATACCTGCTCGCGCTCGCCGTCAGTTGCATCGGCGCGTGGGAATTCGCCTCGCGCTACAATCTCGAGCCGCCGCTGCTCGCGCTTGTGTTCGGCATGCTGATCTCGAACTTCACCAGCCTGCCGCGCTGGATGGATGCGGGCTTCCGCGTCGAGTACTACATCAAGACCGGCATCGTGCTGCTCGGCGCGACCCTGCCGCTGACGCTGATCGCCTGGGCCGGTCCCATCGCCATCGCGCAGGCCACGATTGTTTCCGTCATCACCTTCCTCGTGATCTACTGGACCGGCAAGCGGCTCGGCCTGGATCGCAGGCTGTGCGCGACCATGGGGGCGGGCGGGGCGGTGTGCGGCGTGTCCGCCGCGATAGCCATCTCCGCCGCGGTAGGCGCGAAGAAGGAGCACGCGCCGATCGCCATCACGCTGGTCATCCTCTGGGCCATCGTCATGATCTTCTTCCTGCCGCTCTGTTCCCGCGCACTCGGATTGCACGCCGGTGTGGCCGGGGCCTGGATCGGCACCTCGGAATTCGCGGACGCGGCCGGGCTTGCCGCGGCGCAGACCTACGGCAACCTGGCGGACGCCCTGCCGGACATCGAGGGGACCTCCGAGCAGGCGGTGCAGGCGTTCACGTTGATGAAGGTCGTCGGCCGCGACGTCTGGATCGGGATCTGGGCGTTCATTCTTTCCATCATCGCGACGACGCGGTGGGAAGAGGGCGGCGGTACCGCGAAGCCGCAGGCGGGTCAGATCTGGCAGCGCTTCCCGAAATTCGTGATCGGATTCGCGGTCGCCTCCGCGCTGGTGACCGCGATCGCCGCCGGCTACAGCATGCAGGACTTCGACCAGACCGTGACGCCCGCCCTCGTCGCCCCGGTCAAGACACTGCGCACCTGGGCGTTCATCTTCTGCTTCATCAGCATCGGGCTCACGACGCGCTTCCGTGAACTGGCCGCGGTGGGGAGACAACCTTTCCTGGCGTTTACGACGGGCGTTGCTGTGAACGTCGTGATGGGTTACATCCTGTCGGTTTTCGTCTTCGGAACTTATTGGGCGAGTCTGGGCGATTAACCGCATTGCGGGCCGCGCCTGGACTGCTCCACCCCCTGATTCACGGATTTCCGCCGGGCCGGATCCTTTCGGTCATCCAGCCGACTCGCGTATGCGCGTTGACCCAGATCACAACGAGATTGAAATCGAGTAAATACAATCACTCTCGACTGCGCTTATTCATCCAACCAGCAGGAATACGTCCATGCCTGATGTTGTCAGCTACATACGTGAAGAAAACATCGCTGTAATCATGATTGATAATCCGCCGGTAAACGCCATGTCGCATGCCGTCAGGAAAGGTGTTTGGGAAGCCATGGATAAGCTGAATGCAGATGAAGGGGCCGATGCGGCGGTACTGATATGCGCCGGCCGGACCTTCATTGCCGGTGCGGATATCACTGAATTTGACAAGCCGCCGGAGGACCCTCGGTTACCGGACCTGATTGCCAGAATGGAGCAATCTCCCAAATTGCTCGTCGCGGCTATGCACGGCACGGCATTGGGCGGCGGTCTGGAAACGGCTTTGGGATGTCACTATCGATGCGCCCTCGCAACGGCACAAGTCGGTTTGCCGGAGGTTAACCTGGGTTTGCTGCCCGGCGCAGGCGGGACCCAGCGATTGCCCCGCCTTGCGGGCGTCGAGACGGCGCTGGAGTGGATCCTGTCCGGCAGGCATGTCAGCGCGGCGGAGGCAGCTAGACATGGCGTGATCGACGAGATCGTCGCGGGCGATCTGCGGGAAGACGCGGTTGCCTATGCGAAGAGACTGCTGCAGTCGGGCGCGCCCGTGCGACGCGTCCGCGAGATGAAGATTGACCGGACGGGGATCAGCGAAGATTTCTTCGCCGGCTATCGCCCGCAATTGGCAAAGCAGCATCGTGGTTTTTATTCTCCTCCCCGCATCCTGGACTGCGTCCAGGCCGCCGTTGAGCTGCCGTTCGACGAGGCGCTGCGGCTCGAGCGGATGCTGTTTGACGAGTGCAAGGCTTCGCCGCAATCCAGGGCGCAACGGGCCTTGTTTTTTGCCGAACGCACCATCAGCAAGATTCCTGATGTTCCCAAGGACACCCCGACTCGGGACATAAACAAGGTCGCTATAATCGGCGCCGGCACCATGGGAGGCGGTATAGCCATGTGTTTTGCCAATGTCGGGATGCCCGTCGAATTACTTGAACTTCAGCAGGATGCGCTTGATCGCGGGATCGGGACCATACGCAGAAATTATGAAGCGACCGTAAAAAGGGGCCGTCTGACCGGTGAGCAAGTGCAGGAACGCATGGCTTTGATCAAGGGCGCTCTCGATTATTCAGATATCGCCGACGCCGATCTGGTCATCGAGGCGGTATTTGAGAATATGGACATCAAGAAAGAGGTGTTCTCCAAACTTGATGGTTTGTGCAAGCAGGGCGCAATCATGGCAAGCAATACGTCAACTTTGGACGTGAACGAGATCGCGGCCGTGACGGCGCGTCCGGAAGACGTAATTGGTCTGCATTTCTTCGCCCCGGCGAATGTCATGCGCCTGCTCGAGGTCGTGCGGGGCGCGAAGACCGCCAGGGACGTCATCGCATCGGCGATGGCGCTGGGCAAACGGTTGAAGAAGAACAGCGTGCTGGTCGGCGTCTGCTTCGGCTTTGTGGGCAACCGCATGTTTTTCCCATACCTGCGCGAGGCGCAGAGGATGATGCTGGAAGGGGCCGCGCCCGAACGGATCGACAAAGTCGCCTACGACTGGGGCATGGCGATGGGTCCTCATGCCGTGGCGGACCTGTCCGGGCTCGATGTGCTCTACAAGGTCATCGAGGAATGGGATTACAAACCGGACGATCCGACCTTTTTCCGCGTGACGAAGCTCCTTCATGACATGGGGAGGTATGGCCAGAAGACCGGGGCGGGAATATTCAAGTATGAAGGCAGGACGCCGATGCCCGATCCGCAAGTGGCGGAAGCAGTCGGCAGAGAAGCGGCGAAGCTCGGGATCGAACAGCGTGACATCCGTGACGACGAGATCATCGAGCGGCTGTTCTATTCCATGATCAACGAAGGCGCGCTGATCCTGGAGGAAGGCATTGCCCTCCGGGCGGGGGACATCGACGTCGTCTGGACCAGCGGCTATGGCATGCCTCGGTATCGCGGCGGCCCGATGACCTATGCCGACATGACAGGTCTGAAGAACGTCCGCGCCGCCATGTTGAAATACCGCGACCGGTATGGCGATCGATACTGGCGGCCCGCCCCATTGCTGGAAAGGCTGGCACGCGAAGGAAACACCTTTTCCGGCTGGAGGGCGGCCTAGAACTGCCCGGCCGCCATGGTCAGGCAGGTATCATCGAGCTTTTGCAGCAGGCTCATCTGCGCGCGTGCCCTGGGTAGTTCATAGACGAAGAAATAGCGGCAGGCCTTGAGCTTGCCGCGATAGAACTCCGGTTCCTGATCGGGCGAACTCGCCAGGTGCCGGGAGGCGCAGTGCGCCTGTTTCAGCCACATCCAGGCTATGACGATATGCCCCACCATATCCAGGTAGATCGTCGCATTGGCCAGCGAGCGTTCGAGATCCCCGCACCCGATCAGCACGCGTGTCGTCACTTCCAGTTCCCCGACGGCGGCCGCGAGATCGGACGCATATTCATGCAATGATTCGATGCTCGCCGCCGCATCGATGTCGGCCCGGATCAACCGGCACAAGGCCGTGAAACAGGCGCCCTCGGCGATCCGCACCTTCCGTCCCAGCAGGTCCAGGCCGTGGATGCCGTGCGTGCCCTCGTGGATCGGATTCAAGCGGTTGTCCCGGTACAGGCGTTCCACCGGGTAATCGCGCGCATAGCCGTATCCGCCCAGCACCTGGATGGCATGTTTGTTGGCTTCCAGGCAGAACTCCGAGGGCCAGGACTTCGCGATCGGCGTCAGGATATCGAGCAGCAAGGCGATTTCCCTCCGTCGGGCCGGATCGCCGGCGGTCTTCTGTTCATCCACCAGGCGGGCGCAATACAGCAGCAAGGCCAGCGCGCCCTCGACGTAGGACTTCTGCGTGAGCAGCAGGCGCTTGATGTCGGCATGCTCGATGATCGGCACCGGGGGCGATGCCGGATCCTTGTCCCGCATACGGCGGCCCTGGGGGCGGCCCTTCGCGTATTCGAGGGCGTACAGATAGCCGGCACAGCCCGCAGACGCCGCTCCCATGCCGACGGCGATACGCGCCTCATTCATCATGTGAAACATGGTTTGCAGGCCCTTGTGCCGCTCCCCGACCAGGGTGCCGTGGCATTCGCCGCTCTCGCCGAAGTTGAGCAGCGTGTTGACGGTGCCGCGGTAACCCATTTTGTGGTTCAGCCCGGCCAGCGCGATGTTGTTCGGACCGCCAATCGCGCCATCCGGCCCGACCCGCAATTTGGGCACGATAAAAAGAGAAATACCTTTCACGCCGGCCGGCCCGCCGGGGATCTTCGCCAGCACCATGTGGACGATGTTCTCGCAGAGCTCGTGCTCGCCGCCGGAGATCCACATCTTCGTGCCGGAGATGAGGTAATGGCCCGCGCCGGCCGGTGTCGCCTTCGTGCGGATATCGGCCAGCGAAGATCCGGCCTGCGGCTCGGAGAGGCACATCGTGCCGAAGAAGCGGCCATCCAGCAGCGGCGGGAGGAACAGCGCCTTCTGTTCCGGTGAGCCATACGCGCACAGCAAATTGGCGACGCCGGTGGTGAGCAGCGGATAGGCCGCGATACTGATGTTGGCGCCATAGAACATCGCGCCGGCCGCCTGCGCCACCACGCAGGGCAACTGCAGGCCGCCGGCCTCGTAATCGAAGCTTGCGGCTGGAAATCCGGCCTGCGAATAGGCATCCAGCGCCGTCTTGACCTGCGGGATGATGCTGACCCCGCGGCCGTCGAAGACAGGCTCATTGGCATCCAGCTCGGCGGCGCAGGCCTGGAATTGCTCCACCGCGATCTTCTCCGCCGTGTCGAGCACGGCATCGACGACCGCGCGATCGTGCTTCGCGTAGCGCGGCTGCGCCAGCAACCCTTCCAGGTCGAGGAATTCGTACAGCAGGAAATCGAGATCCCTTCGGTTGAATGTCGCAGTCATGTGCCGCCGTTCCCGATGAGCGCGCCGCGCGCGTTGACAACGGCTCCGATATTTTCAAGGATCGGCGCTCATTGCATCCCTTTGCATGAGGGGGGTTGATCGTGATCAACGCAGTGACCCTGCTGAAGCGCAAACCCGGCCTGTCGGTCGAAGAGTTCCAGCGTTATTGGCGGCACGAACATGCCGGGGTGATCGCGCGCCTGCCGGGGGTCCAGCGCTATGTCCAGTCCCATCCGCTGGATGAAAGTTATGCGGATCGGGAACCGCTCTACGACGGGTTCGCCGAGCTGTGGGCCCGCGACAGCCAGGCGTTCCGGAATATTGCCGCGAGTGAGGCCTATGCTGCGGTCCAGGCCGATGAAGAGAAATTTCTCGATCGCAAGGCCAACGCCTTGGTCCTGACCGACGAATACTTCATCAAGCGCGGCACGGTTGCGGCCAATGCCGTCAAGCGCATCAGGTTTTTCAGCCGCAGACCCGACTTGCCTGTCGAAAAGTTTCAAGCGTACTGGCGCGACGCGTATGGACCACTGATGGTGACATTGCCGTCGCTCGATCGTTACGCCCAGTATCACGCCCGTCTCGGCGGTTACGCGCACGGCCGGCAGCCCGCCTACGACGGATTCGACATTTCCTGGTTCGAATCCACCGAAGTGCTGCGCGGGGCCATGGATTCCCCGGTCTGCGCCCGCTGCCACGAGGATGAGAAGGACTTTCTGGCCAACGACGGCGGCCCGGATTTGCTCGCCAGGGAATTCGTGATGCTCGGCTGAAGGCGTCTCGCGCAGGTTTCGTAGCCTGCTAGCCCTCAAGTTAATTAACTTCTCCTGCGCCGGCGATCGGCCCCGGCGACCGTCCTGAATCGCAAGAGTGGACACCGCAGGCTGGCGCGCGTGCCGCGCTCAGCTCCACAATCAACACAATCTCGTTGAAAAATAAGGCAATTATCGAAACGCCCGGTTGATGGAGGCGCGCATTCACCGCCAGCCTCGTCAGCGGCGCTCTTCAGGACGGCCTTCCCGCGCCCAGCGCTTTCGGCGCCATCGCACGTCGATCTCTTGATAAAAATCAAAAGATTTAATTTTCGCTCTGCAAGCATTTCCGGCAGTGACGTTTCCTGATCAGACAAAAGGGCGGGCGCATGGGCGACATACTCGAGGTCATCAGCAGCCGCAAGAGCATCCGGCGCTTCAAGACGGATCCGGTCCCGGAGCAGATGATCTACAAGATCCTGGAAGCGGCGCGCTGGGCGCCCACCGGGGAGAACTATCAACCGTGGCGGTTCATCGTCGTCAGGAACCAGGAAGCCAGGAACAGGATCGCCGACCTGGCCAAAGTCGGCAGCGGCTCGCGGATGACCGCCTGGTATTGCCTGGGCCACATGCAGGAGCGGTTCGAAAAAATTGAAGACCCGGTGAAGCGGGCCGAAGTGCTGCGGTTCATGTATTCGGGCGAAGTGTCGGCTTTCGCCCGCGTGGCGCCGCTCGTAATCGCGGTGCTCGGCAGCCTGCGGATCGGCTCGGTGGACGTCCCTTACGATCTCTCCGCCGCCATCGAGAACATCCTGCTGGAAGCGCACTCGCTCGGCCTGGGGGGGTGCTGGGTGCACGGCCCGGTGGCCAGTTCCAGGGACGCCGTCAAGTTCAAGAAGATCCTGAATATCCCCCTCGAAATGAGCGCCTACAAGGTCATCGCCTATGTCGCCATCGGCTGGGCCCTGGAGCAGCGCAGGCACCCGCGGCCCAAGCTGCCGCTCGAAGAACTGGTCTACTGGGAAGAATACGGCAAGACCACCCGGCCCAAGCTGCCGCTCGATGATCTCGTTTATTACGAAAAGTACGGCGAGAAGGAGAAACGGTAAATGGACAAGATCGCTTACTGCAACGACCTGCTGGCCAGGATGGAGGAGCTCTTCTTCCACGAGCTGTCCGATTGCGCCGGCTGGAAAACCGAGTTCGTCGGCGTCGATTTCATCCAGTCGAAAAACATCGAAGGCAGGAGCCGCGAGGAAATCATCGAGAGCTGCATCCGTGAAATCGCGCGGGCCGGACTGGCCAGGGAAGCGTCCTATGCGATCGCCGGCAGGGACATCCTGCTTTGCCTGAAAGTGAAGGGCTGTGTCCACCTCGGCAAGGAAGCCAGGCTCAGGGAACGGGGGATCAAGGTCTACAACTGCCTGATCGCCAACATGATCAACGATCAGCTCATAGAAAAACTGGGTTACGAGACCACCTATGTCGCGAGCATCGACGTGGACGAGAGAGACGGACTGTGCCGGTTGAAGATCGCCATTTATGAAACACCGGAGAAGGTGGGTTGCGTCAGCAACTGGTCCGAGGAATGGCGGCGGATCGACGAGAACAGGCTGTGGGTCACCATAACAAATTGAGTCGCGCAGCCTGAGAAGGCGGGTCGTTCATGTCATCCGAACAAAGCTGGAAGGAAGCGCTTGCCAGGCGCCGGTCCGTGGAAACGGAAGCATTGCAGGCGGGTGGGGAGGCGCGACCGGCAAAGCAGGAAGTCGGGCGCAAGTTGTCCGCCCGCGCCCGCATCGTAACTCTCCTCGATGCCGGAAGTTTCACGGAATTGAACATGCTGGCGGAACACCAGTGCCGAGATTTCGGAATGGAGAAGCGGAAAGTGCCCGGAGACGGCGTCGTCACGGGGCACGGGAGCATCGGTGGACGCCGGGTCTTCATCTACGCCGAAGACGAGAACGTGCTCGGCGGTTCGACCGGCAGGACCCACGGCGCGAAGATCCAGCACGTGCTGCGTCTCGCCCGGGACACGCGGGTTCCGGTCATCTGCCTGAACGCCTCGGCAGGCGCGCGCATCCAGGAAGGCATGGACAATGTCTATGGCATCACCGGCATGTTTCATCAGAACGTGCTGAATTCCGGTGTCGTGCCGCAGATCGCGGCTGTCATGGGAACCTGCAGCGGGGGCGCAGCCTACAGCTCGGCCCTGTGCGATTTCCTCATCCAGGTCGAGAACGCACCCCTGTTCATCACCGGTCCGGCGGTGGCGAGGGAAATCACCGGCGAAGAGGTTTCCACCGAGGATTTGGGAGGCGCCGGTCTCCACGGCCAGTTCTCGGGTGTTGCTCATCTCACCGCCAGGGATGACCGGGAATGTCTCGATCTCGTCCGGCGCCTGCTCGACTTTCTGCCGCAGAACAACCGGGAGACGCCGTCAAGGCGCGACTGCCGGGACGCGGCGGACCGGCAGACGGCCGAGCTGCTCGAGATCGTGCCGATCGAAGGATCGAAAACTTACGACATGAAGGAGGTCGTTCGCGTTCTGGTCGATGAGGGGGATTTTTTCGAGATCCATCCCGCATTCGCCAGGAACCTCGTGGTCGGGTTCGCCAGGATGGGCGGGGCGGTCATGGGCATCGTCGCCAACAACCCCCGGCACCTGGACGGCTTCCTGGATGTCGACTCCTCGAACAAGGGCGCGCGGTTCATCCGCATCTGCGATGCCTTCAACATCCCGCTGCTGTCCCTGGTGGATTCGCCCGGCTTCCTGCCGGGGCTGCAACAGGAACGCGGCGGCATCATCCGGCACGGGGCCAAGCTGCTTTATGCCTGGAGCGAGGCGGCTGTGCCGAAAATCGCGGTTGTCCTCAGGAAGATGCACGGCGGGGCCATCCCGGCCATGGGCGTCCACGAGATCGGATTCGACCAGGTCTTCGCCTGGCCTTCCGCCGAGATGCAGATCATCGCCGCCGGATCGGCCGTCAAAATCCTCTACCGCAGGGAACTGGAGAACGCCGGCAACCCCGCCGCGCTCTTCGACGAGAAGGTCAGGGAATACCAGGAAGGTTGTGCATCTCCCTACCACGCCGCTTCGCGTTCGGTAGTGGACGCGGTCATCGAACCGGGGGACACGCGGCGGGTGATCGTCTCCGCGCTGCGCATGCTGGAAGGCAAACGGGCGACGCCGCGCGCCGGCCGCAGGCACGGAAACATCCCGCTGTAGCAGCCATGTCCTCGGTACGGGAACAGGCGGCATCCGGAAACGACATGAAGGCGATGAACAAGCTGAAGTCGGCCAGCGAGCGCTGGCAGGACACGATCCTGAAAGACCAACTCGCCCGGGCGCCGGAACTGCGCGATGGCTTCACCACCGAGAGCGGCATCCCGGTCAAGCGACTGTACACGCCGCTTGACGTGGAGGAGATCGATTACCTTTCCGATATCGGCTTTCCCGGCGAATTCCCCTACACGCGCGGCGTCTATCCGACCATGTATCGCGGCCGCCTGTGGACCATGCGCATGTATGCCGGTTTCGGCACGGCGGAGGATACCAATCGCCGCTTCCGTTACCTCCTGCAACAGGGGATGCCCGGCCTGTCGATGGCCTTCGACCTGCCGACGCAGCTCGGCTATGACTCCGATGATCCGCTGGCGCAGGGCAGCGTCGGCCGCGTCGGCGTCGCCGTGGATACGCTCGCGGACATGGAGATCATCTTCAGGGGGATACCGCTGGATCAGGTCTCCACCTCGATGACGATCAACGCCCCGGCCACGGTCCTTCTCGCCATGTACATCGCGCTCGGCGAGAAGCAGGGCGTCAAGCCTGAACAACTGACAGGCACCACGCAGAACGACATATTGAAGGAATTCATCGCCAGGGGAACCTACATCTTCCCGCCCGGCCCCAGCATGAAACTGGCCATGGATGTGGTGGAGTACTGTTTCGAGCGCCTGCCGAAATGGAACACGATGAGCATCACCGGTTACCACATCCGCGAAGCCGGCGCCGATGCCGTGCAGGAGCTGGCGTTTACGCTCGCCAATGCCATCGCCTATATCGAAGCGGCGCGGAGCAGGGGGCTGGATGTCGATGATTTCGCCGCGCGGCTTTCATACAGTCTCGGTTGTCATCGGGACCTGTTTGAAGAAGTAGCGAAGTTCCGGGCCTCCCGCCGGATCTTTGCCCGGATCATGAAGGACCGTTTCCAGGCGAAGGACCCAGGCAGTTATCTGTTCAGAACCTTCAGCGGTTCCTGCGGCTCGACGCTGGTCGCGCAGCAGCCGCTCAACAACACGGTCCGGATCACGATGCATGCCCTCATGGGGATCCTGGGGGGACATCAGGCCATCCATACCGCGAGCTGGGACGAAGGCCATGCGCTCCCCGCTGAAGACGCTTCCAAGTTGTCGTTGCGCACGCAGCAGATCCTCGCCCACGAATCCGGACTGTGTAACACCATCGATCCCCTGGCCGGTTCCTACTACGTGGAGTCATTGACGGACGAGATCGAAAAGAGGGTCACGGCGTACCTGCGGAAGATAGACCAGCACGGCGGCATGCTCAAAGCCATCGAAAGCGGCTATATCGCCGGGGAAATACAGCAATCAAGCCTGAAATCGCAACAGGCGATCGAATCCGGGGAAAGGGTAATCGTCGGCGTAAACAAATACGCCGAAGAAGAGGAAGACCATGGGGAGCAGTACCTGCATATCGATCAGGGCATAGATGAACAGCAAAGCCGGAAACTGGCGGAGATCAGGGCGCGTCGGGATTCCGCCGCCGTCCGGAGGACGCTGCGGGCGCTGGAAGGGGCGATCGATCGCAACGACAACCTCATGCCCGCCATGATCGAAGCGGTCAGATGCTACGCGACCATAGGGGAGATCTGCGCCGTCATGCGTAACCGGTGGGGAGAGTTCAGTGATGCGTCGATTCCGTGACCATCCGGGAGCCGCCGCGTGATGGCAGAGAACCGGACACGCGTCCTCATTTCAAAACTGGGTCTGGACGGACATGACCGCGGCGCGAAACTCGTCGCCCATGCCCTGAAACAGGAGGGGATGGACGTGATCTACCTTGGCATCCGGCACACCATTGGCCAGGTCGTCGATATGGCGATACGCGAAAAGGCGGAGTACGTCGGCCTGAGTTTTCTCGCCGGCGATCACATGACCTGGGTCCCGAAAGTAATCCGTGAATTCAGGGAACAGCAGGCGGACCACATCAAGCTCATCATCGGCGGGATCATTGCGAAGGAGCAGATCCCGGAGCTGAAATCCATGGGCGTCGAGCAGGTGTTCCTGCCGGGCACGCCGCTCAAGGAAATCGCGAACTACATCAAGGCGCATGCAACGGCCGCGGAAGCACGGGAGAACGGGAATGATCATTGACGCGCACGTTCATCTAACCCGGCCCGGATACGTCAAGAAGAAGTTCCTGTGCGGCAACTCGCGCATGGCGGCCTCGCTCTATAACCGGGTGCACAAGACCAGCATCACGCCGGACGATTACATCGAAATGGTGAAACACCGGATCGACCCCACCGGGGAGAAACTGATCGCGGAAATGGATGACGCCGGAGTCGACAAGAGCGTCATTTTCGGCGTCGACTGGGCCTACGGCGTCACCGGCGAGCCGAAGGTGAGCAACCGCGAGCAGAACCGGTATCTCGCCGACTTCGCGAAAGCGAATCCAGGGCGGTTCATACCTCTCGCCGCGCTGGATCCGCGGCGGCCGGACGTCATCGAGCAGGCGACCGAGGCCATCGATGAGTGGGGGATGAAGGGATTCAAGCTGATGCCCTCCGCCGGCTTCAAGCCCAACGATCCCGTGTGTTTTCCGTTTTACGAGAAGTGCGCCGCGTGGGGCGTCCCCATCATGTTTCACAGCGGCGGGCTGGAATTCAACTGGGAATACAGTTCGCCGAATCTGATCGCCTCGGCCGCCGAGGAATTTCCCGACGTGAAGATGATCATGGCCCACGCCGGGCTCGAGTCCTGGGAACAATGCCGGCTCGCCTGCGCCGCGCTGCCGAACGTCTACATGGACATTTCCATCCGCCAGTTCGATTACCAGATCAACCGGCAGAAGTTCTACCAGTGGCTTCGCGACATGATCGACTGGACCGGCCCCTGGAAAATCCTGTTCGCCACCGATGCGCCTCTGCCGACCTTCTACCTGCCGACCAGGGAATGGGTGGAGGCCATCCGCTATCCGAAAACCGACATCAAGTTCGACCGTGAAGAACTGGAGATCATCCTGGGGCGCGCGGCGGAAGCGGTCTTTCAATGAGACCTGCCACTTGATTCAACGGGCTGCTGAGACCGAACGAAGATGACGGGATTGCCTTACTTCGATCTGACCGGCCGGGTCGCGATTGTCACCGGCGGGGCGACCGGCATCGGCAGGGGCATCGCCGAGGGGCTGGCGGAAGCGGGGGCGGATATCGTCATAGGCTCGAGACGCCTGGAAAAGTGCGCTGAGGCTTGCCGTGAAATCGGGAGACGAACCGGCGTGCAAACCTTGCCGTTGGCTGTTGATGTAAAGAACGCGGATGGCGCGGAAAAATTCGTTGACGACATAGTCAAGGCAATGGGGCACATCGACATTCTTGTCAATAACGCCGGGGTCATTGATGAAAAACCCATCCTCGAAATGGAAGAAGCGGATTGGGATCTCATGCTGGATACAAATCTCAAGGGGGTCTTCACGCTTTCCAGGGCGGTCGTTCGGAGAATGGTCGAGCGGAACAAGGGCGGAAAGATCATCAACGTCGCTTCCATCGCCGGGATCATCGCCTGGCCGAAAATGGCCGCGTACTGCGCAAGCAAGGGAGGCTGCATCCAGTTGACGAAGGTCATGGCGCTCGAATGGGCCCGCTACGACATCCAGGCAAACGCGATCCTGCCGGGATATTTCCTGACCCCCATGAGTGCGGACTTTGTCGGCAGCGATGAAGGTCAGCAGGCCGTCAAAAGCCATATACCCATGCGCAGAGCCGCCCGGATCGACGAGATCAAGGGCGTGGCCGTCTTGCTCGCTTCGCAGGGATCGAGCTTCATCACCGGCGCTTCGTTCGCCGTCGATGGCGGCCAGGCATGCAGATAGACGAACACGGACGACTGAATAAATGGAACAAAGGAGAATGCTGATCGAGGAGGCCTACCGGAAGATCAAGGACATGATCTTCAGCCAGGAGCTCGCGCCCGGCCAGAAACTGACCTACGGCGACCTCGGCAGGACACTCGACATGTCGCCCACGCCGGTCATCAACGCGCTGCATCGCCTGGAGCACGAAGGCTTCGTGGTGTCCGTCCCGTTCAAGGGGTTCAACGTCAAGAAGATCGGGCTGCAGGAAGCCTGGGATCTCTTCGGGGTCCGCGAGGCCCTGGAAACCTACATGGTGGAGCAGGTGATACTGGTCGCGGAAGCTGGGGAGATGCCGCTGCTGGAGGAAAAATTCGCCATGCATGCTGCATACCGGCCAAAGGTGTACGACCGCAAGAGATTTCACCTGGACAGCGAATTCCATCTGCAACTCGCCTCCATGAGCAGGAACTGGGTGCTCGCCCGGCAATTGTCCGCGACGCTCGAGCATTTCTACATACGCTTCAGGTTCGAGACGATATCGCTGGACAGGCTGCAAAGCTCGGTCGAGGAACACCGGCAGATCATCGACCGGATTAAGAGAAAGGATATCAACGGCAGCCGCGAGGCCATGCGCAACCATATCCAGAATGCCAGGAATCACATCATACAAAGTCTCAGCGACGAACCGATCCTGGAACGGTCGTCGACGCCATGAACGCCATCACCGTCCAGGAACGCCGCGCGGCGCAAGCCCCCGGCAGCGTCCCCTCCGCTCACGCCGATCGATTCCTCTATACGATGATGCCGCCCAGGGAGACCTGGCCGGTGTTCGATTACTCAGCGGGTCGCCTCGCGGGCTTTCCGGACTACATGAATGCGGCGCAGGCATTGCTGGATGCGGCGGTGGAGGGAGGATTCGGGGACAAGCCCGTGTTCCACTTCGAAAGGCAGAGCTGGTCCTATAGCCAGCTCCAGGAACATGTGGACCGGATCGCGCGCGTGCTGGTCGAGGATTACGGACTGGTCCCGGGTAACCGCGTCCTGCTGCGATCCGGGAACTGCCCGATGCTGGCGGCCTGCTGGCTCGCGGTGCTGAAGGCGGGCGGGATCGGCATCACCACCATGCCGCTGCTGAAGGCGCAGGAACTGGTGTTCATCCTCGATCGCGTCAGGGTGCGCCTTGCGCTTTGCGAGGAGACGCTGGTGGATGAGCTGGCCGCCGCGGCCCGATCGGCCGGGACGCTGGAGAAGATCGCCTGCTTTGCGCCGCTCGGATCAGCCGGGCCGCGGACCGCCGAGCTTGACCGGGCCGTGGCGAGCAAGACGGCGGGGTTCGCCGCTGTGAAGACCGCCGCCGATGATATCGCCATCGTCACCTTCACTTCCGGCACTACCGGCAAGCCGAAAGCCGCCGTCCATTTCCACCGCGATCTCCTGGCCATCGCGGAGTGCTATCCGCGCGCCTACACGGTGGATGCCGATGAAGTCGTTTGCGGCTCGCCCTCCATGGCTTTTACCTACGGCCTGGCGGTGTTACTCATTTATCCCCTCCGTTACCGGGCGACCGTGGCCTATGTATCCCGTCCTACGCCCGAGCATATCCTGCGTGCCGTCGAGCAACACCGGGTCACCAGCCTCTACGGCGTGCCGACCTCGTACCACCAGTTGCTCGACGGTCTGGATCGCTTCGATATCACCAGTCTGCGCAAGTGCGCTTCCTCCGGCGAGAACCTGCAAACGCCGCTCTGGGAAGCCTGGCGCGAACGGACCGGGATCCGGCTCGTGAATGGATTCGGCGCCACGGAACTGATTTGTACTGTCCTGTCCGAATCCCTGGCGGTCGACCGGATCGGCTCCACCGGAAAAGCAGTGCCGGGCTATACGGCCCGCCTGATCGACAAGGAGGGCGACCCGCTGCCGCTCAATTCCCGGGGCCGGCTCGCCATCCGCGGGCCGACTGGGTGCCGTTATCTCGATGATCTGAAACAGCAGAAGGCGTTTGTCGTGGATGGCTGGAACGTGACCAGCGATCTGTTCGTGCAGGACGGGGACGGCTACTTCTGGTACGTGGATCGGACCGACGACATGATCGTCTCGTCCGGGTACAACATCTCGCCCCAGGAAGTGGAGCGCGCGCTGGCCGCCCATCCGCTGGTCCGGGAATGCGCCGTGGTCGGCGTCGACGACGCCGCCCGGGGCAAGCTCGTGCGGGCCTGCGTCGTCCTGCATGATCCGGAGCGCGCAACGCCGCAGACCATCGCCGAGCTGCAGGAGTTCGTGAAACACCGCATCGCGCCATACAAGTATCCCAGGGACGTCCGCTTCTACACGGAGCTGCCCAAGACCCACACGGGCAAGATCCAGCGGCAGCGGCTGCGCATGAGATAAGTTGGCTGCCTGAAACCGGGAGCGGATTCCTTAGAGCGAAGCCCGGATCCGGGCGCGCGATTCAGTCCGGCGCCTGGAGCTTGCCCATGATCAGGGCAGCGAGAAACATCGGCACGGAGAAAATGACGAAGGTCCAGCCGATGGATACGCCGGCTCCCAGGATGAATCCGGCCACGGCGGGCCCGAGGATCGCCCCCGCCCGGCCTGCGCCGATGGACCAGCCGACGCCGGTGGTCCTGATTTCCGTGGGGTAAAGCTTCGCGGCGACGGCATACAGACCGGTGAAGGCGCCCTGGGTGAAGTACATCAGTATGAAGATCAGGATCAGGACGAATGCCACCGAAGTCCTGACGAAACCGTACGGGATGATGATGAAGGCCGCCATGAGAAAATAGACTGCGATGACTCTCTTCAGGCCCGCCTTCATGGACAGGAAGCCCACGGTGATCGAGCCGCAGAACGCGCCCAGGTTCATCGACACGCCGGCGTAGATTGCATCCCTGATGTCGAGGCCGGAATCCACGGCCAGCTTGACCACCCAACTGAACAGGAAGTAAAGGGTGGCGAAGCTCAACATGAACACCACCCACAGCATCAGGGTGGGCGTCCTTCTCTCGCCGGAAAGCAGAACGCCCACACCGATGCCCTGAACGTGGGCTATTTCCTGTTCGGGCAGCCTGTCCAGCAGGGGACGCCCCATCTTCCGCAGAATCTGGTTGCAAAGCTCGAGCGAGCCGCGCGGCTGTTTCTTCAGCAGAAACTCGATCGATTCCGGAACCAGGAAGTAAACCAGCGGAATGGCGGACAGCGACACACACCCGGCGAAGAAGAACAGCGTGCGCCAGCCGAAGGCGGGCAGCATCCAGGCGGCGACGAAGCCCATCAACATCGCGCCGATAGGGTAGCCGGCGGAATAGAAGAGGATGTTGAAATTCCGGTATTTCTCCGGCGAGTATTCGGACACGAGCGAGGTAAGGCTCGCCAGGATCGAGCCGATGCCGAGCCCCGCGACCAGTCGCAGGATCATCAGTTGCGTGACCGACTGAGCGGCCGCCGTGGCGAGCATGCCCACGCCGATGATGACGAGGCTCAGCAGGATGATTCTGCGCCTGCCAATCACGTCCGAAAACGGCGAGATCCCCACGGCCCCGATCGCCATGCCGGCCAGCGCCGCGCTGAAGACGATGCCGAGCTCCTGCGGGGAAATGGTCCAGTCGCGCGCGATGATGGGAGCGGCGAACGAGATCGCGAGCACGTCCATGCCGTCGAGCATGTTGAGCACGAAGCACATCCCGACGATCCAGATCTGCAATCTGCTCAGCGGGTAGGCGTCCATGGTGGAGCGGGTGATCATTGAATTGATCTCGCTGATTTTGCCGGCCATCGTCTCGCATACAACTTCACAGACTCAAACTTACCAAACCTACCGCTCGATTCCAGATTTATCCAGGCAGGATCGGCAGCTTCATCCACGCTATAGCTTCATGTTCACGAATAGCTCCCATTCCGGGTCACGCGACGGTGCTGGACCAAGGGCCGGGAAACCGTTGTCAGCCCCCGAAATCGGGGAATCACGATTCTGCCGCGAGCGCGGCCTTCGCCTTGCTCGGCAGATCGAGCGGGACAAAATATGCCTCGGGATAGACGAACTTTTCCTTGAATTCCTCGACGGTAAGCCCGGCATCCTTGGCGATGCCGCCCATCGTGTGCGCGTCGATCGGGTTCGCACGCGGAATGGTGAGAATGCGCGTGCCGTCGGACATGACGATGTGTTTTCCCTGACGCCTGATCTCGAACCCTGCCTTTTGCAGAGCTCGAACCGCAGCCTGGTGCGAAACGCCGGGAATCTTCGGCACAACTAACCCGCGATGTCTATTTCGCGGATCTCTGCGCCTTCAACCATCTCGTTTGCTACAGCCAGGTATGAAGCTATCGCATCCTTGACGTTTTCCAGTGCTTCCGCTTCCGTTGCGCCTTGCGACCAGCAACCCGGCAGGCCGGGTACGGACACGCTGAATCCCTCGTCCGTCTTCAACAGGGCAATCTTGTATTTCATGGGCAAAATATAGCCTCTCGGACGTTCACAGTCTAACGGCACTTTGAAGCCAAGGTGCTATTGCGCGGATGTAGCAGATCCCCCGTCACCCTCAAAGATCGACCTCGAATTCAGGCTGGCAGCCAGGTCGAGCGCCGACTTGCGCCACTGATCCGCCAGGTGTGGATCGATCGGCAGGTCGAGGCCACCCGCGCGGTACGCCTCCGCCAGCTCCTCGCGCGCCGCTAGCGAACCGGCTTCCGCGGCTTCGTGCAACAGCTCCTGGCCACGCTTGAGATCCTTCTCGATGTAAGTGCCGTTCATCAGGTGAAAGGCGAACAGGGCCCTCGCGTCCGCATTCTTGTGCGCCACTGCCCGCTTCAGCCAGATCATGCCCTTTACTACATGCCCGGAATTCTTCTCGTCGGCCGGCGTTTCATCCGCGGCCGCGCCGAGATGCTCGACCGCAAGATACAACTCCGCGTCCGAGCTTCCCTGCTTCGCGGCAACCTTGAGCTTCTGGTAATGATCCTCCCGCGACTTGATGCCATAACTGTCGTCGAGGCACCTGCCCACCGCGTAGGCCCTGGGCGCGGCATAGGCATAGGGGCTCAACTCCGCCCACTTTTTCACTGCCTCCGCCAAGCTGCCGAATTCCGCAGCTTCCTTGCCGGGGGAACAGCGGGTGAGGGGGAAGTCAGTCCAGGGTTCATCCGCGGCATGTGCGCAAAGCAGGAGGCACGTAGACCAGATCCAAGACAGAAGAATGGTCGGAAGCCGACTCATTCAGCAGCAACGGGTCACGCCACGCCAGCGCTGGTCCAGCCGCTGCCGGAAATAGTCGCCACGGGGCAGCGGCGTCGCGCCGGCGTGGTCGTGGCGCAGGTGTTCGAGGTAAGCCTCGTAGGCGTCGTCACCCGTGAGCTGGCGGAGGAAGGACCAGGCGCGGGAGGCACATTCCTGAACGGAGGCGAGCAAGCGACTGACAGACGGGGTCAGAGCTAAAGAGAAGCTCTGAGCCCGCCACCGACCCTGCGGATGGTGGGACAAGTCCCACCCTACGTTTGTATTCATGAGTGGCTGGCGGTCGTCACGACCACAACCTCGATGCGTGTCTGGACGTAGGAGGACTCGGACAGCGGTGGCGCCTGACCGCCGCGGATAAAGCGCCTGCTGACGCGCAGCATCTCCAGGATCACGATCCAGAGCACGACGGCGAAGATGATTGTCAGCACGGCGTCAATGCGCTGGCCGATGATGAGCTGCGGAGCGACCACGGCTTTGTCCGGCGGCAATGCGCCGGCGGCGAGTTTCGCCGCCATGTCACTCGCGCCGGAGAGGAAGCCAATGGCCGGGTTGGGGCTGAACACTTTCTCCCACGCCGCCGTCGTGCAGACGATGGCGAGCCAGGTGAGCGGTACGCCGGTGACCCAGGCGTAACGCATTCGGCCCATCTTGATCAGGATCCCGGTGGCGACCGTCAGCGCGATGCCGGCTAGCAACTGGTTCGCGATCCCGAACATCGGCCAGAGGATGTTCACGCCGCCGAGCGGATCGCGCACGCCCTGCACCAGGAAATACCCCCAGGCGGCGACGAACAGGATGCTCGCGGCGACGGTCGAGGGATAGGAGGATACGTTCCCGAATGGCGCCCACACGTGCTTGAGTAAATCCTGGAGGATGAAGCGGCCGACGCGCGTGCCGGCGTCCAGCACGGTGAGGATGAACATCACTTCGAACATGATCGCAAAGTGGTACCAGAGCGCGAGCAGCGTGCCGCCGAACATGTCGCTGAAGATGGTGGCCATGCCGACCGCGAGCGAGGGCGCGCCGCCGGTGCGGGCGAACAGCGTCTTCTCGCCGACTTCGCGCGCGAGCCCATCCATCGTTTCGACACTGACCGGGAAGCCCCAGGACGAGATCGTCGCGACTGCGTCCGCCGCCGCGGCGCCGACCACGCCGCCGGGACTGTTGATCGCGAAGTACACGCCCGGATCAAGCACGCAGGCGGCGACGACCGCCATGATCCCGACGAAGGATTCGAGCGCCATGCTGCCGTAGCCGATCATGCGGATCTCGCGCTCGTTCGCAATCAGCTTGGGCGTCGTGCCTGAGGCGATCAGCGAGTGGAAGCCGGAGACAGCGCCGCAGGCGATCGTGATGAACACGAAGGGGAACAGCTCGCCTTTGAAGATGGGACCCGTGCCGTCGATGAACTGGGTGAGCGCCGGCATCTGCACCTCCGGCGCGAGCAGCAGGATGGAGATCGCGAGCAGGAACACCACGCCGAGCTTGAGAAAGGTGGAAAGATAATCGCGCGGAGCGAGCAGCAGCCAAACCGGCAGCGTCGCCGCGGCGAAACCGTAGATCATCACGAACCAGGCGCAGGTCATGCCGTCCCAGTCGAACCAGCCGCGCAGCGCCGCGTTCTGATCCACCCAGCCGCCGCCGACGACGCAAACCAGCAGCAGCACGATGCCGATGAGCGATCCCTCGAGTATGCGACCCGGCCGGATGCCGCGCATGTAGAGGCCGATGAGCATGGCTACCGGGATCGTGCCGAGGACGGTGGAGGTCGCCCATGGGCTGTGCTTCATCGCATTTACGATCACGAGACCGAGCACGGCGATCAGGATCACGGTGATGGTCATGACGCCGAGCAGCACGGACCAGCCGCCGATCGGCCCCAGCTCGTCGCGCGCCATGCGGCCCAGGCTGTTGCCGTCGCGGCGCGTGGAGCAGAACAGGGTCACCAGGTCCTGCACGCACCCGCCGAGCACCGCGCCGGCCAGGAGCCAGAGCGTGCCGGGGAGATAACCGAACTGCGCAGCGAGTGTCGGGCCGATCAGCGGTCCCGGCCCGGCGATCGCGGCAAAATGATGGCCGAACACGATCCACTTGTTGGTGGGCACGAAATCGCGGCCGTTGTTGAAGCGTTCGGCCGGTGTCGCGCGCGTCGGGTCGAGTACCAGCACCTTTGCGCAGATCCAGGCGCTGTAGAAGCGGTAGGCGACGAGGTAGACGCAGATCGCCGCGGTGATGAACCAGACGGCGTTGATGGATTCGCCGCGGTGCGTGGCAATGCTGCCGACGGCCCAGGCGCCAAGGATGGCAATTCCGAGCCAAGCGGCCTTCCGCAACACGCTGGAATTCATTGACTCCCGTCCTTTCCCAACCTCCTCGCCAGCGACTTCAGGATCGCGATCCGTTCCGTCGAGGAGGGATGCGATCCCACGAACGCGCCGCCTTTGAACTTGGAGTTCTTGTAAAGCAATTCCTGAAGTCTGACAGCGCCTTGAGGGTCATAGCCCGCTTCCACGCTCCACACGGTGCCGAGATAATCCGCCTCGCGCTCGTTGTCACGGCTGTACTTGGTGTTCGCCGCGGTGTGCATGGCCGTCCTCGGATCCTTGTGCTCCGCTTCCTCGCCATGATTCAGCTTCAGGTGCGCGAGTTCATGGCCGATCAGCGCCGCCATCATGTGCACGTCCATGCCGAGCATGTCCAGCATGGCGAAATTGATGCCCATCATGTTCACATCGACGAGATTCTCCTTGTCCTTGGACTCCTCGGTCTGGACCGGTTTTCCGCGCAGGGCCGCCTGTTCATCTTGTGGCGGCTCGCTGCCTTCGGGAATCAACTGCGCCTTGCCTTTCGTGGCGAAGGCATTGGGTTCCTCGCCGTCGACGATGAATACTTCCGCGTTGAGTTCCGCCGCTTCCTTGATGGCCTGTGCGGCGGAGTAGATATAGAGAAGCTGGTCCGTGTTGACCCGTTTCAGGATCCTGCCCTTGTCATCACGCAGCTCAATCGTCCCTTCGCCTGATCTGACGACTTCAGCCAGGTGCCAGGTGTAGGACACCGGTCCGGCATGCGATCCCCTGGCGAGACAGAGAATCAGCAGTATCGATAATGCGGTTTTGCCGAGCATGGGGCGGTTTGACGGGGATTTCGCGGCCCGTAACGGGGCGTTGCAGAGTATAGACATTCGAATCCGGCGTTCCATATATAATAATTATCGAGTTGGCCCTGTTTCCCGGCGGCCTCCTGCCTGGCGGGCGGGGAACAAAAGTCCGACCCGATATTCTAATTTGACTACTGGCAGGGGCGGTTTTCTTACCGAGATGAACGATTCAGGCAAAGCCAGGCGCAATCTGCAATTCCTGCTGTTCGGGCTCATGCTTGCCCTGCAGAGCGGCTGCGTCTCTACTTCTGCCCGATCTTCCCTCGGACTGCCTGGCGGGCCGCCGGCTACGCCTTCAGCGGGGGTGCCGGGTGGAACGCCAAGCCTGCCTTCCGGTTCGACCGGTGGCGCCCCGGGGATTCCCTCCGGCACGGATTCCGGTGACGCGACCGCGGGGACAGGGAATGACCCGGCTTCCTCGACGGGGAGCGGAGAAGCGCAGAAACCCGAAACTTCGGGAGAGCTAGACGCCGCCGGCAAGACCGACGATGAAATCCTTGCCGAGGCATTGGAGGAGTTTAACCGGCAGAAGGGCGCGCCGGCCGGAGAATCAGAGGGATCCGCCGAGGGAAATCTGCCGGGCACTGAACCGTCCACCACCGGCTCGGAAAAAGTCGCGGCCCTGAACGACAAACTGAGCGGTGAATTCGAGGAGTTCGATCGCAAGATGTTGAGCGAACGCGACCTGGTGCGGAGCAAGGACAACGTCGAAGGCAACCGTGGATTCGACGATCGGGACAGTTTCGAAACCGCGGAGGGCGGCGGCAGCGGAGAGGGCGAGGCGGCCGAAGAAACACAGACCGCCATGGCCGACCGCGACTTGCCGGCGAGAGATTCAGCCTCCCTGAAAGCCGAAGGCGATACTCCGGCAAATTCAACCAGCAACATCCCCGACGACCTGGTGAGCGGGGAGGGCGACGACATCATCGCGCGCCAGCTCCGGGAGGCCGCGATGAAGGAGTCCGATCCGAAACTCCGGGAGAAGCTCTGGGAAGAGTATCGAAAGTACAAGAGAGACCAGAAATGAACACGGCGCGCGCAGCACGGTACGTCGCGGCCGCGCTGCTCGGCATCATGGCGGCCGGTTGCAACACCACCACGGTCAAGACCACCGAGCACGAACAGGTCCGCACCGAGCCTGTCCCGATCGCGGAGAACCTGCTGCTTGACGTAGGCATCGGCATTTTCAACCCGGGAGTCGGCGGCCTGGGCGACGAGGACGAGGCGGTGTTTGCCAGGATCCGCGAAGCCGAGGCCCGTTTCATGCCATTCAAGCTGGCGGAAACCCTGCAGAACAGCGGCAACTGGGGCGCGGTCCGCGTCATCCCGGATCGGCAGAGCGAAATGGATGTCTGGGTGGACGCTGAAATCCTGAAATCGGACGGGGCCACCCTGGTCCTGCAGGTCAGCGTGGAAGACGCATCGGGCAGGCAGTGGTACACGAAGAGATACGAAGAGTCCGCGAGCAAGTACTCCTACGCGGATGACCTGGCGACGCGCATGGAGCCGTTCCAGGGGACCTATAACCAGATTGCGAACGACATGCTGGTGTTCCGCCAGCGGCTGAACGCGGCCGACGTGGCGGCGATCCGCCAGATCTCCGAACTGAAATTCGCGAAGGAATTTTCGCCCGAGGCATTCAGCAATCACCTGGAAGTGGATGACCGGGGGGACTACCACATCAAGCGGCTGCCGGCGGCCAACGATCCCATCCTGGTCCAGGTCCGGCAGATCCGCGAGCGCGACTACGTGTTCGTCGATACCTTGCAGGAATACTACGCGTCATTCGTCCGTCAGATGGAAGAGCCGTACCGGGAGTGGCGCGAAGCCTATTACGTGGAAAGCAAGGCATTGAAGGAGGTCCAGGCCAAATCCAACGCCCGCCTGATTGGCGGCGCGCTCGCCGTGCTGGCGGGCATCCTGGCGCAGGGCGTGGACAGCCGCACCGCCAATGCCGCCGGTTGGGTCGGCATCGGCGCTGGCGCCACGGCCGTGATGAGCGGCCTCAACAAGCGTGAAGAAGCCAAGATCCACATCGAGGCTCTGGAAGAAATCTCCGCATCCCTCAACTCCGAGATCGAACCGCACACGATCACACTCGAGGATCGCACCGTGACCCTTACCGGGACCGTGACCGAGCAATACCATCAGTGGCGCCAGATCCTGAAGGACCTTTACGCCGCCGAAACGGGAAAGGCCCCGGCGACGAATTGACCCGGTGATATGGCTCCCGCGCAGGAGGAGGGTTCCAGCCCTGGTTTTGCGAAGATCAGGCCGGTCAGCCTGGATCTGACCGCCCGATCGTCCGCACCCGCTCCGGAAAAGTCGCAAAAGCGCCCGCCGCAACACCTTCTGTTGTGGATCGGCCTCGGCGTATTGTCGGTGTGCGTCGCCGCCGTCATTTTTGTTCTCCCGAACTGGTTTGAAACCTCAGCCCCCGCGTCTGGGCCCGCCGCGCTGCCTGCAGAACCCGCGGCCGTGCCCCCGCAGAAACAGGCAGCACCGGTGACCGCGGCCGATGCGCCCTGGCGGCGTGTGCAGCAGACGGAGCTGCGCCGCGAGGCGCAGGAGATCCTTCAGCAGATGTTGGACGCGCAGAAGCTTCTCACGGAGAAGGGCGTCACCTCCTGGGCCGGAGAGGAGTACGCGGCGGCGCTGGAGCATGCGGAAGCGGGCGATGCGGAGTACGCCCAGCAGAATTTCGAACAGGCCAATATCGAATACAAGGAGGCATTCCAGATCCTCACGCAGCTCACCGAGAGGATCGAGCCCCTGTTCCAGCAGTCGATCAAGCAGGGAAACCAGGCGCTGGAAGAGGGCAATTCGAAAAAAGCGAAGGCGGCCTTCAACCTCGCGCTGACGATGGACAGGATCGATCGCGCGGCGCTTCAGGGACTCGCGCGGGCCGATTCCCTGGATGAGGTGTTTGCGCTCATCAACCAGGGCGACGATCTCGCGGCGGCCGGGAAGCTGGAGGACGCGCGGGCGGCATACCGGAAGGCGCTGGAATTGGACGGCCTTTCGGCCAGGGCAAAGGAGAAGCTCGACGGCGCCGCTGCGCTGATCAGGGATCGGGACTTCAGCCGCAGCATGTCGGTGGCCTTCGGCTTGCTGGAGCAGAATCAGCTCGATCAGGCGCGCAAGGGCTTCTCGGAAGCGCTGCGCATCAAGCCCGGCGCCCGCGAGGCGCTCGCGGGGCTCGAACAGGCCGAGGGAGGTCTCAGGGCAAACCGGATCGACGCCCTGCTCTCACAGGCAAAGGATCTCGAAACGCAGGAACGGTGGCGCGAGTCCCAGGAGAAGTATGAATCGGTATTGGCGCTGGACGCGGGCATGTCCGTGGCGCAGCAGGGCAAAGAGCTGACCGCGACGCGGGCCGGCATCCACGATCGCCTGGAGGGAATCCTGGCGCAGCCGGCGCGGATCTACGATGAGGCGGTCTATGCGGAAACTGCGGCCTTCCACCGAAAGCTGCGTGGCCTCGCCAATCCGGGTCCGACATTGAGCAGGCAACTGGCCTCGCTCGAAGGGTTCCTGAACAAGGCCGTCACGCCGGTGGGTGTGCAACTCGTATCCGATAACCTGACCCAGGTGACACTGCACAAGGTCGGTGATCTCGGCGCGTTTACGACCCGCAAGGTATCCCTGCGGCCGGGCCGCTACGTGGTCGCGGGGTACCGCGAAGGCTACCAGGATGCCCGCCGGGAGTTTTTCGTGGATCCGGACAAACCGGTGGAGGCCATCACGATCCAGGCCGATCAGAAGATTGCGCTGGGACGCTGACACCACCGGCATTTTCGCCTCCGGGACAAGATGGACTTGAAGGGGGACAACCTGGGACTTGGGGCGGCGGCCGGCCGCGACGAAATCGTCAGGCCGGTGAATTTCGAACCGCACCGTCAACACAAAGCGGGGGCGCGCATTGCGATTGCGCCCCGCACCTGGCTGATTGCCGTTCCGTTCGCCGTTGTCGCGTTGATTGCCTGGTTTATGTTCGCGGCAAGGGCCGTCTATATCGAGGTCAGCCCCGAGGACTCCGATGTCGGTATCGACGGTGTCCTGAAATTGCGGCTGGGTGATCGCTTCCTGCTGTTGCCGGGTGAATACGCGCTGGTCCTCTCCGCGGAGGGGTACCGTCCGCTCACCGAGGCGCTCCCGATCGGGGACGCCCCGGATCAGCATTTCACCTACGAGTTGCAGCGCCTTCCCGGACACCTGGCCGTCGATACCGGGCCGGTCATGGGCGCGGAGGTCTTCGTCGACGGCAAGTCGCGTGGCAAGACGCCGGTGACGATCCGGGATCTTGCGCACGGACGGCACCAGGTCCGGATCACCGCGGACAGGTACGCGCCGCATGAAGAGTCTGTAGAGATGGAAGGTCTGGACAAGTCGCAATCGTTGAAAGTGACCCTGGCGCCGGCCTGGGCGGACGTGACCCTCAAGTCCGAGCCGGCCGGGGCGGAAGTGCTTGTCGACGATCAACCGGCTGGCGTCACGCCCGTGACCGCGCCGATCATCGAAGGCACGCACAGCGTGCGCGTGCGTTCGCCCGGGTACAAGGACTGGCAGAAAGAACTAAGAGTCGCGGCGGGCGAGCCGCAGAGTCTGGAGGACATCCGGCTGGAACTCGCCGAAGCGGTCGTATTCCTGAGTTCGGAGCCTTCCGCCGCGAGTGTCACCGTCGATGGCGAGTACCGGGGACTGACCCCTCTGGAGTTGGCGCTCACGCCGGGACGCACCAGCACCGTCCGCCTGTTCAAGCAGGGCTACAAGGGCGCCGTGCGCGAGATCAGCGCGAAACCGCGCGACAGCCTGCGCGTTGCGGTGCCGATGCAGCCGGAGCTGGCCACGGTCGAAGTCACGGTCGAGCCGGCGGACGCGAGCATTTTTGTCGACGGCGTATTGAAGGGGATCGGCCGGCAGATGTTGCAGCTGCCAGCCCGGAAGCATCAGATCGCGGCCCGCAAGGACGGATATGTCGACTACCAGATCGCGGTGACGCCGCACACGGATTTCACCCAGCAGGTCAAGATTAAACTGCAGTCGCAGCAGCAGGCGCGGCAGGCCGCGATCAAGTCCGCCATCCGGACGGCGCAGGGACAGGAATTGAAGCTGTTTCGCCCCGGCACCTTCACCCTGGGGGCGTCCCGCCGAGAGCCGGGCCGGCGGGCGAACGAAACCCTGCTGACGGTCAGGCTGACGCGGCCGTTCTACCTGGGGCTGAAGGAAGTGAGTAATGCCGAATTCAGGAAGTTCAGCAGCGCCCATACCTCCGGCCGCGTGCAGGGACAGAACCTGGACGGAGAGAAACACCCGGTGGTCATGGTGACCTGGGAACAGGCCGCCCGGTACTGCAACTGGCTGAGCCAGGCCGAATCACTGAAGCCGTTCTACCGGGCCGAAGGCGAACAGGTCGTCGGTTTTGACGCGTCGGCCAACGGCTATCGTCTGCCGACGGAGGCGGAGTGGGAATGGGCGGCGCGCGTGGCCGAGGGCAGCGCCCCGCTCAAATTTCCCTGGGGCGCGGAGATGCCGCCGCCGGCGAAGAGCGGAAATTACGCCGATGAAACCGCCGCGGGCATCATTGGCAAAGTCGTCAACAAATACGATGATGGGTTCGTCGTGACCGCGCCGACGGGCAGCTTCCCGGCGGGTCGGAGCGGACTTTTTGACATGGGTGGAAACGCGGCAGAATGGGTGCATGATTTCTACGGCATTTATTCGGGCAGCGCCGACACAGCGATTGCGGATCCGTTGGGGCCGGAGCGCGGCGAATTCCACGTCATCCGCGGTTCCAGCTGGGCGCACGGCGGGGTTTCCGAGCTGCGCCTGTCGTACCGTGATTACGGCAAGCAGGCGCGCCAGGACGTCGGTTTCAGGATAGCGCGCTTCCTGGACTGAGCGGATGCCGATCCGATCGTTATGCCTAGCCATAATCCTTGCCGCCGCAGCCGCGGCCCAGGAGCCGGACGCGGCGGCTCCGGATAAGGCGGCACCGGAAGAACCGGCGCCGGCCGATGCAGCCAGGGCCGAGCCGGAGCCGCGCCAGGCGGCCACCGGGGGCGGTCCGGCGCAACCACCCGCGGAGACGGACGAAGTGCCGGAGGCATTCAAACCCAGCGAGGAACTGTCGGAGGATCTGTCGGTTCCCTTCCCCGTCGACATGTGAGCCCATGAAAAACGAGCCCTTTTCCGAGTTCCTGTACCAGGTGTTTGCGTTGCTGATCTCGATCATCATCGTGCACGCCGTCTATGTCACCGTGATCCGCCCCCACGCGAACATGTTGCTCGAACAGCAGCGGGCGCAGCAGGAGGCGACCGGGACCTTCGAGATGAAGCGATCGGCGTCCCTCGTGCTCAAGGACCCGGAGCAGGAGATCTGCTTCATTCTCGGGCTGTGGGTGATTGCCATCATGAGTTACAAGACCAGGCGCGCGTTCCGGGAACGGCGGCTGTTCGGAATGCCGCTGCTCGAGGTGCAGGCGGGCACCAGCATCCTATCCGAGGACATCCGCCAGTACATGCGGCCGCTCCAGGCGCTGCCCGACGCACAGCGCGAGTCCCTGCTTTCGCGTGCGTTGCTCTCCGCCTTCCAGCGCTTCGGTTCGACCGGCAGCATTCAGGATGCCTCCTCCGCCGTCGGCGAGGCGTGTGACACGGAGGCAGACCGTCTGGATTCCGAGTTGTCCATGGTCAGGTACGTCATCTGGGCGATTCCGGCCATCGGCTTCATCGGCACGGTGCGCGGCATCGGCGACGCCCTGAGCCAGGCACAACAGGCCGTGGCCGGCAACATCATCGGCGTGACCGTCAGCCTGGGCGTCGCCTTCAATTCGACGCTGGTCGCGCTCGTCATCAGCATGGTGATCATGTTCCTGATGCACCAGTTACAGCTCATGCAGGAACGGCTGGTGCTCGACGTGCACAACTATTGCGACGTCAACCTCCTGCGCCACCTGAAGGTGCGATAGGGCGCGCCCGTGAGCCTGACCGTCCTCGATCTGAACGACAGCGAACTGCGGATCGCCCGCGCCGGCAGGATCCTGGCGCGCAGCCCCGGTGTCGCCGTCATCCGCGACGGCCGCATGGAGATTGGCGAAGCGGCGGCGAAGACGGCGCGACTGAATCCGCGCCATGCCTTTAATCGCTTCTGGCGCGACCTGAACCAGGATGAATTGCGGATACCGACGAACCAGGCGCGGCATCACGCTGACCTGGCGTTCAGCCACCTGCTGGCTGTTCATGAACTCGCGGGCAAGCCGCAGGAGATCATCATTGCCGTACCCGGCTGCTACAACACCGGGCAACTGGCGCTGCTCCTCGGTCTGGTGCAGGCGAGCCCCTTCACCGCCGTCGGCCTGATCGATGCGGGCGTGGCGGCGGCAGCATCCGGAGTGCCCGCGGGCAACTGGCACCACGTCGATCTGCACCTGCATTACGCCATCGTCACGGCGGTCAAGGTCGCCGATCTAGCCGAGCGCCTGGAAGTGAGCGTGATTGAAGGCGCGGGCGTGCAGGCCGTCCACGACCGCTGTGCGGCATTCATCGCCGACCTGTTCATCCAGCAGGCCCGGCTCGACCCGCTGCACCATGCCGCGACCGAGCAGGCCCTCTACGATCAGCTCCCGGCGTGCCTGCACACCCTGCGGCAGAGAAACGAGGTCGTGCTCGAGATCCAGTTCGAAAACGTCCGCTACCAGGCCCGCCTGGTCCGTGACGCGCTGATCGGAGCGCTGGAGCCCGTCTATGATCGAATAGCCGCCGCCCTCAGTCGCGCCACCGGCACCCTGCTCAGCCACCGCGTCGCCGGACTGCCGCAATTTGCCGCGCGGCTACCGGCCTCCCGGACGCTGGATGAAATGGCCGTATTCACCGGCTGCATGCAATTCGTCCCGCCGCCGCGCAGCGCGGATCCCGGCCTCAGTTTCGTCACGCGCCTGAAGGCCGCGGCCGCGCCGGCGCCCGCCGCCACGGACGTCACCGCGAGAAGTCCGGAGGAACTCAACGGCGAAGTGACCCACGTCCTGATCGGCAGCACGGCCTATCCATTGGCGTCCGCGCCCATCTACGTTTCGTCGGGCGCACGAGTCGCCGACGTGAAGGCGCCGGACAGTGTCTGTTCCCTGGCGCTCGGCGCAGGCGGCGCCACCGTGCGCATCGAGGGCGGCGTTCCCGCGTACCTCAACGGGCGGAATATCGCGCAGGCCGCGCCGCTCCGGCCGGGAGATGCGATCACCTTCGCCGGCAGCGACCTGGTGTTGCTGAACATCAACGTTGTGGAACGACATGCCGCGCGCTAGACGCGAGATCTCGACGTTCAACCTCTCGTTCCTGGACATCATGTCCTGCGGGTTCGGCGCGGTGATCCTGCTGTTTCTCATCATCAAACACAATATCGACGTGAACGTGCCGGTCCCGATCGACACCGATCAGCAGGCCTCCGAGGTCCGGCTGCTGGAGGAGGAGATCCTCGAGTCCAGGGAGAATCTGGCGAAGTCGCGCAACACCATCTCCGATATCGATGACGAACTGGCCGTGGCGCAAGGACTGGCCGCGCGCATCATGGAGGAGCAGAAGGAGACCGCCGCGCTGATTGACGAACTGGTCGCCGGCGCCACCTCGACCGACCTGGACGGCATCAAGGCCCGGATCAAGGAACAGGAGCAGAAGAACGAGCAGCTTCGCGAGGAACTGGCCAAAAAAGGCGAAGACGCGAGGCGCATCGCGGGCGAAGGCCGGCAGCAATACCTGACCGGGCTGAAGGTCGAGGGCGATCGCCTGCTTATCCTGCTCGATGCCTCCGCCAGCATGCTCGACGATACCATCGTCAACGTCATCCGCTTCCGCAACATGCGGGACGAGGTGAAGCGCAACGCCCGGAAATGGCAGAAGACGCTGCGGATCGTGGAATGGCTGGCCGCGCGCTTTCCCACGGGCAGCAAGTTCCAGATCTATGCGTTCAATACCGAGAGCGGGTCCGTGCTGGCTGATACCACAGGGCGGTGGCTGGAGGTGCGCGATCGCGCTCAGCTCGACGCCGCGGTGGAGAGGTTGCGCACGCTCGTTCCCGAGAACGGGACCGACCTGGAGCGCGCCTTCGCGAGCGCCGCAAGGCTGCAGCCGCTGCCGGACGGCATCATCCTCATCACGGACGGATTGCCGACCGCGGGCCCGGCCGCGCCGCGCGGTCCGACCATCACGTCGAAAGAGCGGCTGAACCTGTTCAACAGGGCGCTCAAGGCGCTGCCCGGGCGCGTCCCGGTCAACGTCATCCTGACGCCCTTGGAGGGCGACCCAGAGGCCGCGCCGGCGATGTGGCGGCTCGCCCAGGCGACCAACGGCACGTTCATGAGCCCATCCCCGGACTGGCCATGAGAAAGGCCCGCCGCTCGACCGAAGTGTTCAGCCTGGCGTTCCTGGACGTCATCACCTGCGGTTTTGGCGCCATCATCCTGCTGCTGATGATTTCGAAAACGGGAACGACGCCTGTACTCGAGACGTCCCCGACGCCGCTGGACGGCATAGTCCGGGATCTGCAAGTGCAGTTGTTCGAAATCCGCGGTGAAGCAAAGGTCCTGGACCGGGAATTGAATGCAAAACATGAGCAGATATCCGTCTGGGAGGATCGCGTCGCGCGACTCCAGGCGGAACTGGCGCTCGCCATGAAGAATTATGCCAACGTCCGGGACGATGCCTCGGCAAATACTATAATCAAGGGAGAGTTCGCAATTGCCCTGCAGAAGCTGACGGAAGAGATGAAACGCCTGCAGGCGCAGCAGGGAGCGGTGCGGACGGACCTGGTCGGAGGGATCCCCGTCGACAGCGAATACATCGTCTTCGTGATCGATACGTCGGGAAGCATGCTACAGCTCAACTGGGGAAACATGATCAACCAGATGATTGCGACGCTCGACATCTACCCCAAGGTCAAGGGCCTGCAGATCCTGAGCGATGAGGGGGAGTATCTGTTTTCGGAAACGCGCCGTAAGTGGATCCCGGACACGCCGGGGAGGCGCAAGGTGATGATCAGCACCTTGCGCGGCTGGCGCACCTTTAGCGACAGCAGCCCGGTCGAGGGGATTATCGCGGCCATTCGCACCTTTCAGGACCCGGGCAAAAAGATCAGCATTTACGTGCTCGGCGATGATTTTACCGGGCGCTCGATCCGGGAAGTCATCGATGCCGTCGACAAGATCAACCGGCCGGACGCGCAGGGAAACCGCCCAGCGCGCATTCACGCCCTCGGCTTCCCGATCCCGCCCGAGGCGGGCCCCGAAGCCCGGTTGATGAATACCCGCTTTGCCATGCTGATGCGCGAGGTGACCCGCAGAAACGGCGGCACATTCGTCGGGCTGGATCGGGATCAATTCAGATCGAACTGAAGGAATGACGATGACGCGGAAACATCTGGTGCTGGTCGCGGGCGTCCTCGCGGGGCTGGTGGCCTGTGAGGCAAACAAGGTGTCGCTCAAGGTCGTCACCGACATCCCGGCCCCGGTCGCGGCCAGGCTGCCGCTGAAGGTCGGCGTCTATTACGACGACAAGTTCGCGAACCACGTTTACGAGGAGAACTCTGAAGACAGGCCGAACTGGCGCATCGAAAGCGGCGCATCGCAGACCGCGTTGTTTGATCAGATCCTGTCGTCTATGTTCGCCGAAATCCAGCGAATCGACGGCGTGCCGCCGAAATCAGGCAGCTCCGGTTTTGACCTCCTGCTGGCGCCGCAGGTCGAGGAAATGCAGTTCTCGACGCCGACCGAGATCAAGACGGAGTTCTATGAGGCCTGGGTCCGATACGCCCTGGCCATGTACGAGCCGGACGGCTCTCCCCTCGCGACGTGGCGTTTCGAGGGTTATGGGAAATCCTCGACGGAATTTCTCAAGAACATGGATACCGGGATGAACGAAGCCATCAACGTCGCCTTGCGCGACGCCGGGGCCAAGTTCATCGTGAAATTCCCGGATCTCCCGGAGATCAAGAGCCGCGTCGAGGGCAGGTAACAGCGGTGCGGACGTGAAACCCGGTTCCATTACATTGGCGGCATTCCTGCTTTACGGACTGAGCGGCTGCAAGAGCACCACGGTCGTGGACGTCTACCGGGAATCGCCGTCGGCCGCGCCCGCCGCGGACGAGTCGATCGTGGTACTCGGACGGCGGCATGCCATGGACCACGACACGGAAACCGACTTCGTCACCTGCGTCGGACAGACGCTGAACGGTTCACACGGAAGGCTCAGGGTGATCCCCGAAAAGCAGTTTGTGGACACCATGTACCCTTATTTTGAAACCAGCACGGCGCCCATGGACGTCCTGAACCTGAACAAGCTCGTCAAGATCCCCGTCGTCGCGGCCAAGTTCAACGAATTCAAGGTGCGCTACTTCATCTGGGTGGATGGCGCCACGGAAACGGTGGACAAGGCCGGCTCGATTTCGTGCGCGATCGGGCCCGGAGGCGGGGGCTGCTTCGGGTTTGCCTACTGGGAGGACGAGGCGAATTACGAAGCCAGCATCTGGGACTTCAAGCAACTCACGCTGTCAGGAAAAATCAGCACCGAAACGCAGGGAACCTCCTACCTGCCCGCCGTTGTCATTCCGATCCCCCTGCTGGCCCGCGTGCAATCCAATGCCTGCAAGTCCCTGGCGGCGCAGATCGAGTCCTTTCTGAAGTAACTTCGGGGTCCGGACTTCTCAGGCGGGCACGGGAACGCGTATTTTGAGGCCGACCGTGTCCACCGGTTCGCCGTTTTCGAGCCGCGGGCGGAACCTGCTTTCGGTCAGCATCTTCCTGACTTTGCGCCGGATGCCGCTGCTGTCGTCGGGGTCGGCCATCACTTCTATGTTCGTGACGCGGCCAGTCTTCGACACGTCAAACGCCACTTCCACGTACTGCCTTTCCTCGCTCAGCTTCTTCTCCACGTCGGGGAGGGGAAGCTGAAGCGACGGTACGCCCGCCGGTTTTCCGAACAAGTTGTCGATGTCCTCCTTGCTCGTGCCTGATTCGACGAGGGCGGCGTAGGCCTTCTTGTAGTGGTCATTGGCGGCGCCAGGCTGGCGGTGGAACATGTACCAGTCGCCGAGGTGGACGAGTGCCAGGCCGTAGGACCGTCGCGGCAGGTTGGGGTTGGCCTCGAATATGTCCACGATCTGGCTCAGCGACCGCTTGGCCTTCTGCAGCGAGTAGTGGATCTGCATGTCCTTGCTGTTCTGCTCCGACGCCAGGGCGCCCAGATTGCCGCCACCCGTGACGACGGGAATGACCCTGCAGATAACACCCTGCCGTGTCCGCGCGCAGACCTGCTGGTAGCTGATGGTATTGAATAACGGGGCGCGGCTTGCGCTCCTGAAGCTGTCCAGGGGTTTTTTCATCGTCTCGCGCATGATCTCGTATTCCGTCGAGGCGTTGCCGTACAGCGGGTCGATCAGCCGCGCATCGGTCTTGCCGTACTGCTTCTCCAGCAACTTGATGGTCTGGCGATAGAGGTCTTCCGCCTCGCGCAAGGTCACATCCGGGTTCTGCTCCAGAAGCTTGTCCCGGTACGCCTGCAGTTTCCAACGGCCCATTTTGTCGATGATCGGGAGGAGTCGTTGGTCGTCGGATTCGAAATTTCTGCGGTGCAGCCAGAGGAGGAGCTGATAATTCCGGTCGAGTTCCTCCCAGTCCTTCACGGCGATGTTGTTCTCGATGATCGACTCCAGCGTAGACAGCTGGCCCATGCTCTGCAGTCCTTCGTTAACGCGCTTAATCTGCAGGGTGCGGTTCAGGGTCTGCACCGCCTGCGCGTGCTCGCCATTGCGCTGGTAGGCCAGCCCGAGGCTGGAAAGCTGCTCTCCAAGCTGAGAATCGTACGGCCCGCCCTCGCGCTCGCGTTCGCGGATGGCCTCGAGAAGCTGGTTGATGGTCTGCGTGGGGACGGCGACAGGCGCTGTAAGCTCGCTGGTTTGCATCGTGGCATCCGTGCCCTGTCCGGCATGGACGGCGGTTGCGAAAGCGAAGAACTGCAGGGCCAACAGAGCCCGAACCAGGAGTTTCGCCAGCATAAGATGCACCTCTCCCCGTACCCGCATACTTTTTGACGGGCACCGTCGAGAATCGTTCCTGGGCTGTGACGGCTCAGGCAGGACGGAAAATCCCACGGCCACAAACGGTGGTCGTCGCGTTCGGGCGGGTTACCCGACACCATTATTATAAATAACCTGTTCTAATGACGCAGCGGCATTGCTGCACTGCGACAGGCCAATGGGTCGCTGTATACGACCGAGTCTTGGCGGGAAAGACAGCGTTCGGCATGATGTCCTCGAGGATCCGAATGCAAACCGCAAGACCGTGCGAGGTAAAAAATAATGGCAAGAGTGGCAATTGTGACAGGCGGGACCCGTGGTATAGGGGAGGCGATTGGGGTCGCCCTGCGCGACGCGGGCTACAAAGTGGCCGCTACGTACGCGGGCCGCGACGAGGCCGCGCAATCATTCAGCAGGTCGACCGGCATCCCGGTTTTCAAATTTGACGTCGGGGATTTCGCGGCCTGCAAGGCGGGCGTCCAGAGAATCACGAAAGAGGTAGGCCCGGTGGATGTACTGGTCAACAACGCCGGGATCACCCGCGACAGCACGCTTCACAAAATGACGTACGAGCATTGGGACGACGTGATCCGCACCAACCTGAGTTCCTGCTTCAATATGTGCCACGCGGTCATCGACGGCATGCGTGACCGCAATTTCGGACGCATCGTCAATATCGGTTCAATCAACGGCCAGGCGGGACAGTACGGACAGGTGAATTACGCGGCGGCGAAATCCGGCATGCACGGTTTTACCAAGGCGCTGGCCCAGGAAGGGGCGGCCAAGGGCATCACGGTGAACGCCATCGCGCCGGGCTACATCGACACGGACATGGTGCGCGCCGTGCCGCCGAATGTGCTCGAGAAGATCGTTGCCCGCATCCCGGTCGGACGGCTCGGGAAACCGGAGGAGATCGCCCGCGGCGTCCTGTTTCTGGTCGCCGACGAGGCCGCGTTCATCACCGGTTCGACGCTGAGCATCAACGGCGGGCAGCACATGTATTGACGCATGGGCGGATCGCCGGGTGCTCGTTCCGCTTAATCTCGCCGTACATCCGTGTACGGCTCGAATCCCTTCCGCTCGCTCAAACGTCCGTGTTTCGCTCGCTCCAGGGGACGCTCCACGAGCACGCCGGCACTCCGCCCACAGACTGCCGGAAGGTCGGCTAGTCCATGGCCTCTGACCTGGTTTGCTGGAAATGCGGCGCGCCATTCGGCGATATTCCGATGCCGCTGGCGCGGGCCGCCCAGTGCAAATCCTGCCGCGCCGCGCTCCATTGTTGCCGGCAATGCGATTTTTACGACACCTCGGTCGCGAATGCCTGCCGCGAGCCGGTAGCGGAGGAAGTGCAGGACAAGACCCGTTCGAATTTCTGTGGGTACTTCCGGCCGAAAGTGGACGCTTACATCGAGCCAGACATGCAGCCTGCAGCGAAGGCCCGGGCGGAACTGGATGCCCTGTTCGGGCTTATAGTGCCGGGCGGGAATGCCGGGCAGGCTCGCACCCCCGAGGAGGAGGCACGGGCGAAATTAAACGAGTTGTTCAAGAAGTAAGAACTCGTCCCTCGTTCCTAGTGCCTCGCAAACCAAAGGTCAATACAAGGCACGAGACACGAGATACGAGACACGAGGAACGAGGAACGAGTCACGAAAAAGAGGATCGGAGCAGGGCAGGGGGGCCGCCCTGCTCCGGGCGACACTAGGCCGCCAATAACTCAACGGGGGAGTCGTAGGAAGTGCCGATGGCTTCCGCCACGGCTTTATGGGTAATCCTGCCCCTGTAGACGTTCAGGCCATTGCGCAGATCCGCGTCGCGCATGAGCGCCTGCCTGTAGCCCTGGTTCGCGAGCGCCAGCGTGAACGGCAGCGTGGCGTTGTTCAGGGCGAAAGTGGACGTGCGCGGTACCGCGCCCGGCATGTTCGCCACGCAGTAATGCACGACATCGTCGACCACATAGGTGGGATCCGTATGCGTCGTCGGCTTTGAGGTTTCGAAGCAGCCGCCCTGATCGATCGCGACATCCACCACGACCGAACCGGGACGCATGCGGCGGATCACGTCGTGGGTCAGCAGTTTCGGACATGTGCCGCCCGGAATGAGCACGCCGCCGACCACGAGATCCGCATCCAGCGCATAGCGCTCGATAGCCTCGCGCGTCGAATAGATGCAACGCACTCGGCCGGCAAAGGCCATGTCCAGTTGCCGCAGGCGCGGCAGCGATTTGTCGAGAATCGTGACTTCCGCTTCCATGCCGAGGGCCATCGCCGCGGCATTTTCTCCAACCACGCCGCCGCCGATGATCACGACCTTCGCCTTTTCGACGCCAGGCACGCCGCCGAGCAGCACGCCGGCGCCGCCATTTCCTTTCTCCAGGCAGTGCGCCCCGGCCTGGATCGACAGGCGGCCGGCGACTTCACTCATCGGGGCGAGCAGCGGCAGGGTATTGTTCGGACCCGTGACGGTCTCATAGGCGATGGCAACCACGCCGGCCTCCATGAGGGCCTTGGCCTGGTCGGGATCCGGCGCGAGATGCAGGTAGGTGAACAGCACCTGGTCGGGACGCAGCATGGCGCACTCTTTAGGCTGCGGCTCCTTGACCTTCACGATCAACTGCGCGCGCCTGTAGATCTCCGCGGGGGAATTCACGATTTCCGCGCCTGCCGAACGGTAGTCCTCATCCGTCATCCGGATGCCGGCGCCGGCCATGGACTGCATGAGCACCTGGTGGCCGAAATGCACCAGCTCACGCACGCTGCCGGGGGTGAGGCCGACCCGGTATTCGTGGTTCTTAATTTCCTTGGGGCAACCGATCAACATGACTGATTCTCCCGGTACTGTACCGTTTGACGGGGTATCTGATGCCCCAAAAGCATAGGCCAAATTGCCATGCGCTTCCTTGCGTTTTATTCAACTATATTGTATATAAATAGCACTTTATTGCTATATTAAGTATAATAATGGTTACTTATGCTACAAACTGAACTAGATAGGCTGGATCGCGCCATCCTCCTGGAACTGCAGCGGGACGGCCGGCTGAGTAACGTGGCCCTGGCGGTCCGGGTGAACCTCTCCGAATCGGCATGCCTGCGGCGGGTCAAGATTCTCGAAGAGAACAAGGTCATTGACCGCTATGCGACCCTGCTCAACCAGGCGGCGGTGGGACTGCCGGACAGCGTGTTCGTGGAGATCAGCATGACCCGCGAACAGCAGGAGGATCTCGACGCTTTCGAGCAGGCGGTGCGGCAACTTCCGGAAGTGCTGGAGTGCTACCTGATGTCCGGGGAGTACGACTACCTGCTTCGGGTGGTGGTGGCGAACACCGCGGACTACGAGCG
>JACPSH010000047.1 GCA_016193395.1 Gammaproteobacteria bacterium
GCGGCTCGGCTGCGCATGAGTACCGCGGGGCGGGTCGGCTGGATTCATGCGGCGGCGCTGAACGGACGGGTGGCATCGGGTACCTCTGCTCCGCGCGCAGCGGGAGGGCATCACCGGCGGCAGGTTCGAGCGAGCACGGACGGGGGTGCCCGGTGACAGGACCCGGCCGCCGTCCAACGCGAAGATGAATCCGGCCGGACCGCCCGATACAACGCGCTGAGCGGAACGAGCGCCCGGTAATCGGTGCAATGCGCGATACTTAGATGTGATGACCCAGAAGAGGCGCCAGGCGGTGGATGTGGATGGAGCCCCATGGTTGCGTCTGGAATTCGACTGCGGGCCTGCGCAGATTGACGCCGCCGCGGAGCTGCTGGATCGCTTCGGCGTGGCTTCGGTCAGCATCACCCCGCTCAAGGGTGCAGCAATCGAGGGTATTGCGGGGCCCGCCGTGTACGGGACTTCAAACCGGGTGAGCGCGCTGATCGCCGCGGGGACCGACCTCGACATCCTGATCGCCTGCCTTCGCAACCGGGTGGGCGCGGACCATATCCGCAATGTCTCGTTCGAAGCAGTAGCAGACCGGGACTGGAGCGCGGAATACTGCGCCACCCACCAGCCGCTGAGCTTTGGCGGCAAGCTCTGCATCTGCCCAGGCTGGGCGAAGCCGGCTCCCGGCCAGCACGTGGTCTGCTTGGATCCGGGGCTGGCGTTCGGGACCGGGATCCACGCCACCACGGCGCTTTGCCTCGAGTGGTTGACCGGTTTGAGTCTGCGGGACCTCGTGGTCATCGACCATGGCTGTGGATCAGGTGTGCTGGCGCTGTCCGCCGCGGTGCTCGGCGCGCGGGAGGTACACGCGGTGGACATCGACCCGGGCGCGGTGGACGTGGCCCGGGAGAACGTCGCGAAAAACAGCCTCGGGCAACGCGTACGGGTCTCCCGGTGCGGCGTCGACCTGCCGGCAGCCGATATACTGGTCGCCAATATTCTCCTGCAGCCGCTCGTGGATCTGGCCCCCACATTCAGTGTCCTGGTGAAATCCGGCGGCCGGATTGCGCTGTCCGGGATCCTCGCGACCCAGACGGACGAGTGTGCGGCGGCGTACCTCCCGTGGTTCGACATCGCGCCCCCGGAATTCCGGGACGAATGGGCGTTGCTCCCTGGCACGCGCAATGCAGCGCCCGCCGACCGCGCGGCGTAATTGAAGACGGCCTGAATGTACGCTGATTGCCCCACCTGCCGGCGCCAGTTCGTGGTGCGCGCGCAGCACCTGTCGGCCGCGGAGGGCGAAGTGCGCTGTGGTTTCTGCGGCACGCAGTTCAACGCCCTCAATCGTCTGCACGACTCGCCGTTGCCTGATCTCACGCCGCAACCCCTGGAGGAAGCGGAGGCCGAGCCGCAATTCGATGTACCGGAGTCCCCGCCAGAGCCTCCACCCGAGCCGCCGCCGGTCCGGAACATTGAGGCGGTTCGTCGCGAGCGCGTGTCACGGTTCGAGCCGCCCCCGGAATGGGTGCGAGACGCGGATGAGGAAAAGGACGAGCCGCGCCGGCTGGCCTGGATGCTGACCGCCGTTGTATTGCTGCTGGCCGCCGCGCTGCAGGCTGCGTGGTTCAACCGTGACCAGGTGCTGTCTCAATTTCCGCAACTGGCGCCATTCGCGGACAGTCTGTGCGCGCGATTGCAGTGCAGCGTCGTACGGAACCGTGACCTGGGGGCAATCAAGCTGATCAACCGTGACGTGCGGCTGCACCCGCGCTTCGAGAACTTCCTGCTGCTGAACGCCACCATTGTCAATGAATCGCGGAGACGGCAGCCGTTTCCGCGGGTGCAGTTCGCCCTTTACGACACGACCGGAGCCACGCTGGCTTACCGGGCCTTCAAGCCGGAGGAATATTTGGACAGGAGCGTGGACCGGCGCGCGGGAATGTCGCCGGGGGCGCCGGTGCATTTCGTGCTGGAGGTGACGGGCCCCACTGAAGGCGCAGTCAGTTTCGAGTTCGGATTTTTGTAGTAAGCGGTTGAAAAGGCGTGGCTTGGCACGCCGATGCAAAACCGGGTTCTGCATCAGCGTGTGGCGCCCCAGGGCAGATTTCCTGCTCCTGCGAAATCTGCACTTCCGCCGTCCCTGGCGGTCGGACGGGGCGCATCTTTTATCAAGCACGCAAGTGCTTGATAAATGGAGCGAGGCCGAAGCTCTGCTTTGGCCGAAGCGAGACGGGAAAGTCCTCGAACGGACTTTTGCATCAACGTGTCAGTCTGCCCGCTTTCATCGCGCCCTTTTCCCCGCTATCATTCCCGCCGCAACGGGCGCCAGGGTCTTTCGATAAGAAGCGGCTCGTGCATCAAGGATCAATGACGGAATTCGATTTGTCGCTGTTCATTCCACGTCTGCCCGTCGTCACCGGCCGCCACAGTGCGGACGCAACCGCCCGGCTTGCGCATAGCGTATGACCCAATTGCGGAAGAACCCGGCGGGCACCGCGCGCCGGGCTGGAAGTCCCGGTCTCAGTGACAGCGTCAGGGACGCCATCGAGCGGTATTTCCGCGACCTGGACGGCCACGACCCGGGGGGTCTGTACGAGCTGGTGCTGACACAGGTGGAACGTCCCCTGTTCGAAGCGGTGATGAGGAATACGCGCGGCAATGTCAGCCACGCGGCGCAGGTGCTCGGCCTGAACCGCGCGACCCTGCGCAGCCGTCTGAAGAAGTACGGACTGGATTAACCCCCCGTCCCCGGCTACCTGGACAGTTGCGCGGGGCGCAGCGTCCGGCGTCGGCGCGACGGCGCGCAACCGGGAGCATATTTGACCCATGTCGAAGGTGAAGCGCGCCCTGGTCAGCGTGTCCGACAAGACCGGCATCGTCGAATTCTGCCGGCAACTGTCCGGCCTCGGTATCACCCTTCTTTCGACCGGCGGAACCGCCGCCACGCTGCGCAACGCGGGGCTGGCGGTCCTCGAGGTATCGGATTACACCGGGTTCCCGGAGATTATGGACGGGCGCGTCAAGACCCTGCACCCGAGGATCCACGGCGCGTTGCTCGCGCGGCTCGACCTGGACGGGGAGATCATGCGCGCGCACGGCATAGAACCCATCGATCTGCTCGTAGTGAACCTCTATCCATTCGAGGCGACGGTCAGCCGCGAGAATTGCAGCCTGTCCGAGGCCATCGAAAACATCGACATCGGCGGGCCGGCGATGCTGCGGGCCGCCGCCAAGAACAGTGGCCGCGTCGGCGTCCTGGTGGATCCCGCCGATTACGCGCCAGTGCTGTCCGAGCTTGGCGAAGGCGGCACGCTCGGCGACGCCACGCGCATGCGGCTTGCGCAGAAGGCCTTCGCCCACACCGCGCGTTACGACTCGGCGGTCTCGAATTACCTCAATGCCATCGACCCCGGTAACGGCCAGCTCGACTACCCGCTGGTCTTTTCCATGCAGTTCCGTAAATTGCAGGATCTCCGCTACGGCGAGAACCCTCACCAGACAGCGGCGTTCTACGCTCAACCCGATGCGCCGGATGGGACGCTGGCGGCCGCGAGGCAGCTGCAGGGCAAGGAGCTGTCTTACAACAACATTGCGGACGCCGACGCCGCGCTCGAATGCGCGCTCGGTTTCGTCGAAGCGGCGTGTGTCATCGTCAAGCACGCGAATCCCTGTGGCGCCGCCGAGGGCGCGACGATTACGGAGGCTTACGAACGGGCTTATGCGACCGATCCCACCTCGGCCTACGGCGGCATCATTGCCTTCAACCGCAGTCTGGATGCGCGCACGGCGCAGGCGATTGTCGAGCGGCAGTTCGTGGAGGTCATCGTTGCCCCGGAGATCGAACCGGCGGCGCTCCCGGTGACCAGAGGCAAGCCGGGCATACGCGTCCTGCGCTGCGGCGCCAGGCCGGGCCCGCTGCGCCAGATCGATCTCAAGCGCGTGAGCGGCGGCCTGCTGGTGCAGGACGCGGATTCGGCGACCGTGGAGGACGCCGCGCCGAAGGTGGTCACGCGGCGCGCCCCGGCGCCGGCCGAATTATCGGATCTGCTGTTCGCGTGGCGCGTGGTGAAGTACGTCAAATCGAACGCCATTGTCTATGCGCGCGATCGCCGCACTATCGGCATCGGCGCCGGCCAGATGAGCCGCGTGTACAGCGCGCGCATCGCCGGCATCAAGGCATCCGACGAGGGGCTCGAGATATCCGGCTCGGTGATGGCCTCGGATGCGTTCTTTCCGTTCCGCGATGCGATCGACGCCGCCGCGGCCGCCGGGATCACGGCGGTGATCCAGCCGGGCGGCTCGGTGCGCGATGAGGAAGTGATCGGCGCGGCGAACCAGAACGGCATGGCCATGGTTTTCACGGGTATACGGCATTTTCGCCATTGAACGCCGGGAACAGGCGCATGGACATCCTGGTCGTCGGGGGTGGGGGACGCGAGCACGCCCTGGCCTGGAAAGCCGCGCAATCGAAACGGGCCGGTCGCGTCTATGTCGCGCCGGGCAATGCCGGCACGGCGCGGGAGCACGGCGTGGAGAACGTGGCCATTTCTGCGGAGGACATCGCCGGCCTGAGGGATTTTGCACTGGCCCGGGCCATCGGTCTGACGATCATCGGGCCGGAGGCGCCGCTGGTCGCCGGCATTGTCGATGATTTCAATTCCGCCGGTCTGCGCTGCTTCGGCCCGAGCCGTGGAGCCGCGACGCTGGAGGGCTCGAAGAGTTTCACCAAGGCGTTCCTGTCCCGGCACGGGATCCCGACCGCAGACTTCGCAAGCTTCACGGACGCCGAATCAGCGAAGCGCTATATCCTGGAACAGGGCGCGCCGATCGTGGTCAAGGCCGATGGTCTGGCCGCCGGAAAAGGCGTGGTGGTTGCCTCGAACGTCGATGAGGCGCAGCAGGCGGCCGATGCGATGCTTATCGGAAACCGCTTCGGCAACGCCGGAAAGCGCGTTGTCATCGAGAAATTTCTGGAAGGCGAAGAGGCAAGCTTCATCGTCATGTGCGACGGCGGCGCCGTCCTGCCGCTGGCGAGCAGCCAGGATCACAAGCGGCGCGACGACGGCGATCGGGGACCCAACACAGGCGGCATGGGCGCCTATTCGCCGGCGCCCGTGGTCACGCCCCGGGTACATCAGCGGATCCTGTCGGAAATCATCCAGCGGACCGTCGACGGCATGCGCGCGGAGGGCCTGCCCTATACGGGCTTTCTCTACGCGGGGCTGATGATTGCGCCGGACGGCGCGCCGCGTGTAATCGAGTACAACTGCCGCTTGGGCGATCCGGAGGCGCAACCGATCCTGATGCGGATCAAGTCGGACCTGGTCGAGCTGTGTTTACATGCGCTGGAGGGCAGCCTGGCGGATTGCGCGGCGATCTGGGACGAACGGGCGGCCCTGACGGTGGTGCTCTCCGCGGCCGGGTACCCCGACGGCGTGCGCAAGGGCGACGCCATCTCGGGCCTGGATGTCCCTCTCGACGACGATGTGAAGATATTTCATTCCGGCACACAGGGCCGCGACGGCGCGGTCGTCACTGCCGGTGGACGCGTGCTCTCGATTACGGCGCTCGGCGTGAGCGTGGCCGCCGCGCAGAAACGGGCCTACGCGGTGGCGGGCGGCATAAGCTGGCCCGGTATGTTCTACCGCAGAGACATCGGTTTTCGCGCCGTCGCGCGCCGCTTTTGACGAGAACGCATTCGGCACGCATGAAAGGCTCGATGTTCCAGAGGTCGCTTGCGACGCAACGCGAATTCGCGGACTTGCGCGAGCGTCTGCGCGGAGCGGTCCGTCTCGACCCGCTGCCGGTTCGGAGCACATCGCGCTCCTATTTCGATACCTTCGACTGGCGGCTCTATAACAAGGGACTGGCGCTGGAATTCGATGCCTCCGCCACGGCAAAGGCGCGCCTGAGAGAAATCGGCGCGGCCGCCGCCTTTGAAGAACAGGCGCTGAAGTCGGTCCCGAGGTTCGCTTCAGGTTTCCCGGCCGGCGCCCTTCGCGATCAGCTGGACGAGACGCTCGATGAGCGGGCACTGCTGCCCCTGGGCAGCGTGAACCTGCGGGTCACGCCGTACCGGGCGAGCGATGCGCAGGGGAAGATCCTGTACTTCCTCGAGAAGGAACAGATCCTGCAGAAGGGGGCCGGGCGGCGGGGCCGCACGCTGGCGACCCACGTCCGGGTCCGCACATTGCGTGGTTACGAAAAGGCCGGCCGGCAGGCGTTGTCGTTGCTCAAGAAGGGGAAGGCAGTTTCCAAATCGCCGGCCGATCCCTTCGGGCCGTGCATGTCCATGCTGGGGAGAGTGCCAGGAGAGTATTCGACGCGGCTGCGCATCAGGCTCTCGCCCGAAATCGGCGCGCGCGCCGGAATCTCGGAAGTCCTGTTGTTCCTGCTCGATATCATGGAACGCAATGTGCCGGGAGTGGAGGAAGACCTGGATTCGGAGTTCCTGCATGACTTCCGTATCGCCGCCCGTCGCAGCCGTTCCCTGATCAGCCGGACGCTGGGCATATTCGCCGGCCAGGAGATGGCGCGCATCAAGCGCGATTTTTCCTGGCTGAGTCAGATGTCCTCCGGACAGCGCGATTTGGATGTCTTTCTGCACGATCTGCCGGGGTACCAGACGGAACCGGACATGGGCAGGCCGGAACACCTGGAGCCCTTACGGGCGCTGCTGGAAGAGGATCGGGCCGGGGAACACGCGCGGCTCACGGCCGCGTTACGCTCGCGGCGTTTTCTTGGTTTTGTCGATGACTGGCGCGAATCGCTGGCGGGCGGCGCCGCGACGTCCGGCGCGGGGATGCCTCTGGCGATCGTGGCGAACGGATCCATCCGCCGGCAGTACCGAAAGCTGATGAAGAAAGCGCCCGAGGCCGGACAGTACAGCGAGGCATTACACGACCTGCGCAAGAACGGCAAGCAGTTGCGCTATCTGCTCGAAGCATTCCGATCGCTTTATCCGTCGGAGGACATAGAAGAAGTGATCGCGCAATTGCGAAGGCTGCAGAACGTGCTGGGCGATATCGTCGACTTCCACGTGCAGCGCACGCGCCTGTTGGGCTGGCGCGACCGGCTCCTGGCGCGCCCCGGGACGCCGGCGGATACCATCGAGGCGGTCGACCGGCTGGCACAGAAGTTCGACGCCATGGAGAAACAGGCGGCGGACGGGTTTCTCGCCTGCCACGCGCGCTTCGCGGCGGCCGAAAACACGGAACGGATCATCCGCCTGTTCGGAGAAGCGGCGTGAAGGCGCGCGTGCTGGCCTGCTACAACTTCAAGGGCGGGGTCGGCAAGACCGCCGCCGCCGTCAATCTGGCGTTTGCGGCGGCCCGCGATCCGAAGCGCGTGCTGATCTGGGACCTTGACGCGCAGGCGGCGGCGACGTTCTATTTCCGCGTAGAGCCCGGGTTCAAGGGCGGCGCGAAAAAATTGATCGGCGGCAAACGCGATCTGGAAGATTTCATCAAGGCGACCAATTACGAAAACCTCGACCTCATGCCCTCGGATTTCTCGTATCGAAACCTGGATCTCTACCTGCACAAGCGCGGCCGGACCATCGAGCGCCTCGCACAACTCATCGCGCCGTTACGGAGTCAGTACGACTACGTGATTCTCGACTGCCCACCGGGCATATCCCTGGTGTCGGAAAACATCTTCCTGGCCGCCGACGCGCTCATCGTACCCCTGATTCCCACGACCCTGTCGGCGCGTGTCTACGAAAAACTGAAGGCATTCTTCGCCAAGCGGCGGGACGAATTTCATCCGGCCCTGCTGCCGTTTTTCTCGATGACGGATCGGCGCCGCCGCTTGCACCGCGAGGTCGAGGAGGAGTTCAGCCACCGCCACCCGGAGCTGCTCCGCACGAGCGTCGCGAACGCGAGCAGCATCGAGCAGATGGGCCGGTACCGTGCGCCGGTCCAGGTTTATGCCGGTGCGAGCCCCGAAGCGAAGGCCTTTGACAGCCTCTGGCTCGAGATCCGCGAGCGGCTAGAGCAGGCCGAAAGCACCAGCTGATCCGGCCCCGGGATCAGACCGATCCCGGTTTCACGGAATGCAACTCCATGAAAATCAATGAGCCGGACACGGTTGTTTTACGCTTTGCGTGAACTTTGCGGTACGCCCCGGGCTGATCCGGGAGAACCGCGCGTGGAAGGTTGTCATGGACCGTGGATGTACCGCTCGGGCGCAGGCTGCGGCAGCGGGAAATCACAATGGAATTCCCGCCTCTGACGCTGCATAATCCCTGCGCCCTGTCGCTGCGGCGAACGCTGGGCTTCGGGACGCGCTCAACAAACCGGCTATTTGAATACCCAACATGAGGAACAGGACATGGCCAAGAAAAATACCGTGACCCCAGCCAAACAGACCAAATCACAGATCCTTGCATCGATTGCCGCCGACACCGGCCTGAGCAGGAGACAGGTGGCCGGCGTCCTGGATACGCTCGCGAGTCTCGCGCAGAGCCATTTGAGGACGCGCGGATCCGGCCAGTTCACGGTTCCTTCCCTGGGCATCAAGCTGCGCCGCGTCATCAAGCCGGCGCGCGCGGCCCGCATGGGCGTGAATCCCTTTACCGGGCAGCAGATGATGCTCAAGGCGAAGCCGGCGACGACATCGGTCCGGGCATCGGCGCTGAAGGCGCTCAAGGACGCTGTAGCCTAGTATTTCAATGTCCGGCAGGGCCCCGGAGACCGGGGCCCTGCCGCGTACACCTCTTATCCCCAGCTTGACGCGGACGGTCCCGTCCGCGCCAGACTACGGTCGCCAGGCCACGAAGTTTCGCAGCAGTTGCAGCCCCGCGCGCTGGCTTTTTTCCGGGTGGAACTGCACGGCAAATACATTTTCCCGCGCCAGCGCGGAAACGAACTCGATGCCGTGTCCGGTGACCGCCGCGACATCCTCGCCGCGCCGGGGCGTGACGAAGTAGCTGTGCACGAAATAGAAGCGCGCATCCGTGTCTATGTCCTTCCAAAGCGCGTGCGCCTGCCGCCGGGCGACCTGGTTCCAGCCCATGTGCGGGACCTTGCAGCGCTTTCCCGCCGGGTCGCGCGAGTCCGCGGGAAAGCGGACGACGCCGCCGGGCACGAGACCGAGGCAGGCGGTGCCGCCGTCCTCCTCACTGGACTCCATCAACGACTGTAGTCCGAGGCAGATGCCGAGGTACGGTTTGCCGCGGATGCAGCCTTCAACCGCCTCAACGAGATCCAGGCGGCGCAGGTTGGCCATGCACTGCCCGATGGCGCCCTGTCCGGGGAATACCACCCGTTCCGCGGCCAGCAGTTCCTCGGCGCGGTTCGTCACGATCACGCGGTAACGGTCCGCGCAGACGAATTCAAGTGCCTTGGCGACCGAGCGCAGATTGCTCATGCCGTAATCGAGTACAGCGATGCTCTGCATAAAGGTCCCGCTCAGAGCGAGCCTTTCGTGGACGGGGTGATCCCCTGCATGCGTGGGTCGCGCTCGACCGCCATGCGCAGGGCGCGTCCGAACGCCTTGAAGATGGTCTCCGCGACGTGGTGGGCATTGCGCCCGCGCAGGTTGTCGATGTGCAGCGTGATCTGCGCGTGGTTGACCAGGCCCTGGAAGAACTCCCGGAGCAGGTCGACGTCGAAGTCGCCGACGCGTGCGCGCGGGTACTCGACGTGGTATTCAAGACCGGGACGTCCAGAGCAGTCGACCACGACGCGCGACAGCGCTTCGTCCAGGGGGACATAGGCGTGGCCATAACGGCGGATGCCGGTCTTGTCGCCCAGGGCTTCGCGTAGCGCCTGTCCCAGGCAGATACCGACGTCCTCCACGGTGTGGTGCGCATCGATCTGGAGATCGCCCCTCGCCTTCAGCGTCAGATCGAACATGCCGTGGCGGGCCACCTGGTTGAGCATGTGCCCGAGAAACGGCAGCTCGATGTTCAGATCGGCGCGCCCCTGGCCATCCAGGTCGAGCGTGATCTGGATCTGCGTTTCGCGCGTTTCGCGGGTGATTGAGGCAGTGCGTGAATTGCTCATTGCTCGGGCTGCGCGGGTAAGTGAAGATCGGTGGCTGATGGGATTCGTGCCGCGTACGGGCGCGGTAGCATAACCCGGAACCGGATGAATAGGGAAAAGGGCGGCAAAAGCCAGGGTCAACGCGTGGACCACGGGATCGACATCCCTTCAGTGAAGTCCTACCTGACGGGGCTGCAGGATCGCCTCTGCGCCGGGCTTGAAGCGCTTGATGGGGGACAGACTTTCCACGAGGACGCGTGGCGGCAGCCGCCGGGCGAAGGACGCACGCGGATCATCTCGGAAGGCGCATTGTTCGAGAACGGCGGGGTCGGGTTTTCGCACGTCCGCGGCGCGGCGCTTCCCGCGTCCGCCAGCGCACACCACCCGGAAATCGCCGGCCGTGGTTTCGAGGCCATGGGCGTTTCCCTGGTCGTTCACCCGCGTAACCCCTTTGTCCCCACCGCGCACATGAACGTACGGTTCTTCGTGTCGGAGCCGGAAGCGGAACAGCCGCGCTGGTGGTTCGGCGGTGGTTTCGACCTCACGCCGTACTATGGCTTCGAAGACGATGCGCGTCATTGGCACCAGTCCGCCCTGCGCGCCTGCGCGCCGTTCGGGGCGGACGTCTATCCGCGCTTCAAGCAATGGTGCGATCGATATTTCCAGATCGCGCACCGCAGGGAGCCGCGAGGGATCGGCGGAATTTTCTTCGATGATCTCAATGAATGGGGCTTTGCCCGCTGCTTCGACTTCGCGCGCAGCGTGGGAGACGAGTTTCTCCCCGCGTATCAGCCGATCGTGGAGCGGCGCCGGGTGCTCGAGTGGGGAGAACGGCAGCGCAATTTTCAGCTCTACCGGCGCGGCCGGTACGTCGAGTTCAACCTGGTCTATGACCGCGGGACGCTGTTCGGGCTCCAGTCGGGCGGCCGCATCGAATCGATCCTGATGTCGATGCCGCCGCTGGCCGCGTGGCGCTACGACTGGAAGCCGGAGCCCGGCTCCGAGGAGGCGCGGCTGTACGAGCATTTCCTCGTTCCGCGCGACTGGATCGGCAGGTGAACGGTCCGGCCAGTTTCATGCGTCAGCGCTGACCGGGCGGGTGACATCGGGTCACCGCTCTTCGCGCGCAGCGACAGCGAGCACGAAGACGGTACCCGATGGCAGGACCCGCCCGCCGAAGGACGCGCAGCTGAAGCCGGCCGGATTCCTCTGACAGCGACAAACGGACGGGTGGCACCGGGCACCCCTGCTCCGCGCGCAGCGGGAGGGCGTGTCCGGCGGCAGGTTCAAGCGAGCACGGACAGGGTTGCCCGGTGACAGGACCCGTCCGGTAAGGTGCGCAAGGATGTTTCCGGCCGGCCCGCCAATGGACAGGCCGCATGGTCCGGCTAGACGTCCAGGATGAAGGTCACCGGTCCGTCGTTGGTGAGCGCCACCTGCATGTCGGCACCGAAACGGCCGGCTGCCACGTCGTGGTGCCGGCGCCGGGCGCACTCGACCAGTGATTCGAACAGCGCTTTGCCGGTTTCAGGCGGCGCCGCCCGGCTGAAACTGGCGCGCATACCCTTCGTCGTATCGGCGGCGAGAGTGAACTGGGGAACGAGCAGCAGTGCGCCGCCAGTGTCCTGCAGGCTGCGGTTCATGCGCCCGGAATCGTCCGGAAAGACGCGGTAGCCGAGGAGCCGATCCAGCAGCCGATCCACGTTGGCCTGTGTATCTTCGCGCTCGATCCCGACGAGGACCAGCAGGCCCGGCCCAATCGCGGTGATCGGGCGGCCATCGATCTCCACGCGCGCCTGGGTGACCCGGTGCAACAGGCCGATCATGTCAGGACAATGCCGGAAAAGCCCCGGCTCAGATCAGCAGGCTGATGCAAAACCGGGTTTGCGTCAGCCTGTCCGTGAAACACGCCGCAGGTGGAAACGCGGCCGTCTCTGAACAGGCCGCGACCGACCTGTTCGAGGCAGGGTCAGATAATCTTGAGGTAATCGAGGATGTTGACGCCAAACAATGCCACCGCCGCCACCAGGACAGCCCATTCCATGTTGCGGCGGGCCAGAATGCCGGTGAAGTGCAGTACGAGAATGACGATTGAGGCCAGATAAACGATGTAGAAGATCATGAATTTTCCCCAGGTTGGCTACCCTGATCGACCCCGTCGATTGTCCCCATAGGTAGTATAAAACAAAATTTACCGCCGGCAGACAGCCGGCAATCAACGTGTGATGGTTTTCACGCCGGCGGTGGCGGCGACGAGCAGCAAATCCGCGCCACGGCGGGCGAACAGTCCGTTACACACCACGCCGGCGATGTGATCGATACACTCTTCGGTTTCCACCGGGTTGGTCAGCGTGAGTCCATGCACGTCGATAACGATGTTGCCGTTGTCCGTGTTGAATCCCTGGCGCAGCACCGGGCGTCCTCCCAGTTTCGCCAGTTGCCGGCCGACGTGACTTTGCGCCATGGGGATCACCTCGACCGGCAACGGGAACTTCCCCAGCAGGACCACGAGCTTGGAGTCGTCGATGATACAAACGAAGCGCCTGCTGACGGCCGCCACGATCTTTTCGCGGGTCAGCGCGCCGCCGCCGCCCTTGATGAGGCGCAGGTGTGGATCGGCTTCGTCCGCCCCATCCACGTATATCGGCAGTTCGTCCACGCTGTTGAGGTTGACCACGGGTATGCGGCGCTCGCGCAGCCGCGCCTCAGTCACCGAAGAACTGGCCACGGCGCCCCGGATCCGCTGGCGGATCCCCGCCAGGGCATCGATGAAGAAATTGACGGTGCTGCCCGTCCCGACGCCCACGGTCATGTCGTCCTCCACGTAAGCCAATGCCGCTTCTGCGGCGGCCTTCTTCTTTTCGTCAGGGCTCATTGGAGCGTTTCGTGCATTGCTTTCAACGGGTGGGCGAATGGTATCTCGTATCTCGTATCTGGCAGGAGTCACAACAGGCGCGCTTGTTGCGAGATACGAAAAACGAGATACGAGGTACGAGATACGGTTCTTTTGTTGATGGTATCTTATCCTCATGTTCGATGAATACAGCGGGTTGATCGAGGCAGCATGCGAACGCGTCTATGCCGTCGCCAACAGGACGACCCTGGACTACGCGCCCCAGACATCGCGTGAGCTGGACAACCGCGTCTGGCTCAAACGCGAAGACCAGCAACCCGTGTTCAGCTATAAGGTGCGCGGCGCGTACAACATGGTGGCAGCGCTGGATCCGACGCGGCTGCGCGCGGGCGTCATTGCCGCTTCCGCCGGAAACCATGCGCAGGGCGTGGCGCTTGCCGCGCGCAGGCTCGGGGCCTCTGCGCTCATCGTCATGCCGAAAACGACGCCGGAGATCAAAATCTCGGCCGTGCGCCAGCTCGGCGCGGACATTGTCCTGCACGGCAATACCTATGACGAGGCGAGGGATCATGCCCTCGAGCTGGAGGCGTCGACCGGCCGGACCCTCATCCCGCCCTACGACCACCCGCTGGTGATCGCGGGGCAGGCGACCGTCGGTGTCGAAATCCTGCAGCAGAGCGCCAGGGTCCCGGCGGCGATTTTCGTTCCAGTCGGTGGCGGCGGGCTTATCGCCGGGATCGCGCTGCACGTGCGGGCCAGGGCGCCGCAGGTCAGGATCATCGGCGTCGAGTCCGACGAGGCACCATGCCTGCACGCGGCCCTGGCCGCTGGCAAGGTGGTAACGCTTGAAGGGATCGGCATTTTCGCGGACGGCGCGGCGGTACGCCGGGCGGGTGACGAAAATTTCCGCATCTGCCGCGAACTGGTGGATGAGATCTTGCTGGTCAGCAACGACGAGATCTGCGCGGCGGTCAAGGATATCTTTGAGGATACGCGATCGATCCCCGAGCCCGCCGGGGCGCTGGCGCTGGCCGGGCTGAAACAGTACGTCGCCCGCGAACGCCTCGCTGGCGCGGACCTGGTCGCGGTGTTCAGCGGCGCCAACGTCAATTTCGATCGACTGCGCCACATCGCGGAACTGGCGGCCCTGGGAGAGCAGCGCGAGGCCCTGTTGTGCGCGACCATCCCGGAGCGGCCGGGGAGTTTCCGCGTGTTCTGCCACGACCTCGGCGCGCGGCAGATCACCGAGTTCAATTACCGCTATGCGGATGCGGGCGACGCTCACGTCTTCGCGGGGATCCAGCTCCGGCACGGCGTTGGGGAAAAGGAAGCCCTGCTGCGTTCCCTTCGGGAGAAGGGGTACTCAGTCGTGGACATGAGCAGCAATGAGCTCGCGAAGATGCACATCCGGTATATGGTGGGCGGACGCGCGCCAGCCCGCGATGAAGTTGTCTACCGGTTCGAGTTTCCGGAGCGGTCAGGGGCCCTGCTGCACTTCCTGAACCGCATGGGCGATCGCTGGAATATCAGCCTGTTCCACTACCGCAATCACGGCGCGGCCTACGGCCGCGTGCTGATGGGCTTCCAGGTCCCTGAGAGCGATCGCGCGGATTTCCAGCAATTTCTCGGCGGGCTCGGCATCGAGTACCGGGAGGAAACCGACAATCCGGCGTATAGGATGTTTCTGGCTTAAGGGAGAGCAGTTAGTACGCCACGGGCGCATCACGGGTGTCGCAGCGGAAAGGGAGGCGGGTATCAACCGCGGAGCCGTCACGGGCCTTGAACTTGAACCGAGGGTTCAAGTGGGAACAGCGGGCGATGCTTCAGGCTTCCCGGGAACCGGGCATGCACAACCACATCGCGGTTCAGTTCCCTCAGTGAGGAAATCAGGCTCAAGTAACACCGGCCCGAAAACGCACACCGCAGAAGATACCCTGAACTTTTTGCCGGCGGAGTCACTGCGGGTCAACTCCGGCGGCGTAATCCTGCCGGTCCGGGATATAGTCTACATCTCCAGCGCCACGCCCTGCCCCAGGACCTCATCGATCTTGATCTGCAGGCGCCGGACCGTGTCGTCCACCGAATTGTTATAGTGATCGCTTTCCACGCGGCAGGCAAGCAGCTCATGGGCGATGTTCAGCGCCGCCATGACGGCGATGCGCTCGGTGCCCACGACCTTGCCGGCATTCTTCACCTCCAGCATCTTGCCGTTGAGATAGGCCACGGCGGTGTGCAGCTGGTCCCGCTCGCTGTCGCTGCACGAAACGAGATAATCCTTGTCGAGGATCTTGACGGTTACCGGTTTCGCCGCACCGCTCATGAACGCGTCTCCATTGCCCGGAGGCGTGAAATCATCGACTCGATGCGCGTGCGCGCCTGCTCCGTCTTGTCGATGAGCACGGCGCGTTCGTTGATGAGATTGTCCTGCTGCGATCGCAGCGCGGAATTCTCGGTTTTGAGCTGTTCCACCGTCCGGATTAACTGATCGACACGGGCCTCGAGCGCCGCGAGATCGATGTTATCGGCTTTGCCCTCAGTCATTTTTCCGGACGCCTTTCAGCAAGGCGTTCAATCCCTGGGGATGCAGGTGGGCCATAAATATAGAGCCGCCCCCGCAGGCGGTCAACTGCCATAGGCCGCGCGAATTCAATCGTGCTTGAATATGCTCGATATTGCCTTGCAAAATACCGCAGAGTTTAGTCAAGACTGAATGGTTGGGATCAATTTACTGATGCTGGATTACCGCGGATTGTCGGAACTGCTGCAGCGCGCGGGCGCCGAAGCGGGCGCGGCCGAGTGCCACGGGTTTCTGTGCGGCCAGATCTGCGGCGCCGAATGGCTCGATGAGGAACTGTGGATGGAGTTTATCGATGCGCAGACGCGCGATGACTTCACGGCGGATGAATGTCTTGCCGAACTGCGCATGCTCGCCGCGGAGATTCGCGACCAGATCGGCTCTCTCGAATTCGAATTTCAGTTGTTCCTGCCGGACGAGGACTCGCCGTTGGCGGAACGCGTCAACGAACTCGGCAACTGGTGCCACGGCTTCCTGGGCGGCATCAACGCGGCCGGCGACGAGGACCGGCCGGCGCTGACCGCGGATGGCCAGGAACTGCTACAGGATTTCGGTGCCATCTGCAGGGTCAGCGTGGAGGGGCCCGACGACGAGGACGAAGGCGCGCTGGTCGAAGTCGTGGAGTACGTGCGCGCCGGCGTCATGATGCTGTTCGAGGAACTCCGGTTCCAATCCGGGGCTGGACACACCGGCGAGGCGCGGCACTGATGAACCGCAGCGAATTCCCCAGGCGTCGCAAGCGACTGATGGACATGATGGGCGATGAAAGCGTCGCCATCATACCGACAGCCGCAGTGCGCCTGCGCAACCGCGACGTGGAGTACCCCTACCGCCCGGACAGCGACTTCTTCTATCTCACCAGGTTTCCCGAGCCCGAGGCCGTTGCGCTCCTCATCCCCGATCGCAGTTCCGGCGAGTTCGTGATGTTCTGCAGGGAGCGCGATGCCAAGATGGAGACGTGGAACGGGCGGCGCGCCGGGCTCGAGGGGGCGTGCGACCTGTACGGCGCCGACGACGCGTTTCCGATCGGCGATCTGGACGACATCCTCCCCGGGTTGCTGGAGGATCGCGAACGCATCTACTACACCATGGGTCAGGATTCCGCATTCGACCAGCGCGTGGTTGGATGGGTCAACCAGGTGCGGCGCAAGGAGCGGGCGGGCGTCAACGCGCCGGATGAATTCGTTTCGCTGACGCACCTGTTGCACGAAATGCGCCTGTTCAAGAGCCGGGCGGAGATCCAGGCCATGCGGCGGGCGGCGAAAATCGCGGCGGCGGCGCACCGGCGCGCCATGCAGATCTGCATGCCTGGCATGACCGAATACGAAATGGAAGCCGAAATCGTGCACGAATTCATGCGCCGCGGCGCGCGCAGCCCCGCTTATTCACCGATCGTGGGCGGCGGGGCCAACGGCTGCATCCTGCATTACACCGAAAACTCGGCGGAACTGAAGGACGGCGATCTGCTGCTGATCGACGCCGGCGCAGAGTTCGATGGCTATGCCAGCGACATCACGCGTACCTTCCCGGTCAACGGCGGTTTTTCGCCGGCGCAGAAGGAAATCTACGAAGTTGTCCTGGAAGCACAGCTTGCGGCGATCCGCGAGGTGCGCCCGGGCAACCACTGGAATGATCCGCACGACGCGGCGGTGCGCGTGCTGACCGAGGGGCTGGTCGAGCTCGGCATACTGCACGGACGCGTGCGCTCGCTGATCCGCGAGCAGGCCTACGCGGACTATTACATGCACCGGACCGGCCACTGGCTCGGCATGGACGTGCACGACGTGGGCGACTACAAGCTGGAGGGCGACTGGCGCATGCTGGAGCCCGGCATGGTCCTGACTATCGAGCCCGGCCTGTATTTCCAGCCGCGGCGCCGACTGGCCAAGAAGTGGTGGAACATCGGCGTGCGCATTGAAGACGACGTGCTGGTGACCACCGGCAGCCCCGATGTGTTGAGTTCGGATGCCCCGAAGGCGGCGGGCGATATCGAAGCCCTGATGGCTCGGAGTCGCGCCGTTTGACGGCGCACACCGCCGTGCGCGACGAATACGATATCTGCATCGTCGGCGGCGGCATGGTCGGCGCAAGCATGGCGCTCGCCCTGGCGCCGGGCCGCGCCAGCATCGCCCTGATCGAGGCGGTTGCTCCGCAGTCCGACGACCAGCCGAGCTACGATCAGCGCGGCCTGGCTCTCTCGCTTTCTTCCCGCCGGATCCTCGAGCACCTGGATGTTTGGGATTCGGTAAGCCTCGCCGCGCATCCCATCCGGCGTGTCCACGTCAGCCGGCAGGGTCGCTTCGGCCGCGTGCAACTGGACGCCCGAATGCTCGGGCTGGACGCCCTCGGTCACGTTGTCCTGGCGCGGTGCCTGGGTGAAGCCCTGTTCCAGGCGTTGCGCGGCCGGGCATCCGTGGACCTGGTTTGTCCGGGGCGCGTGCGCGATGCCGCTTCCGGGGCCGAGGGGGTCCGCCTTGAGGTAGACACCGGCGACGGGCTGCGGCAGATGCGTTGCCGCCTGATGGTCGTGGCCGACGGCACGCATTCGAGCGTGCGCGGCCTGCTGGGGATGGGAACGCAGGTTCGCGACTACAGGCAGACCGCGCTGGTCGGCATCGTCACGCCGGTCCGCCATCACCAGGACACGGCCTATGAACGGTTCGCGCCCGGCGGACCCCTGGCCCTGCTGCCGATGGCCGACGGGCACTGCGTCGCTGTCGTCTGCGTCGCCAACGCGGCGCTGGCCGAATGGTCCGCCCTTGATGACGACGGATTCTTGGCTCGTCTCGATGTAGCCTGGGGCCGCCGTTTCGGCGGGTTCACGCGCGCCGGCCCTCGCCGGTCATACCCGCTGCAATTGATGCGCGCCGATGCGCAGAGGGGTGATCGGGTCGTATTGCTGGGCAATGCCGCGCACACCATCCATCCCAACGGTGCGCAGGGTTTCAATCTGGGCGTCCGCGATGTCGCCGGCCTGGCGGAACAGTTGAACCGGGCTTTGCGCGAAGGAGACGATCCGGGCGACCGGCGCGTGCTGGATGCCTACCTCCACGCCCGCCGCGCGGATCAGGGCCGCGTGATCGGATTCAGCGATCTCATCGCGACGCTCTACAGCAGCGGATGGAGCGCCGCATCGCTTGTGGGCGGAGCGGGCATGCTTCTGACCAGCATGGTGCCGCCGTTGCGCCGCGCGCTGTTGCTCCACGGTACCGGCCTCTACGGACGCCAGCCGGCCTGGGTTCGCGGGGCCGTGACGCCATGAGCGGCGGAAAATTCAACGCTGAAGCCATCATCGTCGGCGCCGGACCGGTCGGTTCCACGCTGGCTTCGCTGCTTGGCGCCGGCGGCGTCGAGTGCGTGCTGGCCGGCTCCACGGGCGGCCCCAGACCCGGCGGACCCGTCCGCGCGCTGGCCATGACGCTTGCCTCCCGGAATGTCTTGCAAGCCGCCGGCGCCTGGGAGCGGCTGCCGCGGGAAGAGATCGGTTATTTCCAGAAAATGCGCGTGTGGGATGCGAATGGCACGGGCGCCATCGAATTCGACAGCGCGGAACTGTGCCTGCCGACATTGGGATATATCGTGGAGCAGACCCTTCTGGATGATGCCCTGGCCGGCGCGATCCAGACGCACCAGTGCCTGTCCGCGGTAGTCGCCGACAGGGCGGAGTCGCTCGACATCGGCAGGGACCGCGCCGTGCTGCGCCTCGAAGACGGTCGCGAGCTTTCGGCGCCGCTCGTCGTGGGCGCGGATGGATTTGCCTCCGGCGTGCGCCCGCTGGCCGGAATCGATTACCCTACGCATGAGTACCGCCAGCAGGCGCTGGTATGCACCGTAGATACCGAGCGCCCGCATGAGTTCACCGCCTGGCAGCGCTTCCTTCCGGACGGCCCTCTGGCGTTCCTGCCGCTGTCCGTACCGCGTCGTTGCGCGGTGGTGTGGTCCACGGCATCCGACCGTGCCACGGAATTACTGCGCATGAATCCCGCGGCATTCGACGCGCAGCTGGCGCATGCCTTCGATCACACCCTGGGCGCGGTCACGACCATCAGCGCGCGCGGCGCGTTTCCCCTTCGCCGCGCCCACGCGGAGCGCTACTGCCGGCCGCGATTTGTGTTGGCCGGAGACGCCGCGCATTGCGTCCACCCGCTGGCGGGTCAGGGCGCAAACCTCGGCTTGCTCGATGCGGCCTGCCTCGCGCAGGTGCTGCTTGCGGCGCGGGCGCGGGGACAGGACATCGGCGCGCTGGAAGTGCTGCGCCGGTACGAACGCTGGCGGCGGGGTGAAAACGGCGCCATGTTGGTCGCGCTGGACGCGCTGCAAAAACTGTTCGGGAGCGGCAGCGGCGCATTGCAGTGGGCGCGCAATGCCGGTCTCGACCTGGTTGACGCCAGCGACATGCTCAAGAACCTGATCATGCGTCTCGCGACCGGAACCCTCGGGGATCTCCCCTTGCTTGCGCGCTCGCCGTTGCCGGCACGCCCATGACCGCGATCGAGGTCGGCAAGGCGCCGAACTTCATCCGGCGCATCATCGAGGATGACCTGCGCAACGGCACGCATGGCGGGCGCGTACACACGCGATTCCCGCCGGAGCCGAACGGTTACCTGCACCTCGGCCACGCCAAGTCGATCTGCCTGAATTTCGGACTCGCCGCGGAGTTCAAGGGAAAGTGCAACCTGCGTTTCGACGACACCAATCCGGAGACGGAGGAAGTGGAATACGTCGAATCGATAGAGGAGGACGTGCGCTGGCTCGGTTTCGACTGGGAGGATCGGCTTTACTTCGCCTCCGACTACTTCGACCAGCTCTATGGCTACGCGGTGGATCTCATCCGCCAGGGCAAGGCCTACGTGGACAGCCTGAGCGGCGATCAGATCCGGGAGTACCGGGGCACGCTCACCGAGCCAGGCCGCGACAGCCCGTACCGAAAGCGGAGCGTGGAAGAAAACCTGGCGCTGTTCGAGCGCATGCGCAACGGCGAATTCGCCGACGGCGAACACGTCCTGCGCGCAAAGATCGACATGCAGTCGCCGAACATCAACATGCGCGATCCGGTCCTCTACCGCATCCGCCACGCGACGCACCACCGCACCGGCGACAAATGGTGCATCTATCCCCTGTACGACTTCACGCACTGCCTTTCAGACGCCATCGAGCACATCACCCACTCCATCTGTACCCTGGAATTCGAGGATCACCGCCCGCTCTACGACTGGTGTCTGGACAACCTCAACACGCCCTCACGCCCGCGCCAGTACGAGTTCGCCCGACTGAACCTCGATTACACGGTGCTCAGCAAGCGCCGGCTCATCGAGCTGGTGAGCGCCGGGCACGTGAAGGGCTGGGACGATCCGCGCATGCCGACCCTCTCGGGCATACGGCGGCGCGGCCACACGCCCGAGGCGATCCGCGACTTCTGCGAGCGCATCGGCGTGACCAAGGCCGACACGCGCATCGACCTCGGCGTGCTCGAGAACTGCGTGAGGGAACACCTGGGGCAAGCCGCTATGCGCGTCATGGGTGTCCTCGACCCGCTGCGCGTGGTGATCGAAAACTATGACTCGGGCCGCACGGAAGATCTGTCCGCCCCCAATCACCCGCAGCGGCCGGAGCTCGGAGGCAGGACGCTGCCGTTCTGCAACGAGATCTACATCGAGCGCGAGGACTTCATGGAAGACCCGCCGAAGGGTTTCTTCCGGCTTGCCCCCGGGTGCGAGGTGCGGCTGCGGTACGCGTATCTGATCACCTGTCGCGATGTGGTGCGGGATGCTTCGGGGAAGGTGGCCGAACTGCGCTGCACCTTTGATCCCGCGACGCGCGGCGGCGATGCCCCGGACGGCAGGAAAGTGAAGGGCACGCTGCACTGGGTTTCGGCCCGGCATGCGCTGACCGCCGAAGTCAGGCTTTATGACCGCCTCTTTTCGGTGCCGGATCCGGACGCGGGCGGCGGCGACTGGCGCGCAAACCTCAATCCGCACTCCGTGACAGTCCTCGACCGGTGCCGGGTCGAACCCTCATTGAGCCATGCGCGGCCGGAAGCCCGGTTCCAGTTCGAACGTCTGGGATACTTCTGCGCCGATCGGCGCGACTGGAGTCCAGACCGACCCGTATTCAACCGCACGGTGACCTTGAGGGATACGTGGGCGAAGAAGGCGAACAGGTAGGAAGAATGCAGAATATCCGCAGTCACCCTATATTCTGCATTCAATTCCCGGACTCCAGGGACAGGTCATGAGCAAACAATCCGGTGCGCTCTACCAATCTGAACTGAAGTGTCTTCCGCTCCTCAACCGCGGCAAGGTGCGCGACATCTATGCGGTTGGCGATGACCTGATGCTGATTGTCACCACCGATCGGATCTCGGCGTTCGACGTCATCCTGCCCAACCCGATCCCGGGTAAAGGGGCAGTGCTGACCGCGCTGTCGAATTTCTGGTTTGGCCGGACCCGACATCTGATCCCGAACCACCTGACGGACATATCGCTGGACCAGGCGGTCCCGTATGCCGCTGAGAGAAAGCCCCTGGTGGGCCGGTCCGTCATCGTGCGCCGGCTCAAGCCATTGCCCGTCGAAGCGGTCGTGCGCGGCTACCTGATCGGTTCGGGCTGGAAGGATTACCAGCGCAGCGGCGCGGTCTGCGGCATCAGGCTGCCGGCCGGGCTACGGCAGGCGGAGCGGCTGCCTGATCCCATCTTCACGCCTTCCACCAAGGCCGAGCACGGCGCGCACGACGAGAACATCAGCTTCGAGCGCACGGTGGAACTGCTCGGGCCGAAACTTGCGGCCCAGGTGCGCGACAAGGCCATCGAGATCTACCGCTCGGCCGCCGAGTATGCGCTGACGCGGGGCATCATCATCGCCGACACGAAGTTCGAATTCGGCACAGACCCGGAAGGGAAGCTCTATCTCATCGACGAAGCGCTGACGCCGGATTCGTCACGCTTCTGGCCCGCGGATTCCTACCAGGTGGGGATCAGCCCGCCGAGTTTCGACAAGCAGTACGTGCGGGATTATCTGGAGACGCTCGACTGGAAAAAGACGCCGCCGGCCCCGCCGCTGCCGGACAACGTGATCCGGAACACCGCCGCAAAGTATGTCGAGGCCCTGCAGCGGCTCACCGGCTGAAGGACGGGCGCAGCTGGACCGTGCCGGGCACGGATATGAGGCACCATGATCCCACTGCACGACGATAATCCGACGGAAATCTATCCCGTCGTCACCGTCGCGATCATTGTCGCCGCCGTGCTGGTGTTCCTGTGGGAGGCGTCGCTGGGGCCGGAGAGGATTGAAGCCGCGGTCTATAGCCTGGGCGTCATACCGGCGGTGCTGCTCGATCGCGCGCAATTGCCGCCTGAGCTGGCGCTGGTCCCTCCGGGCGCGACCATCCTTACCTCCATGTTCCTGCACGGTGGTTTCATGCACCTAGCCGGGAACATGCTGTACCTGTGGATCTTCGGCAACAACGTCGAAGATGCCATGGGCCATGTCCGCTTTGCCGTTTTCTACCTCGTGTGCGGCATCGTTGCGGTGTTCGGGCAGGTGATTCAGAACCCCGGATCGGAAGTCCCCATGATCGGCGCCAGCGGCGCCATTTCCGGGATCCTGGGGGCGTACCTGCTACTCTATCCGCACGCCCGCGTGCTCGTTCTGATCCCGATCGGTTTCGTGATGCAGACGGTGCGCCTGCCGGCCGGATGGGTGCTTGGCTTCTGGTTCGTGGCGCAACTGGTCAGTTCGGCGGTCAGCAGCGGCGAGGCGGGCGTGGCCTGGTTCGCGCACATCGGCGGGTTCATCGCCGGCATGGTGCTGATCCCGATCTTCAAACGGCGCGGCACGCGCCTGTTCCAACCGTCGCGTTTTTCGCGTTGACTGCCTGTTCCCGCGAGTCCAGGGAGCCGCGATCCGTTCAGGAGCGCCGCAGTTCCTCGCCGGCCCGGAAAACGGCAATGATCTTGTGCATGAATTTTATCTCCCTTTCCCTGATGCTTTTTCTGCTTCTGTTTCCCGAGACGTTCTCGACAATCACGCGGCCCTGATGTTTGTTGATGTAGGTGTGAATGCTCGGGGGTCCGGAACGCCGGTGAATTACCACTTCGTCACCGGCGAGCGGTTCTTCACCAGGATCGATCAGTATCGTCTCACCCGCGAACATGCGTGGTGAATACGCGTCATTCGTGATTGGCATCGCGTAACAGTTTCGCGCGGGCGTTGGAACACGCAGGAGGCGGGCCTGCCGCGATCCCCGCCCGGGGCCACTGTCACCGACGACGGGCACGAGGTGATCCCGTTTACCATAATCCGCCGCCTGTTCCTGCACGGCATTGGAACCATTGTCATGCAGCAGCCACGCCGGGGCGACCTGCAGGGCCCGTGCGATTTCGGCAAGCTGCTTGAGCGATGGCCGGCGTCTGCCGGACAGATAATGACCCACCGCGCCACGCGTGCATCCCAGTCTGTCGGCCAGGGCCTGATGGGAAATCCCACCGGCGCGCATCTGCGCCCGGGCCCGGTCAATCCAGGTCTCGTTCATCGTCGAAATGATACGCAGCGTATCGGATTGCGTGACGATACATTATGTATCATTATTTGACAAGGTAGATACAGAACGTATCATTTCGTCCAGTCACCGAGTGGTGTTTTGGATGACGTGCTGCTGCGTGAATTCATAGTCTCTTTCCCCAGAAGCAAGCGCGCCGAGGTCCGCCGGAAAATCGCGGAGGTGCATGGCGTATCGGAAGTCACCGTACGGGCATGGGCCAACGGCAACCGAAATCACCCCTATCGGTTATCTGCAATCCAGGCGACGGAGTCGTTGACCGGGGGGAAAGTCACACGGCATGACTTGAGGCCGGATATCTTCGGAGCCCGCGCTTGAAGCCGCGTGTGGCAAACCGCGGCTTGGGAACCGGCTCAACCCTTCGCCGCCCGAGCGATTTTCGTTCGATTGGCAATTCGGGTCAGACGTTGCAGTCCGGGCAGCACCGCCCTTCGGCGTGGCGCTCATGCGCGGGTGGGCAAGCCGGAATCACTGCCTTCTGTGCCGTGTACTGCGCAGCCATAAGTTTCTTCTCTCCTTATGCGGCCGCGGTGTCCCTGATCCTGTGGCTCTACTGCAGGACCGGACAACCCACGGCTGGCTGCGCGATCCCGAGTCTGATGGTGAGCTACCTGTATCTCATTTATGCGTTTGCACGCAAGAATCCGGCCACTGCGTGGTTCGAGCTCTCGTTGCTCGCCGCGCTCAACGGCTTCGCGTTGCGCACCAGGCTGTCCTGCGATGCGTTGGCCGGCGCGCTCGCGCTGCGCAACGCGACACTGGAGAAGCTGGCAGCGATCGATGAATTGACGGCGCTGTACTGCAGGCGGCAGATCTTTGACCTTGGGCACAGGGAATTCAGCCGCTGCAGTCGCGGCGGCGAGCCGCTGTGCGTGCTGTTGCTGGATGTGGATCGTTTCAAGGATATCAACGACCGGCTCGGGCATGCGGGAGGCGACAGGACCCTGCAGAATCTCGGTGAAATCCTGCGCGACAGCCTGCGTACGCAGGATCTGGTCGGCCGTTACGGAGCAGACGTGTTTCTGGCGCTGTTGCCGGATACGGGACTGGCCGGAGCGGAATTAACGGCGGACCGGCTTCGCCGCGCTATCAATTCGCGTCCAATTATCCATGATTCCAGAAAGATCACTCTGACAGTCAGCATGGGTATTGCCGTCCTAGATTCGCAGATCGAAGACTTTCAGGGCCTGGTGCATCGAGCCGACGTCGCGCTCTATGAAGCAAAGCGTCGTGGAGGAGATCAGTTCCGTTCCTGGTTCTCCCTCGATGATCACCGGAGCGCGCGGGATAGGCGCTTAGGGAACCTCCGAGCAAGTTCAGAGCTTCCTTAGCAAAACGTTCAGGCGGCTTCCTTCTCCAGCGCCTCGGTGTACTTGCCCTCGCACGCCAGGCTGTTGCAGTGTTCCCGGTGCAGCAGCGCGCGTTGCGCCCTCTCGACGTTTTCCGCCTTGCCGCCCCATGCCTTGAGACAGGGGTCCTGCAGGGCGCGCCCATAGGAGAAACTCAGCGGCCAGGGCAGTTGCGGGTACATCGCGTTCATCGTGTTCAGGTGGGCCGTCGCGAGTAACGCGCTCTGTCCCCCGGAGAGAAATACAATTCCCGGAATGGCGGCCGGCACGCCGCTTCGCAGGCACTTCACGGTCAGATCGGCGACCTGCTGCACGCCGGCCTGGGTGGGGCACTTCTTGCCCGATACGACCATGTTGACCTTGAGCACGGTGTGCTCGAGCGCGACGCGTTGCCGGTACAGTTCGTGGAACACGATCTTCAGGGTCCGCTCGGTCGCGTCAAAGCACACCTCGGCGGTATTGTCCCCGTCCATCAGCACTTCCGGCTCGACCACGGGCACCAGGCCCGCTTCCTGACACAGCCCGGCGTAGCGCGCGAGCGTGTGCGCATTCGCCTCTATGCAGCCGCTGCTCGGGATCCCTGTACCGATGGTGATGACCGCGCGCCACTTCGCGAACGATGCCCCCATGCCGCGGTACTCCGTCAGCCTCTCGCGCAGTCCATCCAGCCCTTCGCTAACCACTTCACCAGGGTGGCCGGGCAGGGCCTTGATGCCCTTGTCCACTTTGATCCCGGTCAGGATTCCCTGAGCGGCCAGGACCTTGGGAAACGGCACGCCGGCGGCCGTCGACTGATGCAGGGTCTCCTCGAACAGGATCATGCCACTGATGAACTTGCCGCCGCCCGGGGCGGTGATCAGGAGGTCGCGGTAGGCACGCCGGTTCCCCTCGGTCGATTCGACGCCGATGGAGTCGAATCGCTTCTTGATGGTGGGCATGCTTTCGTCGATGGCGAGGATCCCCTTGCCCGGCGCCACCATGGCGCGGGCGGTCTGCTCGAGTTGCTGCGTAAACTGGTTCATGTTGCCTCTCCGGAAGAATGACCGTGATTTTAGCGAATTGCCATGCCCGCAGGGCGGCCCGCGACTGGTCCGCCGCGCCCGTCCTTGATTCAGGTCATCTCCGGCATCGCGGCCCAGCTGGATTCATGCACGTGTGCCGAACGGGCGGGTGACATCGGGTCACCGCTCTTCGCGCGCAGCGCCAGCGAGCACGAAGACGGTACCCGATGGCAGGACCCGCCCGCCGAAGGACGCGCAGGTGAAGCCGGCCAGATTCATGTGGGCATCTTGCCGGACGGGTCCTGTCGCCGGGCACCCCTGTCCGTGCTCGCTCGGTCCCCTCACTTGCGCGCGGAGCAGGGGCGTGCCCGGCGCCACCCGTCCGTTTGGCGTTTGCGTGTGAATCCGGCCGGGTCATCACCAGAGGGCTGACTAGGCCACCTGCACGATCTTCATGTTGTTCGTGCCGCCGCGGCGGCCGCTGAGGTCACCCTTCGTGATGATGACAAAATCGCCTCGTTCCACGATGTTCCGCCGCCGCAATTCCGCGATGATCTCGTTGTTCGCTTCCAGCGGATCGGTGTGCGTGATGTCGAAATGGATGGGATAGACGCCGCGGAACAGCCGTACCTTGCGCATGGTCGCCACGTGGCGGGTGAAGGCGAATACCGGAATGCCGGTGCTGATGCGCGACATCCACAGCGGTGTCGAACCGGTTTCGGTGAGGGCCGCGATGGCCCTGGCGCCGATGTGGTTGGCGGCGTACATGGTCGACATCGCTATTGCCTCGTCGATGCGCTCGAAGCGCTGGTTGATGCGGTGGTCGGAGACGCGCGTGATGCGCTGTTTCTCCGTTTCCTCGCAGATGCGCGCCATGGCGGCGACCGTCTGAACGGGGAACATGCCGATGCTGGTTTCCGCGGAGAGCATCACCGCGTCCGTGCCTTCGATCACGGCGTTGGCGACGTCGAATACCTCGGCGCGCAGCGGGATCTGGTTGTCGATCATGGACTCCATCATCTGCGTCGCGGTGATCACGGCGCGGTCCATGTCGCCGGCCAGCTTGATGAGGCGCTTCTGCACCGGCGGCAGCGAGGCGTCGCCGATTTCGACCCCCAGGTCGCCGCGGGCGATCATAATCGCGTCCGACAACTCTATGATCTGATCGGCATTGTTCAGGGCCTCGGCCCGCTCCAGCTTGGCAATGATCCCGGCATGGCTGCCCGCGTCCTTGAGCGCCTTGCGCGCCTCCAGGATATCCGCCGGTCCACGCACGAACGATACCGCGAAATAGTCGGCGCCCGTCTTCACGCCGTGTGCAAGGTCCGCGCGATCCTTGTCCGTCAAGGCGCCGGCGGAGAGTCCGCCGCCCTGCAGGTTGACCCCCTTCTTGCTGGACAGCTCGCCGCCGAGCAGCACCTTGCAATGGACTTCGTTACCCGAGACATCGCTCACCTCCAGCATGATGCGGCCATCGTCGAGCATCAGCTTGTCGCCCGCCTTCACTTCCCGTGCGAGGTGCTGGTAGGTGACGCCTACGTGCCGGTCGTCGCCGGCGTCGTCCGCCAGACCCGAATCCAGCGTGAAGCGCTGCCCCTCTTCGAGGTGGATCCGCCCGCCCTCGAAGCGCTGTAGGCGGATCTTCGGCCCCTGCAAATCAGCAATAATCCCCACTTCCAGCCGGCGCGCCGCCGTTGCCGTGCGGATCTCGCGCACGCGCCGCTCGTGGTCCTCGTGGGTCTGGTGGGAATAATTGACGCGGAACAGGTCCACGTCCGCATCGACCAGCCTGGCAAGGACGTCCGGCTTGTCGGTCGCCGGCCCGAGCGTAGCGATGATCTTCGTCCGCCGCATCAGTTCGACGCAGCTTGCGCGGTTTGAGTGGCCATGCGAGGTAGGAACCGGCAGGATCCCATGGCATGGATGTCATGGCATTTTTCGGTGGCCGCGGCCACCGAAAAATGGTGCAAGGCAAAAACCGCGCCTTTTGCCTTGCGAGCCGGAAAAGCCACAGGGAAGTGCTTTTCCGGCATGTTCAATACTCCTCTTCTGCGGCCTTGGTCGCGCGCGCCGATTCCTCAAGCATGGCAATGGCAGGCAGGGTCTGGCCCTCCAGGAATTCCAGAAAGGCGCCGCCCCCGGTGGAAAGGTAGGAGATCCGGTCCGAGATGCCGAAACGCGTGACCGCCGCCAGCGTGTCGCCTCCCCCGGCGATGGAAAAGGCACGGCTTGCGGCAATGCCCTCCGCGATGGCGCGTGTGCCCGCGCTGAACGCCTCGATCTCGAAGACTCCGACCGGGCCGTTCCAGACGATGGTGGCCGCTTCCGCGAGCAGGCTCCGATACGCCTCGACGGTGCGCGGCCCGATGTCCACGATCAAATCGCCTGCAGCGACCCCGTCCGACTGCACCACCCGCGCTTTTGCACCATCACTGATCTCCGCTGCGCAGACCAGGTCAACGGGCATGGGAATCGATTTCCCCTGTGCGTTCGCACGCTCCAGGATCGCCGCGGCTTTGCCGAGCAACCCTTCCTCGTGCAGCGAGCCGCCGATCGGGAACCCTGCGGCCTTGAGAAAGGTATTCGCAATCCCGCCGCCGACGATGAGCTTGTCGACCTTGCGCAGCAGGTTTTCGAGCAGTGCGAGCTTGGTGGAGACCTTCGCGCCGCCGACGACCGCGACCAGCGGCCGGGCCGGCTGTTCCAGCACACGGCCGAGCGCTTCCATTTCGGCGACGAGCAACGGTCCGGCACAGGAGGTCGGGGCATATTTGGCGATGCCGTGCGTGGAAGCCTGCGCCCGGTGCGCCGTGGCGAATGCGTCGTTGACATAGATGTCGCACAACCGCGCCATCTTGCGCGCGAGGTCATCGTCGTTTCCCTTCTCGCCTTTCAGAAAACGCACGTTTTCGAGCAATACGACCTGCCCCGGCTTGACTTCCACGCCGTTCAGCCAGTCCACAACGAGCGGGACGGACTGCCTGAGCAGCTTCCCGAGGTGATCCGCCACGGGCCCCAGGCTGTATTTCGGATCCGGCTCGCCCTCTTTGGGCCTGCCTAGGTGGGAGCAAAGAATAATGGCGGCGCCGGATTCCCGGAGCTGGTGAATCGTGGGCAGCGTGGCGCGGATGCGCGTGTCGTCGGCCACGCGTCCGTCCTGCAGCGGGACGTTGAAATCCACGCGCACGAGCACGCGCTTCCCGCGTGGATCCACATCGGCCAGGGTCAGGAACCGGGCAGTGGTCATGATAGAGGCTCGGTCAACGGCTTACCCGGCATTCATCAGGGCGATCGTCGTATCCAGCATGCGGTTGGAGAAGCCCCATTCGTTGTCGTACCAGGCAATGACCTTCACCAGCCGTCCGCCGATGACCTTGGTCAGCGAGGCGTCGTAGACGGCGGACGCGGGGTTGTGGTTGAAGTCGACGGACACGAGTGGCTCGTCGTTGTAGACCAGGATCCCGCGCATCGCGCCGTTCGCCGCCCCCTTCATCAGGCCGTCGATCTCTTTGTGGGAGGTGTCGCGCGCGGCCGTGAAGGTCAGATCGACGACGGAAACATTGATGGTGGGGACGCGCATGGCGAAGCCGTCCAGCTTTCCCTCCAATTCGGGCATGACCAGCCCCATGGCGGCGGCGGCCCCGGTCTTGGTCGGGATCATGGACATGGTGGCCGATCGCGCGCGCCGCAGGTCGGAGTGGTACACGTCGGTCAAGACCTGATCGTTGGTATAGGCATGGATCGTGGTCATGAGACCGCTGACCACGCCGATCGACTCGTGCAGCACCTTCACCACCGGTGCCAGGCAATTGGTGGTGCAGGAGGCGTTCGATATCACGGTGTGCGCCGGCTTGAGCACATGCTGGTTGACGCCGAATACGACCGTTGCGTCCATGTCCTTGCCGCCGGGCGCCGAGATGATGACCTTCTTCGCCCCGCCGTTCAGGTGCGCCCCCGCCTTGGCCTTGCTGGTGAACAGTCCGGTGCACTCGTGCACGACGTCGACGCCGAGTTCGCGCCAGGGCAGCTTGGCGGGATCGCGTTCGGCGAAGACGCGAATGCGGTTGCCATTGACGACGATGCTGTCCTTGTCGACTTCGACTGTCCCCGGGAATTTCCCGTGCGCGGTGTCGTGCCGGGTCAGGTGCGCGTTGGTCGCGGGATCGCCAAGATCGTTGATCGCGACGACGCTGACTTCCTCCGTGCGTCCGGATTCATACAGCGCACGCAGGATGTTCCTGCCGATCCGTCCGTAGCCGTTGATGCCGACTTTGATGCTCATGGTCAGAACTCCATCGGTGCTGGTGCCATTTTCGATATTCACCCGGTTGCGAACACGCGGCAATCCGCAAATCGCAGGCTGAGTTCCGCCCTTGCGGGCGCGTAGCTTGGGCGACGTTGAGCTAAGCCAGGATGTCCGCGAGGCCTGAGATTACAGCGGCTCAGTTTCCTGCCAGAGACAATTGTACCAACTCGACGAGACGATCGGCGGTGATGCCGAAATGCCTGTACACCTCCGCTCCGGGAGCGGATGCGCCGAATGCCGGCACGCCGAGGATCCGGCCATCCAGTCCGACGTACTTGTGCCAGTAATCCGGGATCCCCGCCTCGACCGCGACGCGGCGCCGGCATGAAGGCGGCAAGACGTTATCGCGCCAGGATTGATCCTGCCGGGCGAATACGTCGGTACTCGGCATGGAGACGAGGCGCACGCTGCGCCCGGCGTCGTTGAGTTTGCGCACCGCCTGCAGCGCGAGGCCGACTTCGGAGCCGGTGGCGAGCACGATCGCCTCCGGGTTCGCCGCGCCCTCGACGAGCACATAGCCGCCGCGGCGGATCGCATCCGATTGTTCCGCGGATCGCTCGATGCAGGGAACGCTCTGCCTGGACAGCAACAGGCACGTAGGTCCGTCGCGCCGCTCGATCGCCGCTTTCCAGGCTACGGCCGTCTCCACGCCGTCGCAAGGTCGCCAGACGGACAGGTTCGGGATCAGGCGCAGGCTGGAGGCCTGCTCCACGGCCTGGTGCGTGGGTCCGTCCTCGCCAAGACCTATGGAATCATGGGTGAGCACGAGGATATTGCGCACCCGCATGAGCGCCGCCATGCGCACGGCATTCCGCGCATAGTCGGAGAAAATCAGGAAGGTCCCGCCGTAGACAATGAAGCCGCCGTGCAGCGCGATGCCACTGTTGATGGCGACCATGCCGAACTCGCGCACTCCATAATATATATAGTTGCCGCCGGGGTCGTCCGCCTGCACGGCCTTCGAGCCTGACCACAGGGTAAGGTTGGAGCCGGTCAGATCCGCGGAGCCGCCGATCAGCTCCGGCAGTACCGGGCCGTAGGCATTCAGGGCGTTCTGGGACGCCTTGCGCGTCGCGGCGGTTTCCTTTCTGGCCGCCGTGTCCGACAGGGTGCGCGCACACAGCGCGTCCCAGCCGGCCGGCAGATCACCACGCTGCCGGCGTTCGAATTCGGCGGCGAGACCGGGGTACTTTGCCCGGTACATCGCAAACATTTCATTCCACTCGCGCTCAAGCGTCTGGCCGCGCTCGCGCGCGTCCCATCCCCTGTAGTGTTCCTCGGGGATCACGAACGGGGCGTGCGGCCAGCCAAGGGTCTTGCGCGCCAGCGCCACTTCGTCCGCGCCGAGCGGCGCGCCGTGGCACACCGCATCACCCTGCTTGTTGGGTGCGCCCCAGCCGATGACGGTGCGGCAGCAGACCAGGCTCGGTCTCCGCATCTCTTCGCGCGCCTCGATCAGCGCCCGGCGCACGAGTTCCGGGTCATGCCCATCGATTTCCCCCACGACGTGCCAGCCGTAGGATTCAAAACGCCGCGCGACGTCTTCGGTGAACCAGCCGCGCACGTCGCCGTCGATGGATACGCCGTTGCTGTCGAAGATCGCGATGAGCTTGCCGAGACGCAGGGTGCCGGCGAGCGAGCAGACCTCGTGCGAAATGCCTTCCATCAGACAGCCATCGCCCACCGACACGTAGGTGCGGTGATCGACGATCGGGAATCCATCGCGGTTGAAGGTCGCGGCCAGGCAGCGCTCCGCGATCGCCATGCCCACGGCATTCGCCAGCCCCTGTCCCAGCGGACCGGTGGTGGTCTCGATGCCCGGCGTCGCGCCGTATTCCGGGTGCCCTGGCGTGAGCGAGTGCAATTGCCGGAAGCGCCGCAGCTCGTCCATGGGGAGGTCGTAACCGGTGAGATGGAGGATGGCGTAGAGCATCATCGAACCGTGGCCGTTCGACATGACGAAGCGGTCGCGGTCCGGCCAGCGCGGATTGCCGGGGTTGTGACGCAGAAAGTCGTTCCACAGCACCTCGGCGATGTCCGCCATTCCCATCGGCGCGCCGGGGTGCCCGGAATTGGCGAGCTGCACGGCGTCCATGCTGAGCGCGCGCACGGCATTGGCGAGTTCACGCCTCGAAGTCATGTTAATCAATCGCGCCACTTGATCGAGCAGCCCATGCTCGGAATCTGCTTCGCCGGCGCCTTGCCGGTTTCCGCCACCTGGCGCATCGCTTCGAAAAGCTCCCGCTGGACGTCGGGTGGACCCGGCCTCCCCGGCGAGGTCGAATCCATCCGCCCGCGGTACTGCAGCTCGAGACCGGCGTTGAAGCCGAAAAAGTCCGGCGTGCAGACCGCCCCATACGCGCGCGCGACCGCCTGCGATTCGTCCAGCAGATACGGGAACGGGTAATGAAGTCGTTCCGCGACGCGCTTCATGTTCGCAAAGGAGTCCTCGGGGTACTTCACGAAATCGTTGGGCATGATCGCGACGCTCGTCACGCCGAGCGCGGCCAGGTCGCGCGCATCGCGCACCAGCTTGTCCTGCACGGCCTTCACGAACGGACAGTGATTGCAGATGAACATCACCAGCGTTCCGCGCGCGCCCCGGCAATCGGCGAGGCTCCAGTTCCGGTCGTCGACGCCGGGCAGGTTGAACTCGGGGGCCGGGCTGCCGAAATCGCAGCCGGGCGTTTCAGTGACGGCCATGGGTAGCGCAGCGTTCTGCAGGGAGCGGGCCGCGTCCAGGCGCCGCGCCCCGGCGCGGGCCGTGAAGGGCAAGGTTCATGCGATGAGTTTACAATGAACCGAGCAAAACCGGCCAATCTCGAAAGCGTTCAATTCATGGCAAGACAGAGCACGCAGCCCTCCGCCACGGACGTCAAACGGCGCGGACTTCTGTTCGTCGACGACGACCCGTTGATCGTCGAGTCCTTGTCGGTCGCGCTCCAGTCGGAATACGAGATCCACACGGCCGAAGGCCGGAAACAGACGAAGGAATTGCTGCACCGGCTGGATGACAAACCCTCGCTGGCGCTGGTGGATCTCGGGTTGCCGCCGTATCCGCACAGCCCGGAGGAAGGATTCGAACTCATCGACGAGCTGCTGGCGTTCAATCCGAACATGAAGATACTGGTGCTCTCCGGTCAGAGCGAACAGCCGAACATCCAGCACGCGCTCACCCTGGGCGCCGTCGATTTTATCCCCAAACCCTGCAACGTACCGCTGCTGCGCACGCGTCTGGCTCACCAGGCCATGATGCTTGACGCGGAGCAGGCGCAGGGCGGCGGCGAGACCAGCGGCGAGGGATTGCGCGGCGAAAGCCAGGCGGTCCAGGACCTGCTGGCCCTGATTCGCCAGTTCGCGGACAGTCCTTTCCCGATCCTGATCCAGGGCGAGTCCGGCAGCGGCAAGGAACTGGTTGCACGGTACCTCCACGAGTGGAGCCAGCGTGTCCGGGAGCCGTTCCTGTCCGTGAACTGCGCGGCGTTCCCCCGGGATCTGCTGGAGGCCCAGCTGTTCGGCTACGCCAAGGGCGCCTTCACGGGCGCGGTCCAGAATCGATCGGGTTTTTTCGAGGACGCCGGCGACGGCAGCCTGTTCCTGGACGAGATCGGGGAGATGCCGCTCGACCTTCAGTCGAAGCTCCTGCGCGCGCTGGAGAATGGCGAGTTCTACCGCCTCGGCGAGACGCAGGCGCGCACGTCGAGGGCGCGTATCATTGCCGCCACCAACCGCGACCTGCGCGGGGAAGTACGGCGCGGCGCGTTCCGGTCCGACCTCTACCATCGTCTTGGCGTACTCGCGATCCGCGTGCCGCCGTTGCGCGAGCGCGGACGTGACTGCCTGGCTCTGCTCGATCACTTCCGCGCGATGTATGCGGGCGACGGACCGCAGTTCCGGCTGGATCCAGCCGCCGCGGAATTCCTGCTGAATTACGCCTTCCCGGGCAACGTGCGCGAACTGCGCAACATCGTGATCCGGCTCGGCGCGAAGTATCCGGGAAAGACGGTCAGCGTCGATCTGCTCGGCGGCGAAGTCGAGCTGGACCTGGTGACGTCGCTCGCGGAGCCCGCCGGTCCGGAGGATGCGGAGCTGGAAGGGGAATTGCGCGGCGGCAAGTTCCGGCTGGACGAGTACCTCGAGGGCTGGGAGCGGCGCTACATCGCCACGGCGCTGAAGTTGAGCGGTGGCAACCTGAGCAAGGCGGCGCGTCTGCTCGGCATCAACCGCACCACGCTCTACAGTCGGATGCAGCGGCTCTCCCTGCGCGGGCTGGAATAGCAAGGCGATGTATTACGAATACTTCGGGCTGAAACAGCCGCCGTTCCGGATCACCCCGGACACGACCCTGTTTTTCCCCGGCGGCAACCGCGGGCCGATCCTCGAGGCGCTCGTGTACGCGATCCTGAACGGCGAGGGGATTGTCAAGGTCGTGGGCGAAGTGGGGAGCGGCAAGACCATGCTCTGCCGGATGCTGGAGAAGGAGCTTCCGGGGCACGTCGAGATCGTCTATCTCGCCAACCCCAGCCTGTCGCCGGAGAACATTCTGCACGCGATCGCCTTCGAGCTGAAACTGCCGGTGCAGCCGGTCACGTCGCGGCTGCAGGTCATGCAGGACCTGCAGAACTACCTGCTCGAACGTCATGCCGGGAACCGGCAGGTCCTGGTGTTCGTGGAAGAAGCGCAGGGCATGCCCATCGCCACGCTCGAGCAGATCCGCCTGCTGAGCAACCTCGAAACCCAGCAGCACAAGCTCCTGCAACTGGTCCTGTTCGGGCAGCCGGAACTCGACGTCCGCATGGCGCGCCCGGAGATCCGCCAGCTCAAGGAGCGCATCACCTACAGTTTTCACCTCAATCCATTCGCCGTGGACGATATCCGCGACTATCTGAATTCGCGCCTGCGTGCCTGCGGCTTCCGCGGCGCGGAGGTCTTCACGCCGGCCGCGGTGCGCGCCATTGCGCGTCATTCGAACGGGCTCGTCCGGCGCATCAACATCCTGGCCGACAAGTCGCTGCTGGCTGCCTACGCGGACAATATGCACGAAGTTTCGGCGCGCCACGTCCGCCGCGCGGCATCCGACAGCGAATTCGCCTCCGGCCGCCACTACGTGTTCCCAACCCTGATAGGCGCTCTGGTCCTCACCCTGGCGGTTGGCATTCTGTGGTGGATCAACCGGACACCACCGAAGGAACCCGTCGCGGCACTCACGCCAACCCCGTCGGCTTCGGTTGAAGCGCGACCGGCGCCGGGGGCGGTTGTCACGGAGCGGGCGGCCGAGGAACCGGCAACCATTCCGTCGCCGGTACCCGACGCGGCCGTCGCCGCAAACCCGGAATCCCCTGTTCTGCAGCATGGTTCCGCGAGCGAGCGTTCAGAGGCTTTCCAACCTCAAGACACCCCCGTGCTCCCAGCGCCGGAAACAGCTGTGACGGAGCAGGCTTCCCCTGCGGGCGAGGTCCAGCTGCTCGGCATGAACGCCGTGTTCCGCGTACAGGACTTCGGCGACTCGAGGCTTTCGCCCGAAGAATCCGACTTGCTTCAGAAGCAGCTCGCGGCGGTGCCGCCCGAGGAGGCGATCCCTGAAGGCCTGTCGCCAACTGGTGACGTGTGCAGACTTTGCTGGTCCATTATCTATAGACCCCTGAAAAGCCCAGAAAATCTTTAATTCTTAGAGACTTGTGATCCGGATATAATCGCCGGACAAGGCAGGCGAACCCCGGCGCAGACCGGGGAACAGGAATTGCATCAAACCAGCGAATATGTCCATGCGAAGAGTCTTCATCGTTCTGTTTGCCGGCCTGGTCTGCGCCGGCTGCGAACAGCTTGAGCCGAAGCCTTTCGAGCCGTCGCCCGGCCACATCAGCGCCGATGAGCCCGTGGCCGGGCAGCCGCAGATCCCAGAACTGGTGCAGCAGGCGCCCGAACTGCCGGAGCCGGGCACGCCCGAGGAGCAGGAGAAGTACACGGTGGTCGTGCATGAAGTGCCGGTCAACGAAATCCTGTTTGCCCTGGCGCGCGACGCGAAGATCAACGTTGACATCGATCCACGCGTGGCGGGCGTGGTCACCCTGAACGCCGTGGACCAGAACCTGACGCAGCTCCTCGAACGCATCTCCCGGCAGGTGCCGATCCGCTACGAGATGAGCGACGGCAATCTGTTCATCATGCCGGACGAGCCGTACTTCCAGACCTACAAGATCAATTACGTCAATATGGCGCGGGATTCCGAAATCAAGGTGAAAATCGACACGCAGGTGTCGTCCGCCGGCGGGGGTGGCGGCGCGCCGGCGGGAGCCGGCGGCGGCAGCAGTTCGAGCACGGAAGTGGCCAGCGTATCCAACAACCGCTTCTGGAATTCGCTGGTCGCCAATGTACAGGCGATACTCAGCCAGGAAGAAGGCGGAGCGGCCGGCGGCGGTGCCGCGGGCGCGGGTGGCGGTGAACTGCCGGTGACGGAGAACGTCATCCCGCATGCGGAATCCGGACTGCTCACGGTCAAGGCGACCGCAAGCCAGCACAAAATGATCCAGGAATTGATCGACAACACTATCGCCGCCGCGCACAGGCAGGTCCTCATCCAGGCGACGATTGTGGAGGTCAACCTCAACAAGGACTACCAGGCGGGAATCGACTGGTCGTTCCTGAGCGAACAAGGGAAGGCGGGTTTCAACTTCACTTCGCTGGCGACCAGCGCCGCGGCCGGCATCGTGCCATTGGGAACGCCCTTGTCGTTTGTGCTGAGCTACGTCGACCCGAATACCGGCAGGGACCGCATCAATGCGACCGTTCGGTTGCTGGAACAGTTCGGCAATGTGAACGTGCTTTCCAGCCCCCAGATCATGGCGCTCAATAATCAGACGGCGGTACTGAAGGTGGTGGACAACGAAGTCTATTTCAGCGTCAACGTCGAGAGTGAAACCACCCAGACGGGTATCGTGGCGAAGACCATCGAAACCGAGATCCACACCGTGCCGGTGGGCATCGTCCTCAGCGTCACGCCGCAGGTGAACGAGAACGATTCGATTATCCTCCAGGTGCGCCCGACGGTTTCGCGGGTGCGGGAGTTCGTCAACGATCCGAACCCGGAGCTGGACGAGGACACGCCGAACCCGGTGCCGGTTATCCAGACGCGCGAAATGGAATCCGTTCTGAGGATGAACAATGGCCAGATCGCCGTCCTAGGTGGTCTGATGGAGGATCGGGAAAGCTACACGGATACGTCGGTTCCGGGGTTGTCCAGGCTTCCCGTGGTGGGAGATGCCTTCAAGACCCGCGTCCGGGATCACGCGAAGTCCGAACTCGTGGTCTTCCTGAGACCGGTCGTCATCCGCAACCCCAGCCTCGAGGCCGACCTGGGCCAGTACAAGACGTTCCTCCAGCGCCGTCAGTGAACAACCCGCCACGGGTCAGGAGGTAGAGCGCCTTGAGTCTATTGATGGACGCCTTGAAAAAGGCGGAGCAGGAAAAGAAGGAATCCGCGAAGCGTCTGGAACAGGCGACGGAACTTGCGCGGCTGGAACGCACCGGCGAGCAGCAGGCGGACATCACCTCCGAACACGCGGTCGCCTCCAGGCCCGAAGCCCCTGCCGCGGAAGACTCTCCGCTGTCCCTCGAAGCGCTATCGCCGGACCCCGTTGCGTCGCCGTCGGAACCCGCGGCGACGCCCTTGCGGGACACATCGCCCCCGCTCCGTTCGCGGGACCTCGAGCTGGCTGCCTTCAACATGGAGATGGCGACGATGGTGCCCGGCGACAATGCGGGTGACAAGACGGAAGTGCGCGGAACTCCCCTCCCGGCGACAGCGAAAGCCCCGGCGGCAGAGGACATGGATCAGACGTTTCACGGTATCGAGCTCCCCGACGCGCCGCAGTCCGGCATGTACGAGGAAACGGTCCAGGGCGAGCAGTTCGATGCGGGCGAACCGGTCAAGGCCTATGAGGAGACCCTGCCTGGTGTGCCGGCCGTCCAGTTCGCGAAGGACATCGGCGGCAAGGATCAGCCGACACCGGTGGCCGCGCAGACGGTATTTACGGCCGGTGAGGTGGGCCGGCAGGCGGATTCGGCGTGGCTGAAGTGGGCGTATATCGGTTTGCCCCTCGTCGCAGTCATTGCAGGAGGTATCTGGTATTACTATGCCGTCACGCCGGTCAGGCGGGCATTACCCTCGCCCTGGGTGGCCCGCGGCATTGAAACCGTCGTGCCCGGCCCGGCCGTGCCTGTGCCGTCGGCGGAATCGGCCGGCGCCGGCGCGGTCGCCCCTCCGGCAGCGACGGTGCTCGCACCGGAGACAGCGGCAACGGAAGTTCCCATGCCTATGGAACCAGGAGCAGGCGCGGCCCCGGCCGGAGCCGCGGCGCCCACGCCAGCGGCAATTCTGGAATCCGCGTCAGCGGCGACAGAGCCCGTGCCCGGCGCAGCGGTCGCTGCCGTGCCGGTGGAAACCGGAGAAGACGAGGAACAGGAATCCGCCATTGAGGAACGACCGGCCCAGCCGGCGTTCGGTTCACCGCCCTCCCTGGTGAAAATCACCCGCGGCAAGAAACCGAGCGACGAGGGACTGCTGATCCGGCAGGCCTATTCCGACTATAACTCCGGCAACCTCGAGGCCGCGAAAAACGGCTACCTGGCCGCATTGTCCCGCCTGCCGGATAACGTGGACGTCCTGCTGGGCCTCGGCGCGATTGCCCTGAAGGAAGCCGATCTGACGCGCGCTCTCGAGGCGTACACGAAAGTGTTGAATCTGGATCCGCGCAACGAGACGGCGCTCGCGGCCCTGATCGGCCTGCAGAAAGACAGCGACCTGCAGGCGAGCGAAAGCGCGCTCAGGACCCTGCTGCTCGACAATCCGGACAATCCGTACCTGTACTTCACGCTCGGCACGGTATATGCCGCCCAGCAGCGCTGGGCCGAGGCGCAACTGGCCTTTTTCGATGCCTACCGCAACGATTCGGTGAATCCGGATTACGCGCTCAATCTTGCGGTCAGCCTCGACCGCCTGGGGCAGTACGACACGGCGCTCGATTACTACAACGTTGCGCTCAAGCTCGCCGATGATCGCAGGGCCGGGTTCGATCCCTCCGTGGTTCTCGCGCGCATCCAGGCGCTGTCCGCGCCGCAGGTTACGCCGTGACCGGCCCGCACAAGAAATACCTGCGCCTGGGAGAGATCCTGGTTCAGAAGGGCGTGACCACGCCCGACCAGATCGACATCGCCCTCACCGAGCAGAAGCGCACGCGCGAGCACCTCGGCAAGATCCTGGTGCGCCTGGGATTCGCGACCGAGGCGATCATCCGCGATGTCATCGGCGGCGTCATCGGCCAGGAAAGCGTCGACCTGACGCGCGCGGTGGTCGACGCCGACGCCATCGGCCGCATCCCCAAGGACACGGCGCGACGGCTCAAGGTGCTGCCCCTCACATTTGACGCCAATTCCAATACCCTTACCGTGGCGATGGCCGACACCTTCGACGTCGTCGCGCTCGACCAGTTGAATGCCCTGCTCGGCGGCGCGACCGACCTGTCGCCGGTGCTGGCCGGCGAGGCGGAGATCGAGAAGGCGATCGACCAGTTCTACGGGTTCGAGCTGTCCGTGGACGGCATTCTGCGTGAAATTGAAACCGGGGAGATTGATTACCAGAGCCTGGACGCCGGCACCGACGAGTACAGCCAGCCGGTGGTGCGCCTGGTGAATGCGCTGATGTCAGACGCCGTGAAACGCGGCGCGTCAGACATCCATTTCGAGCCGGAAGAAGGATTTCTGCGCTTCCGTTACCGCATCGACGGCGTGTTGAGGCAGATCCGCAGCCTGCACAAGAATTACTGGTCCGCGATCGCGGTGCGCCTGAAGGTGATGGCCGGCATGGACATCGCCGAGACGCGCGCGCCGCAGGACGGCCGCATTTCACTCGCGCTGTCCGGCCGCCAGGTGGATTTCCGCGTCTCCACGCTGCCGACGGTGCACGGCGAGAACATCGTCCTGCGCGTGCTCGACCGGCAGAAGGGCATCGTTTCGCTGGAAGAACTGGGGCTCAAGTCCGACGAGCTGACTTTGCTGAAACTCATGGTGGGGCGTCCGGAGGGCATCATCCTCGTGACCGGCCCGACCGGCAGCGGCAAGACGACCACGCTGTATTCGATCCTCAATTACCTCAACACCGAATCCGTGAACATCATGACGCTCGAGGACCCGGTGGAATACCCGACGACCATGATCCGACAGACCTCGGCGCAGGAGACCTCGCGTCTCGATTTCGCGAGCGGCATCCGCTCGATGATGCGCCAGGATCCGGACATCATCCTCGTCGGCGAAATCCGCGATGAGGATACCGCGAGCATGGCGTTCCGCGCCGCGATGACCGGCCACCAGGTGTTCTCGACGCTGCACACGAATTCGGCGCTGGGCGCCATCCCGCGCCTGCTGGACATCGGCGTCTCGCCGGATATCGTCGCCGGAAACATCATCGGCATCGTCGCGCAGCGGCTGGTGCGCAAACTCTGCGCGGACTGCAAGCACCCGCACGAAATGTCCGACCTGGAACGCAACCTGCTGGGACTCAAGGCCACGGACCGGCACCAGATCATCTACGGCCCGCACGGCTGCCCGAAGTGCGACAACCAGGGCTACAAGGGCCGGATCGCGGTCATGGAAGTCCTGAAATTCGACCCCGACCTGGACGAACTGCTGGCGCGCAGGGGGACTTCGCGGGAACTGTTGAGAATGGCGCTGTCGAAGGGCTTCAGGCCGCTCGCGGACGTCGGCACGCAGCGCGTGCTGGAAGGCTCGACGAGCCTCGAGGAAATCTCGCGCGTGGTCGACCTTACTTCGAGGCTCAAGCAGAAATAAAACGGCATGGATTTTTTCCGGTACAAGGCGATTGACCAGTTCGGGCGCGTGCAGATCGGCCAGGCCGATGCCATCAACATGGCGGATCTGGAGATGCGCCTGCGCAAGATGGGGCTCGACCTAGTCAACTGCAAGGAACTGAAGTCCGCGGGCAAGAGCGTCTCCGGCCGCGGCGTCAAGCGGCGCGACCTGATCCTGATCTGTTTCCACATGGAGCAGACTTCGCGCGCCGGCGTGCCGATGCTCGACAGCCTGCAGGACCTGCGCGACAGCACGGACAACCCACGCCTGCGCGAAGTCATTTCCGCCATGGGCGAGTCCATCGAGGGTGGCAAGACCCTGTCGCAGACCATGACGGACTTCCCGGGCGTGTTCGACAAGGTATTTGCCAACCTGGTGCGCGCCGGCGAGCAGTCGGGCGAACTGAGCGAGGTGTTCCGGCGCCTGGGTGAGAGCCTGAAGTGGCAGGACGAGCAGGCCTCGCAGGCGCGCAAGCTGATCATGTACCCGGCGTTCGTCGGTTCGGTCGTGGCCGGCGTCCTGTTTTTCCTGATGATCTACCTGGTGCCTGAGTTGCTCGCCTTCGTCAAGACCATGGGCAAGGAGCTGCCGGCGCACACGAAGGTCCTGATTTTCGTTTCCAACATTTTTGTCCACTACTGGTATCTGATCCTGATCCTGCCGGTGGTGGTCGTCGGCGGGGCAATGGTCATGGTCAATGTCAGTCCCCTGATGCGGCTGCGCTACGACACCCTGAAGCTCAACCTGCCCGTGCTCGGCCCGATCGTGAAGAAGATCATCCTGGCGCGGCTCGCCGGCTTTTTCGCGATGATGTATTCCTCCGGCATCACCATCATCGATTGCATCCGCACCGGCGAGGACATTGCCGGGAACAAGGCCATCGAGAACGCGGTGCGCAACGTCGGCCAGCAGATCGCGGACGGCAAGAACCTGAGCGACAGTTTCGAATCGACCGGCCTGTTCCCGCCCCTGGTGCTGCGCATGATCCGCGTCGGCGAGAATACCGGGGCGCTGGAACAGTCGCTGGAGAACGTCTCCTATTTCTACACGCGCGACGTGCGTGAATCGATCGAACGGCTCCAGGCCATGATCGAACCCACCATGACGATCATCCTGGGGGCTATCGTCGGCTGGGTCATGTTCTCCATACTCGGGCCAATCTATGATCTCATCTCTACTATCAAGATTTGAGCTCGCGCGCCCCCGTGCGTTGTTCCTCGGCGCCCAGAAGGCCGCGGTCTATCACTGGCGCAAGGGCGACCTGGGCACGTCCTTCCTGTTCGACGCCAACGACGAGGGACGCGAATATTTCGCCCGTTATCTCAAGGAGACGCCCAACACGCCGATGTACGTTCTGGTCGACGTGTTCGAGGAGGAATTCCGCCGCGACACGATCCCACACGTCTTCGGCCCGGATCGCACGGCCATCCTCGGCCGCAAGAAAAGCCGGCTGTTCCGCGATACCCCGTATTTTCATTATTTCCTGCAGGGACGCGAGCAGGAGGGGCGCCGCGACGATCGGGTGCTGTTGACCTCGATCACGAATCCGAACCTGGTCCGGCCCTGGGTCAAGCTGCTGGACGAGCATCAGATCCCGCTCGCCGGGGTGTATTCCGTCCCGCTGTTCACCAAGTCAGTGCTGAAGCTGCTCTCCAAGCCGGGGGACCACATGCTGGTGATCAGCCTGCAGAGCATCAGCGGGCTGCGCCAGACTTTCATCCACAAGGGCGATCTGCGCATCAGCCGCCTCGTGCAGATGCCGCGCTACGGCACGGAGCCCTACGGTCCCCACATCCGCCAGGAAGTGGACAAGATTCGCCGCTACCTGAACAACATGCGGCTGACCACCGTCGACGATCCGGTCGATATCTACCTGTTGCTGGGCGGCGAGTTGCTCGACGAGATGCGCAGGCACTACACGGATTCGGGTCTGAACCGGTACCACATTCTGGATCTCAACGAACTCATGCAGGCGGCCGGTTCGGAACGCCGGGTGTCCACGCCGTTCAGCGACCAGTTTTTCGTCCACGAGCTGCTGAAGCAGCGTCCATCCAATTTGTACGCCACAGGCTCGGAGCGCCGTTATTTCACCATGCGCCGGCTGCGGCATTCCATGCACGCAGCGAGCGCGCTGCTGCTGCTGGGTGGCGCGGCCTGGGGCGGATACAATTTTATGGATGGCCTCAGCTACAAGCAGCGCAGTCTCGCGGATGTCCAGAAGACGCAGTTCTACACCGCGCGTTACCAGATGGCGCGCGAGCGCCTGCCGCAAACGCCGGTAGAGCCGGCGGACATCCAGGTCGCCGTCGAACTGGCGGACGTTTTGAACCAGTACAAGACCACCCCGCTCGACATGATGAAAGTGATCAGCGCCGCGTTGCAGGGTGAGCCTTCGGTGCAGATTGACGATCTGCAGTGGGTAGCGAGCTTCAACCCGGACGTCGAGCTGGGCAAGGAGGGGGGCGTGAAGCCGGGGCAGGCGGCACTCGCCGCGCCCATCGCCGTGTCCGGCCAGCCGGCTTACAAGTTCTACCAGGTCGCACAGATGAGCGGCCGGCTGGATCCGTTCGACGGCAACTTCCGCAATGCCATCACGACCATCAACAATTTTGCGGAATCGCTGCGCGCAATGAAATCCGTGTACGACGTCAAGATCGTGTCGTTGCCGCTGGACGTCAGTTCCACCGCGAACCTCCAGGGCAACGTGCAAGCGCAGCAGAGCGAAGCCCGGTTCATCGTCAAGCTGGTCATCGGTATCGGCCATGAAGCGTGAAGATCTGGACTGGCCGGTGCTTACCGGCGCCCTGGTCACCCTGCTGGTCAGTATCGTCGTCAGCGGGCTGCTGATCGGCGGCAGTTACTATTTCCAGAAGCAGATGCTGCTTGAGTTCACGCGAAACAACGCGCAGTTCCAGGCCATCAGCCAGCGCTACCTGGCGGTGGACGAGGAGGAGAAGCTGATCCGGAAGTTCTATCCGCGTTTCATCGAGCTATACAACAACGGCGTCATCGGCAAGGAGCAGCGACTGAACTGGCTCGAGATCCTGCGGGATTCCGGGGAGAAGATCCGCGTGCCGGGCCTGAGCTACGAGATCAAGTCGCAGGAAGTCTACGCGCCGCAGTTCTCGGCTCAACTCGGCCGCTACCAGCTGTTCAACAGCAGGATGGCGCTGAACATGCAGTTGCTGCACGAGGGAGATCTGCTCAGCCTGTTCAGTATGCTCGACAGCCGGGCCGCCGGCACCTACAGCGTCTCGGAATGCAGGTTCTCCAGGGCCTCGACAGCGATCGACCTGAATCCGAGGAAGGGCAATATCATGACGAAGTGCGACCTCAATTGGTTCACCATCAAGCTGGCCGATGGAAAAGACATCAAGGTTTAACCTGCTGCCCGCCCCGCGCGGCGCCTTGCTCGCTGCGGGGGCGGCATTGATCCTGCTCGGCACCCTGAATTGCGCCGGGGCCGCCGAGCCGCTGGGAAGGTTGTTCACCTCGCCGCAGCAGCGCAAGCAGCTTGATGATCTGCGCGATGCGATTCCCGAGGGCGAGCAGATCGTCGCCCCGGAATTTCGGTCCGTGGAACCCGACGCGTCCGCGGTGCCCGAAGCGGCATCGGGCAGCGCGATCACCGTCAAGGGGCTCGTCCGGCGCGGCGAAGGCCGGAGCATGGCGTGGATCAACGACAGTAACACCTACGAAGGCGACCTGGCCTCGCAATACCTGCGGATTGACAGCAACGATATACAGTCCGGCGGCGTACGGATCAGCGTCCCCGACCAGGAGCGGCCGATCAACGTCAAAGTCGGCGAAAGCTACAACCCCGCCAGCGGACAGGTCGCCGATCTGGCCGCGGCAGAGGACGGGGCGGCTGCCGCGGAATCCCCCGTCCCGGCGGTTCCGCAGCCGGCTGCCGGCATCCCCGCGCCGCGATAGCCCGCGGCCCCGGGCACCCCACCGCATGCGCGAATCCCCGTCATTCCGCCGCTTGAACGCGGCTGCCCGCGGCCAGCGGGGCGCGGTGCTGCTCGTGTTCATGCTGGTACTGGTCGTCGGTTCCTCCTACATGCTCGTTTCCAGGCTGAACGAATACGCGCAAGCCTATGCGCGGGAGGCGCAGACTCAGTCCGCCCTGGCGGAGGCCAAGCAGGCCCTGCTGTTCTACGCGATGAATTACCCGGATTTAAACACTGGTCTCAGTACGATTCGTGGGCCCGGCTATCTGCCGTGTCCGGATCAGAACGATGATGGGGCTACCGAGACGAATTGCTCGGATACAACGGGGAGCACGCTCGGTCGTTTGCCGTACTCGACCCTTGGACTGTCGGAATTGACAGACAGCAGCGGGGAGATGTTGTGGTACGCGGTCTCGCAGAACCTCAAGTACAACCAGTCCAGCGACTACATACTGAACAGCGATACGCCCGGGACGATCAGCGTCGACGGAAGTGACGACGTGGTGGCGGTCATCATCGCGCCGGGCGAGCCGGTTGCGGACCAGAGCGGCAGGCGCGGGACCGCGGAGACCACGGCCCTGCTGGAAAGGGATGTCTATGACGTAGCGGATCAATACCTCGAGGATGACAACGCGACCAACGGGGATGCGAGCTATGTCTCGGAGTCCTCGGACGATTTCAACGATCAGGTCGTCACCATTACACGGCAGGAGCTGATGGCGGTGGTCGAGCAGCGGGTCGCGAACGAAGCGCGCCAGGCGCTCGGCAATTATTACGATGAGATGCTGGCTCTTAGTACTGAAAACCCACAAAGGGGCGCCTATCCGTGGCTGGCGCCATTCGCCGATCCGAAATCAAGCCCCTTCGTGCTGCGGGGCACGCACGACGGCTCGGACGACTCGACCAATGACCTCGACGATTCCTCGAGGGATTTCACGCAGTGGGGTGTTGCAATTGGCGATACCGTGTGGAATCTCACTGATGGCTCAGTAGGAGTGGTGGATACAACTCCTACCGCGACGCGTCTGTCGATGAGCGGCGGCCTCGCGCTGGGGACAGACAACGACTTTGACGACGGTGACGAGTATGTAGTGGAGGCCAAGGCTCTCGCAGGAGCCCATGCCGGGACGGCCACCGCCGGCTCCGACAACCTGGCTCTGGAGGACACCGCCAGGGATTTCGAGGAGCAAGGGGTCAGCGCGGGCGACGTGGTGGAGAACATCACGGATGGATCCAGCGGCATCGTGGCCTCGGTCGATTCGGACACACTGACCGTCAGTTCACTTGCGGGCGGTGCGGAAAACGACTTCGACCTGAACGATAGCTACCGCGTCCGGACCAATGCCGGCCAGGCGACCGCGGGAAGCAGCGGGACCACGCTGGAAGACACGGATGCGGATTTCACGGTGATGGGCGTGCAGGAGGGAGACCTGGTACATAACCTGACCGACAACTCCTATGGCCGCGTGGCATCGGGAGGCGTAGCGGCGACGACGCTGACCGTCGACAGCCTCGAGTTCGGGACCGGCAATCAATTCAGCACGAACGACTACTACGAGATCCCGCGCTTCTACGGTTCCGCCAATACGCCCCGGGGCCTGCTCTCCATCCACGAACCCGGGGAAGCCTTCGCGACTGGATTCGATGTCGACTGGTCGACGCCTTCGGTGTCCCCGATTACCGTCACGACCACTGCTTCGGGCACCAACACGACCTACAACAACGGCCTCTATTACTGGTTGCTGGGATCGTCAGGATATTCAGGGACCGTGCAGGTGCCGGATTCAGGCGGCGCATGCACCTGGATCACAGAGGAGATAGCTGATTGCCGCGGAGAGTATGTCGATTCGAATTTCCTCACGGGCGCAGTCACTTCGACCTTCACCTCCAGTCCGTACATCTACGTCTACGACACCTCGAAAAACTTCCCCTCCAGCGGCGTGAAGGTCGGTGACCGGATCCTGAACATCACGACCAACGTCGCCGGGATCATTTCCGTGGCCAGCACGACTTACCCAACCCGGGTCCGGGTGACGAGCATCACGGGAGAAACGGCGTTCAGCGCTTCCGTCGGGGATTCTTTCCGCATCTACGTCGCGGCCAACCGCTCACCCGCCTCCGGCGCGTCCCCCAGTACACATACCGCAAACGCCTCTACCGATACCGCCGCGAATCTGGTGTGCGTGGACGCAGTCGATTTCACGTCAAATCCAGCCGTGGAACCGGGTGATGTTATACGCGATACCTCCGACGCCACCTATGGTCTGGTCATGGCGACGAGCTGGGACGGCACCATGGGCTGCATTACCTACACCGACATGATAGGCGGCGGGTCAAGCACCATCGGGATCGGGGACTATTTCCGCATCTCCTACGACTTCGTAAGCGAGCGGCACTACCTATTCGACGTACGGATCAGCGGGACCACGAGCAACGGCGGTTCCGCCATCGGCAACAATGCGGGCATGCGTGACCGGGATGTCTGCCTGGGGTACGGGGCGGATTGCACGAATTCAACCGCGTCCAACGCGGAGTTCGACGCCGGGAATTCGGCGACCATCACCATAGAGGACTATGACTCGGCTGCAACGCTTCTCGGCTCAAGAACCGTGACTGCGCCATCCAGCGGTTCGCCGGTGGCGAGCATCCGCCTGGACGGCATCGATTACTACCTGGAGGAAACGGAAGACGCCATCCCGGAATGGTTCCTTAAGAACAAATGGCACCGTTTCGTCTACGCGGCCTATAGCAGTGAATACCAGCCGGGCAATGTCGGAACCGGCTGCGTTGAAGGAACAAACTGTCTCTCCCTGTCAGTGCCGCTGCCGGCCGACACGACCCTGGATGACCGCCAGGCTCTCGTGATCTCCGCCGGACCGGAGCTGTCCACGCAGGCCAGCAGCCGCCTCAACGGCGCGCTGGATGCCTATTTTGAGGACGATAACGCCGTGGCTGATGACGTGTTCAGCAGAGACGAGGTCAGCACGACCTTCAATGACCTGATCAGCGTGATTGCGCCCTGAGAATGCCGCAATGCGGATGACCCCGAATCGGCTGCGCGGTTTCTCGCTGGTCGAGCTGGCGATGGTGCTGTTCATCATTTCGCTGCTTCTCGGCGGTCTGCTCGTGCCGCTGGCCTCGCAACTGGAGGCCCGGCAACGAAATGCCGCATTGGAACAGCTCGATCTCATAAAGGAGGCGCTCATCGGCTTCGCGATCATCAATGGCAGGCTGCCCTGCTATACGTCAGAAACGGATCCCACCAATGCATACTATGGCATCGAAGACACGGAAGATCCGGGGAAGACCTGTAACCCGACCGGCCTCACCAGCGACGGAATACTGCCGTGGAAAACGCTGGGAATGGCCAGCGGCCTGGACCCCTGGGGGATCGAGCGTACCGCCGCTGCGGATCCATGGATTGGCTACTGGCGCTACCGGGTCGACACGACATTCGAGAGCACGTCTCCGCTGTTTGCGCTCACGGATCAGTCTGGCGAGATGAGCATATGCGATTCAAACGACGTGTTGCTCATATCGACGTCCGAACGTCCTGTCGCGGTCATCTATTCGACGGGGGCGGATCAGACGGCCGATGGTCAGAATGCCTCCTACGAAGCAATTCTCACGCCTAGTTCGATCTGCATCACGCCTACCGGGCCGACCTATCAGGGTGGAGAAGTCAGCGGCACTTTCGACGACATCACGGTGTGGCTCACCCGCCCGCTACTGTTCAACCGCTTGGTCACCGCCGGAACGCTGCCCTAACAGATTGATGCAAAAGTCCGCCCTTGGACTTTTGCATCTCCCTTCCGATTTCCGTTCAACCGGCCGGCGCAGAGGCGGCCGCGCTTGCCGCGGGCGCGGCGATGCGGTTGCTGAGTTCGAAGCAAACCCGGCCGTCCACGTTCGCCGAAAGGAAAAGCGCGAAGCCCAGCGACTCGGCAAGCCGCGCCACCTGGTACAGTCCGACGCCCAGGCCGCTGTCTGACGGCAGTGGTTCGTGGAACAACAGCCGCGCCTTCTCCTCCGCCAGGTGCGTCCCGTTATCGCAGATGGAAAGCTGGATCAGGCTGCCGTCGCTGTAGAGCGCGACGGTCACCGCGAGTCCGGGCTCGATTTGCGCCTTGTCTTTCACGTTCTCCAGCAAATTTTCGACCACACTGTCGAACAGGTCCGCGGGAACGGTCGGGTCGCCCGCAATGTCCGACTGGAACCGGGTGGTGCCGCGGCCGCTGCGATTCTGCAGGTCGCGCCACCAATCCTTGAGGTACACCTCCTCGTACCGGATCACCGCCGGGTCCTGGAGCTTGTCGAGCGCCAGTTGCAGCCGTTGCGTGAGATGGGGCAATTGCCGGCGCAGGAGTTTCTGCGACACGGATTCGCCGCCGGCCTCCTCCTGCTGGATGATGCTGGTGATCGCCTGGAGCGACTGGAGGAGGTTCTTGATGTCGTGCGTGATCCGCGCACCCGTTTCGTAGATGGCCTGCAAGTGAGTACGCTTGGTCAATTCGCGCTGGTGGAGCCGGGCGACGTAGAAATCATCGACGAGGTGCAGCAGCAGCTTGCAGTGCAGAAACAACGCCCCGCCCAGGGGGGCATGCGTAAAGATCCGGGCAGTCAACCGTTCCATCCGGAATTCGGTGGCGTGTGGTGTGCGGCTTCCGTGTTCGCCCTGCGATCCCTCCGCCGTCCATGTCACGCCCGCGATCCAGGCGTGGCCGGTCAACTCCTCCATCGCGGAATCCAGGAATTCGTCGGGCGAGGTGCGTTGCCGGAACAGAACCGACAGCTCGTTCAACCACCGCTCGAAGGGCGTGCCGATGTTGAGAATGGAACGCAACCACAATTGCGACAGGCCGCTGAAGCGCATGCGCGGCGTCAGCAGCCAGCTGATGGCAAACAGAAACACGCCGATCGCCAGCAGCGTATGCACCAGAGCCAGCAGGTAATCGACGTGGTTGCGGTACATGTTGATCAGGCTGCCGATGATGAGCAGCGTCACCAGCGTTGCGGCGGCGATGGCCTGCAGAATGTCGACGGAATGAAGGGCGCGCGCGTCCGATGGCGCCGACAGCAGGACGACGATGACCGGCATGATCGGGAGCAGCACGCCGAACACGTCGCGGATGTTGCGCGGCAGCGGGATGTCGAACAGTTCCGTAGTACAGGCGATCAGCAGTTCGGAAGTCAGGAACGCGAGCACCAGCATGGACAATCCACGCTCCCGGCGGCTGACCGCGACGCGTCCGCCGCAGAACCCGACCAGCAGGATGAGCCACGCGTACAGCAGCCACCAGTTCATCCAGGTGACGAACGCGAGGGTGAGAAGGATGAAGGCCGTGCCGTTATACCAGGCGAGTTTCTCGTCGCTGCGCCATACCGGTTGCCAGATGAGGAACAGGCCGAATTGAATCAACATCAGGGACCGCGATGACAGGCTGCCGAAGTCGAACCAGATGGCGCCATGCAGGAACTCGAGCATGAGCGCGAGAATGACCGACTCCCGCCGCGCCGCCAGAAATGCAGGGATGCGCTTCACAGTGGCCAGACTGCCCTCACGAATGCGTAGTGTACAATAGTCGTCTCCCCGGGAGGGTTCCGCCCTTGAAGAGTCCCGCCGTTGCGATCGCGTTTTACACTTTCCAGGAAGCGCTGCGGAACCGGCTGTTTGTCCTCACGCTGGTCGGCCTGGTCTGCCTGCTCGGCGTCACCGAATTCATCGGCGAGCTGGCCGTGACCGAGACGGCCGCGATCCAGGCGCTCATTGTCGGCAGCGGCATGCGCCTGTTCGCCGTGTGCACGGTCTCGCTGTTCGTGATCACCAGCACCGTGCGCGAGTTCAATGACAAGGGATTCGAGCTGCTCCTGTCCCTGCCGATCCCCAGGTACAGCTATTTCCTGGGCAAATTCGCCGGCTTCATGCTGCTCGCGTTCGTGATCGCCGTTGCCGCCGCGATTCTGCTCCTGCTCTACAGCAACGTCGCGGTGGTCTCCCTCTGGCTGGTGTCGCTGGTATCCGAGCTTGCCATCATGATCGCGCTGAGTCTCCTGCTGCTGCTCACCTTCAGCAACATCACCGTTTCCTTCATGCTCGCGCTGGCGTTCTATCTGCTCTCGCGCAGCCTGTCCGCGATCCAGCTTATCGCCCACAGCCCGATACTCGAATCCGATACGCTGTCGCAGGCATTCATGAATCGGCTGGTGGATGCCATCGCCTTCCTCATGCCGGAACTGCACCGTTTCACGCGCAGCGACTGGCTGGTTCATGGCGCCTCCTGGCAGGACCTGGGTGTCGTAGGCGTGCAGACGTTGATCTATGTGGTGCTCCTGTCCGCAGCCGGCCTGTTCGACCTCTACCGGAAGGATCTTTGACGCGGACCATTCGTGGGCGATGGCGGGATGAGACGGCCGGGTCCTGTCAGCAGGTACCCCTGTCCGTACTCGCTCGGTCCCCACGCTTGCGTGCGGAGCAGGGGCACCCGGCGCCACCCGGCCGATCTGCGAATCGCGGTTCATGAATAATCCGGACCGATGATGCTGCGTTTCGCAAGGCTGGTGCTGCGCAGTGAACGGCCCACCGCGGAGGTTCCGGTGCCGGTCATCGCGGCCCTGTTGATCGCGTTGATTGCGCAGATCGCCTGGCACGGACTGCGCCCGCCGCCCGCGGCGGCTGCGGAGGACCTGCCCGAACCTCCGGCGTACGAGGTGCTCAACGCGATCGCCTTCGGCGAACCCGCGTCACTATCGCGTTTCCTCATGTTGTGGCTGCAGGCCTTCGACAACCAGCCCGGCATCAGCGTTCCTTTCAGGCGGCTCGATTATGAACGCGTGCGATCCTGGCTGGGCGTGATCCTGCGGCTCGACCCGCGCTCGGCCTACCCGCTGCTCTGCGCCGCGCGCATATACAGCAAGGTTGCCGACGAGGAGCGCAAACGCATCATGCTGGATTTCGTGCGCGAGGAGTTCCTGAAAGATGCCGACGTACGCTGGCCGTGGATGGCGCACGCGGTATTCGTCGCCAAACACGAGTTGCGCGATCTTGACCTGGCGCTGGCGCTCGCCCGTGAGCTGCGGTTGCATGCCACGGCCGTGACGGTGCCCACCTGGGCGCGGCAGATGGAATTGTTCGTGCTGGAGGAGCTGGGCGATATCGAGGGCGCGAAAGTGCTGCTTGGCGGTCTGATCGAAAGCGGCGCGGTCAAAGATCCCCACGAGCTCCGCTTCCTGATGGGGCGGCTGGATATCAGGGGGTCGGAGTGACTTATTTCCTTGCTTCGGCAATCTTGCCGAGCATGGCGGCGTAGTAACCTTCGTCCTTTTCGTCCCGCTGCAATTCCTGGAATATCGCCGTAGCCGCGGCGTAGTCCTCCGCGAACAGGGCTTCGATGCCTTTCTCGTGCATCGCGAGCTGCTGGCGCAGCAGGTCGTTCAAATCGCCTTCCAGGCACAAAGGCTGGTAGATGCGGGTGCGGTTGTGCTTGCCGCGCACCTGCACGACGTCCAGCGTGCGGAACGCGACGCCGGCGCAATCCTGCCGCGTCGATTCGCTGACAATCGTCGGCACGTGGTAGTCGCGCGTCAGCGTTTCCAGCCTGGAAGCGAGGTTGACCGCGTCCCCGACCACGGTGTAGGCCACGCGGTACTTCGAGCCCAGGTTGCCGACGTTCATCATGCCGGTGTTCATGCCAATGCCCATGGTGGGGCCGGGCCAACCCCGGCGCATGAAGGTCTCGGCGAGCTGCTTGATCGCCCGGTGCATCTCGAAACTGGCGAGCACCGCGCGCTGGGCGTGTTCGGCCATCGGCAGCGGCGCGCCCCAGAACGCCATGATCGAATCGCCGATGTACTTGTCAATGGTCGCGCCGTAGCGGAACAGCACCTCGGTCATCGCGGTGAAATACTCGTTGAGCAGCAGGGTAAGCTGCCTGGGGTTGAGCTGTTCCGCCACGCCGGAAAAATTCTGCAGATCGCAGAAGAACACCGTCATGCGGCGCGATTCTCCGTCGAGCGAGATGCGCTGCGGGTGCCTGCTGATTTCCGCGACCAGTTGCGGCGGGATGAACTGCCCGAATACGGAAAGAATTTGCTGTTTTGAGCGGGTTTCCCGGAAGAAACTCAGCAGCAGGTTCAGCATGTAGATCGTGCCGAGCGTGAGGATGCTGAATTCCATGGGCAGGCCTGCCCCGGAGCCCGTGCCGTAAACGCCGAGGTAAAGCGACGGCAGGATCGCCGCCAGCGTGACGAGAGATGAGCGCATCGGATTCAGCAGCGGCAGCGCGAAACACAGGGCGAGCCCCGTGACCACGAGCACGACGAATTCCGCTGAACCGGCCAGGCCCGGCGGAAGCAATCCCTGCTGTTCGAATGGCCACATGCGCAGCCGTAGCAGGCTGCCGGCATGGGGGTGGAACTCGACGAGTCCCAGCGCATTGCTGAGGAAGACCAGAAATACAAAGGTGACGATCGCGATCTGAGCCGCGTTCTGGCGCAGTGGGGTGGACATGGGGATGGAAGGGTGCCTTGTGGGGGATCCCTGTTGCGGGGCGGAACCGCGGTTCGCGTTGCCGTTTGCGGCACTCAGAGGCAGTTTAGCAGCCGCCCACCGCGCCAGAAACCACGCCCGCCGGCGCCGGGTTCAGGGCTCGGATGGACATGCGCCCGGCAATCCGGAGCGGAGGCTGCACCGTTGCGCAGGGTGTTTCAGGGCAGTTCAATCTGACGAACTTTCGACGATTCCGTCCGGGGCCAAACGCTGAGATACCGATTCAGGCACCCTTGTGTGCAATGCAATACGCATAGTAATCAACAAGATATGGACATGGCATGGATAGTGCCTTAAGGTGAAGCAAAGCATTTTTCAGCGAGGACAGAACCATGATTTCGCGTATAGAGAAAGGCTTCACCCTGGTTGAAATCGCCATCGTGCTGGTGGTTATCGGGCTCCTGCTTGGCGGGATCCTGAAGGGCCAGCAGCTCATCAACAGCGCCCGCGTGCGCAACCTGGCGGACCAGAATTCCGGCGTCCAGGCGGCCTACTACGGGTTCATCGATCGGTTCCGCAACGTACCGGGCGACATGGATCCGACGAATGCCTGTACGCAGGTCGGCACCGGTGTCGATAGAGGCGGTACCTGTGCCACGCCGGCCAACGCCCCGGGCGGCGACGCCAATGGACGGATCGATACAATTGCCGAAGCCGGCGCCGTCTGGCCGCACATGTCGGCGGCGGGTTTCCTGACCGGGACGTATTCCGGCCAGTCCGCCGGCACCACCCTCCTGACGGCCGCCACCTATCCGAATGCCGTTGCGCTGGGCGCCGTGCCGCCGAATGCATTCCAGGGGCCGATTCTTCTGGCGCACTCGACCGACTATGTACAAGGCGCGCAAAACTCCCGCGCGACAATTGTCCGCCTCTCCTATTCCTTCGGCGGCAATATTCCCGTGCCCATCCTCAGGGATCTGGACCAGAAACTGGACGACGGTATTGCGGGAAGTGGTGTGGTGGTTTCGGCCGCGGAGGCCGCTTCAGGAACTCAGGGTACCTTTGGCGCGGTCACGGATTTCACGGCTGGCACCAGCAACTGTCTCAATACGGCCAATCCGGCCACGTGGAACGTGGACAGCTCGAACCAGACCTGTAACGGCATATTTCTTTATTGATCGGCCTTGTCCGGCTGAAAGCAAACAGAAGGCCCGCGCATGCGGGCCTTCTGCGTTGCAGTTGCCTTGTTTTTGTATGGCCGGATTCATCCGGCCGGGTAGCATGCAATGAGTGATTCTGCGATCCAGATCGAGGGTGTGCACAAACGCTACGGCGCCAACCAGGTGCTGCGCGGCGTCGACCTCTCGATCGGGCGCGGGGAATTCTTCGGCCTGGTCGGCGTGAATGGCGCCGGCAAGACGACGTTGATGAAGTGCTTGCTGGATTTTGCGCGTGCCGATGCCGGCGCCCTGTCGCTGTTCGGCATAACGCACACGGAGCCGCGCGCGCGCGCGGCGCTGGCCTATCTCCCGGAGAAGTTCACACCGCCGTATTACCTGGGCGGCGACGACTTTCTGCGGTATATGGCCGAGTTGTATGGTATTTCCATTTCCCCAGCGGCACTCGATTCCCTGCTGCCTATCGTCGATCTGGATCGCGTGGCGTTGCAGAAACCGGTGCGGCAGTTGTCCAAAGGGACGGCGCAGAAACTCGGCATCCTCGCCTGCCTGTCGAGCGGCCGGAAGCTCCTGGTGATGGACGAGCCGATGAGCGGTCTCGATCCCAAGGTCCGGGCGCGCCTCAAGCAACACCTGCTGCGGCTCAAGGCCGAGGGACGAACCTTGTTTTTCAGCACGCACCTGCTGCATGACGCGGAAACCCTTTGTGACCGCGTGGCCATTTTGCACGGCGGCCGGGTGCGCTTCACCGGCTCGCCCGCGCAATGTTGCCGGGAGTTCGGAACCGGCGACTTCGAGCAGGCCTATCTCCGCTGCGTGGGATGAATCACTGGCGCCGCCGCCGGCTGCGGAACCTGCCCGCCCCACCGGTGCTATACTGACGACCCTTCACGCTCACGTCCTCGAATCAGTCATGCGCCGATTCCTGCTGCTCGCCAGCCTCATGATGGTCTCCACGGCGGCGCCGGCGCGCATGTATCAATGGATCGACCCTGACACGCAGACGCCGCAACTGTCCGGCACGCCTCCGACCTGGTACCGGAGCGCTGAAAAAGGGCCGCGGGTGTTCGTCATCGAGAATGGGAAGGTGATCGACGACACGCAGGTGGAGGTGTCCGAGGTGACGCGCCAGCAACTCCGGGAAAATGCGCTGATTGCGGCGGCACGGGACCGCGAAGCGGCTCGGGAGAAGCTGATGGAGGCGGAACGCCTCAAGGCCGCGATGCGCGGTGGCAAGGAGGAGGAGGAGATCGACCTCGCCCTCCCCGAGGACGAAGAAGAGGAGCCGCCGGCGGAACCGGAGCAGGCCGCAACGGCCGCCTCGACCGGGCCGACTCTGGAGGAAATGAAGGCGCTGGTCGAACAGTGGGAGAAACTGCGCACGAAAGGGGCACGCGAGGTAATCGAAGGTGAGGAAGTGAAAAGTGAAAAGTGAAAAAGGGGCCAGATTTATTTTCCGGCGAACTGGAAAATAAATCTGGCCCCTTTTTCTCGTAACGCGTTCTTTCTTTTCACTTTAAACTTTCCACTTTTCACTTCCCTGCGAACAGGCTCTTGATGGCGGCCAGGAATCCCCTGTCCTGGTTCTGCATCAGGTTCTGAAGGGACAACAGGGCCTGGTTGTCCGGGTTGATGCGCAACCCGATGTCGATGTAAGCCGCAGACTTCTCCATTTCATTGCGCGCCAGCGCCTGCTCGGCAAGCACCGCGTACTGGTCCGCGATCTCGAGGATCCCCCGCACCGCGGTCGGATTGCCGGGATCGAGTTCGAGCAGCCGGTTGAAGTAGTAGTAGGCGTTATCCTTGGGCGGAAAAGTCAGCTTGAATTCTTCCAGGCTCTGTTTCCCGAGCCAGACGAGCGCCTGGATGACCTCCTCGGACGGCGGCGGCGCGGGGACGGCAGCCTCCGGTTCCGGCGTCCCGGGGTTGGCCGGGGCTGCTTCCGGTTCGGGAGCGCCGGATTCGGCCACGGCGGCCTGGGCGACCGGCAACGGCGCGGGCCCGGGTTGCAGCACGGTATCGGTGGAGACGCGATCCGTGCGCACGCTGGGCGCCTTGAGCGTGATCTCGACGTATTTCAGCGACGAGAACAGGATCAGGCCAAGCAGCATCACACCGCCGAGGATCTGCTTGGCGCGGCGCTCGCGCAGCTCGGCGCGGACCGCGCCGGCTCCCGTGACGTCCAGATCCGCGCCCATGACCTTGCGCCTGTGCGCTTTCTGGATCTTCGCAATCTCCACAGTCAGCGTTTCGGCGTCCGTAAACCGCTCGTCGCGCTTCTTCGCCATCATCCGGTTCAGCAGCGGCTGCATGTCCTGGTATTCCTTAGGCAGCGTCGGGACCGGTGCGGACTTGTGCTGGATGACGATGTCGATGACCGAGTCCGAGATGTACGGTTTCTTGCCGGTCAGCATCTCGTAGAAGATGCATCCCAGGCTGTAGATGTCGGCGCGGCCGTCGATGCGCACGCCATCGGCCTGTTCCGGGCTCACGTAATTGGGGCTGCCGAGGAAAATCCCGGTGGACGTCAGGTCGGTTTCCGTGTCGACCTGCTTGGCGATGCCGAAGTCGGTCAGCAGCGGCGTGGCGTCGTCGCGGAACAGGATGTTGGCCGGCTTGACGTCGCGGTGGACGATGCCGTGCTTGTGTGCCTCGCCCAGCGCGCCCGCGATCTTCACCAGGTATTCGAGGGCTTCGCCCGCAGAAATGGGCAGTTCCATGCGGCGCTTGAGGTCGCCGCCCTGGACGTACTCCATCGAGATGAACAGCGACCTGTCGGCAAGGCCAATGTCGTAAATCGTGATGATGTTGGGATGCTGCAGGGATGCGATGATCCGTCCCTCGGCGAGGAAACGCTCGACCATGTCCTCGGCATGCTGGGTGTTCATCTGGTCCAGGATCTTGAGCACGACGGGGCGGTGCAGCGACTCCTGGATGGCCAGGTACACCGTCGCCATCCCGCCTTTGCCGATCAATCGCTGGATGGAATAGCCGGGGATCTCCATAATCGCGATTATAAGATCAATCCCCGCAAATGTAGTCTGTGGAACAGCTCGTGGCTCGAGTCTCTCAAGGCGGATCATCCGGGATGTCGTCTCCCGCCCCGGGCGTGGCCGGCATGCTGCTCCTGGCCGCGATTTCATGCGGGTGCGCGCTGTCCGGCGAGCAATCCACCGCGCGCACGGCCAGCCTCGAACCGATACGCACTGTGCGGGGATTTTCCGATCTCGCGACGACCCGCACGTTCGTCCAGTCGCCGCGACCGGATCGTTTCAGCGTCTGTTTCGGCAACACCTGCCGCCATGTGGCGACGGTGAAACTGGCGGTCGCATCCTGGGACCGGGTCCGCGCCGCTTTCCTGCCCGCTCCGCGGGATGCCGTGGAAGAGCGTGATCGGATCGCCGTGGCCATCGCCTGGATCGAATCGGAGGTTGGCGGAATCACGGGCACCTGGCGCGATCGGGGCGAGAACAGTGCCGGCAGTGGCGAGGACGGACAGATGGACTGCGTCGACGAAGCCAACAATTCAACCGTGTATCTCGAAATGCTGCTCAATGACGGCCTGCTCCGCTGGCATCGTCCCGGGCCACGCATCAGCCGCGGCGTCTCGCGCCTGCTCGTTCCGCATTTCACCGCCACCGTCGTGCAAACCGGGACCGGCGCGCGTTTCGCCGTAGATTCCTGGTTCGAGGATAACGGCAAGCCGCCGTACATCGTCCTGCTTGCCGAATGGCAGCGCGGCTGGGAACCGAAGGGTGATCCCGCTGCCGGCCCGGGCGCGGAGGTGTCGCGGCGTGAGTAAGGGGCGGAAACAGGGAGACGGCGAACGGCGCGCGCGCGGGGGGTCGATCGTCAAAAAGATGCTCAAGGAGCGCTCCGAATTGCTGTCATTGTTAATGGAGCTCTCGCAGGCCGATCCGAGGCACGCTGCCCGTACCGATCCGGACGTGCTGCTGGAGTTCTGCCAGGTGCTGGTCGATTACGTTGCCGCCGGTCACTTCGGCCTGTACGAGCGCATCATCAGCGGCCAGGAGCGCCGCCGTAACGTGGCTCAGTTTGCGGCCGATCTGTTGCCGCGCCTCGAGCAGACGACGGAGGTCGCAATGGCGTTCAACGAAAAATACGCGCCGGACAGCGGCGATCCGGACCTTACGCGCCTGCTCGAGGACCTGTCTGAACTCGGCGAGGAACTCACCACGCGGTTCGAGCTGGAGGATCGCCTGTTTGGACTGTTCCTGGAACCGGCCGGCGGCGCGCATTGACGGCGTGTAACGGTTCAGCGCCGTGCGGATCAATCGTGTTTTTGCAGACCAGCCACTCGCCCGCGGTGCCCTCATCGATCTCTCCGCGGAAGGGGCGCATCACATCGGCACGGTCCTGCGCATGCGCGAAGGCGATTTCCTCCACGTTTTCGACGGCGACGGCGGCTGTTATCTGGCGCGCATCGCGGCGCGCCGCCGCAGTACGGTGACGATCGAGCCGGTCGAGTTCCTTGCCGAGGATCGCGAATCGCCCATCCAGGTTACGCTGGCCCAGGGACTCGCGCGCGGCACGCACATGGATTACACCATCCAGAAGGCGGTGGAGCTCGGCGTGCGACGCATCGCGCCGCTGCTGACCGAACACGGCAATGTGCGGCTCGACGGAGCGCGCGCCTCCCAGCGCATGCAGCATTGGCGCCGGATCATCATCGGCGCCTGCGAGCAATGCGGCCGCAACCGGCTTCCGGAACTGTTGGCGCCCATTCCGTTTTCCGACTGGATCGCGGGAGATGCCAGTCCGCTGCGGCTCGTTCTGCATCCGCGCGGCGAATGCGGGCTGGGCGGCGTGCCGGCCGGCGGTGCGGGCGTCACGCTCCTCTGCGGTCCGGAGGGCGGTTTCGCCGAGCCGGAATTCGAAGCTGCGATGCGCGCCGGGTATACCGGAGTGCGGCTCGGACCCCGGATCCTGCGCACCGAGACCGCCGCGGTCGCGGCGCTCGCAGCGTGTCAGGTGCTGTGGGGCGATCTGCGCTGAGTCCGTGCGCTATACTCCCAAACCCGGTTCAAACATTCACCACAGATGGCCATCGATCCCGCCCAACCCGTTCCGCATCTGACCACCGCGCTCAGCGGCCCGCTGCACCTGGTCGAGCGGCATATCCTGGATCGCCAGCCCGCGATCGAATCCTGGTTTCGCGGACAGTGGCGCAGGAGCCCGGCGCCCTTCTACGCTTCGGTCGACCTGCGCAACGCGGGATACAAGATCGCGCCCGTCGACACGAACCTGTTCCCCGCCGGGTTCAACAACCTGAACCCGGAATTCGAGTCGCTCTGCATCCAGTCCCTGCAGCAGGCGGTGGAGCGTCTCGGCAAACCCGTCGACCGCATTGCGCTGGTTCCGGAAAGCCACACACGCAACGTTTTTTACCTGAAAAACGTGGCCGTCCTGCAATCGCTGCTGGAGCAGGCCGGGTTTTCGGTGCGGCTCGGGTCGCTGCTGCCCGATCTGCGGGAGTCCATGGTGGTGACGCTGGAGGATGGGAGCAGCCTCAAATTCGAGCCGCTGGGCCGCGAAGGCGATCGCGTGGCTGTGGGGGACTTCGTCCCGGACCTCGTGCTGCTGAACAACGATCTCAGCGCCGGCATCCCCGCGCTGCTGGAGGACATCACCCAAATTGTCCTTCCCGCGCCGAGGCTCGGCTGGTCGACGCGGCTCAAATCGGTGCACTTCAGTTTTTACCAGCAGGTGGCTCGCGAGTTCGCGGAATTGATCGGTCTCGATCCCTGGCTGATCGATTCGCTGTTCCGCAATTGCGGCGAGATCGATTTCATGAAGCGCGAGGGGCAGTCGTGTCTCGAGAAGAACGTCAACTCCCTGCTCGAGGGCGTGCGCGCGAAATACGAAGAGTACGGTATCCAGTGCAGGCCCTTTGCGATGGTGAAGGCGGATGCCGGCACCTACGGCATGGGCGTCATGCCGATCCACAGCGCCGAGGAGCTCATGGAACTGAACCGCAAGCAGCGCACGAAGATGGCCACCACGAAGGAAGGGCAGAAGGTGAGCAAGGTGATCATCCAGGAAGGGGTGTACACGTACGAGACCCTGGGCGAGCCGCCGCACGTCGCCGAGCCGGTCGTCTATCTCATCGACCACAACGTCGTCGGCGGCTTCTACCGCGTCCACGAGGCGCGTTCCTCCAGCGAGAACCTCAACGCGCCGGGCATGCGCTTCGAGCCGCTGGCCTTCGAGGAGTGCTGCATCTTGCCCGATCGGCACCTGTCGCCGGACGCGCACACGAACCGGTTCTATGCGTACGGCGTAATCGCCCGGCTGGCGGCCCTCGCGGCGGCCCGGGAACGGGCAAGCCTGACTTAGGGACTCTGGGCTGGTGCGAGTCGCTGACTCGGATTATTCATGAACGAAAAGTCGATAAGCGGACGGGTGGCATCGGGTACGGCCATCCGCGCGCAGCGGAAGGGACCCACCGGGGGATGGGTGGAGCGAGCACGGACGGCTGTACCCGATGACAGGACCTGGCCCGCTGATGACTCAATCGTTCATGAATAATCCGAGCCAGTCTCCAGTCCCTTCTTCCTGAGTTCCCCACGCACGTCCGCCAGGTGCCGGCGGCTGACCGGCAACAGCCGGCTTGCGCCGCTCAGACGCACTTGGTAGGTCCCATCCGGCGCCCGCTCGAGGGCCTCGAGATATTCGAGCGCCACCAGGGTGCCGCGGTGAACGCGCAGGAAGCGCCCGGCTAATTCCGCTTCCAGATCACGCAGCGACTCGTCCAGCAGTACTTCGCGACCGGTCCAGCCCACGCAGACGTACTTCTGTTCCGCGTGCAGGTAACGGATATCGCGAATGGCGATGAGCTGGATCCCCCCGTGGTGGGCGACGCTGATATGGGTACGCCTGTGTTCCCCCGGGTCGCGCCGTCGCAGCGACTCGCTGCGTGCGCGGCTGATCACGCGGGCCTTCCGCAGCGCCTCCAGGAGACGCTCGGCGCGGATCGGTTTCAGCAGGTAATCGACGGCGTTCGTCTCGAACGCCGCCAGCGCGTGATCGTCGTAGGCGGTCGTGAAGATCACCGCCGGCGGGGCTTCCATGCGCGACAGGTGGCCGGCCGTTTCAATCCCGTCCATGCCCGGCATGCGTATATCGAGCAGGATCGCGTCCGGGTGTTCCGACTGGGCCAGCTCGAGGGCCTTGATTCCATTATCGGCTTCCAGCAGGACGTGTTCTCCGCCGCCGCGCCGGATCAGTTCCTTCAGCCGCTCCCGGGCGAGCTGTTCGTCGTCAACGATCAGGTATTTCATGGCGCGACGGGATCGTGAGGCTCACCCGGTAGTCCCCCGGGCCGGAATGAATGGCGAGCAGGCCCGCCCTGCCGAAGAAGGCGCTCAGCCGCTGCGCAACGTTCTCCTGCGCCAGCCGGTTGCCTTCGTGCCAGCCGGCGCGCGTGTTCTCCGCGGGTCTTGGATTGTCGATATGAATGGTCAGCTCCGGGCGCGCGGCATCGCGGCTGATGCGGATCGTTCCTCCGCCGGTCAGCGGTTCGATGCCGTGGTAGATGGCGTTCTCGAGCAGCGGCTGCAGGGTGAGCGGGGGCAGTCGCAGGTCGGGTACCGCGTCGAGGCCGCTCCACTCCACGCGCAGCCGCTCGCCCAGCCGGTGCTGTTCGATGCGCAGGTACTGTTTGCAGAGCGTAATCTCGTCCCCGAGCGTGGTCGCCTCGCCGGCGTCGCGCAGGCTGGCGCGGATCAGATCCGAGAGATCCTCGATGGACTGTTCCGCGAGATCCGGGCGTTGATGGGTGAGGCTCGCGATCGTATTCATGCAGTTGAACAGAAAGTGCGGCCGGATGCGTGACTGCAGCGCCTGGAAACGGGCGTCCGCCTCGGATTCGATCCGCCGCCGCCACTGGTGGCGCACATAGAAATAGCGCAGGGCGAGCGCCCAGGAAATCCCGCTGATGCCCATGCTGCGCAGCAGGAACAGCGCATGGGTGTCCGGAATAGGCGTCGGCGGGATCCATCGCACTGCAATCTGCCACGCCAGCTCCGCGACAATCATCGTGACGAGCAGCACCACGGCGTAGCTGCCCCCCGCCACCCACAGTTCCGGCAATCGGCGCAGCAGGCGTTGCGCCAGGCACAGCGCCCCAAGACAGCTCAAGGCCATCCACTGGGCGTAGAACGAGAACAGGGCGATATCGAACAGTTCCTCGGTGCTTGAATGGGATCGCGCGAGCGTCAGAGCGATAACCAGCAACTCGGCAAGCAGCACCACGACGAACACCATGCGGGTGCCGCAGAAATCGGGCAGAAACGAAGGTGGGCCGTGGCCGGCGCCGTGCTCGCCGGGGGCCGTGAATGCGTTGTTCGCGGAGGTCATACGCTATACTGTCAGTGATTTTCCACGATGTGGACTCCCGCAAACGATGGCACCCAAGCAGACTACAGTAAAGCCCTGGTCCGGCCGCTTCGGCGCCGATACCGACAGCTTTGTGGAGGATTTCACGGAATCCGTATCCTTCGATCGGCGCCTGTGGCGTCATGATATCGAGGGCTCGATTGCGCACGCGCGCATGCTGGCGCGGGTCGGGGTGTTGACCGAGTCGGAGTGCGCCCAGATCACCTCCGGCCTCGAAGCGATACGCGGCGAGATCGAGGCCGGCCGGTTCGAGTGGCGCCAGGAACTCGAAGACGTGCACATGAACATCGAGGCGGCTCTCTCGGCGCGCATCGGCGAGGTCGGCAAGAAGCTGCACACCGCCCGGTCGCGCAACGATCAGGTTGCTACCGACCTACGGCTTTACCTGCGCGGAGAGATTGACGAAATCCGCGCCAGCCTGCGCGGCCTGATCACCGTGCTGGCGGATCTCGCCGAACGCGAGGCCGACACGATCATGCCTGGCTTCACGCACATGCAGGTTGCGCAGCCGGTTACTTTCGGTCATCACATGCTGGCGTGGTGCGCGATGCTGCAACGCGACCTGCAACGGCTCGGCGACTGCCGCCGGCGCGTCGACGTCCTGCCGCTCGGCGCGGCGGCGCTCGCGGGCACCGGTTTTCCGATCGATCGACAGTTCACCGCGCAATTGCTCGGCTTCTCGAAGGTCGCGGAGAATTCGCTCGACGCGGTCAGCGACCGCGACTTCGCGGTGGAGTTTTGCGCGGCGGGCGCGCTGATCCTGATGCACCTGTCGCGCTTCTCGGAGGAGCTGGTGTTGTGGATGTCGACGCAATTCGGCTTCATCGATCTGGACGATACCTGGTGCACCGGCTCATCGATCATGCCGCAGAAGAAGAACCCGGACGTGCCCGAACTCGTGCGCGGCAAGACCGGGCGCGTGTATGGCGACCTGCTGGCGCTGCTGACGATCATGAAAGGCCAGCCGCTCGCCTATAACCGCGACAACCAGGAGGACAAACCCGCTCTCTTCGATTGCGTCGATACCGTGCGAGCCTGCCTGCGCGCCTATGGCGGGCTGGTGCCGGGGATCCGCGTCCGGCGCGAGGTATTGCGCGCGGCCGCCGCCCGCGGCTTGGGAACTGCGACCGATCTCGCAGACTACCTGGTGGACAAGGGGGTACCGTTCCGTACGGCCCACGCGGTGGTCGGGCGCATCGTGCAGTTCGCCACGGAGCAGGGGCGCGATCTGGCCGAATTGAAGATCGAGGAGCTGCGCCGCTTCAGCGAACACATCGCTGCGGACGTATTCGCGCGGTTGGAACTTCAGGGCTCGGTCAATGCCAGAGATCACATCGGCGGCACCGCGCCGGCCCAGGTACGGCAGGCCGTTCAGCGCCTGCGGGCGTGGCTCGACGCGCACCTAAACCAGGAGTAGCGCCGGCATGAAAGCGTTGTTGAAAGTCCTGCTTGGTCTGGTCGGTTTCGCGATCGTGCTGGCGGTCGCGGCGGTAGTCGCCGTGGCGAGCCTCGACCCGAATGAGCACAAGGACTGGATCACCGCCAAGGTTCAGGAAAAGACCGGGCGCACGTTGTCCATCGACGGCAAGATCGGCCTGGAGTTCTATCCCTGGCTGGGGCTGGAAGCGGACGGCGTCACGCTCGGCAACGCGCCGGGATTCGGGCCGGAGCCCTTTCTCAAGCTCGCCCACGTGAAGGCGCGCATCAAACTCCTGCCGTTGCTGCGCGAGCAATACGAGATCGACACCGTGCAACTGCACGGTGTGAATCTCAGCCTCGCCCGCAACAAGGACGGCGTGACCAACTGGGCGGACCTCGCATCCGGGGAGCCGGCCGAAGCGAAGCCGCTCCCGCTGACCGCCATCGTGCTGGGCGGCGTGGACATCCAGAAGGCGCAGATCTCGTGGTCGGATGCGGCCACGGGAGCCCGCTACGTGGTCAAGGACCTGACGGCCACGACCGGGCCGCTGACCTACGGCGATCCGATCAGCCTCGCCCTGTCGCTGACCGGAAGCGGCAACCGGCCGGCCGTGGACGGCGACATGAAGCTCGATGGCATGGTCGCCTACGATCTCGATGCCGGGAAATACAGCGTCAGGCCGCTGGAGCTGAAGGGGACCTTGCGCGGCAAGAACGTGCCCGGCGGCCAGATGCCCTTGAGTCTGTCGGCCGCCGCGGAAGTCGACCTCGGCAAGGAAACGGCGGCCGTGTCCGATCTCAAACTCAACATCCTGCAGACGTCGGTTGCCGGAAGCGTCGAGGCGGCGAACATCAAGTCGCCCAAGCCTCAGGTCAAGGCCAATCTCGACGTGCAGGGCGCCGATCTCGCGCTGTTGTTCAAAGTCGCCGAAATCGAACCTCTGGCCACCGACCTTTCGCGCATCGCGGAGCGCAAGTTCGACCTTCAGGCACGGCTCGATGCCGACCTCGAACGCGGCGACCTGGATGTCCCCGAATTCAGCGCCAACCTGCTCGGCGCCACCGTGAAAGGGGAAATCAGGGCCACAAACACCCAGTCGGAGTCGCCTGCGGTAAAGGGCGCCATCGATGCCTCCGGCCCCGACCTGCCGAACCTGCTGCAGGTGGCGGGCCAGGTCCAGGGCGGCGCGAAATCGCCGCTGGCGCGCTACGGTAGGCAACTGGCCAAGGCGCCGGATCGTTCGTTCAGCGTCAAAACGACCTTCGAGGCGGACCTCAAACGTGGATCCGTGGACGTTCCCGCGCTTGCGGTCAAGGTCGCGGGCGCCACCTTGGACGGCCGCATCCGCGCGGGCAACGTGCAGTCCGACACGCCGAGCTTCCAGGGCGCCCTGAATGCCGCCGGCCCGGACCTGCCCGTGTTGATGCTGGCCGCCGGCAGCGGCGAGGGCAAGGAGTCCCCGCTGGTCGCCAACGGCAGGCGCCTGGCGGCGATGAAGGACAAGTCCTTCATCGTCAAGACGGAGTTCGATGCGGATCTGAAGAAGGGCAATATCGATCTGCCGACGCTGTCGGCCCAGGCCTTCGGCGTCGAGGTCAACGGCAGGCTCAAGGCCACGGATATGGAAAGCTCCGGCGGCAGCGTGGCCGGGCAGTTGACGGTCAAGGGCGAGAAACTGGCGGACCTGCTGGGTGCGCTGGAACAGGCGGAACTCGGCCAGGTCCTGCGCTCGGTCAACTTCGACGCGGTTATCGGCGGAACGCGCGCCGATCTCAGCCTCAAGCCCATGGCGCTCAAGGCGGTGGTCGCGAGCCCGGAGATCAAGGGATCTCCGGTGACCATCGCCCTGAACGCGGATACGCGCCTCAACCTGGACAAGCAGGCGCTCCAGCTCGACGACTTCACCCTCAAGGGTCTGGGCCTGAACGTGGAGGGAAGCGTGAAGGCGGAGAAGATCCTGGAGGCGCCGGAGTTCGACGGCCAGGTCAGCATCGGCGAATTCAATCCGCGCCAGTTGATGTTGCAACTGAAGCAGAAGCCGCCGAAGACCGCGGATCCCGAAGCGTTCCGGAAGGTGGCGGCGAATGCCACGTTCTCCGGGTCGCAGACCGGCTTCAGCGTCAGGCACCTGGCGCTGAAGATGGACGAGACCAACCTGAAGGGTGAGCTGGCCGTCGCCGAGTTCGAAAAACCGGTGGTCCGCTACCTCTTGGACATCGATCAGATCGACGCCGACCGCTACCTGCCGCCGAAGCCGCAGGCGGATCGCCCGCAGCAGAAGCAAGCGGCCAAGCCCTCCGCGCCGGCCCCGGCCGCTGAAGCACCCGCCGCCGTGCCCGTGGAGTTTCTGCGCGGCCTGGACGTTGACGGCCGCACCACGATCGGCAAGCTGAAGATCAACGGCTTGCGCCTGAGCAAGGTGACAACCGTACTCAAGGGCAAGGGCGGGCTGGTCAAGCTCGACCCGGTCACGGCGGATCTATACCAGGGCACGCACGCCGGCAACCTCGCGATCGACGTGACCAAGGATCTACCGAAGCTGACAGTCAACACGAAGCTGCTGGGGGTCCAGGTGGAGCCGCTGCTCATCGACATGAACGGCGAGTCGCGCCTGAAGGGGACGGGAAACTTCAGCGCCGCGCTGGTCGCCGCGGGCCGGACCACCGACGATTTCAAGAAGACGCTCAACGGCCAGATGAGCCTCGTGCTCAAGAACGGCGCCATCAAGGGCTACAACCTGGGCAAGATCATGCGCCAGGGCAAATCGCTGAAAGAGAGTTTCTCGCTTTCCGTTTCCGACAAGGAGCAGACGGACCTGTCCGACATTACCGGCAACCCGGTCGCCCAGAACGGCGTGATCCGCCTGGACGACCTGGCCGGCAAGTCGCCTGGAATGCGGTTGAGTGGCAAGGGCGTGCTCGCCGATCTGCCGCGCAACCTGATCGACTACAAGGTCACGGCGACACTGGTGGCCACGTCCAAAGGGCAGGGCGGCGCGGATCTCGAGGAAGGCAAGCTCGAGGGGATTCCGCTCGACTGCACCCTGAAGGGGAGCCTGGACGCGCCGAAGCGCGACTGCGATGCGAGCAAGCTGCTGGCCGCGCTGGGCGTGAAGCTCCTGCAGGGCGTGCTCGGCGCGCCCGCCGAACTGGTTCCCGGAACGACGGATGCCACCGGCGCATTGGGTGGCGCTGCCGCTGCTGTCGGTGCCGCCGGTGCGGCCGCCGCGGGCGCCCTGGGCGGACTGTTCGGCGGCGGTGACAAGGATAAGGACAAGTCCGGGACCACGCAGGAACCCGCCACCGCACCCGCGCCCAAGAGCACGACGACGTCGCCGACAACCACAACGGCGCCAACGAGCACCACCACGACGACCACGGCGCCGAAGAGTACGACCACGACGACGACGACACCGAAGAGTACGACTACTCCGACTACGACGACGACCCCGAAGAGCGCACCTACGACAACGACGCCCAAGAGCACGACCACCGAACCCAAGACCACCACCACGACCGCGCCAAAGACTACGACTACGACGACCACGGCGCCGAAGAGTACGACTACTCCGACTACGACAACGACCCCGAAGAGCACGACTACGACAACGACGCCCAAGAGCACGACCACCGAACCCAAGAGCGCCACAACGGCTACCTTGAAGGACACGACCACGACGGCGCCAAAGAGCACGACCACGACAGCGACAGCCACCGCTGCCACGAGTGCGCCCGCCGGCACCAGGACCACGACGACCACGGTCAAGGGCAAGAAGAAGAGGAAGGTGACCGAGGCGACGACCGAAACGACGGCCGAACCGGTGGCGGCGACTACCGAACCGACTGCGGCCACGGCGCAAACGGCGGAGGAGACGGCTGCGCAGGACGCCCCGCAGTAAGGCGGGGCAGTGTACCGGTTCGTCGTTCTGTTCTGCCTGGGCTACCCGCTGCCGCTCTGCGCGGGTCAGATCGAACGGGGTACGGTTCACGAAAGGAACGGCGTTTACGAACTGCACGTGAGCGCCGTCATCGACGCCGGGAGCGAAGCCGTATTCAGACTCATCTCCGATCACGAAGGACTGCGGCGGCTGAGCCGCGTCATCGTCGAATCGACGCTCCTCGTTCCGACAGTTCCGGGTGTCACGCGCCGCCGGCTCAGGCTGAATGTCTGCATCCTGCTTTTCTGCTTCAAGGGGCCATTGGTGGAAGATGTCGCCACGCACGGCCGGGAACGGATCACGACGGTGGTCGTTTCCGCGCAGAGCGCCTTCCGATCCGGGAGCGGCGACTGGCGGCTCGCCGCAGTCGATGAGCGGCGCAGCCGCATCCAGCTCGACTACCTCCTCGAGCCGGATTTCTGGATCCCGCCCGTGATAGGTCCCTGGCTCATCAAGCGCAGAATGCTCGGAGTCGCGCGTGAAGCGATCGGGAACATTGAAACGCTTGCCGGCGCAGACTGAATTCAGCGCGCGCCTGCGCCGCTGGCACCGTCGCCACGGCAGGCATGACCTGCCCTGGCAGTGGAAGCCGACGCCTTACCGCGTCTGGGTCTCCGAAATCATGCTTCAGCAGACCCAGGTGGCCAGCGTCATTCCCTATTTCAATCGCTTCATGCGCCGCTTCCGGTCGGTCAGGGCGCTGGCGAGCGCCGATCTCGACGAAGTGCTGGGCCTCTGGTCCGGTCTGGGTTATTACGCGCGCGCCCGACACCTGCATGAGGCGGCGAAACTGATGATCGAGCGGCACGGGGGCGCGGTCCCAGGGCGCATCGATCAGCTCGCGCAGTTGCCGGGTATCGGCCGATCCACCGCGGGCGCGATCCTGTCGTTGAGCCTGGGTCTCCCCTGCCCCGTGCTCGACGGCAACGCGAAGCGCGTGCTGTGCCGCTACCACGGCGTGCGCGGCTGGCCGGCGGAGAAGAAAGTCGAACAAAAGCTCTGGAGACTCGCCGAATCACATTTGCCGCGGCGCGCGGCGGCCGTGCACACGCAGGCGTTGATGGACCTCGGCGCGACGCTGTGCACGCGCTCATCGCCCCGCTGTGACGTTTGTCCATTGCACGAAGAGTGTGTTGCGCGGCGTGAAGGACTACAGGATTCACTGCCGGCGCCACGGCCAAAGCGGAAGGTGCCGGTGCGGCGCACCGCCCTGGCCGTGATCGAAAATGGCCACGGCCGAATCCTGTTGCAGCGGCGGCCGCCGGCCGGGATCTGGGGCGGACTGTGGAGCCTCCCGGAGTGCCCGCCGGATGCGGATGTCATAGACTGGGTCCGCGAACGTTTCGGCTGGCCGGTGATAGTGGTGGGCCGCGTGCCGGCGCTGCGGCACAGCTTCACGCACTTCCACCTGGACATCGAGCCGGTGCGTTTGCAACTGCGGCGTGATGAGCGGGAAGTGCGGGACACGGCGGACCAGGCCTGGCTCACCCCGGCCGCGGGAATGCGACGCGGGCTGGCCGCGCCGATCAGGAAGCTGCTCGGTGAAATCTACGGAGTCGACGACGGAGGCGGGACATGACGCGCATGGTCAAGTGCATCAAGCTCGGGAAGGAAGCGGAGGGACTGAAGATGCAGCCCTATCCCGGCGAACTCGGCAGACGGATTTTCGAGAACGTCTCGCTGGAGGCATGGCGCATGTGGCTTGCGCACCAGACCATGCTGATCAACGAGTACCGCCTGACGCCCATGGAGCCCAAGGCGCGCGAACTGCTGGCGCGGGAAATGGAGAAATACTTCTTCGGCGAGGGCTCGGAGAAGCCGAAGGAATTCGTGCCGCCGAAGTCCTGATCCAGCTTGACGAGGGCGAGACGTATCGATTTAATACGCCCTCCCGCGCAGCGGCGTTTCTTCCAACTTTTCACTTTTTACTTTTCACTCACCGGGCCAGGTAGCTCAGTCGGTAGAGCAGAGGACTGAAAATCCTTGTGTCGGCGGTTCAATTCCGTCCCTGGCCACCATTCC
>JACPSH010000052.1 GCA_016193395.1 Gammaproteobacteria bacterium
ATGCGCGTAATGCCGGTTCGCACTCTGGTACTCCACGTGCGAGGTGGCAATCGTAATCCCACGCGCCTTCTCCTCCGGCGCATTGTCAATCTGCTCGTACGCCCGCACCTCACCACCAAACTTCGCCGCCATGATCTTGGTAATCGCCGCCGTCAACGTCGTCTTCCCATGGTCCACGTGACCAATCGTCCCAACGTTCACATGCGGCTTCGTACGCTCAAACTTTTCCTTGGACATGGGGATTTCTCCTCACAGTGCTGCGTGCTGTATATGAACTGATCGATTGCTTCCGGCCAAACACTACATTGGAGCCCATAACCGGAATCGAACCGGTGACCTCTTCCTTACCAAGGAAGTGCTCTGCCGACTGAGCTACATGGGCAAACTGAGTGAAAAGTGGAAAGTGAAAAGTTCAAAGCCAACGAGCTGTCGCTTTTCACTTTTAACTTTCCACTTTTCACTGCTGTCTGGAGCGGGTGATGGGAATCGAACCCACGCTATCAGCTTGGAAGGCTGAAGTTCTACCATTGAACTACACCCGCCTGTCATACCCTGCTGATCCCCGGGGTTCCCGTTCCCGTTCCACATTTATGGTGGAGGGGGTAGGATTCGAACCTACGAAGGCATGGCCAGCAGATTTACAGTCTGCCCCCGTTGGCCGCTTGGGTACCCCTCCAAAAATGTAAGCCGAGCATTCTCATTTAACCCCCCTTCCCTGTCAATATTAAGCTCTTGTTTTTCAGCCGCCTTTGCGCAGAACCGCGCCTGTGAGGGCATCGCGGATTTCGCTCGGCACCGCCGCCCTATCCACCGACCCCGGGACGATGTATTCCACGCCCCGCGGAAAGTAAGCCCGGACCTTGGACCGGCTGCGCGCCGGAGGCCGCCCGCAGGGGTTCGCGCTGGTCGAAACCAGGGGTCCGGCCATGGAACAGAGCGCCCGCACCACCGGGTGGGCGCTGATCCTGACGGCAATAGAGCCGTGTTCGCCCGTGATCCAGTGCGGCGCGGCGTCGCGCGCGGGAATGACCCAGGTCACGGGCCCTGGCCAGCTTGCCAGCAGCGGCTCCAGATCGACCCGGGAAACATCAATCCAATCCTGTACCTGCGCGATGTCGGCCGCGACGAGGATGAGGCCCCGGTCCGATGGCCGGCGTTTCAGGGCCCGGATGCGGGCGACGGCCATTGACATCCAGGGAATGCAGCCCAGGCCAAAAACCGCTTCGGTGGGATAGGCAATGACACCCCCGGATCGAAGAACGCGCGTGGCGAGCCGGAGCTGCCAAGCGTTCAAGGAGACCGCTTGGAAAGCTGCTTCTGGAGGCTGCGGTCCTTCCGCTGGACGTTCCGGGCGCTCTCCGCCCGATCGTCCCTGAGTCGGACGGCAAGCCCTGGATCGCCCAAGGCGAGGATTTCGGCGGCCAGGTATCCCGCGTTTTTCGCGCCCGCCGATCCGATGGCCACGCAGGCGACCGGAATTCCGCCCGGCATCTGCACGGTCGACAGCAGGGCATCGAATCCGCATAGCGGGCCCGAATCCACCGGAACACCAATGACGGGCTTCGTCGTCAGAGCGGCTACCGCTCCCGCCAAATGCGCTGCCATGCCGGCCACCGCGATGAAAACGGCGCAACCGCGCTGGTCAGCGTCCTGGACATAGGCATGGGTGGCTTCCGGAGTCCGGTGCGCGGAAGTCACCTTGACCTCTCTGCCGATCCCAAATCGATCCAGAACTTCCAGCGCCGGCTGCAGGGCGGAGAGGTCAGAATCCGAACCCACCAGGATCGCGACGAACGGTCTGGTCTTGCGCGCCATGCGGCTCACCGGTTCACTTCGCGGGTTTCCCGGAACTGCGCCGGCCGCGGCGTGGCGGAGGGGCTTCGGCAAGCAACTGTTGGGACTCCTCGAGCGTCAGGCTTTCCGGTTCGCGGTCCTTGGGAACGCGCGCGTTGCGTCTTCCGTCGGTGATGTACGGCCCGTATCTGCCGTTCAGGATGGAAACGCCGCATCCGTCAAATACCTTGATCTGCTTGGCGGCATCCGCCTTCTTCTTCTCCTCGATCAATTCCAGCACTCGCTCGCGCGAGACTGAATAGGGATCGTCATCCTTCTTGAGCGATACAAACTTGCTCCCATACCTGACATAAGGGCCAAATCGGCCGATATTCACGACGATATCTTCTCCTTCGGGCGTCTGGCCGAACTCGCGCGGCAGGCGAAACAGATCCAGCGCCTCCGTCAGCGAAATCGTATCGATGCGCTGTCCTTGGCGCAGGCCCGCAAAACGCGGCTTGTCTACGTCGTCCTTGGTGCCGATCTGGGCATAGGGACCGTATCGGCCCATGCGAACCGACACCTGCAATCCGCTTTTCGGATCCGGCCCGAGCACGCGCGCCTGGGCAACGTCGCTTCGGCTGACGTTGGCCTCCTTCTCCCGCACCATCGCAGAGAAAGGCTCCCAGAACTCCCGCATCAGCGGGATCCAGTCCTTTTCTCCCCTGGAAACCGAATCGAGCTCATCTTCCAGCTTCGCCGTGAAATCATAATCGACGTAATGACCGAAATGCTCCGTCAGGAACCTGTTGACGATCCTGCCCACGTCGGTCGGCACGAACCGCTTCTTGTCCATCTCCACGTATTCGCGCTGGCGCAACGTGGAGATGATCGCCGCATAGGTTGACGGCCGGCCGATCCCGTACTCCTCCAGAGATTTGACCAGAGTGGCCTCGGTATACCTCGGTGGTGGTTCTGTGAAGTGCTGGTCGGCGCGCAATTCCTTCAGGAAGACGGTCTCGCCCTCCTTGAGCGGCGGGAGTCTTTTCTCGTCGCTGTCCTCCTTTTCGTCATCGACGCCCTCCTGGTAGACCGCCATGAACCCCTTGTCGACCACGACGGATCCCGTGGCGCGGAAGGTGGCGTCTTTGCCGCACGCCAGATCCACGGCGACCGTATCGATGGTGGCGTGCTTCATCTGGCAGGCAAGCGCGCGCTTCCAGATGAGTTCGTACAACCTGAACAGGTCGGGCGCCAGCTTGGGTTTGAGTTGCTTCGGCGTCAGGTGGATGGATGTCGGCCGAATGGCTTCGTGGGCTTCCTGGGCGTTCTTCGATGTAGTCTTGAAGATGCGCGCGTGCTCTGGCAGGAACTCCTTTCCGTACGCGGAGGCAATGTAATCGCGGATCTGATGCAGGGCCTCCCCGGCGAGCGTGACCGAGTCGGTGCGCATGTACGTGATCAGGCCAACCGCCCCTTCACCGACATCGATTCCCTCATACAACTGCTGGGCAAGGCGCATGGTGCGCTGCGCGGTGAGGCCGAGTTTGCGCACCGCCTCCTGCTGCAACGTGGACGTGATGAACGGCGCCGCCGGCATGCGCCGTCGCTGGCTCCTCTCGACCTTCCTTACGATTAACCTGCCGTTCGCCGTCTCGTGCAGGCTCTTCCGGATGCGCTCGGCGTCGTCCCCGGTCTCGATGCTGAACTGTTTCAGCTTCTCCTTCTCGAATTCCGTCAATTTCGCGGTGAACGGCCGTTCCGGATGCGATAGCTCCGCCTCGATGCTCCAGTATTCGCGCCGCTTGAACTTTTCGATCTCCTCTTCGCGCTCGACGATGAGGCGCAGCGCGGGACTTTGCACCCGGCCGGCGGACAGTCCGCGCCGTATCTTCTTCCACAGCAGCGGCGAGAGGTTGAATCCGACCAGGTAATCGAGCGCGCGCCGCGCCTGTTGCGCGTTGATGAGATCCGCGGAGAGATCGCGCGGATGCTCCATCGCCTCCTGTATGGCGCTTTTGGTCACTTCGTGAAAGACCACGCGCTTGACGGGTTTGCCGTCGAGCACGCCGCGATCCTTGAGGAGCTCATAGAGGTGCCACGAAATCGCCTCGCCCTCCCGGTCCGGGTCCGTCGCGAGATAGAGCGTGTCCGCCGCCTTCATCGCCTTGGCAATCGCATCGACGGAACGGGCGTTCTTCTCGATGACTTCGTACCGCATCGCGAAATCGTGCGCCGGATCGACGGCCCCGGATTTCGGCAACAGGTCGCGCACATGACCGTTCGAGGCCATGACCTGGTAGGCGTCCCCGAGATAGCGGTTGAGGGTTTTGGCCTTTGCCGGCGATTCGACGATGACGAGTGACTTGGACATCCTGTTTCGACCTGATTCTGTGTGCGTATTCTGGAATTCGGAAAAAACCGGTCTATTTAATCGTGGATTCGGTGATTACCTGCGCATGTAACTACCGCCAGGCAGGGCGTCGATCAATCCCGCGATCTCCATGTTCGACAGGCACGCTGTTGCCTCCTGCACCGGCAACTTCGTTACTTCGATCAGGAAATCGATATGTACAGGTTCAAACCCTATATTATCAAGCAGGAGTTTGAATTCTGCGTCAAGCGGTTTCATTCCGGCGCTGTGAGCGGGTTCCGCATGATGCGAGCGCCGATCGATGGATGAGAGCGGTCCGATCTCCTCGAGAATATCTTCGATCTGCTCCACAAGTTTCGCGCCTTGCCGCAACAAGGCATGGCAGCCGCGCGTCAACGGATTGCGAATATTGCCGGGGATCGCAAAGACTTCCCGGCCCTGATCGAGCGCATGTCGCGCCGTGATCAGCGAGCCGCTTCTGAGGGCGGCCTCGACCACCAGCGTACCCACGCTGAGTCCGCTGATAATCCGGTTTCGCCGCGGGAAATTCGACGCGAAAGGCTGGCATTCCGTCGGAAACTCCGAAACGACGGCCCCGCAGCCGGCAATGCGTTCGGCCAGTTCCCGGTTGCTCGCCGGATATACAATGTCAGGCCCGCTGCCCAGCACCGCCACTGTGACGCCGTCTTCGTGAAGGGCGCCAAGATGTGCCTGGCTGTCAATCCCGACCGCCAGTCCGCTGGTCGTGGCGAACCCGTGGCGGGCCAGCGCGCGGCCGAATTCGAACGCATTGCGACGGCCATCCGCGGTCGGGCTGCGCGAGCCGACTATTGCAAGCTGCAACCGCGCCAGCGCGGAGGTCTCGCCCCGCACAAACAGGGCCGGCGGCGGATCGGAGATCTCGCGCAGCAGCGCGGGGTAGCGGGCGTCGCTGATTGGAACGAGGTGATGGCGTTCATCCTCGAGCCACCGCAGATCCGGTTCAACGCTGCGCGTATCCCGCCGCGCATATTCGGACATGGCTCCGGCCGTAAAGCCGAGCCGGCACAGGGCAGCGTCATCCAGGCTGGAGACATCCGCAGTCAGGGCGGATAGATCGGGAGGGTGCCGCAGAATGGTCCTGTCTCCCGCCGCCCCGCGGACGATGAGAAGCCAGAACAATGCATCCCTGCTGTACCGAAGGTCGTCCATGATTCCTTGTCTCCTTGCGCGAACCGCCGCGTCCAGGCGGAGGCGATCCGGGATGTCCACGGCCTTTTTCGACCGCGTGCCGTGCAAGAATAGCGCATGGCGGGCAGGCGGCATAGCCGCCCGATCAGGCCATGGCACTGGGGAACTGAGCGAGATGCAAAAGTCCACGGATGGACTTTTGCATCAACCTGCTAGAGATTGTGGACGGTGTCGCGGAGCTTGAGTGCGCCCGTGGCCTTCATGACCAGTGCGTAACTGACCTGCGGAAACGTCCGGAACACCATCACGACGCCCGCGGACTCCGGAGGCAGCGTGACGGGCTCGCCTTTCGATTGCCCTGTGCCGAGCCACTCGAGGAAGGGATGCGTGGACCCCTCATCCTGCAGTACCTTATCCGTGACTATTTTCCCGCTCTGGTACACGCCGAGGACGTTGCCAATCTCGACGCCGCCCGCGGATCCCACGTCGAGAACCACGACTTGGTACTGGCCGATTTCGGACACACCATCGATGACCGAAATGATGCTGCCTTGCACGTTGCCAGAAGGAGACCTCGGCATGAAATCCGACGTAACGTCCTTGTCCGGACGCACGGCCAGACGGTCGCCATCCAACACCTCGCGGCTCGCCTGTGTGACTGTCACACTCGCGGGATCGCCAAAACTCTCCACCAGAGCTTCTCCGACATAAATCGCTTCAAATCCGAGCATGGCGGAGGATTTGTCCGCGCCCTTGTAATAAGCAGGTCCTTTGCGATAAATGGAATATGTGCGCACGCCCGTCTCGGATGACAATCCTCGAACGTACACGCGGTTTCCCGTTCCGGCGACGAGGTGCTGGTCATAACTGGAAACCACGTACGGCCAACCGTCCATCTCGCCCTCGCTGACGATGAGGGGGCGCGACAGGAACTGCCGGATCGCATCGATGGGTATGGTCGGGATCGCCTTACGCCGCTCTTCGCTGCGGATCTCCGGGGATAACTTCACTTTGCGATCGGCGGTGGCGCCACCCGCGCCGCCGCGATCGGCGGTGAGGACCGGGCTGCCGCCTTCATAGCTCAATGTGATGACGTCGCCCGGATAAATCAGGTTTGGATCCTGGACCTGCGGATTCGCCTTCCAGATCTCGGGCCAACGCCACGGCTGCGTGAGGAACTTGCCGGCGATGCCCCACAGGGTGTCGCCTTTCTGAACGACGTATTGGCCCGGGTTCTCCGGATTCAACTGCACTGGGGCCGCCTCTGCGGACGGCGCGGATTCTGGCGCGGCTGCTGATTCCGTCGCTGGCGCGGAATCTGACTGGGGCGCAGACTCACTTGCGGGTTCCGTTTGCGCGCAGACCCACAACGAGAGGCTGAGCAGCGCGAACGCGATTGATATTTTATGCAGCATAGGCGATACCTTACGTACGTTCCTTAATGTAGATTAGCAAAAAAGTCTAACAAAATCCCTTCGTGCAGACCACGGCTCGCAAGGCAAACCGGAACGTAGGAATTTTCCTGTATACTATCAGTAAGTTAGCTTAGGTTGAGGATGATGACTCATGGCAGTGCTGGAAGTGCTTCGCTTTCCGGATCCCAGGCTGCGCAAAAAAGCCAAACCTGCAGACCCGGTCGATAAACGCATACGCGAGCTGTCGGCAGACTTGCTTGAAACCATGTACGCCGAGGGAGGCATCGGCCTGGCGGCCACACAGGTCAACGTGCAGGAGCGCATCGTGGTCATCGATCTCTCCGCGGAACGCAACGCGCCGCTGATATTGATCAACCCGGAAATCCTGACCCGCGACGGTACGGCGGAGAGCCAGGAAGGCTGCCTGTCGGTGCCAGGCTACTTTGACGTCGTCGAACGCGCCGAGCAGGTGACGTACCGCTACCAGGACACGGAGGGCCGGTGGATCGAACAGACGGCTTGCGGGCTCATGGCGATCTGCCTGCAGCACGAGATCGATCATCTGAACGGCAGGCTGTTCATCGATTATCTCTCCCCGCTCAAGCGCCAGCGCATCCGCAAGAAAATCGAGAAACAGGAGAAGCAGCTCGCTGTCGCGCTGTGATCGTTCAGACGCTGCGCCTGGCCTTTGCCGGCACGCCCGACTTTGCGGCCGCGATTCTGGGCGGCCTCGTCGCCGGAAAGAAGCACAGTGTCTGCGCCGTCCTGACCCAGCCGGACCGCCGCGCAGGACGTGGACGACGCGCCCTGGCCAGCCCGGTCAAACAGCTCGCCGGACAATTCCGGATCCCCGTCCACCAGCCCGCCACCCCTGCTGAGCTGAACGGCGCGAGCGTGCTTCACGCCGTCGATGCGCTCATTGTCGTTGCGTTCGGAATGCTGCTGCCCAAGGAAATACTTGCCAGACCGCGCCTGGGCTGTCTGAACGTGCATCCCTCCCTGTTGCCACGCTGGCGCGGCGCCGCTCCGATACCACGCGCCATCGAAGCCGGCGACGACATGACGGGGGTCTCGATCATGCAGATGGATATCGGGCTGGACACGGGCGACGTCCTCATGCAACGCAGTTGCCCGATTCTTGACGATGACACCGCGGGTTCGCTGGGCAAGCGTCTTGCGACGATGGGTTACGAATGTCTCGCCGATGCACTGGATGCGCTCGCCGCGGGAACCGCGACCCGGACCGCGCAGGACGGCGCCCGGGCGACCTATGCGAGGAAAATCAGCAAGGATGAATTGCACATAGACTGGTCGCGGCCGGCGCGCGATATCGAACGAAGCGTGCGCGCCTACAGTCCCGAGCCGCTCGCCAGGACCGAACTCGAATCGACCACCATGCTGATCTGGCAGGCGACGGCGCTGCCGGATGCGGGCCGGACCGCTCGCCCGGGATCGGTCATCGCGGCCGGCACGGACGGCATCGACGTCATGACCGGCGAAGGCATTCTGCGCATTCTCACCCTGCAACTGCCTGGAAAACGGCCGATCTCCGCCGCCGATCTTGTGAATGCCCGTCCACAGTGGAAGCGCGGCGCCTGAGCCCGGGCGGACCGCAGCCCATGAACGCGCGGATCGCGGCGGCGCAGGTATTGATCGAAGTTTTCAGCGCCGGCCGCACACTCGACGCAGCCCTTCCGCCCGTGGTCTTGCTTCTCTCCGACTCGCGCGATCGCGCGCTGACCCAGGAACTGTGTTTCGGCGTCATGCGCTGGTATTTTCGGCTGGATGCAATCTGCGCGCGCCTGCTGCATCGCCCGCTTCGGCCGCGCGACACCGCGCTTCGGGCGGTTCTCTTCTGCGGCCTCTATCAGCTGGGATGGCTGCGCGTTCCGGCACACGCCGCCGTTGCCGAATCGGTCGAAACAGCGAAGTCCTTGCGCGCCGACGCAGCCGTCGGCCTGGTCAATGCCGTTCTCCGGCGGTACCAGCGCGAAGGCGGGAAGACTGAACGGGATCTGGAGGATGTCTCCGCTGCCCGCTACGCTCATCCCGACTGGTTCATCAAAGCCGTCCGGAAGGACTGGCCGGAGCACTGGCAGACGATCCTGGAGGCAAACAATCAGCGTCCGCCGATGCATCTGCGCGTCAACCTGCTCGCCGGCACGCGCGAGGAGTGCCTACGTGATCTGTCCGCGGCCGGTTTCAAGGCGGACGCCGCCGCGTGGGTCGAGTCCGGCATACGCCTGAAGGACGCGGCGGATGTCGAATCCATTCCCGGATTCCAGGAAGGCAGACTTTCCGTGCAGGACTGGGGAGCGCAGCTCGCTGCGCCATTGCTCGATGCCCGCCCCGGAAATCGCGTCCTGGACGCCTGCGCCGCCCCGGGTGGAAAAGCCGCGCACATCCTCGAGCGCACCCCGCAACTGGCCGAACTGGTGGCCATGGATCACCACGCGCAGCGCCTCGAGAAGCTGCGCGCAAATTTCGCGCGGCTACGAGTAAACGGCACCCTCGTCGCGGCCGATGCAACGCATCCGGAGAGCTGGCCGGATCGGCGGCTCTTCGATCGAATTCTCATCGACGCCCCTTGCAGCGCGACTGGCGTCATTCGCCGTCACCCCGACATCAAATTGTTGCGCCGGCCCGGGCAACTTGCGCGATACGCGGCAATCCAGCAGACCCTGCTCCGCGGGCTCGTGTCGGAGCTTTGCCGGGGTGGCCGGATGCTGTATTCCACGTGCTCGGTATTGCGGCGTGAGAACGACCGGCAGATTGAAAAATTCCTGCGAAACCATAAAGATGTTCGACCCCTTATCATTGACGGCCCGTGGGGGATCGCGACCGAATTCGGCCGGCAGACACTGCCGGGGATCGATGATACCGACGGCTTCTATTATGCGTTGCTCGAGAAGAACTGATTCCGCGTTCCGCAGGGCCGTCCCGGCCCTGTTCGCCGCGCTGCTGGGTGCCGCCCTTTCGGCGTTCACCATGCCGGCGCTGGCCGGCGGAATCAGCGTCGAGTATGCGACAACCAAGGCGGTCGAATCCGGCTACCAGTTGGACGCGCGCATCAAATTCGGTCTCGACGAGGAAATTCTCGCCGCCCTGGAGCACGGCGTGGAACTGCATATCGATGTTTCCATCCGCGTGGAACGCGAACGCAAATGGCTGTGGGATCCGCTCGTAGCGGAAAAATCCATGAGCTACACCCTGCAACATCATCCGCTGAGCCAGGACTATGTCGTGACCGACCTCGCGCACGAAGCGCAGCATCAGTTCCCTTCGGTCAGCGCGGCTTTGAAATCTATCGGCGAGATAAGCAATCTGCCCCTGGTCGGGACCGATGAGCTGACGGGTGATTCGGCGTACGTGGGGTACATCCGCGCCGGACTGAATATCCAGATGCTGCCGGCGCCGCTGCAGCCTGCGGCGTACGTATCGGAGAAATGGCGCCTGCAGAGCGCGTGGTATGAATGGGTGGTGCGCTGAGCCATGAATCCGGGCGGAAAATCCATTCTCATCGCCGGTTGCTTGCTGTTCGGCTTGATGCTGGCTTCGCTGCTCGCCATGAGCGACGTACTGCAGAATTCCCAGCGTTTCGGCGAATACTACACGCTCCTGCTGGTGGCCAATACCGCGGGACTGATCATCCTGCTGTTCCTGATCGTGGTAAACCTGCGGAACCTGGCCGTGCAGCTGCGGCGGCGCGTGGCCGGAAGCCGGATGACGGTGCGCATGGTGACGATGTTCTCGATCCTGGCCGTCACCCCGGTGCTCGTCGTCTACTTCTTCTCCCTCGATTTCCTTCACCGCGGCATAGACAACTGGTTTGATCTGCGCGTCGAGCGGGCTCTGGACGACTCGCTTGAGCTCAGTCGCCTCGCGCTGGAACTGCGCAAGAAGGAAATCCTTAAGCAGACGCAGCAAATCGCGAACGGCCTGAGCGAGATTACCAATGCGGCCGTGCCCTTCGAGATCGACGATCACCGGCTGCGAAGCGGGGCGGAGGAACTGACGGTCATGACCCGCCAGGGCACTTTCATTGCCTCCAGCGCCAGCGACACGAGCAGCCTCGTTCCGGAGCGGCCCCACGAAGGCATCCTGTTCCAGGTCCAGCAGGGAGACGGCTATGTGGGGCTGGACTACGTGGGGAACGCCGGTCTCGTCATACGCGCGGTCGTGAACATTCCGCAGCTCGGGATCGAGCCGGAACCGCGCATCGTCCAGGCCCTGTTTCCGTTCTCCGCCCGCGTCAACGAGCTCGCCGAGAACGTCGAGCGCGCATTCATCAAATACGGCGAGCTCTCCTACCTGAGGGAACAGCTGAAATTCGGATTTGTCCTGGTCCTCACGCTGGTCCTTCTTTTCAGCGTCCTGTCCGCGGTCTGGGCCGCCTTTTATTCAGCGGCGCGACTGGCCGCGCCGATCCGCGATCTGGCTCAGGGCACTCAATCGGTCGCGGCCGGAGACTACAGCACGCAGTTGCCCGTGCCCGGCAAGGACGAACTTGGCGTACTCGTCGCCTCGTTCAACGATATGACCCGGAAGATCGCGACCGCCACGGACGCAGCCCGGCACAGCGCGCAGGAAGCGGAGGCGCAGCGCTCGTATCTCGAGGCCGTGCTGAGCCGACTCTCTTCCGGCGTCCTCGTGCTCGATCGGCAGAAATGTCTGCGCACGGCCAACATCAGCAGCGGCCAGATCCTCGGCGTGGACGTGGTCTCGCTGAGCGATCGCACGCTTGTGCAGGTACAGACCCAGTACCCGTATCTGGAACCGCTGCTGCAGGGGATAGGTCAGCATATCGATCAGGGCAACCATGACTGGCGCGAGCAGATCACCCTGTTCGGGCTGAGCGGACGCCAGATCCTGATGTGCCGCGGCGCATCGCTGACGCCGCCGGGAGAAACGGACGCCGATGCGCACGTGATCGTCTTCGACGACGTCACCGCCCTGATCCAGGCGCAGCGGAACGCGGCATGGAGCGAAATGGCTCGTCGGCTCGCCCACGAGATCAAGAATCCGCTCACGCCCATACAGCTTGCCGCAGAGCGGCTGCGGCACAAGTATCTGCATACCCTCGGTCAGGACCAGACGGACACGCTGGATCGCCTGACCAACACCATCGTCCAGCAGGTGGAGACGATGAAGGAGATAGTGAATACCTTTTCAGACTATGCCCGGCCCCCCGTCGCGCGGCCCGAGCACGTGGACCTGAACAAGCTTGTGCGCGAGGTCATGGACCTCTATGTCAACCTCGACGTCAATGCGGAGATCCGCCTCGAGCTCGAGCCGACCCTGCCGAAGACCACGGTGGACCCTGGCCGCATACGTCAGGTATTGAACAACCTGCTGAACAACGCGTTCGATGCTAGCGCCGCGGAACGCAGGGTCAAGCTGCTTGTAAAGACGTCGCATGTACACGACGCGGCGGTTGATTTCATCGAGATCCGGATCAGGGATTCAGGTCACGGCATCTCTGAGGATATAATCGCGAGTATCTTCGATCCCTATGTGACCACCAAGCTCAAGGGTACGGGTCTGGGCTTGGCCATCGTCAAGAAGATCATTGATGAACACAACGGGCTCGTCTGGATGGAGAACAACAGGGACGGGCCCGGCGCCTGCGCGGTCATCCGCCTTCCGGTCACCGCGGATGCCGCGCATGAATCACTCGACACCATGAAGAGCACGCGGGACGCAGTATGATGAACGACACGATCCTGGTCGTGGATGACGAGCCGGATATCCGCCAGCTGGTCAAGGAAATCCTCGAGGACGAAGGGTTCCGGGTGCGCCTCGCCGACAGCGGCGAGCAGGCACGAACCCAGAAGGCGGAGGCCCGCCCCGATCTCATCCTGCTCGATATCTGGATGCCGGATATCGACGGCATTTCGCTGCTGAAGGAATGGAACGAATCCGGAGCCGAGCTGCCGCCTGTCATCATGATGTCCGGACACGGAACCGTTGAGACCGCCGTGGAGGCCACGCGCCAGGGCGCCTACGACTTCCTGGAGAAACCGCTTTCCCTTGCGAAGCTGCTGCTCACCGTCAAGAACGCCCTGGAAGCCTCCCGGCTTCAGAAGGAAAACCTTAGGCTGAGGCAGTACACCCAGCCCGCGCCGGACATGATCGGCCGCAGCGAAGTCATGACGCGGCTGCGCGAACAGATCAAGCGCATCGTCAATCACAATACGCCGGTCCTGATCGAGGGCGAATCGGGCACCGACAAGGAGTCTGTGGCGCGCTACCTCCATGCCCAGAGCAATCGCGCCGAGGGGCCGTTCGTGAAGGTCAGCGTGTCAACCCTGTCGTCGAATGACGCCGCCGCGGACATGTTCGGGCGGGAGGGCGGCAGTGAAACGAACGCCGGGTTCCTGGATCGGGCGCAGAGCGGCACCCTGTTCCTCAAGGACATCGCCGACATGGATATCGCCACGCAGGCCAGGCTGCAGAGCGCCATCGAAAAGCAGACCTATACGCGCAAAGGCGCCCGGGAGGCCGTGCCCATGGACGTGCGCCTCGTGGTCGCCACGCGCTACCACCTCGATGAACGCGTGACCGAGGGAACCTTCCGCGATGATCTTTACTTCCAGATCAGTGTCGTGCCGGTCAAGGTTCCGCCGCTGCGCGAGCACTACGAGGACATCCCGGAATTGCTCGAATTCTACGTGAATTACTTCGTGCAGCAGGAGGGCCTGCCCTATCGCCGCTTCACGACCGCGGCGCAGAACCGGCTGCGACGCTACAACTGGCCCGGCAACATCCGCGAACTGAAGAATCTGGTGCAGCGCATGCTGATCCTGGGCAACAACGAATCCATCGAGCTCAACGAGGTGGATGCGGCGCTGGGCGATCAGCCCGGCGCCCGCAACGCGGACGACCTGCGCAATTTCGACCTGCCGCTGCGCGAGGCCAGGGAACGGTTCGAAAAGGCATACCTGGAGTACCAGTTGAAGCAGGCCAGCGGCAGCGTAAGCAAGATCGCGCGAATCGTCGGCATGGAACGCACCCACCTGTACCGCAAGCTGAAATCCCTCGGCATCGATCTCAAGAGTTGAAATTGCGGAAGTCCGCGCCAGACCAGGATGCCGCGGCGAAGTGGGACCGCATTTACTCACAGCGCGGCCATGACTTTGCCGGCGCGGCGCGATCTCCAAGGTGGCAATCGATCGGCTCGCGGCGGCTGTCGCCGCGCTCGGGGCGCACCTCGAACTGGAACAGCGCGATGCGGTAGCCCGGCCCCCCGCCCCCGATTCCTTTGATGTCATCGTCGTCAGGCATTTCCTCGATCGCAGTCTCATTCCGCACCTTCGCGACGCACTGCGGCCCGGTGGGCTGATCTATTACCAGACCTTCCTCAAGGAAAACTGCGATGACGCTGGCCCACGCAACCCCGATTACCGGCTGGGTGCGAACGAGCTTTTGCGCCTGTTCGCCGGCCTGCACATTATTTATTACAGGGAGGAAGGCCGGGTCGGCCGGAACGGGGAGGGCTTTCGGGATGAGGCCATGCTGATCGCACAGAGAAGGGAAAGCTGAGTCGTGGCGGATCGGGCGCGGTTGGAGGCCATGCTCGCGGCGGGCAACGATAATGTCCTCGCGCGATTTGCGCTGGGCATGAGTTGCATGAAGGCGAAGGATTACGCGTCGGCCGCCGAGCACTTCCGCCGCGCCACCGTGATGGATCCGGAATATTCCGCGGCCTGGAAAAACTGGGGGCGGTGCCTTGCCGCCGAGGGCAGCAAGGACGAGGCGCGCCGCGTTTTCCTGCAGACACTGGCAGTGGCGCACGCGCGCGGCGACAAGCAGATCGAACGGGAAACGGCCGTATTCCTCAAACGCCTGGGCGCCGTGGTTGAAGAATAGCGCCAACCGGTGCTGGGCAATCGCCGGCCTGTTCCTGCTCGCCACCCTGGGGATCTATCTGGGGGGGGCGCGGGGTCCTTACATGGCCGACGACTTTCCGAACTTGGCCCATAACGATGCGCTCCTGATCGAAGATCTGTCCTGGCAGTCCGTGCGCGAGGCTGCCCTCTCTTCTCCCGCAAGCCCGTATGGACGTCCGCTCGCCATGCTCTCGTTCGCCCTGAACTTCAGCATTGCGGGCTCGCTCGAGCCGCTTTCCGCGAAGGTCTTCAATATTTTCCTGCACCTGCTGACTGGAATGGGCGTGCTTGCCCTTACTCTCAACTTGCTGCCGCACTTGCGCCTGCCGGGCGGCAGGCGCATGGGACCGCGGCACATCGAAAATGCCGCGCTGTTGGTCACGGCTCTTTGGCTGCTCCACCCGCTGTTCGTGTCCACCGTCCTGTACGCCGTGCAGCGGATGACGATCCTCTCCGCGTTGTTCACGTTCTGGGGCGCCGCGGCTTATCTGCGCCTGCGGCAGCGCCTGGCGGGGCGCATCCGGGAATATCTGGAACTTGCCTGCGTCGTCTGCCTGTTCACGGCGGCGGCCTTTCTGTCGAAAGAAAACGGCCTTCTGCTCCCCGGATTTCTGCTGCTGCTGGACTGGTTCTGCTTCGGACTGCGGTCCCCTCCCGGCGCGCCGCAGGTCGGGCGCTGGATCTGGCTCGGCACGCTGATGGTGCCGGTCGCATTTGTCCTTTTGTACTTGCTCCGCTACGGCTTCCTGCACTGGGACGACGCACCTCTAACAAATTCCTTCACCGTGCAGGAGCGGTTCCTGACCCAGTTCCGCGCGCTTGCGCACTACGCCGGGTGGCTGCTGCTGGCAAATCCCGAGCCCATGTCCCTCTACCACGATGACATCCCGGTGTCGGGGTCCCTGTTGGCGCCCCCCGCCACGCTTTGGTGCGCGCTGAGTTGGCTCGGTGCCGGCGCGCTTGCGATCCGGCTGGCGCGCACCCGCCAGGTTCCGGCTTTCTGTCTGTTGTGGTTTCTGTGGGGGCACGTCCTGGAATCGACCATCCTGCCGCTTTCACCGATATTCGAGCACCGCAACTATCTCCCGGGGTATGGTCTCCTGCTCGCCATCGCGCTGGCGGCGCAGGTCGGCGCGCAGCACCTGGAATTGCGGCCACTGCTGCGGCGAACCCTGATCGTCCTTCTGCTTGTCATGCTTCCCACCAGCTTGCTCGTCGAACGCGTCGAGGCGTGGCGGGACGAGCGCGAATTCGTCATTCATTCACTGAAGCAGCAGCCGGATTCGGCCCTTACGCTGCTGCTGGTCGCGAATTTCCTGGCCAGCAATTCCGAATACGACGCGGCGCTCTCCGCCCTTCGCAACGCGCAGGATCGGGATCCCGGGGAAGCTGCTTTCGTCCTTGCGGAATCCGCACTGCGCTGCGAGCACGAGCCGGCGGCACGATTCGATCCTGCGCTTGCCGCCCGGCTCGAATCCCTGACGGTGGATGGGTTCAGGACCCCGACTGCGCGGAGGCAGTTCGTAGTGATGGTGACAGGGTGCCTCCGCTCCGCCGGGAACGACACCACTCTGTTGCCGCTTTACGAGCGCATGCAGCGGCACCGTCATGACGGCGTCGCCATGTATTCACTGTACGGGATCGGCGCGGCGCTCGCGCATCGCGGAGATGGGCCGGGGGCCCTGCGTTACTGGGACGAGGCGGTCGCGAATTACCCGCAGGCAAAGGATCTGAAACCGCAACTGGAGCGGCTGCGCGGGCAACTTGGGAAGGGTAACTGACTTCTGCCAGCCGCTGCAGTCGCCTTCGGCGGCGATCAGGAACTCTATGGCGTCCTCCGCCGTCGTGATCCCGCCCTGGCCGATGATCGGTATGCGCTGCTTTATGCACACTGGGTAGACCTCATGCACCTTATTTATTACCGGGAGGAAGGCCGGGTCGGTCGGACCGATATTGGCTTCCGCAACGAGGCCATGCGGGTTGGCCAGCGTCGGGACACCTGAGGATGGTTGACCGGGCCGGACTGGAGGCGATGCTGGCCGCCGGCAACGACAACGCGCTGCTGCGCTTCGCGCTCGGCAACAGCTTCATGACGGCGAAGGATTACGGGAAGGCGGCCAGGCATTTCCGGCGCGCGATTGAACTGGACCCCGGTTATTCTGCGGCCGGGCTCGATGGCGACGCGAAGCCCGTCCATCCGGGACGGTGTACCCCCTGTCCTCCTCAATATGTGACATTCGTCACGATTCTACCGGATGGGCAATCCTGACTTTATAATGATAATAAGTGCCGTCACATCGGCGCATTTGTTAAGGTATCTACTGAGCGGTGGACCCCGCATTGGAACCCCACTCTTACCCTCTCCTGCGGGACGAGGGAGACCCTGCGCGGCGTGCGCAGCGGGTGGGGAGCGGCAATGGTCGGCATGACCCGGTCCGCCCACCACACAGGCAATAGAGGAAATTCCCCATGGCAACATTCACAGGCACCACTGGAAACGACACGATCAACGGCACCACGGGCGATGACGGCATCTACGGTCTCGCTGGTGACGACATATTGAATGGAGATGACGGCGACGATTTACTGGACGGCGGCAGCGGTAACGACACGCTCGACGGCGGCGCGGGCGGAGACATCATGGAAGGAGGCTTGGGCAACGATATCTATGTGGTGGACGACGACTTCGACGCAGTGGTGGAGCTTTCCAGCCAGGGTACGGACACGGTCCAGAGTGCGATTGAATACACGCTGGACTCCAACCTCGAAAACCTGACGCTGACCGGCGCGGACGATATCGATGGCACGGGGAACACCAAGAACAACCTGCTGACCGGAAACACTGGCGACAACATCCTCACCGGCCTCGCCGGCAACGATACGATCGACGGCGGCGACGGCAACGATACGATGGTCGGCGGAACCGGGAATGACACCTATGTCGTGTCTGACGCGGGTGACATCGTCACGGAAAACGCGGATGAGGGCACTGACACCATACAGAGCGACATCAGCTTCGATCTGTCGACCGACGGGGCCAACGTCGAGAACCTGACGCTGACCGGGACCGGCAACATCAACGGTACCGGCAATGCGCTCGACAACGTCATCACCGGCAACAGCGGCAACAACACGCTGGATGGCGGATCCGGCAACGACACGCTGGATGGCGGGACCGGCAACGATGCGATGACGGGGGGCACCGGAAACGACACCTTCTACGTCGATGCGGCGCTGGACAGTGTCACGGAGAACTCGGGTGAAGGCACGGACACCATCAGGAGCAGCATTACCTTCGATCTTTTTGCCGATGGAGCGAACGTCGAGAACCTCGTGCTGACCGGCACCGGGACCATTGACGGGACCGGTAATACGCTGGACAACGCGATTACCGGCAATAGCGGCGCGAACACGCTGGACGGCGGCGATGGCAACGACACGCTCAGCGGCGGGGCCGGCAACGATACGCTGACCGGCGGCGACGGCAACGACACGCTGAACGGCGGATCCGGCATCGATGCGCTGACCGGCGGCATGGGAAATGACACCTATGTCGTTGCCCAGGCGGCAGATTCCGTCACGGAGGGTTCGAGCGCAGGCACGGACACCGTCATGAGCTCAATCGCCTATACGCTGGGCACTAACCTGGAGAACCTGACGCTGACGGGAACCGCGAGTATCAACGGGACGGGCAATGCGGATGACAACACGATTATCGGCAACAGCGGCGCCAACACGCTGGACGGCGGCGACGGCAACGACATCCTCCAGGGCGAGGGCGGCAACGACACCTACATCATCGACGCCGGCGACACGGTCACGGAGGACGCCGATGAGGGGAAGGACACCATCAAGACCGACGCGGCGACCTTCTCGATCGCGTCGATTGCAAACGTAGAGAATCTGACCTTCACCGGCACTGGCGACTTCGACGGCACCGGCAACAGCCTCAACAATACGCTGACCGGCGGCGCGGGCAACGACACTCTGGACGGCGGAGCCGGCAACGACACGCTGAAGGGCGGGACCGGGGATGATGACATGACTGGCGGTACCGGGAATGACATCTTCATCGTCGGCCAGGCGGGAGACAGCGTCACGGAGAATTCCAGCGAAGGCACGGATACCATCAAGAGCGCCATTGCCTTCAATCTTTCAACCAACGGAGCGAACGTCGAGAACCTCACGCTGACCGGCACCGCGAACATCAACGGGACGGGCAGCACGGCGGACAATGTGCTCATCGGCAACAGCGGCAACAACACCCTGAACGGGGGTGACGGCAACGATACGCTGAACGGCGGGACCGGCAACGATACGCTCGTCGGCGGCGATGGAAATGACATTTATGTCGTCGCCCAGACCGGCGACGTCGTCACGGAGAATACCAGCGAAGGCACGGACACGGTGCAGAGTTCCGTGAATTATGTCCTCGGCGCGGACGTCGAGAACCTGACGCTCACCGGCGCGGCGCTGACTGGCAAAGGGAACGCGCTGGGTAACGAGATCACCGGCAATGGCAGCTCCAACACTCTCCAGGGACTGGGCGGCAACGACACCCTTGACGGCGGCACGGGCAACGACACGCTCGCCGGAGCATCCGGCAACGACCAGCTCACCGGCGGCACGGGCAAGGATCTGCTCCAGGGCGGGGCGGGCAACGACACTCTCGATGGAGGCGATGGGGTCGATCGCCTGACCGGCGGCGGCGGCAACGACACCCTGAACGGCGATGCGGCTGCGGATCTGCTTGCCGGCGACAATGGCGACGACACCCTGGACGGCGGTGACGGGGCCGACACGCTGAGGGGCGGTCTGGGAGTCGATGACCTGACCGGCAGCGACGGAAACGACAAGTTCGTGTTTGACACGGTCGTGGATGGCTTCAACATCGATACGATCGCCGACATGGTGGCCGGAGCGGACCAGATACGGCTCGATGATGACATCTTCACGGCCCTGACCACGGGCGCCCTGGCTACCGCTGACTTTTTCGCAGGCAGCGACGTCAATACCGCCTCTTCCGGTGAATTTATTCTGTACGACACGGATGACGGCAAGCTGTACTACGACGCGGACGGCGCGGGCGCGGGAGACCCCGAAGTCCAGTTCGCGACGCTGACCGGCGCACCGACCATCGATGAGACGGACTTCCTGATCATCGGCTGAACCATACCGGACGACCTGTCCGGGCAGCGGTCTTTCCGGGCCCGGCGCCGGATCGAGGCATCGATTCCGGCACCGGGCCTTCTGTTTTTCACCGGCCGCAACGGACCTCCCGGTTTGCCCCATACGGTCCGTCGCAGTCGAAAAACGCTACGTTTCGCAATAACCTTCCGCGACGTAAAGTTTCAAAGTACCGCACAGGGACGACACGTTCGGGAGGCCGTGCCGCTTGAGGTAACGCCCGATCCCCTGGTTAACCTGCTGGCAAACCAACGGCTCGTAGAACAGGGCCGTACCAATCCCTACCGCCGCTGCACCAGCCACCAGGAATTCGATGGCGTCTTCGGCCGTCGTGATCCCGCCCTGGCCGATGATCGGGATACCCTTCTCCCGGCAGACCTGGTACACCTGATGGACCTTGTACAGGGCGATCGGCTTGATGGCCGGGCCGGACAACCCGCCCTGGTTCTGCCCGATCACGGGCACGCGGCGCTCGATGTCGATGGCCATGCCCATGACGGTGTTGATGACGGAAAACGCATCCGTACCGGCCTCGATACAACACCGGGCGTTCTCCGCGATGTCCGTCTGGTTCGGCGACAGCTTGGTGATGATTGGTTTCCGGGTCGCCTTGCGGCAGGCCGCCACGACCCGGGCCGAGATCTCCGGATAGTTGCCGAAGCTCGCGCCGCCTTCCTTCACGTTGGGACAGGAGATGTTGATCTCCATGGCGTCAATCGGGGAATCGTCGAAGATCCGGGTCACCTCGGCATACTCCTCGATGGTCGAGCCGCAGACGTTGGCGATGAAGCGTGTTTCGCCGAAATCGAGCCTCGGGAGATATTCCTTCACGACCTTGCGCGCGCCCGGGTTCTGCAGGCCGATGGAGTTCAGCATGCCCATGTAGGTTTCCGCCAGCCGGTGCGGCGGGTTGCCGAGCCGCGGCTCGAGCGTCGTACCCTTCAGGCAGATTGCCCCGACATCGCGGTTGGAGAAGCCGCTGATACGGGTGTATTCCTCGCCGAACCCGACGCAGCCGGACAGGAGGACGATCGGGGAATTGAAGCGTAACCCGCAGAACTCCATCGCGAGTCCCGGGTATTGAATATCGGGAAGGGTTGCCTGGCTCATGGCGCGGTCGTGACGGTGGCTCGCACGCTACGCCGGATGTACTCCGGAGACCCGGCACTGCCCAGCGATGCCGTGGCCGACAAGCTGAAGACATTATACGTGTCCGGACCCTCCGTATGGCTGCTCACGGCGCAGGTGCCGGTCACGGAATAACCGCTGGCAGCCCCGCCGCCGAGCGTGAACGTCGTGGGCGAGCCAAAGCAGGCGTCGGTGTTGAGCACCGTGGCAATCGCCCACTCCATGCCGCTGTCGGCGGCGTACAGCGCGCGGCTGCTCAACACCGACAGCAGGGAAGTCTGCTGCTGCGTCGTGCCAATGGTCACCATGAACGTACCGATGGCGGCCACGACCACCAGCAGGAAGATCGCGGTAACCAGCGAGAATCCGCGTTCGCGCAGTTTCATGGCACGTTGGGCACCTGGATTTGTTCGATCATCCGCACGTTGTTCGCGTTTCCCGCGGAATCCGTATCGCTGATGACTACTTCCGCGGTCAGCAGCGCATTGCGCGATCCGGTTCCCTGACTGTAGGCGAAGCGGCAAGACTGGACGCGGTTTGCAAGCAGTGTGCTCGATCCGCCCGGACTGGTCGACTGGACGGCGGCAATGGGATAGTCCGCATGGCGCGTGACCGTGCCGGCGCCGGACGCGCAGACGAAGCTCACCGGCATGTCCACGATGTGAAACCGCTGCCGCGGTGACTGGAGGGGAAAACTCGATTCGGGGCTGATGTCGAACGTGACGGCATCGGCGGAGGCGGACTGGATCGCCGCGATATTGTCGCCGTCGTAGGCATTCGCCCCCGGCTGTCCGGTATTGAAGATCGCCATGCAGTCCGTGTCCCCCTGCAGGCAGTCCGACTGCACGGCGCCGGGGACGGCCGTAGGCAGGCTGGTCAGGGCGCCCAGGATTTCGAAACAGTCGTTTCCGGCGGTGAAATCGAGAAGATCGGTATCCGAGGCGCACTGGGTGTTGTCCGTGCCGTCGCTCTCGCTTCGGTAGCGGCCGCCGTCCAGCGTGCGTAGAAACTCCACCGCGCAGGTGCTTCCGGCGCTGGCGGTACAGGTCTGCAATCCCTGGGTCGCGCCGTCGGAGATGCGCACGCTGTTGGGCAGCGCCAGCCGGATCTCGCGGGACATGCGCCGCAGGGCGAGCTCCGCGACATCGACCAGCTCCGCGCGCTTGCTCAGATCGACGAACCCCTGGATGGGCTCGCGGATGCCCATCGACACCACCACGGCGATGATGCCCGTGAGCGTGATCACCGTGACCATTTCAATCAGCGTGAACCCTGGCGCGCGTGACTGGTCGTTTACCATCAGTAGTTCGCCCGGTATCCCGACACGCGCACCTCGTCCTGCATGGCCGGATGCGACACCGTGATCGTGATCAGGGCCGCCTGCCCGGCGGCGCCCGTCAGACCGTTCAGATCGACCCCGGCGTCATCCTCGACCTGCACGTCGATGGTGTACTGGTCGAGTCCCGCCACGCCGGTGCCGTTCTGGTCGACTGCCCCGCTGTCGGACAACCCGTCGTAGTCGCAGACGTCGTCGTAGAGCCCGCGCAATCCCTCCTGCGCGGAACCGGAATTACGGCAACCGCCGGCCTGGCACACCTGGCCCGCACACTGCGCCGGACAGTCGAGCGGTGTCGCAGGATCGGCGTCGAAATCAAAGTCCGGATCGCAGAAACCCTTCTGCATGATCTCTTCGAGGTAGGCCTGGGCGATCCCGGCCGCCTGTTCCTGGATCATGGGATCCACGCTGCGACCGGTAGACTGGCTTGTCAGAGTCAGAAGCGTCACTACCACGATTGTCAGCACGGCGATGCTGACCACGAGCTCGATGAGCGTGGCGCCGCGACTGGAGATCAGCATCCGGCGGTGCATCGCACAAACCCCGTCTCGGGCTCAACCGTCAGGGTGCGGCTGCCGATGGCCACGCTGGTTGCGGAGGCGATGAGATTTCCGAATCCCCCGCCGCTGGCCTCGCGCGGCCGGCCGATCGCATCGAAATACCACATGGCCGATCCCACGCTGACGCCATCCGGCGCCGTGTCGGTGAAATCGCCGCTGCCCGGCCGTTGCAACAAGGTCAGACCGGAGCCTCCCGAATCGGCCACGCAGGATCCGGCGTTGATCCATTCATGCAAGGCATAGCTCGTGGCGGTGAACTGCACGCGTACGTCGCAGCCGGATGCGATGGCTACTTTCTGGGCGTAGCGCGTGGCCTGGATGGCAAGTTCGAAGAAACCACGCTCATCGAAATCCGACTTTGAAAAAAACCGGGCGGCGGCGAAGACGGAAACGATGCCGAGCAGGACGATCACGGTTATGAGCTCGGTCAAGGTTGCGCCCACGCTGGAGAATCGTTTCATGGACACCGGTCCGGATTTGCTGCTGTCAATTCTAGCCAAGGATCGCCTGACACAAAAAAAACGGGCTCATGTCGCCATGAGCCCGCTGACCAGCATATTCGATTGTGCTCGGCGTGTCGCCCGGTCAACAATCGGACGTATCGACCAGAACTCCCGGTGAGCCGCTGGCGGGAGCAGCCGTATAGGTAACGGAGCAGTTGGCGGGAGTTGGCGCGCTGCTGAGCAGGAACGTGCCGTCATCGCCCGTCGTGTCGTAAGAGTCCTCCACGCCCTCCTGAAGGGCGGAGGTTATACCCGCATTGTCAGCAGTCGGGTAAAACTCTTCCATCGTGACGGCCTGTCCCTCCATCGTGACCGGATCGGCGGCCGCGGTCCCGCTCACGAGGGCGACTGAATGGGCGAGCGCGGCCGCGGCCCGGATACTGCCGGCGAGGCCGTTCACCGATGCGACGCGCGCACTGGTCTCCAGGCCGGCGAAACGCGGGATGGCGAACGCCGCCAGGATGCCGAGGATGGTGATGACTACCACGAGTTCAATGAGGGTAAAACCTTGTGATCGTGCTTTCATTTCTGCTTCTCCAGATCGCTTCCAGTTGATGGGGCCGCAGCCCCGGTTCCAGGCGCCGTCACCGGCCGGGCCGCAGCCCGGATGGTGTCGATCCGCATTCCTCGCTGACCCGGTCGCCCCAGTTTCCTCTCCCATCCTGGAAGAGGTTTCCGTCACGGACTCAATCGCCCGCGACCGACTTCGGACCGCCCTGTCCTCCGACCGGCTCACTTCCCGGGCGGATGTGAACTGACTCACATTTCTCCCATACTTATCAAAGAATTATAACAAACTTATCCGGCACGTTACGAGGAGACGGTTCCGGATTTCGACCTTTCCCGGGCCCTACATCTAGATGAAAAGGCCCAGGCTGAGAACAATATACAGGCTGCCGGCCACGATCAGGAGCCCCAGCAATCGGGGCCGCTTCCGGAACCAGGCATCCGGCGCCTTGAGCTGCACATCCAGTCTCTTCAGAGAATCGTCCACCCCGTACCACCGGTTGGCGCGCTGTTCCAGCCCCTTGAGCAGGCTCGGCCGCAAAAAGGTCACCGACCCGATGGCCATCGCGAGCACGCTGAAAGCGATATTGATAAAGGACAGGGAATTGAGCAGCCACTCGGTCGCGGATTGGCTGTGAAAGAGAACAATCCGCCGGCTGAGCTTCGCCGGGTCGAATGCGAAAGCGAAGGTGTACAACACGTAGGCTGCTCCCAGGATCAGCAGGCCGCCGCACACCCGATGATGCCGGTAGAACCAGCGCTCGCTCGACCGCGGCGCGTCCAGGCTGTGGAACGCCTCGTCCGTGGAGACCCAGCGGTTCAGCACTTCACCCAGGCGGATGACCAGCTTCGGCGCCACGGTCATAGCCGCGCCGATGACCAGGACAATCATCCCGCCCCAGAAGAAGACCGTGGTGAGAAACTGGAACAGGAGCGAATGGGTGCCCGTCTGCACGCTAGAATCTCCAGTCGAGAGGATCGAGAATTTCGAGGGATGCGCCCACGGGCGAATCGATCCCGGGATCGTACGTGCCGTTGCCGTTCGTGTCATCATAGTTCAGCTTCAGGCTGAAGCGAGCGCGTACCGGCCCCATCCCCGTCTGCGCCACGTAATCTGAGTTCACGACGTGGTACACGAGGGTCTTCGCATCGTCGTCAAAATACCATTGTCCCGGCTTCATGCTGCCGGGATTCACCTGGCGCACGGCGCCGATGTATCCCGCCGGCGCATCGATCACTGCGCCGACGGGATTGGCCCCTGCCATGGAGGCAATTCCTTCGTTATCGCCCTGGAGCAGCCGTGTCGCGACAGTCACCATGATCCCGGTCCTGAGGCTGCGCACGGTCATATCCAGCGAACGCGCTTCGGCCACGGCCTCAAGATAGGCCAGGCGGTGAAGGAGCCACACGGCGCAGAGGGAGATCAGGATCACCAGCATCACCAGTTCGAGACGCGACAGCGGACGATCGAGCCGTATCTGTTCGAAGGCCATACATCGGGCTAACGCTTCAAGGTCGCCAGATCCCACATCGGCAGGAACACGCCGAGCGCCAGGATCAGCACGAGGCCTCCGAGGAGCACGATCATCACCGGCTCGATGGTCGCGCTGAGGTTCTTCACATCGTAATCCACTTCACGTTCGTAGAAACCGGCTACCTCGTTCATCATCTCGTCCACCTGGCCGGTCTCCTCGCCCACGGCCAACATCTGCAGGACCAATGGCGTGAACATGTTGCTCGCTGCCGCCGTGCGCGTGAGGCTTTCGCCGCGCTCGATCCCGTTGCGCATGTTGAGGATATGCTCCCCCACGAAATCGTTGTCCACGGCCCTGGCGACCACCGTCAGGGCCTGCACCAGCGGCACGCCGGAACTGAGCGACATGGCGAAGGCGCGGGCGAAGCGTCCGAGCGTGGCGCGCTTGATGATATCGCCGACCAGCGGCAGCCGGAGCTTGACCTTGCCCCAGCGATAGCGTCCCGGGTCGGTGCCCACATAGACGTAGGCCGCAACGGCCGTGCCTGCAAGGACTACGAGCATGAGAGGCCAGTAGGATACGAAGAAACCGGAAACGCCGAGCAGGATGCGCGTCGGCAGCGGCAGTGCCACGTGGGCGCGCTCGAAGATTTTGGCAAAGGCCGGGATCACGACGATGTTGATGATGGTCATGGCGATGGCCATGGTTACGAGGACCATCGCCGGATAACGCAGCGCCGATTTGATGCGCTCGCGCGTGTCTTTCTCCAGTTCCAGATACTGGGAAATGCGCAGGAAAGATTCATCCAGCCGTCCGGTGTTCTCACCCACGCGCACCATGCTGATATACAGGGGGGCGAAGATCGAAGGATGCCGCGCCAGCGCGGTGGACAGGTCGCGGCCGGATTCGAGATCGGTCTGGATCTCGCGGAACGCCGACTCCAGTATGCGGTTGCGGGTCGATTCGATGATTCCCCTCATGGCGCGGTTGATGGGCACACCCGCGCGCATCAGGGAATACATCTGCCGGCTGAAAAGGATGAGATCGGTGAGGCCCGGACGGCGCGCCTTGAGTTTCCCCCAGAGCTCCTCCAGCCCGCCCTCGCCCGCCGCCTTTTCGGTGATGTCGATCGGGGTGATATTGCTGTTCAGCAACTGCGAGGCCACGGCGTCGATGGAGGGGGATTCCAGCACACCCGCGATCAGGTCGCCGCGGGTGTTTCTGCCCTTGTAGGAGAATTGCGGCACGGGGCCTTCCTCGTTGCCGCAGGATCAGGGCGCGCCGGCGCTGGCGGCGTCCGCTTCCGTATGCATGTCCTCGGGAATCTCGCCTTCCAGATCGGCGGAGATCCGCAATACTTCCTCTATCGTGGTGATCCCCTTCATGGCGGCCTGCAGCGCCGCCTGCTCCAGCGTGAAAAAGCCCGGCTTGGAGCGCGCCAGGTTGCCGAATTCGACGGTATCGCCCCGGCCCAGCGCTGCACTCATCTTCCGATCCAGCTCGAGAAGCTCGTAGACACCCAGGCGCCCCCGAAATCCGGAGAAATTGCAGTGGGCGCAGCCCGCGCCCTTCTTGAACCCCGCCTTGCTCGCCGGTTCCCCGCCAACGTGCCTTACGAACTGGATCAATTCATCGGTCAACTGCGCGTTCTGGGCACAGCTCTCACAGACGCGCCGCACGAGCCGCTGCGCGACGATGGCGTTCAACGCGCTGGCCAGCAGATATCCCGGGATCTTCATGTCCAGCATGCGGTTGACAGTGGCGATCGCGCTGTTGGTGTGCAGGGTGGACAGCACGAGGTGGCCGGTGAGGGCGGCGCGCACGGCGATCTCCGCGGTCTCCTCGTCGCGGATTTCACCCACGAACACGATATCGGGATCGTGCCGCAGGGCGGAGCGCAGCACACGCGCAAAGCTCAGTCCGATGTCGGGATTGACCTGCACCTGGTTCAGGCGCGGCAGCCGGTACTCAACCGGGTCCTCGACCGTGATGATCTTCGTGTCCGGCTCGTTGAGCAGTTTCAGACCCGCATAAAGCGTGGTCGTCTTGCCGCTGCCGGTGGGCCCGGTGACGAGCACCATGCCGTAGGGACGGGAGATCACCTTCCTGAACGTCTTGATGAGGTGGTCCGGCATACCCAGTTCTTCGAGGTTGTAGGTCCCCTTCGTCTGGTCCAGCAGGCGCATCACCACGGACTCGCCGTATTGCACCGGCATCGTGGAAATACGCACATCCACGTTGTGGGTTTGCGCCTTGATGCTGAAGCGGCCGTCCTGGGGCAGGCGCTTCTCCGAAATGTCCAGTCCCGCAATCAGCTTGAGCCGCGACACCAGGGCCGAGGCGATGTTGGGCTCCTCCATCACGTGTTCCTGCAATTCCCCGTCCACGCGCTGCCGGATGCGCAGCAGTTTCTCTTCGGGCTCGATGTGAATGTCGGAGGCGTTGATCTGCACGGCGTCCTCGAACAGCGACTGCAGCAGCTTGACCACGGGCGCGTCGGATACATTGGCGTCGGAGAGCAGGGCTCGCAGATCGACCTCGCCGGCGGACATCTCGGTGCTCAGTTCGCCCGCGAATTCCGTGATGACCTCGGTCTTGCGGTAAACCAGATCGAGCGTGCGCAGCAGGTCGGACTCCCGGATCACCGCCTGCCGCACCGTGCCGGCGAGCGCCCTGGACAGCTCGTCGAATGCGAAGATATCGGTCGGGTCCGCCATGCCGACCAGGAATCCGTCGGGGGTTTTCGCGAGTACGATGGAGCGGAAACGCCGCGCGAGCATTTCCGGCAGCAGCTTCACTACATCGGGATTGAACTTGTAATGCTTGAGGTCGATATAGGGGATCTTGAGCTGGCGCGACAGGACATCGAGGACCTGGTCCTCCTGCACGACGCCATTTTCCACCAGGATGCGGCCAAGCTTGCGGCCGCTGCGTTTCTGCTCGTCGAGGGCGACTGCGAGCTGTTCCTGCGAGATGATCTTGCCTTCTACGAGCAGATCACCGAGCCGGACTTTCTTGCGTCCGTTCATCGGGGCGGATCAGGTGCGTGCGCCGTTCAGGGCGGTGATGCGCTGTTCGATATAACGGACGACGTCCGCGGATACGGACCGGTCCCTGCGCGCGTGCTGATAGGCGGCCAGAGCCTCCCTGGGACTGCCGAGCGCCTCCAGCGAAATCGCAAGGCCCGTCCACCACAGCCCCTTGCCCGGATTGACCTGTAGCAGGCCGCGGTAGATCCGCGCGGCCTCGACGTGGTTCCCCCGCCTCTGGAAAATCGCCGCGGCCAGGGCATGGTATTCGGGATCCGCGGCCATAGCCGGCCAGGAACGACTGAGCGCCTCCAGCGCCTCCGTCTCGCGACCTTCATCGAGCAGCAAAGAGGCATAGGACTTCGCCAGGGACGGCTCCCCCGGATGAATTTGAAGCCCGGCCTGAAGCAGTGCCGTCGCTTCCTCGTACTCCTTGCCGGCGGTCAGAATGGAAACGAGCATGCGCCGGGCACGCAGGTGCTCCGGGTAATCCGAGAGCAACTGCCGGAACATGCCGGCGGCGCCATTTACGTCTCCAACCCGGTACGCATCCATTCCCCTGGCGAACAGCGGCTGCGCCTCCAGGTCATTGCCCGGATCGCGCATCGTCTTCTGCATGGGCGGGGCAACGGGGGCCTCCGCCTCCGGTTCGATCAGGGGAATGGCCGCGGTTTCCCCGGCGGCGATCAACGCCGTGGACTGGCCCAAGGTCGCGAGACCGATGTTCAATTGATACGCTTGCGGCGATCGCTGTTCGAGGCTGGAGTTCTCGACCAGGACCGGGCCGTTCAGGTCAAAAACCAGTCTGGTGACCTTGCCCTGGTGCGAGTAGCGAACACCCTTGATCAGGCCTTCGGGATGAAAACTTTCGATCACGCCGGGCGCGAAATCGAAATGCGAGGACTGCAACAGCAACCGATCGGGATGATCCAGGACGTACAAACGGTAGTCCGGCGCCGAGGTCAGGTCCAGATTAATACTGGAACCTTGTTCGCCGCCAAGGTAGGCAATCCGGGTAAGCGACGGTTGCGCCGCCAACTGCGGCCGGCTCTCTCCGCCTGTGATATCGGCGGCCGACTTCACCGCGGCGCTGAAGATGACCGTATCCAGTTTCAATGCCAGGGCCGGAGGTTCGTCAATGGAATTCTGCTCCGCGGCCGCGACCGGCGCGGGGGGTTGTTCCTGCCGACTCTTCGGCGCCACGACGGTCGGGGAAGGCATTGCGGCGCCGGCTCCGGG
>JACPSH010000054.1 GCA_016193395.1 Gammaproteobacteria bacterium
GATCAAGGTGCTGGCGCAGAGTATTGCGGAGGCGGCGCAGGCCGCGACGCAGATTGCCGCCTCCAGCCAGCAGCAGCAGGCGGGCATGGACCAGGTGGCGGTGGCGATGGAGAACATCAAGCAGGCGACGGCGCAGAACGTGGCGGGGACGAAGCAGGCCGAGACGGCGGCGCAGAATCTCAATGGACTGGGTCAGAAACTCAAAGGGGTCGTCGAACAGTACCAACTGTAACCGGATTGAGCTCATGGCAAAAAAGAACAATGGTTTCCTGAAAAAACTCCTGGCGACATTCGCGGTCGAGGCGGATGAGCATCTTCAGGCCATTTCCGCCGGTCTTCTGGAACTGGAGAAAGCATCAGAAACGGTCAAAAAGAAGGAGCTGATCGAGACCATATTCCGCGAGGCACACAGCCTGAAAGGCGCGGCGCGCGCCGTCGACATGGCGGAGGTCGAGTCCATATGTCAACCGCTGGAAAGCGTGCTGGCGGCGTTGCAACGCGACGGAATTGAGGCATCTCCCGAGCTGTTTGATCTGCTGCAGCAAACCGTCAGCGGACTCGATCGGCTCATCTCCTCGCCCGTCGTCGAGGGGACGAAAGGTGAACGATCACTGGTCAGGTCGCTCGTCCAACGTCTCGAAGCGGCGATGTCGGGCGTTGCAGAGCAGGTTCCGCCAGTCGCCCTTCGGCGGGAGGAAACGGCCACTGAGCCGAGACCCCCGATCGCCGGTTCGGTGAGGGTCTCCACCTCCAAACTCGACTCGCTGTTCCGGCAAGCGGAGGAGATGATCTCGGCAAGGCTGAACGCGGAACAACGCAGCGCCGAATTGAGGTCGTTCGCCGCCGATTTACGGGAGCGATCGAAGAGCTGGGAGAGAATTTACGATCATCTGCGCGGAATGCAGGCGGCCGTCACAACCGGACGGCGTGGGGACGGTCAGCGGGCGAAGGCAACGGACAGTGAGACGCTGCTGGAGATGATGGATACGGAGCGCTCAGCCATCGGCCTGCTCGCGGAGAGATTCGACGACGTCACTGCTGCGGCCGTATCCGATCGGCGGGTACTTGGAAGAATGATCGACAACGTGCTCGAAGACGCCAAATTGCTGTTAATGCTCCCCTTTTCCGCGCTTTTCGATATCTTTCCGAAACTGGTGCGGGACCTCGCGCGGGATTACGGCAAGGAGGCGGACTTCGTGATTCGGGGGGCTGAGATTGAAATCGACCGGCGTATCCAGGAGGAAATGAAAGATCCATTGATCCACATCGTTCGCAACTGCGTCGGGCATGGGATCGAGGTACCGGCTGTGCGAGTTGAAAAGCGCAAGTCTGCCCGTGGGACAGTCAGCGTGACCATTTCCCGGAAAGATACCCAGCAGGTGGAGATCGTGATCGCCGACGACGGGGCCGGAATCGATCCCGCCCGGGTCATGTCGGCAGCGCAGAAACTTGGAATCGTGTCCAAGGCCGAGGCCTCGACGTTAAGTGCGCAGGAGACGATATCCCTCGTGCTCCGCTCGGGCGTGTCCACCAGTTCCGTCGTGACGGATATCGCGGGCCGCGGACTCGGGCTCGCGATTGTCCAGGAGAAAGTTGAGAAGCTCGGTGGTTCGATCCTGGTCGAGTCGCAACGCGATGCGGGGACAACCCTCCGCATTCTTCTGCCCCTCACGCTGACCGCGTTTCGTGGCGTGGTCATTCGGTCCGCGGAGCGGTTTTTCGTCGTGCCTACGGCCAATGTGGAACGTGTCGTGAGGGTTGCAAGGGAGGACATCAAGACCGTGGAGAACCGGGAAACGATTCAGTTCAACGGGAGAGCGATTTCCCTGGTGCGTCTGGCGGATCTACTGGCATTGGATCGGAAACGGGCGGCGGGGACGCCCGACGACTTCGCGCGGATTGTCGTATTGGTTGCAGGAAGAGAGCGAATCGCGTTTCTCGTGGATGAGATCCTTAACGAACAGGAGGTGCTGCTCAAGGGGCTGGGCAGTCAGCAGGCACGAGTTCGCAATATCGCCGGCGCGACCCTCCTCGGAGACGGAACGATCGCGCTGGTTCTCAACGTGTCGGACTTGATGACGACGAGCGTCGCACTCGCATCGTCCATCGCGCCGGCAGGTGAATTGGAAACAGCCGAACCACAGGGCAAGTCAATTCTGGTGGTGGAAGATTCGATTACCGCGCGAACATTGCTCAAGAACATCCTGGAATCGTCCGGGTACGAGGTCAGGACGGCCGTCGATGGCGTGGACGCGTTGACGACCTTGAAGGCGGAACGCTTCGATCTGGTGGTATCTGACATCGAAATGCCGAGGATGGATGGATTCGACCTGACGACGAAGATTCGCGCGGACAGGAAGCTCGCGGAGCTGCCCGTTGTGCTGGTCACAGCGCTCAGCTCGCGTGAACACCGGGAGCGCGGGATCGATGCCGGCGCAAACGCATATATCGTCAAGAGCAACTTCGATCAAACAGGCCTGCTCGAAGTGATACGACGGTTGATATGAGCACGGGGACCTTCATCAGAGTGCTGGTCGTGGAGGACTCACCCACGATGCGCGAACTGCTTTGCCACGTTCTTGAAGCGGACCCGGCAATCCGCGTCGTCAAAACGGTGTGCAACGGAGAGGAGGCCGTGGCGGCGGTAACCCACTGCCGGCCGGACGTGATCACGATGGATGTTCACATGCCCAGGATGGACGGTTTTGACGCGACGCGCAGGATCATGGCAACCCGGCCGGTGCCGATCATCATCGTAAGCGGCACCCTGACCGATCAGGTCGCCGCGACTTTTCGCGCCATCGAGGCGGGCGCGCTGGCGTTTGTGCGACATCCGTCCGGTCCGGGGAACCCCGATCATGAGGGGGCCGCCGCCGAACTGGTGCAGATGGTCAAACTGATGTCCGAGGTCAAGGTCGTCCGGCGTTGGTTGACCCATGGAAAACTGGCGGTGTCGACGTCAGTGCAGGGCGCTGGCGCAAAAATTGTACCGGGCGAGGTAAAGCTCGTCGCTGTCGGCGCATCGACCGGCGGACCGGCAATCGTACAGAGCATTCTCTCCATGCTGCCGGGCCGGTTGCGGGTCCCCATGCTCGTGGTGCAGCACATCGCCGCGGGTTTCGTCGCGGGTTTTGCCGAGTGGCTTGACCAGAGCTGCGGTCTTCCGGTCCATGTGGCCCAGAACGGTGAAATACCGATGCCCGGGCACGTTTATATCGCGCCGGAAGGTGCGCATATGGGAATAGACAGGAGCGGCAGAATTGCCCTCAGTGATGCTGCGCCGGATCACGGACTGCGGCCATCGGTGTCGCACCTGTTCCGCTCGGTTGCCGCGGCGGTAGGGCCGGACGCAATCGGAATATTGCTGACGGGAATGGGCAAAGATGGAGCGGAAGAATTGAAATTGATGAAGGACCGCGGCGCAATCACCATCGCGCAGGACCAGCAGAGCTCGGTCATTCACGGAATGCCGGGCGAGGCCATCCGGCTGGAAGGCGCGGCCTATGTGCTCGCACCGGACGAGATCGCCGCGCTGCTGACAGGCCTGGCGCTTAAGGAAACGTGAGCCGGAGCACGATCCATGAAACCCGGGAAGAGCAGAATCGGCAGTGTCGAAATCCTGATCTCCGAAGACAGCGCCACTCAACGTGAGCAATTGCAGCACCTGTTGCAGGAGCATGGCTACTCGGTCGAAGCCACGTCCAACGGCAAGAAGGCACTCGCGGCGGCGCGCCGGCGCAAGCCGACCCTGATCATGACTGATATCGTGATGCCGGAGATGGACGGCTACGACCTATGCAGGGCGATCAAAACCGACGAAAAGTTGAAGGACATTCCGGTCGTACTGCTGACCACGCTTTCCGACGCGCGCGACGTAGTTCTCGGACTGGAATGCGGCGCGGATAGCTTTATCCGCAAGCCGTACGATCAGCGATATCTGTTTGCCCGCATCGACTATCTCATCATGAACCTCGAGTTGCGCAAGAACCAAAAAATGCAAATGGGGATCGAAATCAGCCTGGGCGGCCAGAGGCATGTCATCACTGCGGAACGCCAGCAGATCCTGGACTTGCTGATTTCGACATACGAGCAGGCCACCCGGATCAACGAGGAGCTCGAGGTTGCCAACCGTGAACTCAGGGACACACAGGCACAGCTCGTCCAGTCCGCGAAGATGGCCTCGCTGGGGCAACTGGTCGCGGGGGTCGCTCACGAGATCAACAATCCGCTGGCGTTCGTGATGAGTCACCAGCAGACGATCGAGCGCAATCTCAAGAACATCCTGCTCGAAGCCGAGCCGCATCTTTCCGTGGGCGGCCGCGACAGCCTGGACAAACTGCGGCAGCGTCTGGCCGACTCGGCCGCGGGTCTCGAACGCATCAGAGAGCTTGTTGCGAAACTGCGCGCGTTTTCCAGGCTGGATGAAGGCGAATTGAAGCAGATCGATATCGAGGAGGGTATTGAATCCGTCCTCGTGCTGCTGCAACACAAGCTCAAGGATCGGATCAGGATAAACAGGAATTTCGAAGGCAAAGGGAATGTCCTGTGCTATCCCGGTCCCTTGAACCAGGTAATCATGAACATTATTTCGAATGCCATTGATGCGATTGAAGGTCAGGGTGAAATCACGGTTTCGACCGCCCGGACGGACGGCATGTTTGTGATCTCTGTCGCTGATACCGGAACGGGTATCCCGGAGGCGGATCGCGAACGCGTCTTCGATCCGTTTTTTACGAAGAAGCCGGTCGGAGAAGGGACGGGTCTCGGCCTTTCCATCTCCTACGGCATCGTGAAGAGGCATGGCGGCACGATCGAAGTCCGCAGCAAGGAAGGGAAGGGCACGGAGATGATCGTGAAGATCCCGCTGCGTCAGCCAGCGGCGCGGGCAGGCGAGGGGACCTGAATGGGGCAGGTGACCAATATGGGCAGATCTAACCTGAAGGAAAAAGTTCTCGTGGTTGATGACGAACCGCAGGTGCTCGACGCCCTGGAGGATACGCTCGAGGAAGACTTCTGGGTCCTCAAGGCAACCTCTCCGGCGCGCGCGCTCGAGACCCTGAAAAAGGAGCGCAACATTTCCGTCATCCTTTCGGATCAGCGCATGCCGGGCGTCCCCGGACACGAGTTCCTCGCCCGCGCGCGGGAGGTATCGGACGCATCCCGAATCCTGATTACGGCCTATTCCGATATCGACGCCGTCATCGCCGCGGTTAATCAGGGGAAGATTTTCGGCTACGTCTCCAAACCCTGGGATCGAGCGGCGCTCAGGATCGTGGTCTACAAGGCCGCGGAACATCATTCCCTGCTGCACGAGTTGCATGAACGCGAGGAGCGGTTCCGGCAGCTCGCGGAAAACATCCGCGACGTGTTCTGGATGATGGACGCGAACACGGGCAAGGGCATCTACCTGAGTCCGGCCTATGAGGAGATCTGGGGACGATCGAGGCAGGAACTGCGCGACCATCCGGATTCCTGGCTCGAAGCGGTGCATCCCGAGGATCGCGCAGCGATCGTCGGGATGCACAAAGGGAATGGTGGCGAGGTCGGGCTATCCACGGTGGAGTACCGCGTCATCCGCCCCGATCGGTCAGTGCGTTGGGTGCGCGAGAGGTATTTTCCGGTGAAGGACGCGGACGGCAAGGTCTATCGCATCGCCGGCGTCGCCGAGGACATGACCGAGCGCAAGGAGGCCGAAACCCTGCTGCGCCAGACCAACGAGAAATTGAGCGCGCTGGTCAATTCCTCGCCGCTCGCCATCGGCATGCTCGATCCGGATGCGAACGTGCTGATGTGGAACCCGGCGGCCGAACGGATGTTCGGCTGGAGCGCTCAAGAGGTGATCGGACATCAGTATCCATTGGTCCCCGAGTTCGAATGGGGGAGTTTCCTTGCGATATTCAGGAAGAACATGGAAGGTGCGTCAGTCTCAGGTCTTGAACAGCGCCGCAGGCGCAAGGACGGCACAATGGTGGATGTCGCCCTCTGGACCACGCCTCTGGAAGGTGCGGACGGCAGGATATTCGCCGGCATGTTCATCATGGCTGACGTCACCGAACGCAAGGCCCAGGAGCAGAAGATCGCGCGCCTCACACGCATCTACGCGGTGCTGAGCGGTATCAATTCTGCCATCGTCCGCATCCACGACCGCCAGACTCTGTTCGAGGAGGCCTGCCGCATCGCGGTGCAGCACGGTCATTTCGATGTCGCCTGCATTCTGAGGTATGACCCCGCCGAACAGACCGTCGCGCCGGTGTGCTGGGACGGCGTGCCCGGCGACGTGGAATTCATGGAGAAGATGACCCGGACTGAGTCTAGCGGCGCCGCTGCGAAAGCCGGGACGGTCGGCCGGGCAGTGAGCGAGCGACGACCCGTCTACTGCAACGACTTCGCGCTGGAACCCGACGTCGGCCTGGCGCGCTGGGAGCTGCTGAAGCGCGGTTATCGCTCGGTCATTTCCCTGCCGCTGATGCCGGGCGGGAATTGTTTCGGCGTGATGGTGCTTTACGTCAAAGAAAAGGACGTATTCGATGAACTGGAACTCAGGTTGCTGACCGAGCTCGCCAGCGACATTTCATTCGGCCTGGAATACATAGACAAGGAGGAGCGGGCCAACTACCTGGCGTACTACGATCCGCTCACCGGACTGACCAACCGCGCCATGTTCCACGAGCGTCTCGATCAATACATGCAGGCGGCGCAGCGCGAAAGAGCCCGGATGGCGCTGCTGGTCTTGGACATCGATCGCTTCAAGACGATCAATGACACGCTTGGACGAAACATAGGCGATGCGCTCCTCAGGCAGATTGCAGAGCGTCTGCGAGGGCAGGTCACGGATCCGAACAAGCTTGCCCGAATCGGGGCAGATCAGTTTGCGCGCGTCCTGCCGGGGATCCAGCACGCAGACGACGCCGCGCGCGTCATCCACGACGAATCGAAGATCTGCTTCGGACCGCCATTCCGGGTCGGCGATGAAGAACTGCGCATTTCGGCGAAGATCGGCATCGCGATCTTTCCCGATGATGGACAGGACGCGGACATGTTGTTCCGTAATGCAGAGGCCGCGGTCAAGAAGGCCAAGGATTCCGGCGACAGCTACCTGTTCTATACGGAGAAGATGAGCGAGCAGGTCGCGGAGAACCTGAGACTGGACAATGAATTACGCAAGGCGCTTGAAAACCGGGAGTTCGTTCTGCACTACCAGCCGAAGGTGGAGCTGGACAGCGGCCGGATCTCGGGGCTGGAGGCCTTGATTCGCTGGAATCATCCCGAGCGCGGCCTGGTTCCGCCGATGGAGTTCATTCCGGTGCTCGAGGAGACAGGACTGATACTGGATGTCGGTGAATGGGCGCTGGAACAGGCCGCTGCGGATTACCGGGCCTGGCGCGAGCAATACAAGGGTACGCCCCGGGTGGCGGTCAACGTGTCCGCCATTCAGTTGCGGCAGCATCAATTCGCGGAACGCGTGAATGCGGCCATACGCAGACATGGCGACGCTGTCACGCTGGATCTCGAAATTACCGAAAGCAACGTCATGGAGAATATTGACGGAAACATGGAAAAACTACTCGCATTGAAGATGGCCGGACTGGGGATCGTCATTGACGACTTCGGCACCGGCTATTCCTCGCTCAGTTACATCGCACGGATGCCGATCAGCTCGCTCAAGATAGACCGTTCCTTCATCGTGGGGATGACCGCTTCGCTGCAAAGCCGTCTGATCGTTTCCACGATCATCTCGCTCGCGCATGCCCTGAACCTGAAGGTGGTCGCCGAGGGCGTGGATGCCGAGGAACAGCTCGATGTCCTGCGGGAGCTCCGCTGCGACGAAATTCAGGGCTTCCTCTTCAGCCGGCCCCTGCCGGCGAACGAGATCCTGCCGCTGCTGGAGAAGAGCGCCCCCCTGCGACCCCGGAACAGGCCCCCGACTGGTCGAACGGGTAAGCGGTAGTCAGCCGGCCCCACGTCCCCGGCAGTCGCGGATCTTGTTTCGCGGCACTGCGCTCCGCCTGGAACAATTTACGCATTCCGGCTGATGCGGGCATGCCCGATCTGGCCGTAAACTGTCGCTTCCGTTCGATAGCGGGCGTGTGTGACTGATTGCGACGGCATTGGATCTGGCATGACAGCGACGACCATTGAATTTTCGATTTTTCTGATCTTCACCGGCGCGGCGGTGCTGGCGACACTGGCGTTGTTTGCCCGCCAGGCCATCATTGTCGCTTATATCTTTCTCGGCATGCTGCTGGGTCCCTGGGGGCTGGGCGCGATGGCGGACCCTGAAATCGTCCAGGACATTTCGAATATCGGCATCATCTTCCTGCTCTACCTGCTCGGGCTCGATCTGCTGCCGCAACAACTGCTGTCGATGCTCGGCGAGGCCCTTTCGACGACCCTCGCCAGCTCGGCCATATTCTGGGTGGTCGGATTCGCAATCGGCTGGCTGTGCGGCCTGTCGCCGCCCGAGTCGCTCGTGGTCGGCACTGCCCTGATGTTCTCCAGCACGATCATCGGCGTGAAACTGATGCCGACCACGGCCCTGCACCACCGGCACATCGGCCAGATCGTGATCAGCATACTGCTGCTTCAGGACCTGATCGCGATCGTCGTGCTCCTGCTCCTGCAGGGCTGGGGCAAGGGCGGCAATCCGGCGCTCGATATCCTGCGCCAGCTCGGATTCCTGCCTGTGCTCCTCGGCGTCGCCTGGCTGCTGGAGCGGTACGTCATCGTCAGGTTGATCGGCCGCTTCGATCAGATCCAGGAATATATTTTCCTGCTGGCCATCGCCTGGTGCCTGGGCATTGCCGAGCTGGCGGCAGCCCTGGGGCTTTCGCATGAGATCGGGGCCTTCGTTGCCGGGATCACGCTGGCCTCCAGTCCGATTGCCCTGTTCATCACGGAGAAGCTGAAGCCGTTGCGTGATTTTTTCCTGGTGATCTTCTTCTTTTCGCTTGGCGCGACGTTCAATATCAACGTGCTGGGCGAAATTCTCCTGCCCGCGGTGTTGCTGGCGCTGGCCGCGCTGGTGCTGAAACCGGTCGTGTTCAGGCGCCTGCTGTTACAGGCGGGCGAGAGGAGGCATGTTCCGCTCGAGGTCGGTTTCCGGCTGGGCCAGATCAGCGAGTTTTCCCTGCTCATCGCGATCCTCGCCGTGGAGTCGCGGGTGATCACCGAATCGACATCCTACCTGATTCAGCTGGCGACGCTCCTGACGTTCATCGTCTCCTCTTATATTATTGTGCTGCGCTACCCGACGCCGATTGCGGCGTCTGACCGGCTGCGCAGGGACTAAAGAAGTGGAAAGTGGAAAGTGATAAGTTGAAAGTAGGAGAGGGAATCCTTGTGTGGGCGCATCGAGACACCAAGTCAGAGGTGGAGATCTTTTTACTTTTAACTTGTCACTGATTTTATGAGTGACGCCCTCGACTACCTGCTGAAAGTCCGCCCGGAAGCGATGGAGGCCTATTTCGAGTTTGTGCGCGCCTCCGGCAGGCACCTGGACGGAAAGACGCGCGCCCTCATCTCCGTCATCACCAAGGTCGACAACCAGACCGAGTCCGGTTTCAGGCAGTACCTGAACCGCGCCCTGCGCGCCGGGGTGACGGCCGACGAGATTCTGGATGCGCTGCTCTCCGCGTTCCCGACCCTCGGTTTGAGCAAGATCGTGTGGGCGATGGACATCCTGCTCGATATGGACATTCCGGAATTCCGGCCGGAGAACCTCGGCCGGGCGATCACCTGGCATGACGTCATCGCGGAGCAGGAAGTTCGCGACTCGGCGGTCATGCATGCCCGTTGCGACGGGCGCGAATTGTTCATCTTCCGCGCAGGCGTCGAGTTCCGCGTCTATGACAACCGCTGCCCGCACCAGGCCACCCACATTCCCCGCGACGCGCTCGCCGGGTACACGTTGACGTGCCCCAGGCACGGCTGGAAATTCGACGTGCAATCCGGAGCGTGCATTGAGCGGGGCGATCGGCCCCTGACGCGGTTTGAACACAAAGTCGAAAACGGCCGTCTGCTGGTCCGATGGTGACGACGCGTGTCCCGAAACTACTGGAGGAACGCAAAATGAAGTCAGTGATTCTTGCCGTATTGTCCCTCGCGTTAGCCGCGCAACTGGCAGGCTGCGCGCCCGAGGTGGGCAGCGAGCGCTGGTGCAACAACATGAAGGAGAAACCCAAGGGCGACTGGAGCGCGAACGAAACCGCGGACTATGCCAAGCATTGCCTGTTTAGAGGCAGCGGCAAGTAACAAGTTGCAAGTTACAAGAAATTCAGGGAGGCAAGTTCCTGATTCGGAACGGAGCGTGAACGGCAACCGAATTGACTTAGCCGGCCAGCGGAGCATGCGCGACTAGCCGGAGGTAGTCCCCGGCAGGCTGTTCGCAATCGCGCGCCGGGCGAATTCCGTCAATGCGCGCCTCACTTCGGCGTCCAGGATGTGGCGTTCGTTCACGGAGAGTCCCGCCGGATCGAAACGGCAACGGTAGTGCAGGGCGAGGGGTTCCGAGCTGAATTCGATGCCCGATTGGGCTCGGAGGCGATCCATCCAGGCCGCCACGGTCTCCCCCGGACGCCGATCGAACCCCCGGCGTTCGAGTTCGGCGATGACCGCAAAGAAGCTCGAATCCATGCCCTGGCGGGATCGCAGCGCCGCCGCGGCGGCAGGTTTCCCGCCGCGCGCGACCCGTTCCTTGAAATAGAGCCGCCAGGCCAGCACCGAGATCAACGGGATCAACAGCCACAGCAGCGCGCCGTAATCCGATTCCTCCTCCCGATCGTCGCTGGTGCGCAAGCGGGCGTAATTGAATGCCAGCCAGGACCAGAGGTCGAACAGGCCTTCGAATGCGGAGGCCTGTTCATCCTCCAGGGGCGCCCACACGGACGGCGTGGTGTCCAATGTCACCCAGGCGCCATTGACCCACGCCTCCGCCCAGGAATGCGAATGGCGCGCGCGCGCCACGTATTGCCGTTCAAGAGGGCTGTACTCGTCGACGGCATAACCGACGACGTAGCGCGCCGGCACTCCGCCGGCGCGCAACAGCAGGACGGTAGCGGTGGCGAAAAACTCGCAGTGTCCGCTGCGCGTCTCAAACAGGAATTCAGTGAGATATCTTCCGCGCGGATACCGGTGTCGCTGGGTCAGGGAATAGGTGAAGCCGTCGGCGAAGAAGTCCCGGACCGCGGATACGGCGAGATTTGGCGGCAGCGCGTCCAGACCGAGGCGGTCGGCGAGCCGCTGGAAGTCGGTGCCGTAGCTGACCGCGATCTTCAGATCCCGCTCTTCCGGCGGGGCATCCGGATCGGGCCCGTCCCCGTACCCGGCGGTATAGCGCACCCAGCCTTTCCGGGCCTCCAGGCGGATGGCGCCGTGACTGTTGCGATCGACGGCGGTGGCATTCGTGTCGCCGATGCGGGTTGCGCCAAGCGGCATCGGTACGACTCCGCTCTCCTCGATCAAGTAAGTCGAGAGCGTGATCCGGTCGCGGGTGGGGACGGGGCTCAGCGCGTAGATCGTTCCCGTGATGTCCGGGTCGACGGATATGAATTCGTAATCGCGATTGCTCCAGATCCCGTATGAATACGTGTCATAGCTCGCCTCGCGCAGCAGCAGAGCGCGCGTCAGCGGTTGCGGGGTTTTCGCGCGCAGGACGATCCGATCGGACAACTTGATTCTGGCAATCGATCCGATCGCTGTGGTCGCGCGGTTCGGATCACGGTAGCGCCACAGGAAACGGTCGAAGACCTGCATCAGGCTCGACTCCACCGCCCATTGCAACCGGATCAGCCCGACCTGGCCCAGATAACCCAGCGCGGTGGCGAGGACCAGCGTTCCGATCCACAGGGCGGGCGGATAGCGCCGCGGACGTACCGTCCAGAGCACGACGCCGAGCAGGATCCCGACGACGAAGAAGAACGCGTCCTCGTAACGATTCCCGGCGCTGGCGGAGACCAGGCAGGTGACGAAGTACGGGAGCGACAGATCGACCTCCGCCCGCGCCTCTGGGGAGTAGCGCGGATCGAGCCGTCTCAGGCTGATGAACAGCGCGCTGAGCCTCACCCTCCCGGCCTCGCTGTACATCTGCACGAGCAGCAGCAGGAAAAAGACAAACGGCATCAGGGAAAGAAGCACGAAAATGCCCTTCGCCCCCTTGTCCGTAAAGACATACAGGACCACGATGAGGAAGATGACGCTGCTGAGATCGGACACCAGGTTGAATTCGCGGTCAGTCACCGCCCAACGCCACGCCACCCAGCGCGTGGCCTCGAGCGTCAGCGCCATGGGTACCGCGTAAAGCATCAGTCCGTTCTGCCATCCCCAGACGATCAGGCCGGCAGCCATCAGTAACGGGGGGGCGCGTTCCAGCCGCAGTGGGGAAAGCGTTCCCAGGGTCTGGGCGTCCATCAGGCCCTCCCGACCGATGGATTGAATCGATCCATTGTCTGCTGCACGGCGGCCGGGGGCACGGCCACCAGCCGTTGCCCATTGCCGTCAGCCGCCTCCACCGCGGAAACCACCGCGGGGTCCGCCGTGACGATGAAGGCGCAGGCCGGTACACCGAGGGTGGTCATGCGTTGCATCAGGTTCCTGCGCGGTTCATTCCAGTCGAGGAAGACGCAGATCAACCCGCTGGTTTCGGCGATGTTCTGCATGACCAGTTGATCGAGTCGCGCGAAATCGTCCCCCGGACAGGGCGCCACGCAGGCGAGGATCTCGAGCATGTTCTGCGCGTAGGCCACGCCACGGCCTGCCGTGAACCGGTACGCCTGCGCGCCGATGAACATCAGGTCGAGCAGCGAATCCTGCGCCCGGCTGGAGGCCGCGAAGGAAGCGGCGATGGACACCGCCTCCTCGAAACTTTGAGTGGAGCGTCCGCCAAGGAAGGTATCCAGCACCAGTCCCTGGCGCACAAAGAACTCGTCCTGGAACTCGCGCACGACCGGTCGGCCGAGCTTGGCGAAACTTCGCCAATGGATCGCGCGCAGCGGATCGCCGGGCTTGTAATCGCGCAGCGAGATGAATTCCTGCGAATCCCCGACCGTGCTGGCCAGCGACACGCCGCCGCGCTGGTAGCGGCGGTGCCCGCCGAGTTCGAGCCGCGGAACGCGGTACAGGCGCGGCAGCACCAGCAGTTGGTCGGACGAGGCGTGCGTCTGGATGGCGCGCGTCAGGCCAAGGGGATCGGGGCGCGCCAGCCGCGCCTGCTCGAACCGCAGGTAACCGCGGCGGATGGGGGTCATGTTTACGTCGAGTTCCGCTCGATCCAGCGCCGGCACGTCCGGGACGGGCAGGGGGGCGAGCGCCGCGCCGCGACGGTTGCGGAGCATTCCCATGAGGCGCGGATAGCCCACCGAGCGGTCGAACCAGTTGCGCCGCCGGTCCTCGGGGTCGCGGGCCGCGCGGAATTCCTCGAACGCCGGGAAGTCGGCATGCAGTTCATCGATCAGGCACAGATCCCGCTGATGCCGCCGCGATCGATTTTCTATCCGGACCCGGTAGTGGAGCGGTTCGCCGACAGTGCCGTATTCGGGCAGCCGCCGGCTGATCCGGAACCCGGCGCGAAACCAGGCGCAGCAGAGCAACGAGAGGACCAGCATGGCCGCGGTCAGGGCGAATATCTGGTAGGCCAGGGTCTGGCGCGTGTTGACCCCGAAGATCCCGGAAGCAATCACGCACCCCAGGATCAACAGTCCGGCGGGAGTGAACCGCTGCCGGGTCCACTGGCTCAACCGGTAGACGATCCGGAAATTGTGGTAGAGCAGCCGCTTCAACATCTCCAGATTACCAAGACCATTGTGGTACTTTCTCAGTGACTGTCAGGGCAACAATCGCTACATGGATGTAGCAGCGTTTTGTCGAGCGCGCTGTACGCTCGACAAAACGGAGAAGAGCGAAAACCGCGTTTTTCGCTCTTCGGGCCGAAAAAGTATATGGACGTACTTTTTCGGCGACTATATAGGCACCGGAACCTGGCGCAACACTTCGTCGACGACGCTACGCGCGGTAATGCCGGCAAATCGCGCCTGCGGATCGAGCATGAGGCGATGCGCGATCACCGGCACGGCCAGTTCCTGGATGTGATCCGGGCTGACGAATTCCATTCCGTCAAACAGCGCCAGCGTCTGGGACGCCTTCATCAATGCCAGCGACGCCCTCGGGCTGGCCCCGTTGAGGACGCCCGATGCCGCGCGCGTGGCCCGGATCAGGTCGACGATATACGCTTTGATCTCATCGCTGATGCGGATATCGGCGGCCTGCCGGCGCAGGGCCAGGACCTGGTCCTTGCCGGCGCAGGCCTTGAGATCATCCAGCGGGTGCCGGCGGTTCTGTTCGGAGAGAATCGCGATTTCATTTTCCGCCTCGACATAGCCCAGGTGAAACCGCATGGCAAAGCGGTCCATCTGCGCCTCGGGCAGCGGGTAGGTGCCGTGGTACTCGATGGGATTCTGCGTGGCGATGACGAAGAACAGCGGGTCGAGATTGTAGTTCATACCGTCTACGCTGACCTGCGTTTCGGCCATGGCTTCGAGCAGCGCCGACTGGGTGCGGGGCGAGGCGCGGTTGATTTCGTCCGCCAGCAGGATGCTGGTGAAGATCGGGCCGCGGTGGAAGTGAAAACCCTGGTCGCGCTGATCGAAGATCGACACGCCCAGGATGTCGGTGGGCAGCAGATCGGGAGTGAACTGGACGCGGTGGTATTCCGCGTCAATCGACCGCGCCAGCGCTTTTGCCAGCGTCGTCTTGCCGGTGCCGGGGACATCCTCGAGGAGGACGTGTCCGCCGCTGACGAAGGCGGCCAGCAGGCGCCGCACGGCGGGCTGCTGTCCCTTGATGACTTTGCCGATGTTATCGGCGATGGCCTGGTAGATGTCGGCGCTTCGCATGCACGGTCTTTCGGTTCGGGACAACCCCGCGCGAAATGTTCAATCCCGCGCCTGGGCTATAATCGGCGCGCACTATTCTAACAGGATGATGCAAAAGCCCGTCCGTGGGCTTTTGCATCGCGTTTCGGCCAAAGCGGAGCTTCGGCCTCACCGCGTTTATCAAGCACTTGCGTGCTTGATAAACGATGCGTCCCGTCCCTGGGGCGCCGCAGGGTGGTGCAAAACGGAGTTTTGCACCACCCTGCTAAGCAATGCGGAGTCACCATGTTCGACAAGCGGGCCGTCACGTCGGTTGCCATACACGATCTGCTGGCCCGGCGCTGGAGCGGTCGTGCCTATGACCCGGATCGGCGGGTGCCGGCGGATCAACTGATGGCGCTGCTGGAGGCGGCGCGTTGGGCTCCGTCCTGCTTCGGCGATCAGCCCTGGCGGTTCATCGTCTGCGACCGCAGCACCGATCCGGCGTCCTGGCAGACGGCGCTGGACTGCCTCGTGGCAGGCAACCAGTCCTGGGCGCGCCATGCCCCCGTGCTGATGCTGGCCATTGCCGATTCCCTGTTCAATGCCAACAGCCGGCCGAACCGCTGGGCGCAGTACGACACCGGCGCCGCCAGCATGAGCCTGTGCATCGAGGCGACCGCACGCGGCATGATGGTGCACCAGATGGGCGGCTTCGACGCGGATCGCGCGCGCAGGAGTTTCGCCATCCCCGAGCGCTATGTGCCGATGGCGATGATGACGTTGGGCTACCAATTGCCAGAACTGGGCATTCCGGAGGACATGCGCGAACGCGAGCATGGACAGCGACAACGGCGGCCGCTGGGCGAATTGTTCTACATGGGAACCTGGAGCCGCGCCGTTGACGCCTGAGTCTGAACCGGTTCTACGCGGAGTTCCGCACTAGTGGATGCGCTCTGGATTGGCGTCGCCTTTCTGTGCGGTCTTGCCGCCAGGCAGGTGGGGTTGCCGCCCCTGGTGGGCTACCTGATGGCCGGCTTCGCGCTCGCGGGACTGCAAATCAATCCCGGCGAGATACTGGATCGCTTTGCAGCCATTGGCATCACGCTGCTGCTGTTCTCGATCGGGCTGAAGCTCAAGCTCAGCTCGCTGCTGCGGCCGCAGGTCTGGGCAGTCGCTTCCGTTCACATGCTGCTGACTACCCTGCTGCTGGCGGTCATGCTGATTGCCGGCGCCGCGAGCGGCTGGCCGGCCTTGTCGGATCTGAACGCGGACGTTGCCCTGCTGCTCGGCTTTGCGCTCAGTTTCTCCAGCACGGTATTCGCCGTGAAAGTGCTGGAGGAAAACCGCGAGATGGCTTCCGTATACGGCCGCATCGCCATCGGCATCCTTATCATGCAGGACATCGCGGCCGTGATTTTTCTCGCGTTGTCCACGGGCCAGGTTCCAACGCCCTGGGCCGCGGTGCTCCTGCTGTCGCTATTCCCAGTGCGCTGGCTGTTGCTTCGAATCATGGACCGCACCGGGCATGAAGAGCTGCTGGTCCTGTTCGGATTGAGCGTGGCGCTGGGCGCGTATCAAATCTTCGACCAGTTCGGCATCAAGGGCGACCTCGGCTCGCTGCTGTTGGGCGTGATGCTTTCGGCGCACCGCGGCGCCGAGTCCCTGGCCAAGTCGCTGTTGAATTTCAAAGATATCTTTCTCGTCGGTTTCTTCCTCAGCATCGGCATGAAGGGGATCCCCGGGATCGAGGCCATGGGTATCGCACTCGCCCTGATCGCGGCATTGCCGCTGAAGAGCGTCCTCTATTTCTGGCTCCTGGCACGGCTCCGCATGCGCACGCGCACCTCCTTCCTCGCCGCCCTCAACCTGTCGAACTACAGCGAGTTCGGACTGATTGTCGCGGCGCTTGCCGCCGCGAACGGCTGGTTGTCGGACAAATGGTTGACCGCCGGCGCGGTCGCCTTGGCGCTGTCATTTATCGCCGCCGCGCCCCTCAACGCCGTGGCCTACGATCTCTACGGCCGTTGGCGCAACCGGCTGGTCCGGTTCCAACACCCGGTCCGGCTCCCAGACGAGCGGGAGATCTCGCCGGGCAATGCCACGGTGCTGATTTTCGGCATGGGCCGTGTCGGGACCGGCGCCTATGCGACGCTGTGCGATGAGCGCGGCGAGCGCATCGTCGGCATCGACATGGTGCCGGAAGTCGTGCAGCGCCACGTCGAGGCCGGCCGGCACGTCATCCAGGCAAGCGCGACGGACTCGGACTTCTGGTCACGCCTGCGCCTCAACCATGGCAGCCTGCGCCTGGTGATGCTGGCCATGCCGCAGAACGCGGAGAACGTGTATGCCGCGAAGCAGTTGCGGAAGTTTGGTTACAGCGGCCGGGTCGTGGCGCTTGCCAAGTATCCCGACGACGTGGATCGCCTTGAGGATGCCGGCGTGCACGCCGTGTTCAACCTCTATGCCGAGGCGGGCGCGGGTTTTGCCAGGAATGCCTACGAAGGTTCAGCGCCCATCGAGGTGCCGGAATCGTCTCCGTGATTTGTCGACGCGCTCATGGGCGGTAGGGTATTCTGAGCCATCGGCAACAGACTGCATTCAGAACCCATGTCCAGCAGTGAACCGAGGGAATTCATCCCTCTCGAAATTGCCGTCCTGGTAGTCTCCGACAGCCGCACGGAAAAGACGGACAAGTCCGGAATGCTCCTGGTCGAGCGCCTGGAAGCCGCGGGACACAGGCTGCACGAGAAGCGAATCGTACCGGACGACCTTTACCAGATCAGGGCCGCCGTATCCCGGTGGTGCGCCGACGGCGGCGTGAAAGTCGTACTGACGACCGGCGGCACCGGCGTCACCGGCCGGGACGGTACGCCCGAGGCGGTGGCGATCCTTTTCGAGAAGGAGATCGAGGGCTTCGGGGAGATTTTCCGCATGTTGTCCTTCCAGGAGATCGGCGCGTCCAGCCTGCAGTCGAGAGCGGTGGCCGGAGTCGCGAACGGGACCTACGTTTTCTGCCTGCCGGGTTCGGCGGGCGCATGCGCGACGGCCTGGGACAGGATCATCGCGCCGCAGTTGGATAACCGGACGCGGCCGTGCAATCTCGTCGAACTCATGCCGCGGCTCAAGGAACGCTGAGCGGGCACGCCATGCCGGGGGCAGACCCAGGAGACTTGAATTAAAATGACCGCCATGCGCATCCGACTCTCCATCCTCGCGACCTTTCTGTCGTGCCTGATCTCGGGACAATCCGTAGCCGAAGTCTATCCTCTCCGGTCGCAGGACGACTCCGTCATCGGCGAGCTGATCGCGGTCACTGCCGCGGGAGGGGAAACGCTTCCCGATATCGCCCGCATGAATGGTTTTGGTTACAGCGAAATCAAATTGATCAACCCCGGCATCGACACCTGGCTGCCCGGCGCGGAGGAAGAGATCATCCTGCCGGGCGAATTCATCCTGCCGGTGGCCCCGCGCGAGGGGATCGTGCTCAACATTCCCGAGATGCGTCTCTATTACTTTCCGCCGCGCAAGGGAAATCGCGCGCAGGAAGTCGTCACGTATCCCATCGGCATCGGCAGGGAAGGGTGGAATACGCCGTACGTCGCAACGCGTGTGAACAGGAAGGACAAGGATCCAATCTGGTACCCCCCGGAATCCATCCGCGAGGAGCACGCGGCCGAGGGTCGGCCCCTGCCGAAAATCGTTCGTCCCGGACCTGATAATCCCATGGGCGCTTACGCAATGCGATTGGCATTGCCAGCGTACGCCATCCATGGAACCAACAAACCGCTGGGAGTGGGGATGCGCGTCAGCCACGGCTGCATCCGACTTTACCCCGAAGACATCGAGGAGCTCTTCGCCCAGGTGAAGCCCGGCACCCCCGTGCACATCGTGAACCAGCCGTACAAGGTCGGGCGGCGCGGCGATCGGCTGTTCCTGGAGGCGCATCCGTACCTGGAGGAGGATCAGGATCAGTTTTCGGGCAATCTCACCAGCGTGGTGAAAATGATCCTGGCTGTCACCGGGGAACTCCCCTACGACGTCGACTGGAACCGGGCCAAGCAGGTGATCCAGGATCCGGCGGGCATCCCCATCGAAATCGGGCGCGTACGCGTCGCCCCGGTGCAGACCATGGCTGACGCCTCGATGAAAGCAGTTGAGTTACCGCCCCAGCCTGGACTGGAGCTGCGTCTCGAAACACATGTCCCGGGCGCCGCTTCGGAATCACGCGCCCGGTAACAGATCCGTTTCGTCCCCGCATAAACAAAAAAGCCCCATGACGTCGCGTCATGGGGCTTTCAATGCTTCAGAACGGATGATGCTTACTTCTTCATCATCCCTTCAATGGCCTTGTCAAGACGATCCTTCTGCGCATTGCAGCAGTCCTGTGCAGCTTGGGCGGCGGATTCCGCACGACGCGCCGCTTCCATTGCCTCGGCCGCTGCTGACGCAGCACTGTCCGCGCGCTGTTGGGCGGCATTCGCGCTTGATTGCGCCTTCTCGGCCATTGCCTTGATTTCGGCAATCTGCTCGGTGGTCGCGCAGCCACCGGCCAGTCCAACCACCAGCGCCAGAATGGACGCCTTAATAACTGAGTTTCTCATAGCTTCTTCTCCAGTTGGTATTGCAGGAATCCTCCAGAACCCGTGCGATCATCATGACTGATTTAGCAGGTGTTGGCAAATACACACGCCCGTGTACAGCAGTTTGCCGCGCTCGTTTATCGACCCTTCAAGCTGTTGTAATTACAAGACAAATTCGGACCGCGAATGGGATCACAGCGCCGAGCGCGACGCCCTAGCGGCCTGATCTTTGTGGAGCGCGCTGTAACCGGGTCGCCGTGTGTTCTACGGCGAAATCTGCGAGCGCTTGCTCGAAACCATGCATCGGTTTGGCATCGCAGTACTCGCCGATCCAGTTCATGATCTGATCGAGATCCATGTGTCCTTCGATCCGGTACGTGTCCGGCGTCACCGCGTTGTAGGCGGTCAGGTAGCCCATGACGTAATCCCGATAGTCGGTGCGATCTGCACCCTGGGCGCCGGCCTGGATGTAAGCGAAACAGGATTTGCCCCCGAGGCCCCAGACCGCATGGTTCCCGCTGATATCGGCCGCCGCGGCCGTGCCAGCGCCAATACCGCCAAAGACGAACAAGGCCGGTAGTGCAATGCCGGCGAACCTCTTTTCGCGGTTGGGTAGTGACGATGCCTTCACGGTGCAGGAGCAGGGCGCGGGCGGGGAAATGCGTCGTGACGGTCGCGCCTGGGCGTGGCGACGGAGGTTACTGCCGATGGAACTTCATTGGCCGCCCGGAGAACTGGGATTTCAGGAATTCCATCTGGTCCGCCAGGATGCGGCGGTTGGACAGCGCCAGGTATTCGGCCCAGTTGGGCACGTACGGAATGGCCAGCAGCTGCATCCTCGACTCCTCCGGCACGCGGTTGCCCTTGCGCGTATTGCAGCCCCGGCAGGCAGTGACAACATTCGACCAGCGATCCTTGCCGCCGCGCGACATCGGTATGACGTGGTCGCGGGTCAGGTTGTTTTCCGGGAATTCCCCGCCGCAGTACATGCACAGGTGCGCATCGCGCAGGAACAGCTCGCGGTTGGTCAGCGGCGGGATGGTGCGCTTGCTGCGCCGCCGGATCTCCGAACGTTTGACCGCAATGATGGAATTCACATCCACGTGGGAGCGTTCCCCGGTGCGTCGGCAGGTGCCCCCGCGGAATGTGAATTCCTGTTCGCCCGCGGTCCATGCAATCATGTCACGGCTGTACAGGCAGACCGCGTCCTGCCAGGGGATCCAGGTGACGGGTATGCCGGCGACGTCGAGTCTGAGGATCAGGGGGGCCATGTTCGTATGGATTCAGGATTCGGCGGAGCTAATTCTCAATCAAAATACGGCAGGAGATCAAGTCATTACACCCGTGATTGTGACCGGTAAATCAGATGCAATCCATAACCAGATTGATTGAACTTATGAAAACCCTGCGCGATCCGGAACGCGGTTGTCCCTGGGACCGCGACCAAACGGCGCGCTCGATCCTGCCGCATACCCTGGAAGAGGCCTACGAACTCGCCGATGCGATCGAGCGGGGGGACGCGCCCGGCCAGTGCGAAGAGCTCGGCGATCTGCTGTTCCACGTCGTCTTCTACTGCCAGATCGCCTCCGAAGCCCGCGCCTTCGAGTTCGACGACGTAGTGGAACGCGTTGTCGAAAAACTCCACCGCCGGCACCCACATGTATTCGGGGACGCGAAAATCGAAACCGCGGCCGAGCAGTCGCTGGCTTGGGAGCGACTGAAGGCCGGGGAACGCAGGGCGAAAGGCGAGGGCATTCTCGGGGATCTGCCGGGTAGTCTGCCCGCCATGCGCCGGGCGCTGAAGATGCAGGAGCGGGCCGCGCGCGCCGGATTCGATTGGGACCGACCGGAGCCGGTGCTCGAGAAACTCGAGGAGGAAATCGCGGAGCTGCGGGAGGCGAGGCGCGCGGGATCGGATCCCGGGATGCTGGAAGACGAAATCGGGGACATCCTCTTCGCGGCCGTCAATTGCGCGCGCCACCTCGGCGTAGACCCGGAACTGGCCCTGCGGCGTTCAAATGAAAAATTCTCCCGGAGGTTCACTCGCGTCGAAAGCGAACTGACCGCGCGCGGCAAGACGCCGGAACAGTCGACACTCGAGGAAATGGAGCAGATCTGGCAGGACGCCAAGCGCGACGACCCGCCCTGATCCGATCGCGCGCCGGCCGGCTTCACATTGCGTCGGCCAGCGGGCGGGTCCTGCCACCGGGTACCGTCTTCGTACTCGCTGTCGCTGCGCGCGAAGAGCGGTGACCCGATGTCACCCGCCCGGTCGGTACTGTGGCTGAATCCGGCCGGATTCACGCGTGAGAGTTAAACGGACGGGTGGCACCGGGCACTCCCCTTCTTCCGCGCGCAAGCGAGGGGACCGAGCGAGCACGGAAAAGGGGTGCCCGGTGACAGGACCCGTCCGGCACTAGTCGACATGAATCCGGCCGGAATTCACCGGTTGCCAGGACCCGGCCGCCCCAAAGCAGGAATGAATCCGGACGGTGTCAGGGGCGGGCGCGGTAGCGCCTGAGGGACTGGATGATGCCGCCGTGGTCGAACTCGATTTCCGTGATCCAGGAATCTGAATTGCGGCGTTCGGGGATGTAATACCACGTCTTGCGGATGATGTTGTGATAGTGATCCGAGGAAATCGACTGGTGATCGTAGGGGCCGACGCGATAGAGGACTTCCGCCTCGCTCATCCCGCGGTCCAGGCGGATATAGTCGCGCATTGGAATCATGTCGGCGTGGACCGCCGGCCTCGCCGTGACGAGCAATATCACGACCAGACTTGCACCGCGGATTCGTAGCGCGATTTTCATTCCAGCTTTAGAACCCTCGCCTGGCGGGAGGTTCCTGCAAGCCTGGAAATCAGCTTCGACGGACTTCGCCGCTCTCCTTGTCGCACGACAGCATGGCGTAGGCCGAATGGTTATGGATGGATTCGAAGTTCTCCGATTCGATGGTATAGGCGCTGATTCGGTCATCCTTGTTGAAGCGAATGGCGACGTCCCGAACCATGTCCTCGACGAATTTCGGATTATCGTAGGCCCGTTCAGTGACGTATTTCTCGTCAGGCCGCTTGAGCAGGCCGTAGAGCTCGCAGGAGGCGACCTTTTCGACCACGTCAATCAGTTCCTCTATCCAGATGAACCCGCGCGTCCGTACCAGCACGGAAACATGGGAACGCTGATTGTGCGCGCCGTAATCTGAAATGTTCTTCGAACACGGACACAGGGAAGTCACGGGCACGACGATCCTGACCAGCACCGTCGGCTTGCCGTTCTGGATCTCGCCGATGAAGGAGACTTCGTAGTCCATCAGGCTCTTGACGCCCGAGACTGGGGCGGACTTGGCGACAAAGTAGGGGAACGACATCTCGATGTGCCCGGCCTCCGCGCTCAGCGAGTCGGTCATCTCCACGATCATGTGCTTGAATGATTCGACCGTGATCTCGTTTTCGTTCTGATTGAGGATCTCCACGAATCGCGACATGTGCGTCCCCTTGAAGTTGTGGGGCAGGCTGACGTACATATTGAAAGTCGCGACCGTGTGCTGCTCGCGGCCGGCCCGGTCCCGAATGACGACCGGATAGCGGATGTTCTTGATGCCAACCTTGTCGATTGGGATTTGCCGGGTATCCGGACTGCTCTGGATGTCCGGTATGGATTCCGGCATCAATGGAACGGGTCTGTTCATGTGTGGCCTGTGGGTCAATCCTTAGTAATTTACTAGGTTTCTGCCGGTAGCGCACCTGCCGCGCCAGTATCACGCCAACCCGTCAGGGGCTGCCAACCTCAATTGCGCCGGCCGACGATGAAATCGGCCACCGAACGCAGGCCGTCAGCCCGGGCGTCAAGCGGCTGCAGGGCGGAAATGGCCTCATCGTGCAGTTTCCGCGCCGCCTCCTTGGCGCCCGCCAGGCCGAGCAAACGCGGGTAAGTCGGCTTGTTCTGCGCGAGATCGGAACCCTGCGGTTTGCCGAGCGTGGCCGTGTCGCTCTCGATATCGAGGACGTCGTCGTGGATCTGGAACGCCAGGCCGATGCACTGGCCGAACTGCGACACGCGCGAGAAGGCCCGGGGGTCCACGCCATCGCAGCAGAGCGCGCCGAGCTCGACACTGGCCCTGATCAAGGCGCCGGTCTTGTGGCGGTGCATGGATTCGAGCTGTTCCAGGTTGAGCGCTTTGCCTACCGCCAAAAGGTCGATGGCCTGGCCGCCGGCCATACCCAGCGAGCCGCTCGCGAAAGCAAGGATTTCAATCATGCGTACGCGCTGCCCGGCGCTCACGCGGATATTCGGATCCGCGGCGAGTACGTGGAATGCCAGCGCCTGCAGCGCGTCCCCGGCAAGGATCGCGGTGGCTTCCCCGAAGGCGCGGTGGCAGGTGGGCCTTCCGCGGCGCAAGTCGTCGTTGTCCATCGCCGGAAGGTCATCGTGCACCAGCGAGTAGGCGTGGATCATCTCCACGGCACAGGCCGGGCCATCGAGTGCGTCCGGTGCCACGCCGAACGCCTCGCCGCTCGCGTAGACGAGAAGGGGTCGGATGCGTTTGCCGCCGCCGAGGACCGCGTATCGCATGGCTTCGTGGAGTCCTTCGGGCACGCGTGAGGCCGGCGGAAGCCAGAATTCGAGCGCAACCTCGATTCGGGTCTGGTGGTCCCGCAGCCTGCCGGCAATCTCCACGTTCTAATCGTCAGGTGATTCGCGAGGATCGAATGGGGCGAGGTCCTTGCCGCCGGCCTTCTCCATGAGGATATGCACTTTCTGCTCCGCCTCGGAAAGTGCTTTCTGGCAGGCTCGGGTCAGGGCAACCCCGCGCTCAAAGTGCTTCAGCGACTCTTCCAGCCCCAGGTCCCCTTTCTCCATCTTCTCCACCAGGGATTCCAGTTCCGCGAGCGCCTTCTCAAAATCGAATTCACCAGCCTTCTTCGCCACTGCCTATCTCCGCGTTATGCCGGGATGGGGAAATGATATGTCAAAGCCGCGTCGGCTGCGCAGCCGCGCGGGATAGCTGCAACCTATCCCGCCCATACGTATATTCAATGTGCGCCGGATTGACAGGATCCGGCGCCTTGGCTAAATTTCAGATATCCTTAGAGCAATTCTAAATCGCATATTGACCCGCGTAAATTCAACCAGTTAGGAGAAGTCGACATGGCACTGAAAGGCACCAAGACGGAAGAGAATCTGAAACACGCTTTCGCCGGTGAATCGCAGGCGAACCGCCGCTACCTGTACTTCGCGCAGAAGGCCGACGTCGAGGGGTACAACGATGTTTCCGCGGTATTCCGTTCCACGGCCGAGGGTGAAACCGGACATGCTCACGGGCACCTGGAATACCTGGAAGAAGTCGGCGACCCCGCGACGGGCAAGCCGATCGGCAGTACCGCCGATAACCTGCGCGCCGCCATAGCCGGCGAAACCTACGAATATACGGACATGTATCCCGGCATGGCCAAAACCGCCCGCGCCGAGGGACTTACCGAGATCGCGGACTGGTTCGAGACGCTGGCCAAGGCCGAGCGCTCGCACGCCAACCGCTTCCAGAAGGCCCTGGACAGCCTGGCGTAATCGTCCGGTTCGTCGGAACCCGCGGAACCGGGCAGCGCCCGGTTCCATTTCTTGGAGGATGGGGAGAAGCCTCCCTACCTGCTATCTGCGACATGCTGCTTGCCATGCATCTGATTCATGTCTGACTCCAAAGAAACCCGCCGCGAAGGCAGCCTTGAGGCGCCCATCCGGCATCCGATCAACTGGCAGGACCCCGTGTTTTACGACGAGGCTGCCACGCTCAAGGAAATGGAGCGCGTCTTCGGCATCTGCCACGGCTGCCGCCGCTGCGTCAGTCTCTGCAACGCGTTCCCCACGTTGTTCGATCTGGTCGATGCCTCGCCGACGCTGGAGATCGACGGCGTCGCCAAGTCCGATTACGGCAAGGTCGTCGACCACTGCTACCTCTGCGATCTCTGTTACATGACGAAGTGCCCGTACGTGCCGCCCCACGAGTGGAACGTCGACTTCCCGCACCTGATGCTGCGCGCCAAGGCGATCCGTTTCCGCAAGGGCGAGACGCGCGTCCGCGATCGGATCCTGACTTCCACCGACGCCGTGGGCAGTATCGCCGGCATACCGGTGGTGGCGCAGGTCGTGAATGCGGCGAATCGCAACCGGCCCGCGCGCAGGGTCCTGGACAAGGTGCTGGGCGTGCACCCGGATGCCGTGGTGCCGCAGTACCACAGCGACAACCTGCGCAAGCGCTTCAAGCGCCGTGCCGCGCCGGAGATCGATGGCCTGCCGGCGGGGGAAACGCGCGGCAAGGTTGCGCTGTTCGCCACCTGTTATGGCAACCGCAATGACCCGCAATCCGGGGAAGACCTGATCGCGATCCTGGAACACAACGGGATCCCGGTGACGCTGGTTGCCGAGGAACGGTGCTGTGGCATGCCGAAGTTCGAACTCGGGGATCTGGACGCCGTGGCACGGGCGAAGGACGCCAACGTTCCGGCGCTGCTTAAGCTTGTCGAGGCCGGCTGGGATCTGATCGCGCCGGTGCCGTCCTGCGTGCTCATGTTCAAGCGGGAACTGCCGTTGATGTTCCCGGACGAGGCCGCCGTGCGCCGTGTCGCGGAGGCTTTCTTCGATCCGTTTGAATACCTGATGATCCGGCACAAGGCCGGGAAGCTGCGCACTGAATTCAGAAATCCACTCGGCAAGATCGCCTACCACGCCCCCTGCCACCAGCGGGTGCAGAACATCGGCCTGAAAACGCGCGATATCCTGCAACTCGTGCCGGGGACAAACATTGAAGTGATCGAGCGCTGTTCCGGCCACGACGGGACCTACGCCGTCAAAAGCGAGTGCCACGAGGTGTCGATGAAGATCTGCCGGCCGGTCGTCAACAAGGTGCGTCAGTCGAGCGTGGACCATTACGTCAGCGACTGCCCCATGGCCGGCGATCAGATCATGAACGGCCTCGCGGATGGATCGGCCGCCGAGTCGCCGTTCACGTTGTTGCGCCATGCCTACGGGATTTGACGGAGGCGCCGCGATGGAAAAGCTGACTCGCGGGGACCTTTATTCGCTGGAGAAATACTCGGACCTGCGGCCGCAGTTCCGCGCCACCGTCATGGCGCACAAAACGCATCGGCGTCTGCCGATTGGCCCCCACGCCACGCTGTATTTCGAAGACCGCCTGACCATCCATTACCAGGTGCAGGAGATGCTGCGCGCGGAGCGAATCTTTGAGGCCGAGGGGATCCAGGAGGAGCTTGCCGCCTACAATCCAATGATCCCGGACGGCGCCAACTGGAAAGCCACCTTCATGCTGGAATACGAAGATGCCGTGCAGCGCCAGCAGGAGCTCGCCAGGCTGATCGGCGTGGAACGCCGTGTCTGGCTGCAGATTGGCGGTTTTGAGCGCATCACGCCCATTGCGGACGAAGATCTGAAGCGCGATGACGAGGACAAGACCTCGTCCGTCCATTTCCTCCGTTTTGAGCTCGGCGCCGAAATGATCCGCGCCCTGAAGAGCGGCGCCCGCCTCTCGGCCGGCATC